>JAGRIH010000042.1 GCA_020443345.1 Halioglobus sp.
CTGTCGGACTCAGGATGATTCTACTGCGGCGGCGGGAAATCGGTCTATTTTTCCGCGTATTTTCGTTACATAGGCACCACTATGCGCCTCAAATACGCGAAAAACTATCCTCGATTTCCCGCTCACCTCGTGACGAACTCCTAAGTCCGACAGGCTCCTGGCACTTTAACTGTATTGCGATGCCGCGCATACTTGGCGCCCAACGCAGAAGGGGGAAGCGATGGAGTCTCTGCTGGAGGAACTGGCGCAGCGCTGGTCGGACATCTTCGCGGCGCTGGCGCGCGGCGACGATGTGCCGATCGCGCGGCGTCTGCGCACCGAGGGCATGATGGAGGCCGCCGTGCTGGTGTCGGCGGCAACGCGGGAGGAATTGGACGCAGCCATGGATGCGCAGTATACACAGGTCAATGGCCGCGCCATCGGCGACGAGTTCGACGCCGATTGGCGCGAGTTCTTTCCCTTTCCCCAGATCCCTGCCATGGGGCAGCGGGCACCCGTATTTCCCAGTACGCGGGATTGAATACATCTCTCACCGATAAGGAAACGACCATGATCATACGCTTTGCCCCGCCCCTGTTCACCCTGATTGTGCTGGCGCTGGCGGCGGCCTGCAGCAGTTCCTCCAGGCCGCTGGTGGCAGACACCGACTACGACAGCCAGTACGACTTTTCCCGCGTCAGGACAATCGCCATCGCGCCGCTTGACCGCACTACAGCGGAGGCGGTCAGCATCAGTGATATGCAGGTGTCGCGCATCAACCAGGCCCTGGCGCAGGAACTGCAAGCGCGCGGCTATCAGATGGTGCCCGATGCCGGAGAGGCCGACCTGCTGCTGAGCTGGCACCTGGTGGTGCAGGACAAAACCGATGTGCGCAGCTACAACAGCATGAGCTATTACAACTGCTGGCGCTGTGGTCCGCCGGTGTCGGATATCAGCGTTTACCGGTACCAGCAGGGTACCTTCATCGTCGATCTGATCGACCCGGTGCGCAACCGCTCGGTGTGGCGCGCCACCATTCAGTCACGGCTCCATTCCGAGCCGGACCCGGCGCAGTCCGAAGTGCGGCGCACCGAGGCGGCCCGGGCCATTTTCGCGCAGTTTCCGCCGCGTCCCGCGGATGCCCCTACCGCGGGTCCCGCCACATAAACCAGACGGTGGGGCCGCGGGCGCTGATGCGCTGCTGGTGGATCACTTCGAAACCGTGGCGCTGGTACAGCGGCACGTTCAGCCGGTTGGAGCTTTCCAGGTAGGCGGGCATCTGCTGGTCGTCACAGGCGCGCGTGCCCCGCTCGAGCAGGGCCGCGCCGATACCCCGGCCCTGGTCCCGCTGGCGACAGCCGATAAACTGCAGGTAGAAATGCTGCTCCCGGGGGTGGTGCCGGGCAAACAGCGCCCCCTGGCGATGGATGCGCCACAGCGGCACCGGGCCCCGGTGCAGTACCAGCCGGCCCAGCATGGCAATCAGGCCCGGTTGCGCAGGGATCGCCACCGGTTCTCCGGGCGGCAGCCACAGGGCGGCGCCGCGACCGCGCTGCTCCATGTGGACGATGCCCCGGGGCAGGTAGACATCGCGCACCAGCACCCGGAAGAAGTCGGGATACAACTGCGGCCGGGGCATGACCCAATTCAGCACCGGATCCGCGGCAAAACTGTCGCTGAGCGTGGCCACCAGGGTGTCCAGGTCACTGGCACTGCCGTCGCGAATTTTCGGTTGCTTCTGCATGCGGTTTGGCTTTGCCCCTGTCTGCCCTAGTACACTACTATGCTTACGCCATTACAGCCTAACAGGATTATAGCGTGCGATACGATGAGTTCCGACGGGAATACACTGCCGGCGGACTGTCCCGCGACATGCTCGACCCCAGCCCGCTGGCGCAGTTCGAACGCTGGCTGCAGCAGTCGGTCGAGGCGGGCCTGCACGATCCCACGGCGATGGTGCTGGCCACCGTCGACGCTTCGGGTATGCCCTGGCAGCGTATCGTGCTGCTCAAGGGCCTGTCGCACGGCGGCTTCGTGTTTTACACCAATCACGGCAGTAACAAGGCGCGGCATATCGCGGGCGATGCGCGGGCCTCCCTGCTGTTTCCCTGGAACCCGCTGGACCGGCAGGTGATCGTCGGCGGCAGCGTGGAAAAAATGACCGTGGCCGAGTCGGCCAGCTACTTCGTGACACGCCCGCGCGAGAGCCAGATTGCCGCCTGGGCGTCGCGCCAGAGCCGCCCGGTGTCCGCCCGCGCGGTGCTGGAGCAAGAGTGGCGGCTGCTGCGCGACAAGTTTGGCAAGGGAGAGATCCCCGTGCCCGATTTCTGGGGCGGCTATCGGCTGCTGCCGCAGCGCATGGAGTTCTGGCAGGGCGGGGCGCACCGCCTGCACGACCGGTTCCAGTATACGCGTCGCCCGGATGGCGGTTGGGACATCGGGCAATTACAGCCTTGAATGATGGAGCGTTTGAGCAATCGCGGGAGAACACCGGTTATGATCAGCAAAGAAGACCTGCACGGCGTGTGGCAACTGGAGTCGTGGACCATCGGCTATTCCGATCGGGACGCTTTCACCTACCCCTTCGGCGAGGAGCCGCAGGGACTGCTGCTGTACTCCCCCGCGGGCTGGATGAGCGCATCCATCAGCGCGGCGCAGCGCGCCGCGCTGCCCGACGGCGTGAGCCTGCGCCAACTGCCGGCCGCCAAGCGGGCCGCCGCTTTCAGCAGCTACTTTCACTACGCCGGCAGGTACCGCGTTGTCGACGGCGATGTGGTGCACTATGTCACCCAGAGCCTGAACCCCAATTTCGTCGGCACACAGCAGTTGCGCCACGCAGAGCTGGACGGCCAGACCCTGGTGCTCAGCGGCAAGGATCAGGTGGGGGAGGTGATACGCTTTCACTCACTGGTATGGCACCGTATCGATCCGGAGCAAGCTGAGGTGGAGGGGACGCAGGTGGTGATCGAAGACGGTTGAGGCCGCCGCTGCGCTGCTGTTGTATGCCGATCAGCGCGCCCGGCGCTGGCTGAAATAACGCGGCTCCAGGTCGATGCCCAGCAGGGTCCGGCGGATCATGTCCAGGCCGGCCGCGGCGATCATGGTCTGGAACAGGCTGCGTTCCACTGGCCAGCACAGGCAGCGGGTGCGGATGTCGCCCCGTGCGCCCCAGGCCAGCCACACCGTACCCACCGGTTTTTGTGGCGTGCCCCCGCCGGGGCCGGCGACGCCCGATACGGCGATGGCGTAGTCGGCGGCACTGCGCTGCAGGGCGCCGGCGGCCATTTCCCGCACCACCTCCTCGCTCACCGCCCCGTGGGCCGCCAGCGTCGCCTTACTGACCCCCAGTACGGTGTGTTTGACGGCGTCGGCGTAGGTGACGAAACCGGCGTGAAAGGCATCGGAGGCCCCCGCCACGCGGGTCAGCATGGAGGCGATCAGTCCCCCCGTACAGGATTCTGCCGTGACCAGGGTGGCGCCGCGCTCGCGCAGCAGTTCCAGTACCCGCGCGGCCAGCCCGGTATCGCCATCGCCGATGATATGATCTCCCAGTAACTGCTCCAGTTGCTGCCGGCAGCGCTGCAGTGTGTCGTGGTGGTCGGCGCTATCCACGGTCAGCTTGATCTCCATCTGCGGCGCCCCGGCGCGGAAGCCCAGCGCCACCTCGCGCGGCCAGTCCGGGTAGGCGTCGTCGATCAACTGCTGGGCAGTGGATTCGCCCAGCCCGAAGGTCTGCAGGCGCAGGATGCGGCGCTGTGGCGGGCGCGGCAGCTGCCCGGCCAGGCTGGCCACGATGCCGTCGAGCATGGCGCGCAGTTCGCCCGGCACGCCGGGGGTGCAGATCACCCGGCAGCGGCCGACCCTCAGCTCAAAACCCACTGCGCTGCCGATGGGGTTCTCGATGATCGCGGCGCCCGCCGGCAGCATGGCCTGTCTCATGTTGGCGCTGTTGAGCGGCAGGTTGCGGCCCGCGCACCACCGGCGCAGGTGCGCCACCGCCTCGGGGTGTTCGCACACCGCCACGCCGGCGGCGGCGGCCAGCACGTCGGCGGTGAGATCATCCACCGTGGGCCCCAGCCCGCCGTTGATGATCACCACGTCCGCCGTGGCCGTCATGGCCGCCAGCTCGCCGGTGAGCAGCTCCAGATCATCGCCCAGCACCACCTTGCGCTGCACCCCGACGGCGATTTCGGCCAGGCGCCGCGCGATGAGGGCGGAGTTGGAATCCACCGTATCGCCACTCATGAGTTCGCTGCCGGTGAGCAGCAGCTGCACCTGGGGATCGCGCTCGGTCATCGCGGCCGCCTGTTCTCGTTGGAAGACGCAAGCATAGCGCCATTGGTTTTGCCGGTGCAATTGCGCGGGCCGCGCCCAGGGCCGCATCAGAAGCCGCCGTGCTGTTGCAAATGCGCCAGCTCCGCTGCGCTGGAGGTGCGCCCCAGAATGGCGTTGCGGTGGGGAAAGCGACCGAATGTGGCGATGATATCGCGATGGGCCACCGCGTAGCGGGTAAAGTTCGCGATCAGTTCATCTCCGGTCACTGCGGCGAGCGCCTCGAACAGCGCGACGCACTCGTGTTGTGTGGCCAGGTCCTCGCAGTGCTCCAGGGGCATGTACAGGAACGCCTGGTGAATGGCGGGCAGTCGCCGGTAGCGCCCGGACGTGACGGCCTCTCGCGCCAGGCTCAACGCCCGCGCGTCGCCGGCGAAGGCGCGGGCCGTGCCGCGGTGGATATTGCGCGTGAACTGGTCCAGCAGCAGAATCAGCGCCACCAGGCCGTCGTCCGCCTGCTCCCAGTCCTGCAAGTCTCCCGCCACGGCGGCTGCGACCAGTTTCCCGAAACGCTCGCGGCAGTCCCGGTCGGTCTGTGCGCTGGCTTTGAACCACAGCGCGTGGCGCTGCGGCGCGGCCAGGCCCCGCTCATCCAGCTCCCCAAACCAGTAGGCGTGAATGTCTGCGATGGTGGTGGTCATCCCGGCTACCTCTCCCGGCGTGGCACACGTGCCGGATGCCATGGATTTGTCATGCAACGGCCCCCTGTGTAGTTAGTAGTAGCCACTTCCCCCCGTGCCGTCCAGTGCCGGCTTGCCACAGCGGCGTTTTTTCGCCGTGCGGCTTACATTGCGCCGCGCTATTGATTACAATTTAACCTCCCTTTCAGGTCCTCTCCCAGGGTGGTTCGAGCAGCTATGAAACGCGTTGTATTCAATCAAAAAGGCGGGGTCGGCAAGACCAGTATCACCTGTAACCTGGCGGCGATCGGCGCGGCCATGGGCTACCGCACGCTGGTGATAGATCTGGATGTACAGGGCAATACCACCCACTACCTGGTGGGTGAAATCGACGCCGAGGCCTTTCCCGCCGAGGCCCAGGGCGTGGCGGGTCTGTTCAAGCAGACGGTGGGTTCGCGCAGCATGAGCCGGAACCCGGACTCCTTCGTATGGGAGACGCCCTACGAGAACCTGTATCTGATGCCCTCCAGCCCGGTGCTCTCGACCATGGAGAAAGAGCTGGAGTCGCGCTACAAGATCTACAAGCTGCGCGACGCCCTGGAAAAGCTGGACGGGGAATACGATCGCATCTACATCGACACGCCGCCCAATTTCAATTTCTATTCCAAATCGGCGCTGATCGCCGCCGATTCGGTGCTGGTGCCCTTCGACTGCGACAGCTTTGCGCGGCAGAGCCTGTACTCGCTCATGGACAATGTTGCGGAGCTGCGCGAGGACCACAACCCGGACCTGGATGTCGAGGGCATCGTGATCAACCAGTTCAACGCCCAGGCGCGCCTGCCGGGTGAGCTGGTGGCCGAGCTGCAGGAGGAAGGCTACCCGGTATTTACCACCTATCTCAGCACCTCGGTGAAGATGAAGGAATCGCATCGCGAGCACCGGCCGCTGATCGATATGGCGCCCAGCCACAAACTGACCGGTCAGTTTCTGGACCTGCACGCGGAACTGGAAAAGACCGCCGCGCGAGCGGCGGCCTAGGCGCTGGCCGCGCCAGAATAACCATATAAAACTTAGTTATTTGTCAGTGGCTTTTTAGTTCTATAAAGTTTGCTCTCTTACGTGGGCAATCGCGCGGAACGTGCAGGTTTTGGAACTCGATCTCGACAGTGTCAACGCTTCCCTGCGCGACGCCAGCGCACCGGACATCGTGCGGTGGGCGCTGGGCCTGGAGCGCAGGACGATAGCCACGACCAGCATGGGGCGCAATGCCGCGGTGATGCTGCATCTGGTCAGCGAGATAGACCGCGCCCTGCCCACTGTCTGGGTGGATACCGGTTACAACCTGCGCGATACCTATGTCGTCGCCGAGCGCCTGATTCGGGATCTGCAGGTCAATATCCACGTGTACTCGCCGCAGATGACTTCGGAGCGGCGCAACGCCATCATGGGCGGGATCCCCACGCTGGAGGAAGAGGAGCGCCACCGGGAGTTTACCCGCCAGGTAAAACTGGAACCCTTTGCCCGGGCGCTGCAGGCGTTCCAGCCGGAGGTCTGGCTCACCGGCATTCGCCGGGAGGAGACCGAGTATCGCCAGAGCCTGGATATTGTGTCGGTGGACCACCGCGGCATCGTCAAGGTCGCACCGCTGTTCTACTGGCCGCAAGAGGCGATGGAGGCGTACATGGAGCGCTTCCAGCTACCCACCTGCCGGCATTATTTCGATCCCACCAAGGTCAACGATGGCCGCGAATGCGGGTTGCACACGGCCGCCTGAACGCCGCGGCCGCGCGGCACTTCGCCGCCGGCGGTGGGCGCCGCTGCGGGAATTTACCCCACCACCAGGTACAGTACCAGTGCCATGACCAGGGCAAAGGCGAGAAAGCCCCCGATGATGGCTCCCAGACGGCGCAGGGTGCGGCGGTCTTCATCGGTCTGTTGCTGCGTCAGGTGCTGCGTCATGGCAGTGCTCCGGGTAGTGCGGTGTGTGTTCGGCAGTAGGACAGCGTCGCCAGGTGCACAGAATCACCCAAGCAGTGTAGCTGCACATTGACCTGAATCAACCCCGGCGCGGCCCGCCACCCGCTGCGCTATACTGTGCACAGCGGGGTAACGCGATGAGACACAGTGCCGCAGTCCGCAGCGCAACGCACCGCCCGCCGCAACTCTGGCGGCGGGCCGGATACGGTATGGCGGGCGCGCTGTGCGCCCTTCTGCTGCAGGCCTGCGCGGGTCTGGCACCGGCCGGCCGCTCGGTCGGGGAACTGCCGCCGCTGCAGCTGCCCGATCGCACCCTGGCGGTGGCCGCGGTCGCCTCGCTGGCGCCCACCCCCGACCTGCTCGCCACGAATCAGTCGATGCGCGCCTTTGTCCAGCGCTACACCGGCGGTGTGCGCAGCTCCCGGCAGCGGCTCATGCTGCTGCACAGCGCGCTGATCGGCGGCGGTTTGCTGGACCTGCAGTACGATTCCACGGCCGATGGCACGGCGCGCGAGGTGTTCCGGCGCGGCACCGCCAACTGCCTGTCCTACGCCAGCCTGTTCGTGGCGCTGGCGCGCGAGGCGGGGCTGGATGCCTCCTATCAGTGGCTGGAAATGCGCCCCCAGTGGTCGCGCAGCGGCGAGCGGGTGATGCTGCGCCTGCATGTCAATGTCGCCGTGAAAGTGGGTAGTGGCAGGCGCTACGTGGTGGATCTGGATCCCCTGCCCAGCCGCGCTGTGTCCGGCTCCCGAATGATCTCCGACCGCGACGCGCAGGCGCTTTACCACAATAATCTCGCCATGCAGGCGCTGGCCGGCGAGGATCTGGCGACCGCCTGGCCGCACGCCGTGCGCGCCCTGCAACTCAGTTCGCGCCTGCCCTACCTGTGGCTCAATCTGGGGGCCATCTACCGCCTGGCGGGCCAGCACCGGGTGGCGGAAAGTCTGTACCTCTACGCGCTGCAACTGGACCCGTGGGACCGCTCTGCGATGAACAACCTGGTGGTACTGTACACCCTGGAGGGCCGCGAGGCGGACCGCCGTTACTGGGAGGCGCGCGTCGAGCACTATCGCGATGCGAACCCCTATTATCACGCCTGGCTGGGCGATATGGCGGGTGAGCAGGGCGACTGGCGCGCCGCTCTGCGGCACTACCGCGATGCCCTGCAGCGCCTGCCCGGCGACAGCGACCTGCTGTACAGCACTGGCCTGATACACTACCGGCTGGACGACCTGGCTGCGGCAGCCTCTTACATCAGGCGCGCCATGGAGGCGGCGACGCTGCGCTCCGAAGTCGACACGTACCGGCTGCAGTTGCAGGCGCTGCGCCGCGGCCAACTGGCCGCTGTCGAAAACCGTGCGCAGCGCTAGGAGCCTGTCGGACTTAGGGGTTCGTCGCGAGGTGAGTGGAAAATCGAGGATAGTTTTTCGCGTATTTGAGGCGCATAGTGGTGCCTATGTAACGAAAATACGCGGAAAAATAGACCGATTTCCCGCCGCCGCAGTAGAATCATCCTGAGTCCGACAGGCTCCTGGGTGCCGTCAGTTTGCCGCCGGCTCGATGCGGATATAGGCGCGGCGCTGCATCCGGCCGGAAAAGTGGGCAAACACGTCGCCAATGGCCATTTGCCAGCCGTACTTGCGGCGCAGTGCCCGCAGCGCCAGCGCGCAGTCGGCCGGCTCATCCAGCACGTAGGCCCGGGTGTCCAGCCACGGTCCGGTAACGGTGCCGCGCGCGGTGCAGGCGGCAATGCGCGATTCGGCGAAATTGCGCAGCCGCTTAACCTTGCCTGCGGCGCCGGCCGAAAACACGTAGTAACCGCCCCCGTGCTTGGCGAACCAGACCGGCGTGGCGACAAACTCGCCGGATTTCCGGCGCGTGGCGAAGCTGATGTAGTTGCCGCGTTGCAGAAATCCCAGTTCTTCGGGGCTCATGGGGAAACCTGGGTGCCCGATGGCACGGTCAAGGGAGGGGTCCGCTATGCCAGCGGCGACCCTCGCGGATCGCAGGGTAATTGCCACTTTTTCAAAGTGCAAAGTAGCACACAGGCGTCGAATCGGGTATAGAGTGACGGGAACGTCTCGGACCACAGCCACACCAGCACGGGGGATCAGCATGCCACAGGACAGGTTTTCCGGCGGGTCGCAGCGCTGGCGAGCGCTGCTCGCCGCGGCGCTCGCCGCCGCCCTGGTACTGCCCGCGATGGCGCGCGCGGACAGCAGGGAAACGATCGACGCCAATACCCGGCAGGCGCTGCTCAAGCTGCGCGGTTACGCCGCCGGCGTGGACCGGCTGCTGCAGCGGGCCGCCGGGGTGCTGGTGTTTCCGGACATTGTGAACATGGCGTTTGGCGAGGGCGGTCAGTTCGGCGAGGGCGCGCTGCTGATCGACGATGAGACGGTGGCCTACTACGCCACCGCGGGCTCTTCCTTCGGACTGCAACCGGGCCACGGGTTGCAGAGCCAGGTGATGCTGTTCATGACCGAGCAGGCCCTGCGCGACTTTCGCGGCAGCCGGGGCTGGAAAATCGGTGTGGACGGCGACGTCGCATTGGCCACCCTCGGGGACGGCGGACGCATCGATACCGACGCCGCCCGCACGCCGGTGGTGGGCTTCATTCTCTCGGACACCGGCCTGCTGTACAACCTGAGCCTCGAAGGCAGTAACATTACCCGCATAGCGCGCTGAAGGGCGAGGCGCAGCGGTAAGCCAACGGTTTGGAATATGTCCAGTAGGTCGAATATGTCGCAGTCCGTTCCGGTGGTATCCGCGCTGCGCGGCGAAATTGCCGCGGGGACCCAGGTCACGGTAAAAGGCTGGCTGCGCAGCAAGCGCGACTCCAGGGCCGGGATTTCCTTTCTGGTGGTCCACGACGGCTCGGCCTTCGATGGCATCCAGGCGGTGGTGCCCGACACGCTGGACAACTACCACAGTGAAATCCTGCGGCTGTCCACCGGTTGCGCGGTCGCGATCAGCGGCGAACTGGTGGCATCCCAGGGCCGGGGCCAGAGCGTGGAGATCCAGGCCCGCGCGGTGGCGGTGCTCGGCTGGGTGGACGACCCCGAGAGCTACCCCATCGCCAAGAAGCGCCACAGCTTCGAGTACCTGCGCACCCAGGCGCACCTGCGCCCGCGCACCAACACCTTCGGGGCGATCACGCGGGTGCGCACCACGCTGGCCAACGCCATTCACAACTATTTTCACGACGCGGGCTTTCACTGGATCAACACCCCGATTATCACCGGCAGCGACTGCGAGGGCGCCGGCGAGCTGTTTCGCGTCAGCACCCTGGATTTTGCCAACCTGCCGCGCACGGCCGGCGGCGCAGTGGATTTCGAGCGGGATTTTTTTGCCGGGGAGTCCTTCCTCACGGTGTCGGGGCAACTGGAGGTGGAGGCCTACTGCCTGGCCATGAGTAAGGTCTACACCTTCGGACCCACGTTTCGGGCGGAAAACTCCAACACCAGCCGCCACCTGGCGGAGTTCTGGATGGTGGAGCCGGAAATCGCCTTCGCCGACCTGGACGACGACGCGGACCTGGCCGAGGATCTCCTGCAGAGCGTGCTGCGCCGCCTGCTGGAGGAGCGCGAGGACGATATGGCGTTTTTCGCGCAGCGCATCGACGATGCGGTGCTGACCCGCCTGCGTGCTGTCATCGAGCAGCCCTTTGTGCGCATGGATTACACAGAGGCCATCAGTATCCTGCAAAACTGCCGGAAGCGCTTCGAGTTTCCGGTGCAGTGGGGTCTGGATCTGGCCTCCGAGCACGAGCGCTACCTGACCGAACTGCACGTGGGCCGGCCAGTGGTGGTGATGAACTATCCCGCCGACATCAAGGCCTTTTATATGCGGCTGAACGACGACGGCCGCACAGTGGCGGCGATGGATGTGCTGGCGCCCGGCATCGGCGAGATCATCGGCGGCAGCCAGCGCGAGGAGCGGCTGGAGGTGCTGGATGCGCGCATGGATGCGCAACTGCGCGAGGACTTGTGGTGGTACCGGGATCTGCGCCGCTACGGCAGCGTGCCCCACGCCGGCTTCGGGCTGGGCTTCGAGCGCCTGCTCAGCTACGTCACCGGCATGGACAACGTGCGCGACGCCATCCCCTACCCGCGCACACCCGGCCACGCCGCTTTCTGACCGTCGCGCCGCGACACATCCCGCGTGGCGGACCAACGGACGGGCGCATCAACTTTCGCGTGCGGGCTGGTCCGCGGGCGGTTTCAGACCGCACTCGGCCACCGGTGTGAACAGCGCCTGGTGCTGGTTCTGCGTATCCACGCCGGTAAAGGCCAGTGACACCGGCTGCTCCAGTTGAAAGCGGCGCGTGGTGCTGGTGAGGCTCGCAGTCCACTTGTCGTAGCTGAACTTTTCGGGGTCTTTGCGCAGATCGACAAAGCCCTCCAGCCCGTTGTCTTCCAGGCGCACGGTGAAACCGCTGCTGTTGATGTGAATGATCCTGGCCGCAAAGCGCATGTCGCCACCACTGGTGAGCCGGCGCAGGTAGTTGCCGGCCAGCCAGCGCTCGGCCTCGCGCGTGGCGCCGCGGGTGCTGGCCAGGCGTTGCGAGAGCCCGTCCAGCACCTGCTGGGTGACCTGTTGCCCGCCCTCGCCGCGCAGGACCGACTTGATCTGCAGGTGCACCAGAAAGTCCAGGTATTTGCGCAGCGGCGAGGTGCAGTTGGTGTAGGCCGGCAGCGCCATGCCCATGTGTAAGCCGGGCTGCGCGCTCAGTTGTGCCCGGGTCAGCAGGCGGTTGACCATGCCGCGTAGCGGTAGCGCCCGTCCGGGTGCCGCCAGGCCGCGCATGATATTGCGGTAGCCGGCGATGGTGGTGGGGTCTTCACCGGCCAGTTCCGGCGCGTGCTTCGACAGGAACTTGCGCGTCTCCTCCAGGCGCTCGACGCGAAAGCCGCGATGTACCACAAAGGGGCCGCTGGCCCGGTGCTGCAGCAGAAAATGCGCGGCGCAGCGGTTGGCCGCGACCATGCATTCCTCCACCAGTTTCTGGGACAGCAGTTTCTCGAAGGGTTCGATGGTCTCGATCTGCTTTTGGTCGTTGAGAATCCAGCGGTACTCGCGCCGCTCCTCCATCAGCAGTCCGCGTTCCTCGCGGTTCGCGCGCAGCGCGCGGTATACCTGGTACAGGGCCTCCAGCGGTGTGGCGTGGCTCATCAGTTCGTCGTACTGGCCGTTGAGGTAGCGATCCACCGCGAAGTAGGACAGCTTGGCGCGCGAGCGCACGGTGGCCTCGATAAATTCGAAATCACCCAGTTCGCCGCTGTCGCTGACCGCGAGCTTGCACACCAGGGCCGGTCGGTCGCGGCCCTCGGACAGGGCGCAGGTGTCCTGCGACAGTTCCTCGGGCAGCATGGGCAGCACGTCGCCGTGAAAGTAGACGGAGGTGCCGCGCGCCGCCACGTCGCGGTGTAAGTCGGAGTCGCCCTGGATGTACACTGTGGGATCGGCAATGGCGACGAACAGGGTCCAGCCGTCGTCGCTGATCTCGGCGTACAGCGCATCATCGATGTCCTGGGTTTTGGCGGTATCGATCGACACGAACTCCAGGTCGGTGAGGTCGCGGCGCTTGTCGATCTCCAGCGGTTTGCACTCGGCCAGGCACTGCGCCAGCTCTTTTTTGCCGGCGCCGCTCCACTCCAAGCCCAGCCGGTACTTGGCCATGCTGTACAGGTTCTCGATCCCGGGTGTGTCATCGCTGCCGATGATCGACAGGATCTTGGCCTGGGGTCTGCCGTCGCGGATGGGGTGGCGCAGGATGGCCCCGCGCACGTACTGGCCCTCCTGCACGCCGTTGCGCGCGTGCGGCGGGATGAACAGCCAGCGCTTGAGCTGCGGCAGGTCCGGCTCGACGAACAGGGCCTTGCCCTTGCGCACGCAGCGGCCGGTAAAATCCCCCAGCGGGCTGTCCAGCAGTTTTTCAATATCCGCGATGGGCTTGTTGTCTTTGGTGGGGCGTATGCAGACGCGAACCCGGTCGTCGGGAAAGGCCTTGAGCATCTCGTCGGGGGGAATGAAGATCTCGCGGCCGTCGTCCAGCACGGCAAAGCCGTAGCGGGCCTGGGTGCCCTTGACCACCGCCTCGGCGCGCTCTTTTTCCGCCTCCATTTGCGATTTGAGGCCTTTGAGTTGGGACAGGGCTTGGCGATCGAGCATGAAGCGGGCAACTTATCCAGGCTGACACAGTAAACGCGCTATCGTAGCCCAATTCCTCCCGCCTGTCAGTGCGTTATCGCCGAACCGGCAAAAGCACACAGATGCTTGATTATGCGCATGACAGTGCGCAAAATTGCAGTGTCTTGTATTGATGACACTGGCCATGGAAGCGTCATTTGATCAACAGGCACCAAAAAAGCCTACAAATCTAAGCCTGAATACCGATCTGCTTAAAAAATGTCGAGCTCTGAACATCAACCTCTCGGTTACACTTGAACAGGCTCTGAACGACAAACTGGCGGAAACCGCCGCTCATAAATTCGACAATGAAAAGCTGGACAAGCTCACCCCAATGATTGAATACGCGGGAGAAAAGCTACTGGTGCTAACACCACAAGTTGCTACGGTTCCTGCGCAGCTACTGAAAAAACCCGCCGGCTCACTGCAGCAGTTTAGAGACGAAATTATCGCGGCGATGGATTTTGCTGTTACCGGTCTCTAACCGCTTGACCACTTGCAAGTCATCAGCCGGCCCGCTGCCCCAATTTTCCCCCACCCACACCTGCACCATCAGCGTGTCGAGACACTGCTCACATCAGCCAAATCCGTTCCGGTTTTATTATTGACAGTCCGATAACGCGGGTTTGATAATTGAGGCCACGCGACAGTACAGAACCCGCCGGGAAGCGCCATTTGAAAACCTTCCGGACGCTGGTCAGACAGGGCATCGTCGTTTGCCACGCGTCTTACAACGAGCGCTCGCGCGCTGCGCACGGGGCCCCCGGTCCCAGGCCGAATACGCCTCGCCCCCACCGTTGCAGATACGCCCCGCTGTCTTCCCAAGACCTGCCAATGAGGATTCCCCCATGGATTCAGGCTCTGCCCTGCGCGTAGAAAAAACCACCCTGCAAGCACTCACCACGAAAACCTATGTGCTGGACACCAATGTCCTGCTCCACGACCCCATGGCCGTCACGGCCTTCAAGCAACACCATGTCATTATCCCCATGACGGTACTGGAAGAGCTGGATCACATCAAGGACCGGCGCGACAAGACGGTGAGCCGCGAGGCGCGCATCGCCATTCAAATGATCGACAAGGTGGTGGATGCGGCATCGCCCCAGGCGATCCAGGCCGGCGTGGAGGTGCCCGGGTCCACCGCGGAGGGGCCATCGGGCACACTGGCGATCTACCCGGACCAGCTGCTGTCCGGCGATTCGCACGTGCCCTACCTCGATGTCACCCAGGACCAGGTCAACGACAACCGCATCATCAATGTGGCCCTGCGCCTGCAGGCGGAACAGCCCGAGCGCTTCGTCTGCCTGGTGACCAAGGACATCAACATGCGGATCAAGGCCAAGGGCTCCGGCCTGGTGCATGTGGAGGACTACCGCCGCGACCGGGTGCTGGATGACATCGACCTGCTGGCTCGAGGTTACGAGCATATCCAGGGGGATTTCTGGTCGACGATCAGCGAGGTCGACACCCTGCGCGAGGGGGACTGCACCCTGCACCGCATCCCGCGCCAGTCGCTGCCCCAGGCCTACCCCAACATGTTCGTCTATGACGACGGGGCCTTTATGGCCTTCGTCAAGCGCGTGGACGACCAGTTCGTGTACCTGCGCTGCGACAGCCGCGACAACCTCATGCACCGGCGCTTCTGGGGGCTGGCGCCGCGCAACCTGGAGCAGGCCATGGCCATGTCGCTGCTGGACGACGGCGGGGTGGACATGACCGTGATGACCGGCCCGGCCGGCTCCGGCAAGACGCTGCTGGCGCTGGCCTACGGCCTGCACGCCATCCTGGAACAGAAGAAGTACAGCAAGTTGATCGTGGCCCGCTCCACGCCGCCGATCGCCGAGGAAATCGGCTTCCTGCCGGGCACCGAGGAGGAAAAAATGGCACCGTGGCTGGCGGCCTTCGACGACAACCTGGAAATCCTGCACAGCGCGGACGAGTCCTGCCACGGCAGTATCGACTACGTGAAGGAGCGGGCCAACATCCAGTTCAAGTCGCTCAATTTCATGCGCGGGCGCTCCTTCAACAACGCCTACATCATTATCGACGAGGCCCAGGGCCTCACTCAGTTCCAGCTCAAGTCGGTGATCAGCCGTGTGGGCGCGGATTCCAAAATCGTGGTGCTGGGCAACCTGGCGCAGATCGACAACAAGTACATCTCGCCCCTGACCTCCGGGTTGACCTATCTGGTGGAAAAGAGCAAACCCTATCCCCACGCCGGCATCATGCACGTCAACGGCATCGTCCGCTCGCGCCTGGCGGCTTTTGCGGAGGAAAATTTATAGGCGGCCTGCAAGCCCTGCCAACTGCCGAGCTGTCTTCATCCGCAGGCGGTACTGAGCCGCGCATAAGAGCTTGTCGGATCTAGGGTGCTTCTGCTGCTGCGGCGGCGGACGCCTCTTGCGACTCGCTTTCCTGCGCATCCACATGGCGCAGATCCCGCTGCAGCGCGATCTCCAGGCGCATCACGATATTCCACACGCCGTCGCGGTCGTCATCCACATGGCGCTTGCGCCAGTTGTAGGAGGGCTCCAGTTCCAGGTACAGGTATTTGCGGTACACCTGGCGGCGAAACTGCACGCCCAGGCGGTAGTTTTTGGTGTAGGAGTGCGGGTCGGTCACGCCGTTGACGGACGTGAAATAGTTGACCACAAACTGCTTTTTCTTGGCCGGGTCGCGCAGGCGCTGGCGCAGTGACAGGCCGGAGCGCCATTCCGTGCCCTCGGTCTCCTCGCCGTAGACCAGGCGATTCCCCCAGCGCAGGAGCTTATCTTCGTCCAGCACGCGGTTGAGTTCCACCTCGCCGGTGGTGTAGAAGCCCTCGTCGTCCTCCCACTGCAGGCGCTGGGTGAAGCGGTAACTGGATTTTTCGGTCACGGGGCCCTGGTTGCGAAAGCGAATCCCGGGGCGAAAACGCTTCAGGTTGAGCCCCAGGCTGAGGTCCAGGCGGGACTGGTTGCGCTCGGCCACGTTGTACTGCAGGGCCACGCGATCTTCCTGCTGTAGCTCTTCCTCGTTCAGTTGGTCGCCGTCCTCGCCGCTGAACACCAGGTTGAGGCGCCTGGAAATCCGCGGCAGTTGCAGTTTGCCGCGCAGGCGGATGCGCGACTCCCAACTGTCCTTCTCGTCCCACTCGTTGCTGAAATCCAGGCGTAACAGAGACTCGGCGCTCTCGATATCGTAGTTGGGGTCGCCAAAAAAACCGTCCATCCACTCCGCCAGGGACTGCGCCTGATTGGTGGCATAGGAATGGGTGGTATCCACCCAGTTGATGGGCGGCTCTGCAGTATCATCGATGTCGGGCGCATCACCGCTGTGTGCTTCAGAGTCTGGCGTCGCGGTGTGCAGGCCGTCGGCAGACGGCGGCGCGCCCCAGGCGGCGGCGCTCAGGACGAGCAACACAGTGCTAAGCCAAATCTTCACAAGTCGCGGCCGCTTACCTTTTCTCTGCCTGACGGTACATCTATTAAACGATATACTGATTCACTATGGATACAATTTTTATATTTTTCCAGCGAATTGTGCCGCAGCACCTGCTGTCGCGCTGTACCGGCTGGCTGGCGCGGTTGCAGCGGCCGCGCTGGCTGAAGGACTGGGCAATACGCACATTCATCGCCCACTACAGAGTCAATATGGAGGAGGCGGCAGAGCCCGATCCGCGCAGCTACGCCCACTTCAACGCCTTTTTTACCCGCGCCCTGCGCAGCGGTGCGCGACCGCTGGAGCAGGCGGACATCCTGTGTCCGGCCGATGGCACCATCAGTCAGTTGGGCGCGGTCGTGCAGGACCGCATTTTCCAGGCCAAGGGGCGTACCTACGACACCTGGGAACTGCTGGGGGGAGACGCCGTGCGCGCCGCCACCTTCCGCGACGGCCAATTCGTGACCATTTACCTGGCGCCGCGCGATTATCACCGGGTGCATATGCCCGTGGCCGGCCGGCTGCGCGCCACCCGCTACGTTCCCGGCGATCTGTTTTCAGTAAACACGCTTACCGCGAACAGGGTCGACCGCCTGTTTGCCCGCAATGAGCGGCTGGTGTGCCACTTCGACACCGCGGCCGGCCCCATGGCCGTGATCCTGGTCGGGGCCATGGTGGTGGCCGGCATTGAGACCGTCTGGTCGGGCCAGGTGGCACCGCGGCCGCGTCAACCCGTGCACGTCGACTATGCAATGCTGCCGCAGTCGGTGGAACTGGCGCAGGGTGAGGAGATGGGGCGATTCAAACTGGGCTCCACGGTGATTGTGCTGTTTGGGCGCGACACCGTGAAGTGGCGCGAGTCATACATCGAGGGGACGCCGACGCGGTTGGGCGCGGCGCTGGGCAGCTTTCTCTAGAGCATACCTCTGCTGCCGTCAGCTCTCCTCCAGGCTGGCTATGATGCCGCGGTAGCTGTCCAGCCGCGCCGGGCTGATGGCGCCCGCGCGGGCCGCCTGCAGTATCGCGCAACCCGGCTCGCGCCGGTGCTGGCAGTCGCGAAATCTGCAGTGTCCCAGCAGCGTGCGGAACTCGCGAAAACCCCACTCCACCTGCTCTCTGCGCATATGCCACAGGCCGAACTCGCGAATGCCGGGGGAGTCGATCAGGCTGCCGCCGGAGGGCAGGTGGTGCAGTTGCGCCGCGGTGGTGGTGTGCATGCCCTTGTTGCCGGTCTGCGACAGGGCGCCAACCCGCAGCGCCGCGTCGGGCAGCAGGGCGTTGATCAGCGAGGACTTGCCCACGCCCGACTGCCCCACGAACACGCTGATACGCCCCGCCAGGGTGGCGCGCAATTCCTCCAGGCCGCCGCGCCGGCTGCTGGTGTACAGCACGCGGTAGCCCAGCGTCGGATACACCGCCAGCAGGGTGTCGATCTGTTGCCGTCGCGCGCTGTCGCGCTGCAGCAGGTCGGTTTTGTTGAGTACGATGACCGGCTCTATCGCAATAGTTTCCGCTGCCACCAGGTAGCGGTCGATCAGGTTGGCATGGGGCTCCGGCAGCGGCGCAATGACCAGCATGATCTGCTCGATATTGGCGGCGACGGGTTTGAGGCTGCCATAGGGGTCGGGGCGCGACAGCTCACTGTGGCGCTGCAGTTGCGCCACCACCACGCCGGCCGGGTCCCCGGCACACCACACTACGCGATCGCCGGTCACCAGCCCCTCCAGGTTGGCCCGCAGGTAACAGCGCCGGCGCTCGCCCCCCGCGCCTTCGACCTCCACCTGCGTTCCAAAGTGCGCCGTTACCAGCCCCTCCTGCTCGGGCCCCAACTCGCCCGCGGACTGCATCTCACTGGTCGCGGCATCGCGTTTGCTGGCACGTTTGGCGCGCTCGGCCTGTATTTTCCCGATGCGCCAGGCCTGCTGCCGGGTGAGTCTGCGTTTGGACATGCGCACATTATGGGGCAGTGTGGGACCCTGTCGAGCTTATTTGAAAAGTTCCGGTACGGGGAGGGGTTGCGGCCCGGCAGGCTAGCGATGCAGGGTTTGTGAGGGGTGCTCGCCAAATTTCTGCAGGTAGTACCTGGCGAAGTCCCCCAGGTGATAAAAGCCCCAGCGCATGGCGGTGTCGGTGACTGTGGTGTTATCCGGCGAGACGTTGAGTAGTTGCTCGCGAACCCTGTCGAGTCGCGCCGCCCGGATGAAAGCCAGGGGGCCGCTGCCGGTGTGTTTGGCGAAGCTTTTTTGCAGTGCCCGGCAGCTTACGCCGGAGACCGCGGCCAGCTCGCTCATGACAATGGGCTTGTCGAGATTGGCGTGAATGTATTCCAGGGTAGTCCTGAGACTACTGGGCATCTTTCTAGTGTCATCGCGCATCCGGGGAATGGCATCGGCCACCGGCTGGTTTTCAATGGTCAGGGCAAGGCAGTACAGCATCAGGTTTTCAATCGCGTTGTGCGCACTGGGCACTCCCTTTTCCGTGCTCTGTGGGACGCTCTCACAGCAGTTGTAGAGCTGCCTGAGCAGTTCCTGAAAACTTTGGCCCAGGCCGCTGGTGGTGGACAGCAATAGCCTGCCCGAAGGTGGGGACTCAAGCCGGCGTCGGGACAGAAAAGGTTCCAGGCTGGCCGTGCCGACCCTTATCACAAGGGCCCGGGTATTATCCTGCCAGCAGTTGTCGGCACAGCTTCCCGGAAACTGGATGGACACAAACCCAGGATGGACCGCCAGGTTGCGGTTGGCGCTTCTGTTAACGATATGGCCCTGGATGGGTAACATGAGCTGAAAGGATTTGAGCGGCTCGGAAATCCCGCGGATTGCCGAACTAAAACTGCAGTTGTAAATCTCGCTCGAGTGCAACTTCAGGCGGCTAATCCTGAACAAGGCCGACTTGCGCGGCCGTATATACGACCAGGCTCGCGGTTCTGTTTCCCGACAGTGGAAGGCCTCCAGTTCATCCAGGCGGCGGGTCGAGAGAAGGGGCGCAGTTGGCTGCGGCAGTTTATCGTGATTTGTCTGACTGAGCATACTCGTCTTCCACGCACAGCGGAGCATGTTTTGCGTTTAGAGTAGCACACATCGCGGGGTTGCAGTCGCGTGAGCCAGGGCCAACTATATACAATGCAAAGTTGTAGTACGCGTTCTCGATAGGCCGTTTCGCTAATGCGATAGACGCGAAATTCGCCGACGAACGACAATAAGCCGCGTTGTGCCAAATATGAGTCGAGCTATGTCAGAATGCACTGGAGACACCGACTGGAAGCCCCGTGAAACCAGCGATTTTCGCGAGTGGTTGCAATTATTGGAGGACCACGGCGAGTTGAAGCGCATTGCCGCCCAGGTTGATTGGAACCTCGAATTGAGTGCCGTGACACGGGTCAACCTGGCGCAGCAGGGCCCCGGCCTGCTGTTTGAGAATATCAAGGACTACGGGAGCAGTTTTTGCAACACGATGGCGACGTGCACGGCCAGCAATGGTCGTCATGTTCGCCTCATGCTCGGGATGTCCAGACAGGCGAGTGACCGGGAAGTGGTGCGGGAACTGCGCAGTCGTTTCGACCGGCCGGTGCAACCGGTAGCGGTACAGACGGGGCCGGTGAAGGACAACATCCTGAGAGGCGATGCGATCGACCTGGAGAAGTTTCCCGTGCCCTTCTGGAACAAGACGGATGGGGGGCGCTACATCGATACCTTCGGCGCGGTAGTGACCCGGGACCCCGATATGGGCCAGTTCAACGTAGGTATCTACCGGGGCATGATGCTGGGCAGGAATCGCATCGGCAAGCTGATCGTACCCAGTCAGCACTGGGGTGCTCACTATGCGAAGCACGGAAACCGCCGTGCGCAAATGCCGGTGGCGGTAGTTTTCGGCGCGCACGATATCGTACCCCTGTGCGCGGCGACGCCATTTGCCAGGGACATCTGTGAATACGACATGATGGGCGCGGTTTTGGGGCAGCCCGTGGCCCTGGTCAAGTGTGAAACGCACGACCTGATGGTGCCGGCCAGTGCGGAAATCGTTATCGAGGGCTTTATTTCGCCCGATCCCGAGACTTTCGAGATGGAGGGTCCCTTCGCCGAGTACCCTGGTTACACCGGGGGCAAACCCTCGCCCAAGCCGGTGCTTCAGGTTTCCTGTATTACCCATCGCGACAAGCCTATTTTTCGCGGTGCCCAGGAAGGTGCGCGGCCAGGTTTTCCCAGTGAAGATTCGGCGATTTGTGCCTACCTTTGGTCCGCGGCCGCGTGGCAGGTGGTGGAGCGCCAGGGGGTCGGTGGTGTGACCGATTTCTGGCTGCCGCCCGTGGTGACGGGCACGAACGCAGTGATACAGATCAACAAGCGCTACCATGGACATGCCCAACAGGTGGCAGCGGCGCTGTGGGGTAACAGCAGCTCTACCTTCTTCTACAAGAATGTCACCGTGGTCGAGGAGGATATCGACATACGCAATCGCGAGGCGCTGGAATGGGCGATAACATTCCGCATGGACGCGGGCGATGGCCAGTTGGTCACTTACGGCCCCACGCCCGGTTCACCGCTGGATCCCTCGGTGGCGCAGGAGTACCAGAATCCCAAGAAATACGGCGCGGCCTGTTGGACGCGCGTGCTGTTCGATGCCACGCGCAGTTGGAAGTTCGATCCCAATCCGCTTTGGGGTGGCAGACGCTTTGCACCGGTAGCCGTGATGCCGTCGGACGTGGAGGCGCAGGTATGTGCCAGGTGGTCCGAATACGGTATTTCCGATAGCTATCTGGATGATTCGCAGCGCGATATGCTGACCTACTCGGTACTGTCACGACAACACCCTCAGTGGAGTCCATTTACGGAAGATCCGGACTGACTTTACCCGTACCTAATGAGTTTTCGACGAGAACAGGAGATAACAAAAATGATCGACATCAGGAAACGTTTCAATCCCGCCCGCTCGATGCTGGTCCACAGCCTGTGGCTGGCACCGCTGGCGCTGCCGGTCTGGGCGCTCGAGAGTTCGGCCAGCAAGGGCTTTGCGCTGGAGGAGGTTGTAATCACCGCGCGCAAGCGGGCGGAGAGCCTGCAGGATGCGCCGCTGGCAGTATCGGCGTATACCGCCGACGAGATGCGGGTGCGCCAGATAAGCGCCTCCGACCAGTTGGCGGACATTACTCCCAATCTGACATTTGATGCCTTTGCGCCGTCATCCGGGACAGGGTCGTCATCGATGATATTTATACGGGGCATCGGGCAGACGGATTTTTCGGCAGTTACCGACCCCGGCGTGGGGCTTTACATCGATGGCGTTTACCTGTCGCGGTCCATCGGTGGCTCCCTGGATTTCCTGGAGTTGGAGCGCATCGAGGTATTGAAGGGTCCGCAGGGCACGCTGTTCGGGCGCAACACGATCGGCGGCGCGGTGCTGCTGTACACCGAGAAGCCGGGCGAGCAGTTTGGCGGCAATGCCCAGGTAGAGGTGGGCACTGACCAACTGCTCAATCTTACCGCCAATCTCAACCTGCCGCTGGCTGACAACCTGCTGAGCAAGGTCAGCGTGAACCGCCGCACCCGCGACGGCTACGTCGAGCGGGTGTATGGCGGCAGCGACCTGGGCGAGGACGATGTGCTGGCCGGCCGGGCGGCGCTGCTGTGGAACCCCACCACGTCACTGGAGCTGTATCTGACTGGGGACTACACCCGCGAGCGTGAAAATGGCGTGCCCATGGTGTCGCTGGGTATCAACGACCAGCAGACCTTTGCCCACATCGCCAATGTCTTCGATGCGCCCGATTGTTTTTTGCGGCCGCCGCCGGCGCCCCCCGGGCCAGGCCGCGACACGGGTGACGATCCGGCCTGCGCCAATGACACGGCCTATCTGGGCAACTACAAGAATGGAGAAACCCTGCAAACCAAGGCGGATCTCGACCATTGGGGGCTGGCCCTGACGGCGAGCTGGGAAGCCAACGACTGGTTGAGCGTCAAGTCGATAACCGCCTACCGCGATATCGACGCCGACATCGTTTCGGCTGGAGACCAGAGTCCCTTTGTGATTTTTCACCGCGCAGACCAGTTCGAGCACAAGCAGTTCAGCCAGGAAGTGCAGTTCAGCGGCATGGCATTGAAAGATTCGGTCAAATGGATGTTGGGCCTGTATTACTTTGAGGAACAGGCGGACAACCCCAACCCGGTCATGTTCCCTTCGTTCATCGGTGCTTTTCTCAGTGGCGGAAAGACGGACAACGACAACGTTGCGACGTTTGGTCAGGTTACATGGGATGTCACGCAGAGCTGGCATATCACCGGGGGCTTGCGTTATACGGATGAAACCAAGCGCTTCGACCCCTATTCCTATATTCCCGAGGGCGCCACCTATTTTAACCCGGCGGACGGCAGGTTGATGCCGGGTGACAGACTGGTGCCGGAGGGCGAGGTGGAAGTGGGTTTCGATGACTGGACCCCGATGCTGAATATCGCCTATGACGTATCGGATGACGCCATGGTATACGCCTCCTATTCGGAGGGTTTCAAGAGCGGTGGCTTCGACCAGCGCTATAACCAGATTTTCCCCGAAGTGTCCTCTTTTGAGCCAGAAGAAGCGACCACCTGGGAACTGGGTATCAAATCCAACTGGCTTGACAGTAGATTGCGCATTAACGCGGCGGCATTTTTTACCGACTACGAGAACCTGCACCTGATTATTCGAGAGGGTTTTGCCCCCATAACTTTCAACGGGGGCGAAGCGGAAATCAAGGGTTTTGAAATCGAGTCTAATTTTGTACCCAGCCAGTCCTGGTTGTTGCAACTGGCAGTGGGTTATATCGATGCCGAGTATACGAAGCTGTCCGAGGAGGTGCTGGAGAAGAGCCCGATTCGCGAGGATTTCACCCTGGCGCAGACGCCGGAATGGTCGGCCAACGCCGGCGTGGCATACACCGCCGAAGTGGGGGACTGGGGTTCCCTCACGCCGCGGATCGACTGGGTTTACAAGAGCAAAGTGTATAACGATACGATCAACACGCCGCAGTTAAAGGCCGATTCCTACGATTTGATCAACGTCGCCGTGGTTTTTCAGAGCGCCGGGGGTGTATGGGACCTGGTGCTGGCCGCTCGCAACCTGACCGACGAGGATTACCTGATAGCGGGCAACTCCGCGTACGACACCGGGGCATCGTATATCGAGGGGGTATTTGACCGCGGCAGGCAGTGGACGTTCTCTGCCAAGTACAATTTCTGACGCCGTCCAGGCCGTAGCGGCCACCGCGGTGACAACCCATACAACCAGTCGCGACGGCGCGGCATGGCCCGCGCCTGCACTCGGCTGGTACGCGGTGGCCGTCCTGACGCTGGCGTATATTTTTTCTTTCATTGATCGCACCATTCTGGCACTACTGGTACAGCCGATACAAGCGGACCTGGGGTTGACGGACACGCAGATCGGTATCCTGCACGGCTTTGCTTTCGCTATTTTCTACACGCTGATGGGGCTGCCCATTGCGTGGCTGGCCGATCGCAAGCGGCGCAACCTGATTATCGCTGCGGGTGTCCTGGTGTGGAGCCTGATGACTGCCGCCTGCGGTTTTGCGCGCAGCTTCTGGCAGCTCTTTCTCGCGCGGGTCGGTGTGGGCGTCGGGGAGGCGGCCCTGTCGCCGCCGGCCTATTCGATGATCGCAGATTATTTTCCGCCGGAACGCCTGGGGCGACCGCTGGGGGTGTATTCCTCCGGCATCTACTTCGGTGCCGGCTTGGCGTTTATCGTCGGCGGTGGCGTGGTGCAGTTCTTCAGCAGCGTATCGCACCTTTCCGTGCCACTGTTGGGAGAAGTGGCCGCGTGGCA
The DNA here is from genome assembly GCA_020443345.1 of Halioglobus sp. Classification (GTDB taxonomy): domain Bacteria; phylum Pseudomonadota; class Gammaproteobacteria; order Pseudomonadales; family Halieaceae; genus JARRPM01. The sequence goes on from JAGRIH010000042.1 coordinate 24,327, forward strand.
ACTCGCATTTATCGCCGTGGGCCTGCCCGGCATCCTGGTGGCGCTGCTCGTGTTGACAGTCCGGGAACCACTGCGGCGCGGGGATTCCAGCGCTGTCGTCGGAGACTGCGGTGGATTAAAACCGCTGATACACTGGATCGGCACCAGGAAAGGCGCTCTGGGCGCACATATGTTCGGCTTCGCCTTTATCGGGCTGCCCGTGCAGGCCGTTATCGCCTGGGCGCCCACCTACCTGATTCGCTCATTTGGCTTCAGCCCGGGGCAGGCCGGCCTGGCTCTGGGTGTCCTCGCGCTGACCTTTGGAGCTGCGGGCATGGTTGCCGGGGGCTGGCTGACCGACTGGTTTCGCGGGCGCGGTCGCGCCGACGCGCCGCTGCGCACCGGGTTGGTCGCCGCTGTTTGCGCCACGCCTTTCGCTGCCACGGCGACCCTCGCACCCTCCTGGACCCTCTCCCTGGCCCTGCTCGGGCCGCTGATGTTCTTTGTCAGTTGCGGTATCGGCGCGGCGCCCACCGGGCTGCAGTTAATCACACCGAACCGGCTACGGGCCCAGGTATCGGCGCTGTTCATGCTGGTGTTGAATCTCATCGCCACCGGTTGTGGGCCGGCCTTCACCGCTGTTGCCACCGACTATGTTTTTTACGACAGCGCCGCGGTCGGTGCCTCCATCGCGCTGGTCTGCGGTATTGCAGCCCCCGTGTCCGCATTGATATTTGTCATCGGCTTGAAACCCTACGCCCGCGCAAGCGCGTAACCCCGCCAAAGCGACAGTAGCCCCGGTGTCGGGATTTGCTACACTGCCGGTTCGCTTGATTGCCGGGGGAAACCACCATGCCAAACGCCGACAACCTGATCTGGGTGGATATGGAGATGACCGGGCTGGACCCCGACCGGGACCGGGTTATCGAAATCGCTACGATCGTAACCGACAGCGACCTGAACACCCTGGCCGAGGGGCCGGTGATCGCGGTGCACCAGGCCGACGCGGTGCTGGCCGCTATGGATGAGTGGAACACCACCCACCACACCCGCTCGGGACTGGTGGAGCGGGTCAAGGCCAGCGCGTACGATGAACAGCGCGCGGCGGCGCAGACCCTGGAATTTCTGGCACAGTGGACGCAGCCCGGCGCATCCCCCATGTGCGGCAATACCATCTGCCAGGACCGACGCTTCATGGTGCGCCACCTGCCGCAACTGGAAGCCCATTTTCACTACCGCAATCTGGATGTCAGCACGCTCAAGATCCTGATGCAGCGCTGGCGCCCGGATCTGGAGGCGGGTATCGCCAAGACCTCGACCCACCTGGCGCTGGACGATATCCGCGAGTCCATCGCCGAGATGCGCTACTACCGCGAACACTTTTTGCGGCTGGATGTCAGCGCGGCTACTTAGGGTTCGTTAGGGTTCGCCGTGCCGGCCCAGCGCCCATGCCACGTGCTCGCGCACCAGCTCTGAGGGATGGTCCCGGCGGCTGCGCAGCGCCTGTATCACCTGCACGCTGCCCGGCGCGTTGCCCAGCGCCACCGCCAGGTTGCGCAGCCAGCGCTCGAAGCCGATGCGGCGCAGCGCCGAACCCTCGGTGCGGCTCAGGTAGGTGGCCTCGTCCCACAGAAACAGCTCCACGAGCTGCGCATCCGCCAGTTGGTGGCGCGGCTGGAAATCGTCCTCGGCGGTGCTGCGGGCGAATTTGTTCCAGGGGCACACCAGCTGGCAGTCGTCGCAGCCGAAGATGCGATTGCCCAGCAGGGGCCGCAGTGCCGGGTCGATGCTGCCGGGGTGCTCGATGGTGAGGTAGGATATACACTTGCGCGCGTCCAGCTCAAACGGCCCCACAAAGGCCCCGGTGGGGCAGATGTCCAGACAGGCTGTGCAGCTGCCGCAGTGTGCGCTGCGCTGCGGTTCATCGACCGGCAGGGGCAGGTCGGTGTAGATTTCCCCGAGAAAGAACCAGGAGCCCGCCCGGGGATTGATCAACAGCGTGTTCTTGGCAATCCAGCCCAGCCCGGCGCGCTCGGCGATGGCCCGCTCCAGCACCGGCGCGCTGTCCACGAAGGCGCGGTACTGTCCGCCCGCCTCGTCCTGGATGCGCCTGGCCAGCTGCGCCAGCCGCTTGCGCACCAGCTTGTGGTAGTCGCGGCCCAGGGCGTAGCGTGAAATATAGGCCTTCTCGGGCGAGTCCAGTACCCGCAGCGGCTCGGTGCCGTCCGCCAGGTACTCCATGCGCAGCGACAGCACCCGGCAGGTGCCGGGCACCAGCTCCTGCGGCCGGGCGCGCTTGCGGCCGTGGCGCGCCATATAGTCCATGGCGCCGTGATAACCGGCATCCAGCCACTTTTGCAGATAGCCCTCGTGCTCGGCCAGATCGACATCGGCGACGCCGACCTGCGCGAAGCCCAGTTCCCGCGCCCACTGGCGGATATTTTTCAGCAGAGTTTCGGATTGTCGCGGTGTGAGTAACGATGACAAAGGGAACCAACCGGGCTGACATGTGGGTATAATTCTGCCAGAAGTCCGCGTTGTTTGTCGGGCTTTGCGGCAACGGGCCGGTAGAGAAATGACAGGTGTTAGAGTGCTCCAACCACCTGATGACTTGGGACCTGCACTTGATTGAACACCCTGGCAAAGAGGTAGTCGGCAATATGCTGGGCAGCGAGATGCTCTACACCGCGCAACAGACCCGGGCGCTGGATCACTGCGCGATTCACCAGCAGGGGATACCGGGCATTACCCTGATGTCCCGGGCCGCGCGCGCGGCATTCGACAGCCTGCTGGAACTGTGGCCACAGCCGGGGCCGCTACAGGTGCTGTGTGGCACCGGCAACAACGGCGGTGACGGCTTCCTGATCGCGGACCTGGCGCACAAGCGGGGCATTGCCGTCACCGTGTTGCAGCTGGGCGATGCGCAAAAGATCGGCGGCGATGCCCTGCGGGCGCGGCAACAGGCGCTGGCCAACGGCGTCGAATTCCGGGCCTTCGAGGGCGCTGCGCTGCGCACCGACGGGGTGATCGTGGACGCCATGCTGGGCACCGGGCTGGGCGGCGAGGTGCGCGGTGTTTATCGAGAGGCGATCGAGGCGGTCAACGCCGCCACTGTCGCCGGTGCCGCCGTACTGGCGGTGGACATCCCCTCCGGTCTGTGTGCCGATACTGGCCGGGTGCTGGGCGCGGCGGTGCGCGCCGACCTCACGGTGACCTTTATCGGAATGAAGCGCGGCCTGTTCACCCTGGATGCGGCGGATCATACCGGGGCCATTCAGTTCAACGATCTGGGGGTGGGGCCGGAAGTCTACGCGCAGGTGGCCGGCGACTGCCAGCGGCTGGAGCTGGAATCGCTGCTGCAGCGCCTGCCCGCGCGCCCGGCGTCCGCCCACAAGGGACTGTACGGCAGCGTGCTGGTGGTCGGCGGCGACTACGGCATGGCCGGCGCCGCGGCGCTGGCGGCCGAGGCGGCGCTGCGCTGCGGCGCCGGACTGGTGCGCGCCGCCACGCGGGCCGAACACGTGGCGGCGCTGGTGGCGCGCACGCCGGAGGTGATGGCGCACGGGGTGAGCTCGGGGCCCGAACTGGCGCCCCTGATCGAGTCCTCCGAGGTGCTCGTGGTGGGTCCTGGGCTGGGGCAGTCGCCCTGGTCGGAGCAGATGCTGCAGGCGGCCGCCGCCAGCGGCAAGCCGCTGGTGCTGGATGCCGACGGGCTGAATATGCTGGCGGCGGGTCGCGCAATCGCTGCGCAGCGGCGCGACAACTGGGTATTGACCCCGCACCCGGGAGAGGCGGGCCGCCTGCTGCACACTGCCAGCGCCGAGGTGCAGGCCGAGCGCTTCGCAGCGGCACGCGCGCTGTGGCAACGCTATGGCGGGGCGGTGGTACTCAAGGGCAGCGGCAGCCTGATCGCCGGCGACGGACAACTGCTGCTGAGCGACTACGGCAACCCCGGTATGGCCAGCGGCGGCATGGGCGATGTGCTCAGCGGTGTCATCGGTGCCCTGCTGGCCCAGCACGTGCCGCTGCCGGAAGCCGCCGCGCTCGGTGTGTGCCTGCACGGTGCCGCCGCCGATGCCGCCGCACAGCAGGGTCAGCGCGGCCTGGCCGCCACTGACCTGATGCCGCAGTTGCGCGCGCTGTTGGGATGAGCGGGGCCGGGGCGAGCGCCGTATGGTGCCTGGAGGCGTCCGATGAAGACGCCATGGTGGCGCTGGGCGCGCGCCTGGCGGCGGCCTCGTCACCTCCCCTGGTGATCTTTCTGCAGGGCGATCTGGGGATGGGCAAGACTACGTTCAGTCGCGGTTTCATCCGTGCGCTGGGGCATCGCGGTGCGGTAAAAAGTCCCACCTATACTCTGGTGGAGCCGTATCGCCTGGGCGGGCGGCAGGTGTATCATTTTGACCTGTACCGCCTGGGCGATGCGCAGGAGCTGGAGTTCATGGGCGTGCGCGACTATTTTGGCACAGACGCCATGTGCCTGGTGGAGTGGCCGGAGCGCGGTGCGGGGGTTTTGCCCCCGGCGGACTTAGTGATTACCATAGAGCGACAGGGCCGTGGGCGGCGCCTGTGCCTGCGCGGCGCCTCGACACCTGGTGCCGCCATTGTGGAGCGACTGCGGGCGCCGAACTGAAACATAAAACCACACAGGGGTGTAAGTGAACATGGGCAGGGCGTGGATCGTCGTGATCCTGGGTTTGCTGGCGGCAGCTTCCGTGCATGCGGTGGAAGTGCACGACGTACGCCTGTGGCGCGCCCCCGACCACACCCGCATCGTGTTCGATCTCACCGGCCCGGCGGAACACCGGCTCATCGTACTGGAAAACCCCGGGCGCATCGTGCTCGACATCGAGCGCACCAGCCTCAGGGCCGCAGTCGACGGCCTGTCCCTGGACGACACACCGGTGGCGCGTATTCGCTCCGGTATTCGCGAGGGCCGCAACCTGCGCGTGGTACTGGATATGACCGCCGAGGTCGAGCCGCGCAGTTTTGCCCTGCAAGCCAATGCGCAGGCGGGGGACCGCCTGGTGCTGGATCTCTACGACAAGTCCGTGCAGCCTGTCGCCGCGGCCAAGAAAAGCGTGCGGCAGGCCGCCGATGCCCGGCGCGATATCATCGTCGCCATCGACGCCGGTCACGGTGGCGAGGACCCCGGGGCACTGGGTCCGCGGCGGCTGCGCGAGAAAGACGTGGTGCTGGCCATCGCCAAGGAAGTGGCGGCGCTGTTTGCCGCGGAACCGGGCTTCAAACCCACCTTGATCCGCACCGGGGACTATTACATCAGCCTGCGGGGCCGTCGCGACCTGGCGCGCCAGCAACAGGCCGACCTGTTTGTATCCATCCACGCCGATGCCTTCAAGCGCAAGGAGGCTTACGGCGCCTCGGTGTACGCGCTGTCCACGCGCGGCGCCACCAGCACCGCGGCCAGCTACCTGGCGCAGCGCGAAAACGCAGCGGACCTGGTGGGCGGTGTCAGCCTGTCGGACAAGGACGACGTGCTGGCCGGAGTGCTGGCGGACCTGTCCATGACCTCGACCCTCGACGCCAGTCTGAAGGTGGGCGATACCGTGCTGCGCCGCGTCGACGGCGTGGCCAAACTGCACAAGCGGCAGGTGGAGCAGGCCGGTTTTGCCGTGCTCAAGTCCCCCGATATTCCCTCCATTTTGGTGGAGACGGGCTTTATCTCCAATCCCGGGGAGTCGCAAAAGCTCGCCAGCCACAGTTACCAGAGGCGCATGGCCAGGGCGATTCACGCCGGTATTCGGGACTGGTTCATGGCGCACCCGCCCTCCGGCACGCTCATCGCCTGGCAGCGCCAGTCCGGTGGCCGGCAGTACACCATCGCCCGGGGTGATACACTGTCGGGCATTGCGCAGCGCTTCAACGTGCGCCTGTCCGATCTGAAAAGCCACAACGGCATTAGCGACTCGCGTATCCTGGTGGGCCAGACACTGCTGATTCCCACAACCTGACAGGCGCCAACCGACACTCACGACCCGACGACACAGGTTCCATGTCCCGTATTCGTATTCTCAGCTCCAGGCTGGCCAACCAGATCGCCGCCGGTGAAGTGGTCGAGCGCCCCGCGTCGGTGGTCAAGGAAGTGCTGGAAAACAGCCTCGACGCCGGCGCCACCCGGGTGGACATCGAGGTGGAGGCCGGCGGCGGCAAACTGATCCGGGTGCGCGACGATGGCGCGGGCATGGAGGCCGGCGACCTGCCCCTGGCCCTGGCCCGGCACGCCACCAGCAAAATCGCTTCGCTGGAAGATCTGGAGCGGGTCGCCAGCCTGGGCTTTCGCGGTGAGGCACTGGCCAGTATCGGCTCGGTATCGCGCCTGACCCTGTGCAGCAACGCCAGTCAGCACAGCAGCCGGGGCAGCAGCGCGGCCTGCGAGGGGCGCGACATGGCGGTGGTCGTCAAACCCGCGCCGCACCCGCGCGGCACCACGGTGGAAGTGCGCGATTTGTTTTTCAACACACCGGCGCGGCGCAAGTTCCTGCGCACCGAAAAGACCGAGTTCTCGCATCTGGAGGAGGTGGTCAAACGCCTCGCCCTGTCGCGCTTCGACGTGGCGTTCAGTCTGCGCCACAACGGCCGCGCGGTGCACAACCTGAAGGCGGCGACCTCCCAGGCCGAGCGCGGGCGCCGGGTGGCCGCAGTGTGCGGGCCCGCGTTTATGGAGCAGGCGCTGTTTATCGAGGCGGACACGCCGGCCCTGCATCTATCGGGCTGGGTGGGGCTGCCGGCCTTCTCGCGCAGCCAGGCCGACCTGCAGTACTTTTTCGTCAACGGACGGGTGATCCGGGACAAGCTCATCGCCCACGCCGTGAAGCAGGCCTACCGCGATGTGCTGTACCACGGCCGCCACCCGGCCTTCGTGCTGTTCCTGCAACTGGACCCGGCCCAGGTGGATGTCAACGTGCACCCCGCCAAACACGAGGTGCGCTTTCGCGACGGCCGCAGCGTGCACAATTTCATCTACTCCAGTGTGCATCGCGCGCTGGCGGACGTGCGCCCCGCCGACCAACTGTCCCCCGACCAGGTAGCCCTGGCAGACGGTCAGGCAGTGGACACCCGCACCGGCGAGATCCGCCGGCAGGGCGGGCTGGGTTGGGGCTCGCCCGCGTCCGCGGCAGTCAGTGGCCGTGCCGGCGGCGGCTATGTGGCGCACGGCACCCCCGCGGCGGGGCGGGCCATGGAGCAGGTGGCCAGTTACGCGCGCCTGCACGGTGAGCCGGCGGGCGGGCTTTCCGAGGAGGCCGATGCAGCGGACGTGCCGCCGCTGGGCTACGCGCTGGCGCAGCTCAAGGGCATTTACGTTCTGGCGGAGAATGCGCGAGGTCTGGTGCTGGTGGATATGCACGCCGCCCACGAGCGCATCACTTACGAGCGGCTGAAGTGCGCGCGGGACAGCGAGGGTATCCGCAGCCAGCCCCTGCTGGTGCCGCAGTCCGTCGCGGTGAGCCAGCGCGAGGTGCAGGTCGCGCAGGACCACGCCGCGTTGTTCCGGCGCCTGGGCCTGGCGGTGGAGGCAGCCGGAGAGGAGTCCCTGGTGATCCGCGAGATCCCGGTCAGCCTGCGCGATTGTGATCTGGAGCAGCTATTGCGCGACGTGCTGGCCGATCTGATCGAATACGGCAGTACCGAGCGCATCGAGGCGCACCTGGACGAGATCCTGTCCACCATGGCCTGCCACGGCTCGGTGCGCGCCAACCGGCGCCTGACGCTGCCGGAAATGAACGCCCTGCTGCGCGACATGGAGGCCACCGAGCGCTCCGGCCAGTGCAATCACGGCCGCCCCACCTGGACCCAGCTCCCGCTGGAGGACCTGGACAAACTGTTCCTGCGCGGGCGCTGATCGATGCCGCTGCAAGGTCTGGGGCGTGCCAGGTGATGGCGCACAGGCCCCGCCTGATCTGCCTGATGGGCCCCACCGCATCGGGTAAGACGGATCTGGCGATCGAGCTGGCGGCGGCCCGCAACTGCGAGTTGATCAGCGTGGATTCGGTGCTGGTCTACCGCGGCCTGGATATTGGCAGTGCCAAGCCGACCTATCCCCACCACCTGATCGACATCCGCGACCCCGCGCAGGCCTACAGCGCGGCGGAGTTTGTCGCCGACGCGAGGCGGCTCGCGGCGCAGATCAGCGCGCGCGGCAAAACCCCATTGCTGGTGGGCGGCACCATGTTGTACTTCCGCGCGCTGCTGGAGGGCCTGGCCGAGATGCCCGGCGCCGACCGCGCCATTCGCCGCGAGATCGAGGCCGAGGCGGCGCTGCACGGCTGGCCGCACCTGCACGCGCAGCTGGCGCGCATCGACCCGGCGGCCGCGGCGCGTATTCACCCCAATCACTCCCAGCGCCTGTGCCGGGCACTGGAGGTGTATCGCGCCAGCGGCATCCCCCTCAGCGCCTGGCACCAGACACAAAAGGGGTCAGGGCCCTTGCCGGGGGACGGCCATTATCCGCCGCGGGAGGAAAAGGGCTCTGAGCCCTTTTGGGACTACGACATCGTGCAGATGGCGATCTGTCCGGCGGAGCGCGCCGTGCTGCACCGGCGCATTGCGCGGCGCTTCGCGGCGATGATGGCCGCCGGCTTTCTCGACGAGGTGCGCGGGCTGTGGCGGCGCGGCGACCTCCACCCAGACCTGCCGGCGCTGCGCGCCGTGGGCTACCGCCAGTTGTGGCAGCACCTGGCGGGCGAGTGCTCGCTCGAACAAGCGGTGGAGCGCGGCGTTGCCGCCTCCCGCCAGCTGGCCAAGCGGCAGCTCACCTGGCTGCGCAAATGGCCCGATCTGGCGTGGATGCATACCGATTCTGCCGGGAACTTGCGTGCCTGGAGCCGGTCTCAGCACACGATAGAACTGTCTGGACAAAAGCCGCTGCAGCAGGCCTTGAACTATCTCGATTCGCCCTCACTGTAATGGTGTGTGAAGCGTGAGGTACAAGTCCACCAGTAGCTACTGCAGCGCGCAGTAGCGGGTAACGGCTGTGGCCTGGATACACTATACTGTCGGGGCAGCAACCCGGAAGGTCCGCTGCGCCGGCGCGCAACTGCAGCACAGCAGTTGCCCGCCGATGATTAGAGGCCGTTTATTTCATTTTTAACGGTTCGTACTGAGCCTATTAGGAGAGAGTTATGTCAAAAGGGCACACGCTACAAGACCCTTACCTGAACATTTTACGTAAGGAGCGCGTTCCGGTTTCCATTTACCTGGTAAACGGCATCAAACTGCAGGGGCAAATCGAGTCTTTCGACCAGTTCGTGGTGCTGCTCAAGAACACCGTCAGCCAGATGGTTTACAAGCACGCCATTTCCACCGTCGTCCCCTCCCGCATGGTGCGCATGCCACTGCAAAACCCGTCGGAAGACGATGACGGGAGCAGTTGATTCGCTGTTACCGCGCCTGTCGCCGGCATGGCGGCGCGCGCGGGCTCTCCTTGACCCGTCGAGGTAGCATTGTTTTTTGAGCGACCCGATTCGGGTGAGTCAGCGGTGCTGGTGCATCTCAATCTCTCCAGTGAATCCGAGCGGGAGGACCCCCGTGAATTCGAGGAACTCGTGCTCTCGGCGGGAGGAGACCCGGTCGCCTATGTGATCGGCACGCGCGGGGCACCGCATCCGCGCACCTTTGTCGGCAGCGGCAAGCTGGAGCAGATCCGGGACGAGGTACAGCGGCACGGGGCCCGCATCGTGATGTTCAACCATGCACTGAGTCCCAGCCAGGAGCGCAACCTGGAACGGGAACTGCAGTGCCGTGTGCTGGACCGCACCGGCCTGATCCTGGATATTTTCGCGCAGCGCGCGCGCACCCACGAGGGCAAGCTGCAGGTCGAACTGGCCCAACTGCAGCACATCGCCACGCGGCTGGTACGCGGCTGGACCCACCTGGAGCGGCAGAAGGGCGGTATCGGCCTGCGCGGCCCGGGTGAAACCCAGTTGGAGACCGACCGCCGGCTGCTGCGAGCCAGGATCAAGTCGATCACTGCGCGCCTGGAGAAGGTGCGCCGACAGCGCGATCAGGGGCGGCGCTCGCGGCGGCGCGCCGCAGTGCCCACGGTTTCCCTGGTGGGCTACACCAACGCCGGCAAGTCGACCCTGTTCAACCGGCTCACCGATGCCTCGGTCTACGCCGCGGACCAGCTCTTCGCCACGCTGGATCCGACACTGCGGCGCCTGCAACTGGACAACGTCGGCCCTGTGATAGTGGCCGATACCGTGGGTTTTATCGCGCACTTGCCGCACCAACTGGTGGCGGCATTCAAGGCGACACTGGAAGAAACCCGCAATGCGGATTTGCTGCTGCACATAACGGACGCGGCCAGCGATGCGCGCGAGGAGAACACTCTCCAGGTACAGGATGTGCTGGCGGAGATCGGCGCGCAGGATATCCCGCAACTGCAGGTCTACAACAAGCTGGACCTGCTGCAACAGCCGGCGCGCATCGACCGCAATGCACACGGCCTGCCGGAGCGGGTGTGGCTCAGCGCGGCCACCGGGGAGGGCGTGGAACTGCTGCTGCAGGCCGTGGCGGAGCTGGTGGGCCAGGACATGGTGTCGCAGGAGCTGTGCCTGGAGCCGGACCAGGGGGGACTGCGGGCCGCCCTGTACCGCCTGGGCGCGGTGGAAACCGAGGACTACAGCGACGACGGCGTGGCCCACCTCAGCGTGCGGCTGCCGCGCGCGGACTGGAACCGGTTGATGAAGACAGGCCCGGAGCCCCTCTTGTAACAAAATTTGGTAGACTGCAACGTCTTTTGGATGGGGAGTGAAGTATGTCCTGGAATGAACCGGGTGGTGGCAACAACAAGCCGAAGGACCCCTGGGGCGGCGGTGACCAGGGGCCGCCGGATCTCGACGAGGCCCTGAAAAAACTGCAGGAAAAAATGGGCGGCCTGTTCGGCGGCCGCGGCGGGTCGTCCGGCGCCGCCGGTGGCAGCGGCGGCGGTATTCCCGGCGCGCTGCTGGCAGTCGTTGCCGCCGGCGCACTGCTGGTGTGGGCGCTCATGGGGTTCTACCAGGTGGACCAGCAGGAACGCGCCGTGGTGCTGCGCTTCGGCAAGTACCACAGCACTGTACAGCCGGGCCTGCAGTGGAACCCGCCGCTGATCGACGAGGTGATTCAGGTCAACACCACCAAGGTGCGCGCGGTCAGTTTTCGCGAGATCATGCTGACCCGCGACGAGAACATCGTCGAGGTCAAGCTGTCGGTGCAGTATGTCATCAACGACCCCGACAAGTTCGTACTCAAGGTGCGCGACCCCGAGCGCTCCCTGCAGCACGCCGCGCAGAGCGCACTGCGCCACGTGGTCGGCGGCACCCGTATGGACCTGGTGTTGACTGAGGGGCGGGCGCAGATCGCCATCGACGTGCAGCAGCGCCTGCAGGAGTATATCGATATGTACGAAACCGGCATCCTGATCAGCCAGGTGACCGTGGACGAGTCCAAGCCCCCGTCGCAGGTGCAGGCCGCCTTTGACGATGTAATCAAGGCGCGCGAGGACGAGGAGCGCGTAAAGAACGAGGCCCAGGCCTACGCCAACGGCATCGTGCCCGAGGCGCGCGGCGCCGCTCAGCGCCAGATCGAGGAGGCCAGCGCCTACAAGGAAGAGGTGATCGCCAACGCGGAAGGTGAGGCGGAACGCTTCGCCAAGCTGTTGTCCGAATACCGCAAGGCTCCGGAGGTTACGCGCGAGCGCCTCTACCTCGATGCCGTACAGCGCGTGTACGGCAATACCGGCAAAGTGCTGGTGGATGTGGAAGGTGGCAACAACATCATGTACCTGCCACTGGACAAAATGGCCCCGGGCGACAGCGGCCGCAGCGCCGCGCGTGAGTTCAAGCTCGACAGCTCCAACATTCGCGAGTTGACCAACGCCGTCACCGAGCAGCTGCGTCGCGATGCCGCTGCCAGCGGCAATCGCAGGGGAGGCCGCTAACCATGTCCGGACGCAATGTGACCTTTATCCTGATCGCGGTGCTGGCCCTGTTCGTCGCCAGCAATTCGCTGTATATCATCAAGGAAACCGAGCGCGGCGTGATGCTGCGCTTCGGTGAACTGGTGGACCCGGACCTCAAACCGGGCCTGCATGCCAAGATTCCGTTCGTGAACAATGTGCGCAAGTTCGACGGCCGTATATTAACCGTGGATTCCACTCCAGAGCGCTTTTTCACCCAGGAAAAGAAGGCCCTGATCGTGGATTCCTACGCCAAGTTCAAGGTGGGGGATACCGCCAAATACTACACCGCGACCAACGGCGAGGAGTCGCGCGCCATGGGCCTGCTGTCGCAGCGCATCAACAACGGCCTGCGCAACCAGGTTGCGGTGCGCACCATTCAGGAAGTGGTGTCGGGCGAGCGCGAACAGCTGATGCTGGATCTCACCGCCGAGTTGAACAAGGTCGCCCAGGAGGAACTCGGTGTCGAGGTGATCGACGTGCGGGTGAAGAAAATCGATCTGCCGCCGGATGTCTCCGAATCCGTCTACCGCCGCATGAACGCCGAACGGGAGAAGGAGGCGCGCGAACACCGCTCCCAGGGGCAGGAACTGGCCGAGGGTATCCGCGCCGCGGCCGATCGCGAGGTAACGGTGATCAAGGCCAACGCCTACCGCGACTCGGAACTGATTCGCGGTGAGGGCGATGCCCTGGCCACCCGTATCTACGCCGAGGCGTTCAATCAGGACCCGGAGTTCTACTCGTTCACCCGCAGCCTGCGCGCTTACCAGGATGCCTTCAGCGGCAGCGGCGACCTGCTGCTGGTGCAGCCGGACAGCGAGTTTTTCCGCTACCTGAAGGATTCTCGAGGCGGCAGGCAGGGCGGCGACTAAGGCAGCAGCATGCCGGGCGCCGCGCCGCGCCCGGCAAATCCGCAAAAATCACAGGTGATTTGCAGCCCCGCTGTGGTAGACTTTCGCAACCGTGGGATTCGCCGTTTGCCAGCAGGCGGCGAGCCCGCGGTTTTTTGTGCGCATTGACATAAGGGCATCTCTGTAAATAGTGACTTTCGCGTCCTGGCAAGGAAGGATCGCGCGCAGGGCAGCAGCATATACAATAATATGTGACTGACTGAGCACGGACCTGACGCCGCCAGGGCGTGAAAAGTGCATTTATAGAGGTGCCCGTAACCGGGCAGGGGGTCTGGAGGGTTCGTGGATTTCTGGCAGGTACTTCCGGCAGCCATCGCACTGGTATTGATTATCGAAGGCATGCTCCCGTTTATCAGCCCCCGCCGCTGGCGCCACATGCTGACCGCGGTGAACCAGATGCAGGATCGCGCCATTCGCAACGTCGGCCTGGGCAGCATGCTGCTGGGGCTGTTGCTCCTGTACCTGGTAAACTGACGTGGCATCGGTAGATCGCTGGCAACTGCCCGACGGCATCGAGGAGGTGCTCCCGGCACAGGCTGCCGCGGTGGAGCGCCTGCGGCGCAGCCTGCTGGATTTGTATCGCAGTTGGGGCTACCAGCTGGTGATCCCGCCGCTGGTGGAATTTACCGACTCCCTGCTGGTCGGCCTGGGGCGCGACCTCGACCTGCTCACCTTCAAGATGATCGATCAGCTCAGCGGCCGCACCCTCGGTGTGCGCGCCGACATCACCCCGCAGGTTGCCCGGATCGATGCCCACAGCCTGGCCGAACCGGGCGTCACGCGCCTGTGTTACGCCGGCTCCACCCTGCACACCCGGCCCCAATCCCTGCTGGCCTCGCGCTCACCTTTGCAACTGGGGGCCGAACTGTACGGCGACGGCAGCCTGGCGGCCGATGTGGAAATCATCCGGCTGATGCTGGCCACCCTGGACGGCGTCGGCCTGCGGCAGATTTCCCTGGACCTGGGCCACGTGGGAGTCTACGAGGCGGTACTGGCCGCCGCTGACCTGGATGATGCGTTGCAGGAGACGGTGTTCGACGCCCTGCAGCGCAAGTCGGTACCGGACCTGCGCGCGGTGCTGGCGGAGGTCGAGCCGGCAACGGCAGAACTGATCATTGCGCTGGCCAGTCTGCACGGTGACATCAACGTGCTGGACGAGGCCCGCGAGCTGTTGGCCGAGCGCGTGCCGGATGCCCTCGCGGCGGTGGACGCCCTGCAGGACGTGGCGGCCGATATCCTGCGCCAGCGCCCCGATCTGGATATGTATTTCGACCTGGCCGAGCTGCGCGGCTACCACTACCACACCGGGATCGTCTTCGCCGCCTACGCGCCGGGCCATGGCCAGGCCCTGGCCAACGGCGGTCGCTACAATGATGTGGGCGCGGTATTCGGCCGCGCGCGACCGGCCACCGGCTTTGCCACCGACCTCAAGGCGCTGCTGAGCCTGCTGCCGGACGAGCCCGCGCCGCGCGGCGCCATCAGCATGCCGGATTCCGACGATCCCGCGCTGTACCAGGTGGTGCTGGAGCTGCGCGCCGGCGGCGAAACGGTGATCAACAGCCTGTCGGGCGACCCCGACCCGCGCTGCGACCGGCGGCTCGTGGAGCGCGACGGCCAGTGGCGCGTGCTGGCACTGGACAACTGAACCAAGCGGACGAGTTATACACTGATGAGCAAGAACGTAGTGATCCTGGGCACCCAGTGGGGCGACGANNGAGGGCAAGGGCAAGATCGTCGATCTGCTGACCGACCGGGCCAGCGCGGTGGTGCGCTTCCAGGGGGGGCACAACGCCGGGCACACGCTGGTGATCGACGGGGAAAAGACCGTGCTGCACCTCATCCCCTCGGGAATTTTACGCCCCTCGGTGCAGTGTCTGATCGGCAACGGCGTGGTGCTGTGCCCCACGGCGCTGCTGCGCGAAATCGGCGAACTGGAAGCAAAGGGTGTGCCGGTGCGCGAACGGCTCAAGCTGTCGCCAGCCTGTCCGCTGATTTTGCCCTACCACGTGGCGCTGGACCTGGTGCGCGAAGCGCGGCGCGGCAGCGACAAGATCGGCACCACCGGTCGCGGCATCGGGCCGGCCTACGAGGACAAGGTCGCGCGGCGCGGCCTGCGCCTGGGCGACCTGCAGGACCCGCAGCGTTTCGCGCACAAACTGGCGCAGGTGATGGAATACCACAATTTCGCGTTACAGCACTACTATAAAACGGATCCGGTGGACTACGATACGGTACTGAGCGATGCGCTGCGCATGGGCGAGGAGCTGCTGCCGATGATGGACGATGTCACCGCCATCCTGCACCAGTGCCGCCAGACCGACGCCAATATCCTGTTCGAGGGCGCCCAGGGTTCGCTGCTGGATATCGATCACGGTACCTATCCTTTTGTCACCAGCTCCAACACCACGGCCGGCGGTACCGCCACCGGCTCGGGCTTCGGACCGCTGTACCTGGACTACGTGCTGGGTATCACCAAGGCCTACACCACGCGAGTGGGCTCGGGGCCGTTCCCCACGGAGTTGTTCGACGACACCGGCGCGCACCTGGCCAGCAAGGGCCGCGAGTTCGGCGCCACTACCGGGCGGCCCCGGCGCTGCGGCTGGTTCGACGCAGTGGCGCTGCGCACCGCGGTGAATATCAACTCGGTAAGCGGTATCTGCCTGACCAAGCTGGATGTGCTGGACGGGCTGGAGACCATTCGAATCTGCGTGGGTTATACCGGCAGGGACGGCAAGCCAGTGCCCACCCCCGTAGATTGCGACGATTACGCCGGCCTGGTGCCGCGCTACGAGGACGTGCCGGGCTGGAGCGAGTCGACGCTGGGCGCCAGATCACTGCAGGCGCTGCCGCGGGCGGCGCGGGATTACATCGAGCGCTTGCAGGAAGTGGTGGGTGCGCCCATCGATATCATATCCACCGGCCCGGACCGCGAGGAGACGATTGTCCTGCGCCATCCCTTCGAGGCCGGAGGCGGCTAACGGACCTCCAGCGAGGGCTGCTGGTCCGGGGCGGGCAGCAGGTCGAGACTCATGATGCGCACATAGACTTCCAGACGCTGCACCGCCTGCAGGCGGGTCTCGAAGGGCCCCTCGATGGTGCCCTCGCGGGTCAGGAAAAACCAGCGGCCACCGTCTTCCACCAGCCGGTCCGAGCGAAACCAGGTGCCGTTGGGTTTGCGGTCGTCTTTGCGTATTGCAGGCATCGATCCTTCTCGTGCGTTGTCGGTTGCGCGTCGTGCGTGGCCCACCGGCTTCGGTGCGCGTTGCCGTCATTGTAGGTCACAGCGGGCGCGGCACCGAATACAAACCGTGACGCGGTTCGCAAAGCAGCCAAAAACACCTGCTGTATACCCCTGGCACGCCCGCCCGGGGGCACGTTTGCCTGGCGTCGGGGCCGGCAGCTCGCTGCAACGCGCTCAACTGCCCGACTGGATGGATTTGCGGTAGGCGACTTCGCGGCGGTGGTGGCGGAAGATGAGTTTGTCCAACCAGGCCTGGGCCGAACCGCACAGGCCCAGATAGCGCACCCGTGCGCGGCCCGCGGCGCACTCCTGTGCGGTGCTGGTAACGGTGCCGTAGAAGCACAGCGGCTTGGGCGTGCCGCGCTGGATGTAAACCTGGAGAAAGACCGTCGCACCGGGTTGCGGCACATGGTCGCCGCGCCACTCGATGTCGCTCGATGACAGGGTCACCCGGGTGATCTGCGGTATCTCCAACTGGGCGTAGATCAGCTGGCTCACCAGGTCCAGCAGCAGGTTGAGCTTGGCGTCCAGGCGGGCCATCTCCTGCGAAATGTCCGGCGCATCGTCCGATACGTCCCTGGCGAACTCGCCGATAGCCGTCACCGCGCGCAGAAAAGCCTCGTTGGATTCGTTGACCAGCGCCAGGTGGTTTTCATCCAGCGCGTGATCCACCAGTTTCCAGGCGAGCGAGATATTGTCGGTGAACGACAAGCCGGCTGCACTGGGTTCGCGTTCTTCAGTCATGTGTACTGCGCTTCGTATCGCTCGGAGTTACCGCGTGACCTGTACCGCGCTGTAACTGCTCACGGCGTCCCGGTTGCGGGACAACTGGATGCCGGACTCCATCACCTCGGACCTGGCGCTATGCAGCCGCGCCATCAGTTCCTCGTTGAGGCTGAGCAGCGCGGCCAGGGCTTCGGCGATCAGGGACGAGTCGGCAATGGCCACGGATGCCGAAAAACAGGCCGCCAGATCGTCGCGGCGCCGGCGCTCCAGGTCCGCCACCCGCTCCCAGTCTCCGCCCTCGGCGCAGGCCAGCATCTGCTGCGTCGTGGTCAGCACCCCGGCCAGGCGCTGGCACTGCTGCACCTGCCGGTCCACGGCACTCCCCTCGACCCCGTTCGTTGCAACGGATTGGATCGCCGGCGCGCTGCCAGTCATTACACACCCCTCACGTCGGCGGGTATGGCCACCCAACCGGCCTTGATTTCCCTCAGCAGGGAGCTGGCCTCATCCAGCAGCGCGGTGTTGGCGGTGGCGTTCGCCTCCACCAGGCGGCCCTCGATATAGTCGTACAGCATACCAAGGTTGACAGAAATTTCCCCGCCCTTGTCGTAGTCCAGGCTGGCGCGCATGCTGTCGATGATGGCGATGGCGCCGCCCAGCAATTCGCCCTTGCGGGCCATTTCACTGCGCTGTATCGCGCCCCGGGCGGAGGCCACCCGGTCCAGCGCGCCGTCGAGCAGCATGGTGATCATCTGGTGGGGAGTGGCGTCGGTCAGCCCGCTCTGCACGCCCACGGATTTGTACTGGTTGAGTGCCGCATGGTTCATGGTGTGTTTACTCCTGGGTTAATTCTTGCCTTTGAGCAGGGTGCCGGCTTCGGGCAGCGAGGCCAGTTGCTGGGTCAGGAAGGTGCTGGTGTTCTGCAACTGGGACAGCAGGCCGTCCAGTGCGGTGAACTGGGCGCGGTAGCGCGCTTCCACGGCGACCAGGCGCCGCTCCAGCGCCTCGCGCCGGTCTGCGATGTCGTCGATGCGACCCTGGATGCTGTCGGTGCGCGCATCGAGCATGCCGTCGGATTCCAGGAAGCCATCGATCATGGCGTTGAGCGCAAAGGCGATACCGCGCGAAAAAGCGACGCTGCCGCGGCTGCCCGTGGCGCCGCCGCCGACCAGTAGCTGCAGTCCCTCCGCCGGCGTGCCGGCAGCGCCCGTGAGCAGTTGCCCGGCA
Organism: Halioglobus sp.; assembly: GCA_020443345.1. GTDB lineage: Bacteria > Pseudomonadota > Gammaproteobacteria > Pseudomonadales > Halieaceae > JARRPM01. Next base: position 42,370 of record JAGRIH010000042.1, read on the forward strand.
CCGGTGGCGGCCGCGCCGCCAATCGTGCCCGCTACATCCTGCCCCGCAGTGCCGCTGCCGACGGCCAGGCCCAGGGCGGCGGTGGTATTGGTGTCCACCGCGGTGATTTCAATCTGTGACGACAAGCCGTACGCGCCGGAGGTCAGGATAAACTGGCCGCCCGTGAAGGCGACCGAAACCGTATTGCCACCCGCGCTCAGTACGCTTTCGCCGTTGATCCGGGCCTGCAGCTCGGCGGCCAGTTCGGCGCCGCTGGCGTAACTGCCCTGGGTCAGGGCGATGCTGTTGCTGGTCACGCCGTTCACGCGGATGGTGAAGTTGTCGTTGTCGGCATCGATGGTCTGCGGAAAGCCCACCGCCGCGCCCGTCAGTTGCCCGCGGGTGGCCAGCTGGGTGATATCGACGGCGTGGCTGGCCACGGCAGTGGCGTCGGTGGAGGCCACGAAGTCGATACCGCCATCGGTGGGAAAACCCGCCGCGGCGAACATGCCCGCCAGATCGTCGAAATGCTCCGCCAGCACCTCGTCCAGCTTCGCGCTGTCCACCGCCAGGGTGCCGTCGAGCTGGCTGGTAATGCCCATTTCAGCCAAAGACTGGACCGGGCCGTTGAAGCCATCCACCGCGTTGACCACGCTGCGGCGCAGCTGGCTGGCGATGGAGCGCGCGGAAAAATCCCCCTGCAGGGGGCCGGCGCTGCCGGTGTCCGCGTTGTAGGCGCTCAACTTGTCGATATTGCCGACCAGGTCGTTGTAGGCGCTGACAAAATCGGTGATCAGCTCTCTGGCCCCCGCGCGGTCCTCGGTGACAGCGACGGTCACCGGCGCGGTACCGGTCAGGTCGTGCAGGGTGAAATCGATGCCGTCGATCACGTCCTCGACGCGGTTGTCACTGCTGCTGATGGTCAGGCCATTGACTGAAAATATCGCGTCTTTGGCCGCCACGGTCTGGCTCAGGTTGGTGGCGTTGCTGTTGAAGGCCAGCGCCGACAGGCCCGCGGCATCGGTGTCGTTGGCATCGCCGGCGTCGCTGACGGCGATTTCCAGGCTGTTGGCCTGCCCGCTGTGCTGTGAGCTGAGCAGCAGCCGGTAGCCCGAGCCGTCGTTGACGATCACTGCCGCGACGCCGATATCCGCGTCGTTGATGGCATCGCGCACCCCGGCCAGGGTGTTGTTGCCGGCGCCGATGGCGATGGTGGCGACGCCGCGCTCGGGGTTGACGGTAAACTGGTTGTAGCTTTCCGGGCCCGGGTCGGGCGGGGTGTAATCGGTGGTGCCGAAGCGGATGGTCAGGCTGCCGGTGCCCACCACGTCGTCCACCGAGGTGTAGCTGCCGCTGGCCAGTGAATGCGCCTCGGCCAGTTGCGCTACCTCGATGGCATAGCTGGAGGCGGCCACCTGGCCGCTGGTGCTGACGCTGACGACGTCCTCGTCGCTGGAGGTGGCGCTGCGCTGGCCGAAGGACGACAACCGGGTGAGGCTGGACAGGCTGCCCTGGAAGTTGGACAGGGAACTCTTGAACAGGCCAAAGCCGGACAACTCGGAGGTCAGCGCCGTCTGCTGGCGGTTCAGCCGGGTTTCCGTCGGCGTGCGTTCGGCGGCCACCAACTGGCTGACCAGTGATTCGATGTCGAGACCGGATCCGATCCCTGTGGCCGTTATCATAGCTGTCTCCGGATAATTCCTGACTGCCGCTGGCACGGCAGACCCTTCAGGTCGTTTATGCTCACCCGAAAAATGCAATTGTGGTGCCAACTCGCCGCTAAACCGCAACAATGCGTCGAATTATTTCAATCCGTCGCTGTTGATCAGCAGCCCGGTCATCGGGTCCGGGCCGTTTTCGGCGATAAAGCGCGCCATTTGCACCGCCTCTTCCGAGGGAATCTGGCGGATGACGTCCCCGGTTTCGCGGTCCACCACGGTAATCACGGTGCTGCCGACATTGTCGTCCACCTGGAACTGCAACTCCCGGGAAATGCTCTGGACGTAGTCGGCAATATCGCTGACCGCCGCCATCACCGCTTCACGGCTGGCCGGCGCCTCCGACTGCTGCGGCGGAACTTTGCCGCCCGCGGGCACGTCTTGCCGCTCGTCGTCGTTTGCAACGGGAGCAAGCCGGGTAACGTTACCCGGCTTTGGCGCCACACTGACGATTGTACTGAGTTGTGATTCAGCCATCTTCTCGATCGCTCACTGCTGTAGGCCGGACGTCGACCGGGTATGTATGTGCACCCGGTCAACGCCCCGCCAGTGCGCCGGCTTACTGTAACAGTGCCAGTACGTTCTGCGGTGCAGAGTTGGCCTGTGACAGCATCGCCGTGCCGGCCTGCTGCAGGATCTGCGCGCGGGTCAGGTTGGCGGTTTCCGCCGCGAAGTCCGCATCCATGATCCGCGAACGCGAGGCGGACAGGTTCTCCGACGCAGTCTGCACGTTGGTGACCACTGACTCGAAGCGGTTCTGGATCGCACCCAGGTTGGCGCGCGCGTCGTTGATTGTACCCAGGGCGCTGTCGATCAGCGATATCGCGGTCTGGGCACCGGCGTAGTTGCCGACGGTCAGGGTATCGATACCGGTGGCAGTTGTCACGGTTGTCAGGACGGCCGCGTTAGCCCAGCCTGCTTCCGTCGCGTCATTGGCGGTACCACCAATAGTAATGGCCGCTTCACTATTTAAAGATAGCTGGCCGGTTGCCGCATCGTATGAGGCGCCCACACCCGTCGCTTGCGAGACGTTGTTGATGGCGTTCACCAGTTGACCGGCGCGTTCTGCGGCGGTGCTTGCCCCGGCGATAGCGCCGACATCCTGGCCATTGATAGTCAGTCCACCGGCGACAATTGCATTTGCAAAGCCAGTCAGGCCGGACGCCGCAACCGACAGCCCTGCGCTGGTATTTTGTGAAACTGAACCCATAGCAGCGGTATTGGCATCGACCGTCGAGCTTATCGTAATGGTCTCACCCGCATTGGCACCCACCTGGAACAGGGCGCCGCTGAAGCTGCCGTCCAGCAGTTGCACGCCGTTGAACTGGGTCTGGTCCGCCACGCGGTCGATCTCGTTCAGCAGTTGCGTCACCTCGGTCTGCAGCGCAGCCCGGTCGGAGGCCGAGTTGGTGGCATTTGAAGACTGCACCGCCAGTTCGCGGATACGCTGCAGGTTGTTGGTCACTTCCCCCAGGGCGCCCTCGGCGGTCTGCGCCAGTGAAATACCGTCGCTGGCGTTGCGCGCCGCCTGGTTGAGGCCGCGGATCTGCGTGGTAAAGCGCTGGGAGATCGCCAGCCCCGCCGCGTCGTCCTTGGCGCTGTTGATGCGCAGGCCGGATGACAGGCGCTGCAGGGAGGTGTTCAGTGAACTCTGCGAGCTGTTGAGGTTGCGCTGCGCGTTGAGCGAGGCGACGTTGGTGTTAATTGTCTGTGCCATGGTTTATTCCTTTTCAACTGGTTCCGCTTGTCCCCTGGCCTGTGCCGGTGCGGAAATATTGTCGGGTTTCACTTCCGTTGCGAGGACCCATTTGTCCCTCGACACCTGAAATAGCGGCAGCGCGGGCGGGTCCTTTAGGCAAAAACGGCAATTTTTTGCCAACTTGCGGCCAATTTTTATAAGGTGTTGAATTTAAAGCAAATAAATTTGATTTCAGGGGAGGGATAGACACTGCCAGCGCGCGGGAAAAAGGGAACAATCCCAAGCAAAGGGGCCAATTCCAAAAAAGGGAATAGTCCCCATAATCCGTCTCCCTGGTTCTCGGGGGGAGGACAGGCCGCTGGATTGCCTATAAAATAGACACCACGCACAGCGGTCCCGCCCACGGGAGGATCGACGCACGACCAGCCGGCAAGGAATGGACACCCGTGATAGAACCCGAGATCCCCGACTGCGAAGCCACCCGTCTGGACACCCTGGTGGGTTTGAATATCCTGGACACGCCCGCCGAGGAGCGTTTCGACCGGCTGACACGGGTGTCCAGGCACCTGTTCGGCACCTCGATGGCCATGGTGAGCCTGGTGGATCGCGACCGGCAGTGGTTCAAGTCCTGCATCGGGGTGACGGTGAGGGAGACGCCGCGCGCCATTTCATTTTGCGGCCACGCCATCCTGAATGACGAGGTGATGGTGGTCCCGGACGCCCTGAAAGACGCGCGTTTTGTCGATAACCCGCTGGTCTGCGGGGAACCCAACGTCCGCTTTTACATCGGCTGTCCGATCCGCGCCACCAATGGCATGAGAATTGGCGTGCTGTGCCTGGTGGATACGTCTCCGCGCAGTGGGGTTAGCGCGCAGGAGATCGAAGCGTTGCGCGACCTCGCCCTGCTGGTGGAGCGCGAAATAGCCCTCGTGCACATGGCCACGGAAGATGAGTTGACCGGATTGAGCAACCGTCGCGGTTTTGCCCTGCACGCGGAGAAGTGCCTGAACGTGTGTCGCCGCCGGGATTTGCCGGCGTCCCTGGTTTTTGTGGATATCAACAAGTTCAAGCAGATCAACGATACCCACGGCCACGCCGAGGGCGACCGGGCGCTGGTCGATTTCGCCGACGGCATGAGAACGGCGTTCAGGACATCAGACCACACGGTGCGCCTGGGCGGTGATGAATTTGCCGCACTGCTGGTCGACTCCAACCGCGAAGTGGCCATGGATGCGGTAAAGCGCCTGAGCGAGGTGGTCAATCGGCCCAGCCGCGCCGGCGAGCGCGACTACGATATCCACTTCTCCTACGGCGTGGTGGAGTACGATCCCCAGCGCCACATCTCGGTGCAGGCCCTGCTGGCGGAGGGCGACACCCTGATGTACCTGCACAAGGCGGCGTATGACTGAGCGGCCGCTCGTCCCGGCCAGTGGCGGTAGCGGCGCTAGGCCGAGGCACTGCCTCGGATGCCTGATAACGATGGTGATACTGCTGGCACTGCCGGCAGCGCAAGGACCGGCCGCGGCGGAATCTGTCGACGTCAATCTGCTGGTGAGTGTCGCCGCGGGAGCGGATCTGGCTATCAGGCAGCATGCGGCGGGCGCGGCTGACCCCCGCGAGCCACAGGCGGCCGGGCGCTCCTACCAGAGCGCGCCGCGGCACCTGCCGCAGCAGTTGCAGGTACTGTCGGGACATACCGCCTATGTCGGCTACACCCGGGACGCGCCCTATCCGGTGATCGCCGCCGGCATCGACCTCTACGGACCGCGGGCACTGGTCGGGCTGCGGGAGCGAAGACTGCAATCGGGTTTCAGTGTCACGCCGACGCTGCAGGGCGAGCGGGTGCTGCTGGCGATCGGCGCCGTGCGCGAACACCTCGCGCGCCAGGACAATGCCACCGTCGAAAGCACGGCAGTGCGCACCACCGTCAGTGGCGAACTGGGCCAGTGGCTGCGCCTGAGCGGCAGCGCGCGTCCGGCGTCCGCTGCCGGCAGCGGCGGGCGCATCTACGCCACCGGGCCAAAGCGCAGCGCACGCGAGCGCGATATCTGGGTGCGGGTACAGCGCGCGGAGTGACCCGGGAACGGGTTCGGCGCCTGACAAGAGCAGTTATAGCAGTGCCCTGCCAGGTGCCCTATAAATAGTTGAACAGCGACATCCCCTGCACCTTCACGTAGGCCTGCTGGGCCGCCTGCAGGGCGGTCATCTGCAGGTTGAGGCGGCTGATGGCCTCGGCGTAGTCCAGATCCTGGACCTGCGACAGGCTCTCGCGCAGTTGCAGGTTGAAGCTGTCGTTGAGTTCGCGCTGGCTCTGCACGTGGTTCATGCGCACGCCCACGTCCGCGCGCACCTGCAGCACGTGGTCGATGGCCCGGTCCATGTCGTCCAGGGCGCCGCCCAGCGCGTTGTGCAGCGCCGCCACCTCCGGCGCGGAGGCGCCGCTGCCCTCGAGGGCGTCCACGATGTCTTGAATCGAGGTGAACATGTCCCGCTGCGGTGCGGGGGCGACTGCGAAGCTGTCGCCGTCGGCGGGGGCGCCGTCAAAGCGAATACTGGCGCCGCCGAAGCTGATCGTCTCGCCCGGCGCGTAGGTGCCGGAGGCCACCACCGCCAGCGCTGCATCCTCCACCTGCCAGGTCACGGGGTCTCCGGGGTTGGGCTGACTGAAGGTGAGGGTGTAGGTGTCGGGCACGAAGCTGCCGCTCACCGAACGGCTGCCGGCGACTGCCGTGCCGCCGTTGGTGGCAGCGGCCTGCACCTCGAAGCCGCCCTTGCCGGTGGCTACTGCCATGAACACGTCGCGCCCGGAATCGCGGGTGGCCACCTGGGTATTGCTGGCCAGTTGCACCCGGCGCTGGCCGTCGTCGCCCCGGTAGCTGAAATTGTCGCCCTGGCGCACAAAGGGCTCGGTGGACGCCTGGAAGCCGGCGAAAATAAACTCGTCGCTGGCGTCGCGGGTATTGGCCAGTCCCTGTAATTCGTCCAGGCGGGCGCTGATTTCAGTGGCGATACTGCGGCGGGTCTCCGGTGTCTGGCTGGCGTTGTTGGCCTGTACCACCAGTTCCCGCACCCGCTGCAGCACGTTGCCCACGCCGGTCAGGGCGCTCTCCTCCAGCGCCAGCTGGCCGCTGGCCAGATCGCCGTTGCGGTTGTACTGGTCCACCTGTGCCAGGTCCTCGGTGAGATCGAGGATCTGCACCGCGGCGGCCGGGTCGTCCGAGGGGTTCAGCACGCGGCGGCCGGTGGCCAGTTGCTGCTCGGTGTGCTGCACCTTGGCCTGTTGCTGCAGGATGGCGGAGATGCCCTGCTGAAAAATCTGTACACTCGATAAGCGCATGCTGTGTCAGTCCTCTTTGGCGGCTGCTCGTTAGCGGCTTTAGCGCCGCGTGGCGTTGAGCAGTGTCTGGAATACCTCGTCGGCCACCGCGATCACCTGCGCCGCCGCCTGGTAGGCCTGCTGGAAGCGCATCAGGTTGGCCGCCTCTTCATCGAGATTGACCCCCGATACGCCCTCGCGCGCCGCCACCGCCTGTTGCAGCAGGGCCTTTTCGGTGCCTGCGCTGCTTTCGGCCTGCCGGGTCTTGACGCCGACATCCGCTACCAGCGCGCCGTATACATCCTGGTAGGAGGCGCTGCCGCCGAGCAACTGGCGCGCATCCTGCAGGGCGGCCAGTGCCAGCGCGTTGCGGTTGTCGCCGCTGCCGCCGCTGTTGTTCTCCACGATAAGACTGTCGCCGTCCCCGGGCACACCGCTGAGCGTGAAGTCGAAACCGCCCAGGCTGAATGGCACACCGGCGCTGTCGGTGGCCGGGTCGTAGGCCAGCGGCCCGCCGGCCATGCCGGCCACGGTAAAGCCGGGGACACCGGGGCCCAGCGCATCGGGATCAAAACTCAGGGTCACCGGGCCGGCCAGCGGCAGGCCGCTGGCATCGCTCACCACGAGTGAGTCGAGCGCCGCGCTGCCGCTGTTGCCCAGCAGGGCCTGGCTGCGCAGGGGCGCGGCCGCCGCGATGTCCTGCGGGCGGTGCAGCGCCACATTGAACTGCGCGGCACCCTGCGCGGTGGGCTGGATCAGGAAGCCGTCGCCGCTGACCGGCGCGCCCGCCGTGCTGACAGTCAGGCCGTCCACGATGAACGGCCCGGCGCCGGACTGGGTGGCATTGGTGCCGAGATTGGTGAGCACGTACTGGGCGCCGTCGTAGCGCAGGCTGTAGTCGTCCCCGGTGAGTGCCAGCGGGTCGCTGATCGCCACGCTGACGGAACTGGCGCCGCTGTTGCCGCGGTAGGCGGACGTGGCGGCGGACAGCGGCGCGAAGAAAGCGCCGCCGGCGGCGCCGGCCAGGTCCACACCCAGGGCGTGCTGGGCGTTGAAGCTCGCCGCCATGCCGGTGGCCAGCAGCCCCAGTTGATTGCGGGCCGGGTCCAGCACCTGCTGGCGAAAATCCAGCACCGCGCCGAGCTCGCCGCCGCCGAGGAAGCGCGCCAGGTCGGTGATACCGCCGGGACCGTCGCCGCCGACCAGGATGCGGTTGCTGTCCAGGGGATCGGTGAAGGTCTGCAGTTGCGAGCTGGTAAAGCCCACCACCAGCGACTGGCCGTTGCCGATCATCACGTTGACGGCGCCGTTGGCTTCCGTCGTAGTGGCGATGCCGATGCGCGCGGACAACTGGTCGATCAGCTGATCGCGCGCATCCAGCAGGTCGTTGGGCGGCTGTCCCCCGGAGGTGGCGGTGGCGCTGACCACCTGCTGGTTGAGGTCGGCGATGCCGCGCGCCAGTGCATTGATGTCCAGCACCGCGCTGTCGATGCGCGCGTTGATCTGCGCGCCCAGGTCGCTGAAGTTGCCGTCCAGGTAGTGAAAGCGGTCCGCCAGCACCTGTGCCTCGCCCAGCAGCGCCTCGCGCTCGGGCAGCGAGCCGGGGTTGTTGGACACACCCTGAAGCGCTCCGAAAAAGTTGTCCAGTGCCGGCGCCAGACCCACCGCGGGATCCGCCAGCAGGTTGTCCAGGCGCGAGCTCAACTGGTGAAAGGTCTCGAAGCCCGCCTGGGACGAAGTGCGCTCGCGCACTTCGCCGGCCAGGTACTGGTTGTACACCCGCTGCACCGAATCGGTGGCGACCCCGGTGCCCATATAGTGGCTGCCGTGGAGCTGCGGCGCCCGGGTGTCAAAATTGACCCGCTGGCGGCTGTAGCCCTCGGTGTTCACATTGGCGATGTTGTGTCCTGTGGTGTTGATGGCGCGCTGCAGTGACAGCAGGCCGGAGGTGCCGATATTCAGTAGGTCTGCCACGACTCGATTACCTGTTCATTTCCTGCACACGTGTCACCGCTATCATCCGGATAGCGGCAGTTCTGCGGAGTTCTTTAGCTGTTCAAACAAATCCGCGTAGCGCTCGGCCCCTGTGATCGCCAGAATTTTGTCGGCGTACTGCGGGTCCGTGGCGTAGCCCCCCGCCTGCAGGCCCTGCAGGAAAGCCCGGTTGTCCCGTCCGCCGGCCAGCGCCGGCTGGTAGCGCGGGCTGTCCCGCAACAGGCTGGCGTAGTCCGCAAAGGCCGCGGACAAGTCGTCGTAAACCCGGAAGGCGGCGCGCTCCATGGCGGCCACCCCGTCGCGATACTCCAGGGTATTGACCGCCGCGGACGCACCCTGCCAGCGCTCATCCGCCTTGATGCCGAACAGGTTGAAGCTGTTGTCGCCCGTGGCGGTGCGGATCACCTTGCGGCCCCAGCCGGTCTCCAGTGCGGACTGCGCCACCAGCACCGCCGGGTCCACCTGTAGCTGCCGCGCCGCGTTTCGTGCATGCTGCCACACGCTGCGGATATACTCTTCCGGCGTGGCCGGCTGCCAGTCCTCGCCGCTGCCTGCGGTTTGTGCGGCGGCCAGCGGCGGCGCGGCCCCTGGGGTAGCTGCCTTGGTAGCTGCTTCTCCGGTAGCTGCTGCCGTGGCCGCGGATACCGCAGGCGACAGCGGCGGCGCCACCTCCTGATGCGAGGACAGGGCCTGGAGCTGGCGCTGCACCTCGAGCCCGGTGGCTGTTGCCGGGCGCTCCGGCGCCAGTGCGTCGAGCGCGCCCCGGCCGCCGAGCTGCTCCACCAGGATCTCCGCCAGGCCCAGGCCGCCGCTGCGCGACAGGTCCAGGGAGAGCTGCTGGTCGAACATCTGTTGGTAGGTCTGCATCTGATCGCTGGCAAACAGCTCGCCCTCGATGCTGGCATCGCGCATGGATTTCACCATCATCTGCACGAACAGCGACTCGAACTGGGCGGCCACCTCTTTGATATTGTCTGCCGGGGCCGCGCGTGCGCCAGCCTTGAGGCCGGCCAGGCCCTGCAGGTCGGCGTAGATGGCGGGTGCGGCGAGACTCACGGCAGCGGCCCTAGATCACGATCAGCTGGGCGCGCAGAGCGCCGACGCGCTGCAGTGCCTCGAGAATGGCCACCAGGTCCCCCGGCGCGGCGCCCACCCGGTTCACCGCCGCCACCAGGTCGTTGAGGCTGACCCCGGTGTCGAGCAGGAACATCTTGCTGGCGTCCTCCTGGACCGAGACGTCCGACTCCGGCGTCACCACGGTCTGGCCGCGGGCGAGGGCGCCGGGCTGGCTGACGTTGATACTCTCCGAAACGGTTACCGTGAGGTTGCCGTGGGCCACGGCGGCGGGCTCCACCCGCACCTCGGAACCAATCACCACAGTGCCGGTGCGCGAGTTGATGATCACCCGGGCCGGCGCCGCGGCCGGGTCCACCTGCAGGTTTTCCACCATGGAGGCAAAGGCGACCTTTTCGGCCGGGTCCTGCGGCGCGCGCACCTCGATGGAGGTGGCGTCCAGCGCTCGGGCGCTGCCCGGGCCCAGCGTCTGGTTGATGCTGTTGGCCACGCGCTGGGCGGTGGTGAAGTCCGGCCCGTTGAGGTTCATGATGAGCGTGGGATCCTGGCTGAAGGGGCTGGCCACGCCGCGCTCCACCGTGCCGCCGTTGGGAATGCGGCCGGCGCTGGGCACGTTGACGGTGACACTGGAGCCGTCCGCGCCCTCTGCGCCGAAGCCGCTGACGATGAGGTTGCCCTGGGCCAGGGCGTAGGTCTGGCCGTCGGCGCCCTTGAGCGGAGTCATCAGCAGCGAGCCGCCGCGCAGGCTCTCGGCATTGCCCAGCGAAGACACGGTGACATCGATGGTCTGGCCGGGCTTGGCAAACGGCGGCAGGTCGGCGTGCACGATCACTGCCGCCACGTTCTTGAGCTGCGGGTTGACGTTGGCCGGCACGGTGACTCCCAGCTTGGCCAGCATGCTCTTGAGGCTCTGCACCGTGAACTGCACCTGGGTGGTCTTGTCGCCGGTGCCGTCCAGCCCCACCACCAGGCCGTAGCCCACCAACTGGTTGCTGCGCACCCCGTTGATGGAGGCGATGTCCTTGATGCGCTCGGCGCGGGCCGCGCCGCTGCCCGCGAGCAGCAGCACCAGCAGCAGGCCGGCGGTGGCGGATTGATGCAGCACTTTAATCAGCGATTGTGGCAGCACGGTGGTACCTCCTAGAAAGGCCACAGGGGGCTCATGAAGAAACGGCTGAGCCAGCCCACCTGGTTCACTTCGGCGGTGGCGCCGGTGCCGCTGTAGGAGATGCGCGCATCGGCCACCTGGGTGGACAGGATGGTGTTGTTGGTGGTGATATCCACCGGGCGGATGATGCCGCGCAGGCGGATGTATTCGTTGCCCTGGTTGATCTGGATCCACTTCTCGCCCTGCACGTAGAAATTGCCGTTGGGCAGAACCCGGGCGACGGTCACGGCGATGGTGCCCTGCATGCGGTTTTTCTGGTTGCTGGCGCTCTCGCCCTCGAACTGGTTGTCCGAGGACAGCTTGAATTCCACGTCGGGTTCCAGTTCGCCGGCAAACACCACGCCGCCGATGTTGGTGGAGCTGCCCTTGTCGAGGCTGGTGTCGCTGCTCTTGGCCGCATCGGTGGCTTCGGACAGGATGATGGTGATGATATCGCCCACCTGCCGCGCGCGGGTGTCCTCGAACAGGGCGACGTTCTGCGCCGCGTAGTAGATGGAGCCGGTCGGCGCACTGGCCGCGGGCTGCGGGTACACGATGGGCTCGGCCGGCGCGTAGGCCGGGTGGCTCTTGTCGGGTGTGTTGCCGCAGCCGCCGCCCAGGGCCAGGGCGGCAATGCACAGGGCGTATTTCAACAGGGTGTACATGCGCGCTACCTACAGGTTGTTGGTCACGTATTGCAGCATCTGATCGGAGGTGGAGATGGCCTTGGAATTCATCTCGTAGGCGCGCTGGGTCTCGATCATGTTCACCAGTTCCTCCACCACGTTGACGTTGGAGCTCTCGACGTAACCCTGCGCCACCGTGCCCAGGCCGTTGAGGCCGGGAGTGCCGGTGGTCGGGGCGCCGCTGGCGGAGGATTCCAGGTAGAGGTTCTCGCCCACCGCCTGCAGTCCCGAGGGGTTGACGAAATCGGCCAGCTGGACCGTGCCCACCTGGGCCACGTCCGAGGAGCCGGGCAGGCGCACCGAGACCACGCCGTCGGCGCCGATGTTCACCGCCAGGGCGTTCTCGGGAATGGTGATGGTGGGCTGCACCACGTAGCCGCTGGCGGTGACCAGCTGGCCCTGGTCATCGACCTGGAAGGAGCCGTCGCGGGTGTAGCCCTGGGAGCCGTCGGGCAGCAGGATCTCGAAGAAGCCGCGACCGCGAATGGCCATGTCCAGCTGGTTGTCAGTCTGCGCCAGGTTGCCCTGGGTGAAGAGCTTCTCGGTGGCCACGGTGCGCACCCCGGTGCCGATGGTCAGCCCCGAGGGCAGACGGGTGTCCTGGGAGGACTGGGCGCCCACCTGGCGCACGTTCTGGTACAGCAGATCCTCGAAGATGGCGCGGCTGCGCTTGTAGCCGGTGGTGCCGGCGTTCGCCAGGTTGTTGGCGATGGTCGACATCTTGGTCTGCTGGGCATCCAGCCCGGTTTTTGCTATCCACAGTGCCTGGTTCATCTGTCAGTTCCTCAAGTCAGTCGCATCAGTTCCGCCGATGAGCGGTCGAGCTGTTGTGCCGTGTCCATGATCTTCACGTGGGTCTCGAACTGCCGCGCCAGCTCGATCATGCGCACCATGGCGCCCACGGTGTTGACATTGCTCGACTCCAGCGAACCGGACAGCAGCCGGATGTTCTCGTCGGGGGTGGCCTGTTCTCCCGGGGGCAGGCGCAGCAGGCCGTCGTCGCCCTTGTGCAGCAGTGCGCGGTCCGGGTTGACCAGCTTGATGGTGTCCGCCACCACCAGCGAGTTGGGGTCGTCGCCCAAAGCGACGATGGACAGTGTGCCGTCCACCCCGACGGCCAGTTCGGAATAGGGCGGCAGCGCGATGGGGCCGCTCTCGCCGATCACCGCCTGCCCGGCGCCGTTGGTCACCTGGCCCAGATCGTTGACGCGCAAGTCGCCGCGCCGGGTGTAGGCCTCGCTGCCGTCCGCGGCCAGCACCGCGATCCAGCCGGCGCCGTTGATCGCGACGTCCAGGTCGCGCCCGGTGGCGTTGATAGTGCCCTCGGTGAAATCCACCGCGCTGGCCTGCAGGCCGCCGAACACCCGACTGTGCAGGCCGTCGCCGCTCAGGTAGCTGCTGCGCGCCAGGGCCAGGTCAGCGCGAAAGCCGGTGGTGCCGGCGTGCGCCATGTTGTTGCTGTTGAGCGCCTGCGCCAGCATGGTTTCCCTGGCGCCGGAGGCCGCTACGTAGAGAAAGTCATCCATCGTTCAGTGGCCGTTGTGTTAGCGCAGGTTGATTACGGTCTGGGTGACCGCGTCTTCGGTCTGGATCACCTGGGCGTTGGCCTGAAAGTTGCGCTGCGCCACGATCATGTTGACCAGTTGCTCGGTGATCTCCACGTTGGAATCCTCCAGTGCGCCCGACTGGATCAGCCCCAGGCCGGAGGTACCGGGCGTGCCCACGGTGGCCGCGCCGGAGGAAAAGGTCTCCGCCCAGCCGGTGTCGCCCAGCGGCTGCAGGCCGTTGGGGTTGGCAAAGCCCGCCACCGCGACCTGCCCCAGGGCGCGTGTCTGGCCATTGGTGTAGCGGGCGAAGGCCACGCCGCTGTCATCGATGTCCAGGCCGCGCAACTGGCCGGTGGTGTAGCCGTCCTGCCGGATCGCGCTGACCGCAAAGGCCGCTCCGAACTGGGTGGCGTCCGACAGGCCGATGGTGAGGTCCTGGGGCTCGGCCCCGGTGGGCAGCCCGGCCTCGTTCAGCGGGTTCCAGCCGGTGATGCTGACCGCCACCGGCAGCGTGTTCGGATCGAACTTGCCGTTGGACTGGAAGGTCAGGGTGTCGGGCCCCGAGGTGGTGACGCCGTCTACCGTAGTGTGCACCTCCCACTCGTTGGCGGCGGCGGTTTTCACGAAATAAGCGGTCATCACATGCGCGTTGCCCAGGCCGTCGTAGACGGTGGTGGAGGTGGTGGCATTGTAGGACTCCGGGTCCGGCGCGGTGGGCGGCGTGGCAAAGGCGTCAAACGGCCCGCCAAAGGCCGCCGCGGGCGGCGCCTCGCGCGAATCCAGGTTGGTGGTCAGATCCACCACCCCGGTGGGGTTGGGATCGATCAGGGAGGTGTCGAGCTGCAGGTCGCCGACCTGGCCGGTGATGTTGCCGATACTGTCCGCCTGGTAGGACTGCAGCCGGTGTCCCTCGTTGGTCACGATGTAGCCCTCGCGGTCCACCTGGAAGCTGCCGGCGCGGGTGTAGACCGCGGCGCCGTTGTCGCTGAGCTTGAAGAAGCCGTTGCCGCTCAGGGCCAGGTCCAGGGCGTTGTTGGTGAAGCTGATATTGCCCTGGGTAAACTCCTGGGTAATGCCGGCGACACTCACCCCCTTGCCGATGGCGTTGCCGCCCGCGCCCAGCAGGCTGGTGGCGTAGATATCCGCAAACTCCGCGCGGGAGGTCTTGAAGCCGGTGGTGGAGCTGTTGGCGATGTTGTTGCCGATGACGCCCAGGTCCGCGGTGGCGGCCCGGATGCCCGATATCGCTGTATCAAATGCCATGGTGTAACTCCTGTTGGTGTGCCTGTGGCGCGCACGAGCGCGGGTTAAAAGATGCTTTTGATCTCGGCCATGCCGACCTGGTCACCGCCGTCGAGGTTCAGGCGGGTGGCGGTACCGGTGGGGTCCACTGTCACCGATTCGATGTTGCGGTGCGCATACACGTTGAGCGCTGTGCTGTGCTCACCGGATTGGGCCTCTGCGCTGAGGCGGTAGCGGCCCGGGGGCAGGCGCTCGCCGTCGGCGCCGGCACCGTCCCAGCTCACGCTGAAATCCCCCGCGGGACGGGCGCCGATCGGCTGCGTGTCGACCAGACGCCCGTGCATGTCCTGTACAAAGAGGGTGACATTGGCCGTTGACTCGGGCAGCGCAATTTGTGCGCGCAGTTCGCCCTCGGCCTGCAGGGTGCCCAGGTTGCTGTCGGTGACCACCTCGCGACCCACCAGGTCCGCGGCCTGCAGCGCCTGGCTGGACAGCAGCGCCGAGGACAGATCGCCCAGCCCGGTCTGCAGTGCCTGGATGCCGCTGACGGTGCCGAACTGGGCGATCTGGCTGAGAAATTCAAAGTTGTCCATCGGCTTGGTCGGGTCCTGGTTTTCCATCTGCGCCACCATCAGCGCCATGAAATCGTCCTGACCCAGTTCGTCCGGGCTGTTTTTGGTCCTGGCGCTGCTCGGCGCGGTGGGGAACAGTTCGCTGAGGCTCTGTACAGCTTCCATGGGGGTGTGCTCCTGTTAGCGGCCGAGGTTCAGGGTTTGCATGATGAGATGTTTGGCCGTGTTCATGGCCTCTATGTTGCTCTGGTAGGAACGCGAGGCCGAAATCATGTTGGCCGTTTCCTCCACCGTGTTGATAGCGGATGAATAAATGTAGCCCTCGGCATCGGCCAGCGGGTGGCCCGGGGAGTACTCCCTGCGCGGTTCGGCCTGGCTCTGCACGATGCGCGTCACGCGCACACCGGCAGCGGGGCTGTCGCTGTCCAGCACGCTGTCGAGGGTTGCGGCGAACACCGGGTAGCGCGCCCGGTAGACCTCGTCGGGCCTGCCGCTCACCACCTCGGCGTTGGCCAGGTTGCTTGAAATGGTGCTCAGGCGCACGCTCTGGGCGTTCAGCGCCGAGCCGGCCACGTCAAATACACTGAATAGACTCATGGCTTATTCCCCCCGCAGGGCCAGCTTCAGGCCCTGGATGCGGCCGTTGAGGAAGTTCAGGCTGGCCTGGTAGCGAATGGCGTTGTCCATGAAGGCCGCGTGTTCGCGGTCGGTTTCCACCGTATTGCCGTCCAGCGACGGCTGCGCGGGGATGCGGTAGCGCAGTTCGCCGGCTATAGCGGAGCTGGAGCTGCTGGAACCGGTGCCCCCCTCGAGGCCCAGGTGCCGCTCGCTGGTGCGCCGCAGGGTGCCCGGCGCGTCGCCGGCGGCGTTGGCCAGCGCCCGGCCAAAATCGATGTCGCGCGCCTTGTAGTGCGGCGTGTCGGCGTTGGCCAGGTTGGCGGCGATCAGCGCAGAGCGCTGCGAGCGCAGGGCCAGTACCCGCGGTGATACGCCAAATGTGGTGTCGATCATGTTCATGGTTAGTCTCCTCCAGCCCTGAGTATTCATAAATCGTGCCAGTTTTATTTACCTATAAAAATCATATACTTAAATACCGACTGCGCCTGTCGCACCGGCGGGGAAGCGGCAAGCGGCCACCGCTGCGGCAAGGCTTGCCACCCCGCGCGGGAAGTCTTGCCAGTCAGATGTGGCATGAATGATGCTTCTAAATACGCCGATGAAACCTTTAAGACCAAAAGCGCCAAACATTTGGCGGCACATGCTGGGCTGGGTCTTGCTGGCGGGTGCCGCACCGCCTCTCGACGCGGCGCCGGCCCGGCCGCAGCCGCTGTCCGATATCGTCGCCGTCGTGGAGGACGCCTGTCGCCGGGAGGCCGGCCACCGCGGTTACGACACGGTCAGCGTCACCGTGCGCTCCCTGGATCGGCGCCTGAACCTGCCGCAGTGCAGCCAGGCGCTGGTGTCTTTTCCGGTACAGGCACAGCAGGTGCTGGGTGCGCTGAGCATGGGCGTGCGCTGTGGCGGCGCGCAGCCGTGGACGATCTATGTCAGAGCCGATGTGCAGGCCCGGCGCATGATTCCGGTGCTGACCGGGCCGCTGCCCGGTCGCAGCCTCATTACGGCCGACGATATCGAGCTGGTGCCGGTGTCGGCCGATGCGGTGCTGCACGGCGTGGTGCTCGAGCCGCAGCAGATTATCGGCCGGGAGCTGACCCGCTCGCTGGACGCCGGGTCGCCGCTCAAGGTGAGTCAATTGCGCCTGCCCAAGCTGGTCAGGCGCGGCAACCTGGTCACGCTGGTGTCCGGCGGCGCCGGTCTCGAAGTGAGGATGCAGGGCAAGGTGTTGGGCGACGGCGCCGCCGGCGATGTGGTCAAGGTCGCCAACCTCAGTTCGGGACAGGTGGTGGAAGGCGTGGTTAACCCGGACGGCAGTATCACGGTATACTGAGCAGCACTTCACCGATCGGAAAAAAACTGCTATTTCGCACTAAAGTTCTTGCACGAGCGGTCGATAAATGGAAATACAGGTATCACTCAAGGCCATGCCAGAGAAGACCATGACAATCAGAGCCCCGCAAACCGACCTCAGCCAGGGATCACAACGCACCGCCCAGGTGGCGGGCAAACCCACTGCCGGTGCCGCCGCCGGCGCCAGGCCCGCCGCCGCTGCCGGCGATACGGTGACCCTGACCGCCACCGCCGCGGAGTTGCTGAAACTGGAGGACAGCCTGTCCGGGATGCCGGACGTGGACCGCGCCCGCGTGGCCGAGATCAAGGCGGCCATCGCCGATGGCAGCTACCGCGTCGACCCGGAACAAATCGTCGATCGCCTGCTGGGTATCGAAAAGGAACTGGGCTGACGCCATGACCGGCGATGCGGCGCCAGGGCGGCAGCTTGCGCAGTTTCTGGAGCGGGAGCAGGACAGCCTGCAGCGCCTGCGAGACGTGCTCAGCCGCGAGCGTCGCGCACTGCTGGAGGCCGACGTGCCCGCCCTGGAGGCGGCCACTGCAGAAAAACACCGGGCCCTGCAGCAGCAGGCCGAGGCGGTGGCCCGGCGCCGCGACTACCTGCAGCGCGCCGGCTTTGCGGATACCGCTCAGGGCCTGACGGATTGCATTGCCGGTTGCGACGATCACAGCCAGTTGCGGGCCGTGCAGGCCGCTCTACAGACACTGGCCCGGACCTGCCGCGATGCCAACCGCGACAACGGCCGCCTGATCTCCCGCAAGCAGCAGCAGACGCGCGGCGCACTCGATATATTGCGCCGCTCAGACGGCGCCGCACCCACCTATACCGGCGGCGGCAATGCGGTCGCCGCGGCGTCCGGCCGGCTGCTGGGCAAAGCCTGAGCGGACCGGCTGCGCGGACATGTCGCGACACCCTGCAGTCCCGCTTGCCCCGCTGCCGAGCCGGGAGCAGCGCGCCAGCTTTCGCACCCATGTGCGGCTGGCACAGAGCCCCGCGTGCCGGGTATTGGTGACGCCGGTGTGCTCCTGCGCCGCTCGGCTGGAGGATCTGTCCGAGGGCGGGGTGCGCCTGCGCTTGAGCGACGTGTCGTCCAGCGTGGCGCAAACTTTGACCATCGGCGTGGCGCTGCGCGTGACGATCGCCTTTGAACGGGAGCACTGGCAGTGTCACGGGCGGCTCAAATACCTGCAAGCCCTCGGCGGCAGCGGCGTGACCCGTGCGGGCATCGTGTTTGACGGCCTGTGCGGCGTCCGCCTGAAATCCCTGCGGCGCAGCCTGATGCGCCAGCAACGACACAATATCAGGAACGGCCTGCCTGGCTGAAGCCGGCGCTGTCCGGCACCGTCAATTTTTCCGCACCTTTCCCCTATCGCCCCAAAGGCCACTTCGGGCGGTGTCATATTTCTGGCGCCATGGCTTTTCGTCGGCAAAAATGAGGTGAAATTAGTCGATTTTTACGCTAAAAACGCCAAAACGGGTTGAGGCATAACCTGGCACGATGTTTGCTTTGGTCATGTGTGCGAGGCGGTTGCGCGCTCGCCAGGAAGGTTCCAGTTGCCCGGTAGCGTCTGGACTCAATTGCCGGGCAGGCACCCTACAAGTGATCAAGTGGGACGATCGACAATGAAAAAAGTGGCGACACTGGAGGTGGCGGGTAGCGCCGCCAGAAAACCGATACCGGGGCTGCACGAGCCTCTGCAGGCGCTGTCTGAGCGGGCCCTGTTAGGGCTGCATCGCCAGTTGCAGGGTACTCTGGGCCTGAGCTGCCTGGTCAACCGCTTCTTCGGGTGGCTCGCCGAGCAGCTGCCGGTGGCCAGCATCGAGTACGTGTACCCCGACGAGGGGCTGCGCCTGGTCGATGGCGAGGCGCGGCAGCACAGCGCGCACTACGTGCTGCGCCTGGAGCAGCGCTACCTCGGCGAGGTGACGCTGACCGCACAGCAGCGCATGTCGGAGCGGCATCTGTTCGCGCAGGAGCAGGCGATGGGGGTGCTGGTGCACTGCGTCAAGAATGCCCTGGACCACCTGGCCCTGGAGAAGGTCGCCTATCACGACTCCCTCACCGGGGTGATGAACCGCACGGCGCTGGATGAGCTGCTGCCCAAGGAAGTCGATCGCGCGCGGCGCTACGACTACGACCTGTCCGTGGCGATGATCGATATCGACCACTTCAAGGCCATCAACGACCAGCTCGGCCACCTCGGGGCGGACGCGGTGCTGCGCGAGGTGGCCGGTGCCATCAAGGGCCAGTTGCGCAGCTCGGATCTCACCTTTCGCTACGGCGGGGATGAATTCCTGGTGGTGCTGCCCGGGACGGCGGCCAGCGGCGCGCGCAGTGCGGCGCAGCAGATCATGCGGGCGGTGGACCGGCACAATGCCGCGCAGCAGGCGCGCGGCGTCACGCCACAGCTGTGCATCGGGGTGGCCTCCCTGCAGATGGGGGACGATTCGGCGCAGCTGCTGTCGCGCGCGGACCGGGCCCTGTATGACGCGAAGCAGGCGGGGCGCAACTGTATTCGCTAGTGTCCCTGGCAACCCTGCGCGCATCAGCCGCACAATTTGCCGGCACCATGAGGTGAGTGCCGCGCGGCGCATGTTACACTAGTGCGCCAACCGCAACGGAGCCGGGGTGGCGCAATCCTTCTTTCCGGGCGGTGAGTCGTGGCTGGGGTAGCACCGATGGACCCGAGCATCTGCAACTATAAAAGCTGACGTCGTAACACAGGGAAAACAGGACCGCATGGCCCACCACACCAAGCACGTTGTTCTGCTGGACCAGGCCAGCGACGGCCGGGACCGGCTGCTGCCGCTGATCGAACTGTTCGAATGCACGCCCCACCCGGTAGCCAGCGTGCCGGAGCTGCTCGCAGCCATCGCCGAGCTGGATGGTGTGGCCCTGGTGCTGATCCGTGACGACCCCGATCTGCAGTTGCTGCACAGCGCCGCGGCAGGTCTTCAGCAAGCGCAGCGTTCCATTCCCTGCTACCTGGTGGCGCGCGATGGCGACTACCCGGCCCTGCCCGCCGAGCTGGAGAATACGGTGCTCGGCATTCTGGGGCCGGCGATCGGTTACCGTGATTTTCTGGGCGCCCTGCACGAGGCGCAACTGTTTGGCAGTTACAACCCGCGGGTGCGGGAGGAGTACTCCGCGCACCTGTTTCGCACGCTGGTGGGCACCAGTCGCAGTATGCAGTTCGTGCGCAAGCTGACCCGGCAGGTGGCCAGCACTGAGGCCTCGGTGCTGATCACCGGCGAGTCGGGCACCGGCAAGGAGGTGGTGGCGCGCAACGTGCACTACTACTCGCGGCGCCGCGAGCACCCCTTTGTCCCGGTAAACTGCGGCGCCATCCCCGCTGATCTGCTCGAATCGGAACTGTTCGGCCACGAAAAAGGCGCTTTTACCGGCGCCTATTCCAGCCGTCAGGGCCGCTTCGAGCTGGCCGAGGGCGGCACCCTGTTTCTGGATGAAATCGGCGACATGCCGCTGAACATGCAGGTCAAATTGCTGCGGGTGCTGCAGGAGCGCTCCTTCGAGCGCGTCGGCAGCAGCACCAGTCTGCAGGCCAATGTGCGGATCGTCGCCGCCACGCACCAGAATCTGGAGCAGCTGGTGACCGAGGGCAAGTTTCGCATGGACCTGTACTACCGCCTGAACGTCTTTCCCATCGAAGTGCCGCCCCTGCGCGATCGGGTGGAGGATATCCCGCTGCTGCTGAACGGTTTTATCGGCCGCATGGAACGCGACAAGCGTGGCTCCTTCAGTGTCAACGAGTGCGCGCTGGCGGCGCTGGCCAAGTACTACTGGCCCGGCAACGTGCGCGAGCTGTCCAACCTGGTGGAGCGACTGGCCATTTTGCACCCGCAAAAGCGCGTCAAGTGGTCCGATCTGCCGGAGAAGTTTCGCCCCAACCGCGACTGGGTGGCGGAGCAGCAGGAGGGCGAGCCGGCCGGGTCCGCCCCGCGCCAGGGCGCACTGTTCCACAGTGAGCCCGCGGCTGTCGCGCCCCTGTATGGCGCGCTGCCGCCGGACGGGCTGGACCTGAAAGTCCACCTGGCAGAGATCGAGTGCCAGTTGATGACCCAGGCGCTGCGGGAGTCCGACTGGGTCGTGGCGCGCGCCGCCAAGCTGCTCAATCTGCAGCGCACCACCCTGGTGGAAAAGATGCGCAAGTACGCCATCGCCCGTCCCGACGAAGTGACGGAATTTTGACTTGGCGCCGACCTTCGGCGCTGAGAAAAAGCCTAATCATCTGATTTACAAAGAATATTATTTTTTGGCATGACTTCTGCATTCGGCTCTCAGGCGTATAGCTGACCGGCACTTGCCGGCGGGTTTTTACCCGGGGCCGCCCGCGCGGCGGCCGGATAACGAGGGGAGTCACCTATGGGGTTTGCCAAGCCATCGGTTGCCAGCGAGCTGGAACAGGCATTCGAAGTATTCAATCGGGTTTCCCACGAACTCGACACATCCTACCGCGATCTGCAATCCCGGGTCGCCGGCCTGGCTGCCGAGCTGGCGGCGGCGCGTTCGGCGCGGGTGCGCGAACTGGCGGAAAAGGAGCGGCTGGCACACCGCCTGTCCGCGCTGGTGGCCGCGCTGCCGGGGGGGGTGCTGATCGTGGATGCCGAGCAGGTGGTGCGCGACGTCAATCCCGAGGCCATCGACCTGCTGGGCGAGCCCCTGGTGGGCCTGCGCTGGGACGCCGTCCTGGCCCGGGTGGAACGCACTGCGCGGCGCCTGCCATCGCCCGAGCTGCAGCTCAAGTCGGGCCGGCGTATCTCCGTGGTGAGCCGCTCGCTGCACGGCTGCGGCGACCAGGTGGTGCTGGTCACCGACAGTACCGATATCCACAAGTTGCAGGAACAACTGGAGCGCAAGAAGCGTCTCACCGCACTCGGCGAAATGGCCGCGCGCCTGGCCCACCAGATCCGCACCCCGCTGAGTTCCGCCACGCTGTATCTGGCGCAACTGGGGCGGCCCGACCTGCCCGGCGCGCAGCGCCAGAAAATTGCCGCCAGCCTCGGCGAGCGGCTGGGGCACATGAGCAGCCTGGTGGACGGCATGCTGAGCTTCGTGCGCGGGGCACCGCCGGCCACCGAGCTGGTGTATATCGCAGACGTGCTCAACACCTTCGAGATGAACCTGCTGCCGCAGCTGCAGCGCAGCGGGTCCACCCTGAGCCTGCCCGCGGTCGATCGCACCCTGGCGGTGGAGGGCGATCGCGACGAGCTGGCCGGAGCGCTGTGCAACCTGGCGATGAACGCGCTGGAGGCCAAGGGCGCCGCCACCGCGCTGGAGGTGTGGGTGGGCGCGCTCAACGAGCAGTGGCTGCAGTTGTGTGTGCGCGACGATGGCCCCGGTATCGCCGAAGACGTGATCGATCGCGTGTTCGACCCCTTTTTCACCACGCGGGCGCAGGGCACCGGCCTGGGTCTGGCGGTGGTGGCGGTGACCGTGGCCCGCTGCGGCGGTGAAATTGCCGTGCACAACCGGCCCCGGGGCGGCGCCGAATTCCTGATCACGCTGCCGATTGCCGCCGCTGTGCTGGCGGCCCCCGCCCCGGAGGCGGCCGCGGCGGCGCCGGCAAAGCCCCGGGAGGTGGCGCTGTCATGTTGACGTCGGGACGGGTACTGGTGGTGGAAGACGATGTGTCACTGCGCGATGCGCTGTGTGACACCATCCGTTACGGGGGCTATCACGCCGAGGCGGCCGCCGACGGTGTCGAGGCGCTGGAGCGCCTGGCAGCGGTGCCGGTGGACGTGGTGATCAGCGATGTGCAGATGGAACGGATGGACGGCCACACGCTGCTGCGCGAGATCCGCGCGCAGCGCCCCGAGCTGCCCTTCGTGATGATGACGGCGCACGGCAGTATCGAAAAGGCGGTGGTGGCGATGCGCGATGGCGCCACGGATTACCTGGTAAAACCCTTTGAGGCCGAAGTGCTGCTGGAAGTGGTCAGCCGCCTCGGGGCGGCCGCGGACCCGGACGACAGCGGGCTGCTCGCCGAGGACCCCAGGACCCGGCAGTTGTGCGAACTGGCGCGACGCGTCGCCGACACCAGCGCCACCGTGCTGCTCAGCGGCGAGTCGGGTACCGGCAAGGAGGTGTTCTCCCGCTACATCCACCGTCACTCGGATCGTGCAGACCAGCCCTTTATCGCGCTCAACTGCGCAGCCATCCCCGAGAGCATGCTCGAATCGATCCTGTTCGGCTACGAGAAGGGCGCCTATACCGGCGCGCACCAGGCGCGCGCGGGCAAATTCGAACAGGCCAACGGCGGCACCCTGCTGCTCGATGAGATATCGGAAATGGATCTGGGCCTGCAGGCGAAACTGCTGCGGGTGCTGCAGGAAAAAGAGGTGGAGCGGCTCGGCGGCAGCAGGGTGATCCCCCTGGATGTCCGGGTGCTGGCCACCACCAACCGCAACCTGCGCGAGGCGGTGTCCGCGGGGCGTTTCCGCGAGGATCTCTACTATCGGCTGAACGTGTTTCCCCTGCATATTCCCGCCCTGCGCGAGCGGCCGGCGGACATACTGCCGCTGGCCGGCGCCCTGCTGCAGCGCCATGCCGGCGAGCGTGCGCTGCAGTTCAGTGCCCCGGCGCAGCAGCGGCTGCTGGCGCACCGCTGGCCGGGCAACGTGCGCGAGCTGGAAAACACTGTGCAGCGCGCGGCCATTCTCGCCCGGGGCACGAGCATCGGGCCGGCGGACATCACCTTCGAGGGCGGCGCCGATGTGCAGCCGAGCGCGGCACCAGCGCAAGAACCCGGTGCGCCGCTGGGCGGCGATCTCAAAGCCCGGGAGAAACACCTCATTGTCGAGGCCCTGCACGAGGTCAGGGGCTCGCGCAAGGAGGCGGCGCAGCGCCTGGGCATCAGTCCCCGCACCCTGCGCTACAAGCTGGCGCGGCTCAAGGAGCAGGGCGTGGCGATCCCCTCCGCCGGCTGAGCACACACCAAAGGAGAGCGACAGACAATGAGCGATATGGACATTAACCAGGTGCTGGCGCAGATGCGCATCATGGCGGCCGCCGCCGGCGGCAGCGGCGTGGCGGCGCAACGCGAAGGCGCGTCCGGCGCGGATTTCGGAGTCGTGATGAAGGACGCCATCGCGCAGGTCAGCCAGTCCCAGGACCACGCCAAGCAGCTGGCCACGGCCTTCGAGTCCGGCGATCCCGGTGTGGAACTGCCCGCGGTGATGGTGGCCCTGCAGAAGGCCAGTATCTCCTTCCAGGCGGTGACCCAGGTGCGCAACAAGCTGCTCAACGCCTACCAGGAAGTGATGAGTATGCAGGTGTAGGTGGCTGCACGGTGCAGCCACTGCAGCGTATCAAGCAATAAATGACCCAGTCAGAGACACGATGACGGCCCGATTATGGCAATAGCAATACAGACACTCCTCGATCGCTTCGGCAACCTCAGCCAATTGCCCGCAACCCGGCAGCTGGGTCTGCTGCTGGGCCTGGCGGCCAGTGTTGCCCTGGGGCTGGGGCTGGTGCAGTGGGCCGCGAAGCCCGACTTCGTGCCGCTGTACGGCGACCTGTCGCCGGGGGCGACCACCGAGGTGCTGCGCTCCCTGGATGCGGCCGGCATCCAGCACCGCTTCGACAACCGCCGCGGCATGATCAGCGTGCCGGCTGACGAGGTACACCAGGCTCGGCTGCAACTGGCCAGTGAGGGCCTGCCGCAGAGCGATACCACCGGTTTCAGCATGCTCTACCAGGAACAGCAGATGGGTATCAGCAGTTTTATCGAGAAGGCCCGCTACGACCGTGCGCTGGAACAGGAACTGGCGCGCTCCATCGCCTCGCTGGACAGCGTCAAGGCGGCGCGGGTGCACCTGGCGCTGCCCAAGCAGTCGGCCTTCGTGCGCCGGGGCAGCCAGCCGGCGGCCTCGGTCCTGCTGAGCCTGTACGCCGGGCGGGTACTGACCGAGCGGCAGCTCGCCGGCGTGGTGTTTCTGGTGTCGTCCAGCGTGCCGGGGCTGGCGGCGGAGCATGTCTCGGTGGTCGACAACCAGGGCAAGCTGCTGTCGTCGCAGGGTAACCAGGACGGCTTTGCCCATACCAAGGAGCAGTTTCGCTACACCCGGGAGCTGGAGGCGAGCTACGTCGAGCGGATCAACGAGATTCTGACGCCCATCCTGGGGGCGGGGGCGTTTCGCGCCCAGGTGACCGCGGACCTGGATTTCACGCGGGTGGAGCGCACCAGCGAGAGCTATGCCCCCGAGCGCAGTATCCGCAGCGAGCAACTGGTGGAGGAACTCAGTGACAGCCGCTCCGCCGAGGGTATTCCCGGCACCCTGTCGAATGAGCCGCCGCGCGAGACCGCGGTGGCCGGGCAGGCCACGGAAGCGGGTGCCGCCGGCAGCACCCCCACCCGCTCCAGCAAGCGCGAGGTGCGCAACTACGAACTGGACAAGACCATCAGCCACATCCGCGAAGTCCCCGGCAGCCTGCGCAAGCTGTCAGTGGCGGTGGTCGTGGATTACCGCGCGCAGGTCAACGAGGCCGGACAGAGCGAGCGCCTGCCGCTGTCCGAGCAGCAGTTGGCCGAGGTCAACGCGCTGGTGCGCGAGGCGGTCGGTTTCAGCGAGGCGCGCGGGGACAGCGTCAATGTCGTCAGCGCCGGCTTTGTGGCCGCGCCGGAACCGGAAGCGCTGCCCGAGCCGTCCCTGCTGGAGCAGGACTGGGTGTGGCGCCTGGGCAAGATCGCCGTGGCGGGACTCGGTCTGCTGCTGCTGGTGTTCGCGGTTCTGCGACCGGTGATGCAGGCCGCCGGCGGCCCCTCGGCGCACCGCTTGGCGGCGCCCGCGGCCGCGCCGCAGGGCCTGTTGGCCACCGGCGAGGGCGACGGTCTGGGTGAAGACCAGGTGACGCTCGGGCAGCAGGAAAGGCTGGGGCTGCCCGGCGGTGCGCCCGCCTACCAGCAGCAGCTCAATATGGCGCGCTCCATGGTGGAGAAGGAGCCCGAGCGCGTGGCGCACGTGGTCAAAGGCTGGGTGGCTGCCGATGGCTGAGGCGACATTGGACTTGTCCGGCGCACAGCGCGCGGCCATCTTCCTGCTGGGGCTGGGGGAGGCCGGTGCGGCGGCCGTCATGAAGCACATGGACCCCAAGGAGGTGCAGCGGGTGGGCGAGGCCATGGCCGCGCTGTCCGAGGTCGCCGAGGAGCAGTTGATCGGCGTGGTGCAGGAGTTTGCCGACAAGGCCAGCCGCACCAGCGCCATCGGCATCGGGGCCGGCGATTTCACCCGCCGGGTCATGGTGCAGGCGCTGGGCGAGAGCAAGGCGCGCAACATGTTGGGCCGGGTGATGCGCAACCGCGACACCAAGGGCCTGGATGCGCTGAAGTGGATGGATGCGCGCTCAGTGGCCGGCCTGCTGTGCCAGGAGCACCCGCAGATCGTGGCCATCGTGCTGGCCTCGCTCGACGCCGATCACGCCGCCGCGGTGCTGGCCCTGCTGCCCGAGGAGGTCAAGACCGACGCGCTGCTGCGCATTGCGCGGCTGGAGCTGATCGACCCCAGCGCCCTGCTGGAGCTGGATCAGGTGCTGGAAAAGCAGCTGGGCAACTTCCAGAAACTGCCGCCGACCACGGTCAACGGCCTGGATACGGCGGCGGCGATCCTCAATCACCTGGACTCCAGCTCGGAGACCGCGCTGCTGGAGGGCATGAAGGCGCTCGACGAGGACATCACCGAGAAAGTGACCGAGCTGATGTTCGTATTCGAGAACCTGGCGGTGCTGGACGACCGGGGCATGCAGCGCCTGATTCGCGAGATCTCGGTGGACGAACTGGTAGTGGCCCTCAAGGGGGTCGACGAGAAAGTGCAGCAGCGCTTCTTCAAGAACATGTCATCCCGGGCGGCGGACATGCTCCGGGAAGACATGGAAGCCAAGGGCCCGGTCAAGGTGTCCGACGTGGAGGCCGCCCAGAAGGGGATTCTGGCGGTGGCCAGCCGCCTGTCCGACGAGGGCGAGATAGCCCTGGGTAAGGGAGAGGACGATTTTGTCTGAACAACCGGTGTCCGTACGCCGCTGGGAACCGCCCAGTTTCGAGACCATCACGGTGCCCGAGCCGCCGGTCGACCCGGTGGCGGAAGTGGCGATGGCGCGACAGCGCGGTTTCGACCAGGGCCGTGTGGAGGGCCGCCGGCAGGGGCTGGCCGAGGCGCGCGAGGTGATGCAGCGCGCACAGCTGTTGCTGGACGAACTGGCCCGGCCCTACCGCAATCTCGACCAGGTGGTGTCCCAGGAGCTGGCGCGCACGGCGATGCTGATCGCCACGCAGATATTGCGGCGCGAGCTGCGTATCGATTCCAGCGTGGTCAGCGGCGCGGTGTCCGAGGCGCTGGCCACCCTGTCGGATATCGAGGGTGAAGTGGAGATTTATCTGCACCCGGCCGATCTGCAGCAGATCGGTGAACTCGGCCCGCAACTGCTCGAGGGCCATGCCTGGAAGCTGCTGGAAGACAGCGACATGCTGCCCGGGGGCTGTCGTGTCAAGACGCCCATCTCCTACGTGGATGCCTCGATGGAGCGGCAGGTCGAGCTGCTGCTGGGCGCGCTGCTGGCCGCCTGCGAAGACGATGCGGGGGCTTGAGTGATGTCCGATGCCGCCCGCCTGTACAGCGACCGCAGCCGCCGCCTGGCGGACCGGCTGGCGCGGGTGGGTCCCGCCATCAGCCGCGCGCCGCTGCAGGAAGAGGGCTCACTGGTGCGCATGATCGGTATCAAGCTGGAGGCGGTGGGCTGCCAGGCGCCCATCGGCAGTCGCTGCCGCATCGTGGCCGGTGACGGCAATTCGCTGGAGGCCGAGGTGGTGGGTTTTTCCGACGGCAGCCTGTTCCTGATGCCCGAGGGGCACCTGCGCGGCGTGCAATTGGGCGCGCGGGTGGTGCCGATGCATACCGGCAGCACGGTGGCCGTGGACGAGCAGCTGCTGGGCCGGGTGATCGACGGCGCCGGCAACGTCATCGACCGGGGTCCCTCGCTGCGCTGTATGCACCACATGCCGCTGCGCGGCAATTCCATCAACCCCCTGCACCGCAGCCCTATCCGCGAACCCCTGGACGTGGGGGTGCGGGCCATCAACGCCCTGCTCACCATCGGGCGCGGTCAGCGCCTGGGCCTGTTTGCCGGCAGCGGCGTGGGCAAGAGCACCTTGCTGGGCATGATGACGCGACACACCGATGCCGATGTCATCGTGGTGGCGCTGGTGGGCGAGCGCGGGCGCGAGGTGCGCGAGTTCGTGGAGAACATCCTGGGCGAGGCGGGGCTGGCCCGCGCTATCGTGGTCGCCACCCCGGCCGATGACTCGCCGCTGATGCGCGTGCACGGCGCCTGGCGGGCTACCGCCATCGCCGAGTTTTTCCGCGCGCGGGGCCAGCACGTGCTGCTGCTGATGGACTCGCTGACCCGTTTTGCCCAGGCGCAGCGCGAAATCGGTCTGGCGGTGGGCGAGCCGCCGGTGTCCAAGGGCTATCCGCCCTCGGTGTTTTCCCTGCTGCCCACCCTGGTGGAGCGGGCCGGCAACGGCACCGGCGGCAGCGGCTCGATCACGGCGATCTACACGGTGCTGGTGGAGGGCGACGACCACAACGACCCGGTGGCCGATGCATCCAGGGCAATCCTGGACGGCCACATCGTGTTGTCCCGGGAGGTGGCCGACTCCGGCCTGTTTCCGGCAATCGACGTGGACTCCTCGATCAGTCGCTCCATGCAGAACATTGTCGGTCGGGAGCAGATGTCGCGTGCCCGCGAGCTGAAAGGTATCTATGCCACCTACCAGCAGAACCGCGACCTGATCAGCATCGGCGCCTACCAGAAGGGCTCCGATGAGAGCATAGATCGCGCGATCGGCGCCGCCCCGCATATACGGCGGTTCATTGCGCAGGAGCAGTCGCAGAAAGTCAGCATGGACAGCAGTCTCGCCCAGCTCGAGGTGCTGTCGGATTTGTTTGATGGCACCGGGGGCGCCTGATGGACGTGGATAAACTGGGCAAGGTGGCCGGTGTGGCCAAATCGGCGACGCAGCAGTCGGCCCTGGATTTCAAGGCTACCCAGCAGGCCCATCGCGACAAATGCGATCAACTCGAACAACTGCAGCAGTTCAAGCGCGAATACGAGGCGCAGCTCGAAAGCATGGGCGTGCAGGGCATGGCGGCGCGTCAGTTGCAGGACTACCGGCTGTTCCTGGGCAAGCTGAATCAGGCCATCGAAGAACAGACCCGGGCGATCCACAGCGCGCAGCAGCGCCTCGGCGATGCCCGCGAGCAGTGGATCGCCAGGACCCGGCGCAGCGCCGCTCTGGATCAGGCTGTGGACCACGAGCGGCTGCGGCAGCGCCAGTCGCGGGACAAGGCCGAGCAGCGCGAGGCCGACGAAAAATCCCTGGCGCGCAGCAGCGGCAGCTACGACCTCTGAAGAGGGCAGCCAAACAGCGCCCAGCGCACCGCTGAGAACCCCTGGCACAGAAATTGCTCCTGTTCATTCACCCAGAGACAGGAGAGCCCAGCGTGTTACCCACAGTGAGCAGTCA
>JAGRIH010000006.1:0-53339 GCA_020443345.1 Halioglobus sp.
GGCTGGTGGTTCTGGGACCCGGTGGAAAACGCCTCCTTCATGCCCTGGCTGGCCGGTACCGCGCTGCTGCACTCGCTGGCGGCCACCGAGAAACGCGGCCTGTTCAAGAGCTGGACCCTGTTGCTGGCGATCTTTGCCTTTTCCCTGAGCCTGCTGGGCACTTTTATGGTGCGCTCCGGGGTGCTCACCTCGGTACACGCCTTCGCCACCGACCCGGCGCGGGGTTTGTTTATCCTGCTGTTTCTGGCACTCGTGGTGGGGGGCTCGCTGACCCTGTACGCGCTGCGCGCACCCTCGGTTAGCTCGCGGGTCAGTTTTGCCTGGGTATCCCGCGAGAGCCTGCTGCTGTTCAATAACGTGGTGTTTCTGGTCGCCACGCTGACGGTGCTGTTTGGCACCCTGTTCCCACTGCTGATGGACGCACTGGGGCAGGGCAAGTACTCCGTGGGCCCACCGTACTTCAACGCGGTCTTCGTGCCGCTGATGGCACTGCTGGCACCGCTGATGGGTCTGGGCCCGGTATCGCGCTGGAAGAGCGACAGCACCGCGCGCTGGGGCCGCGAACTGGCGATCCCGGCGGCCGTGGCGCTGGCCTGTGGTCTGACGCTGCCGCTGCTGCAGGCGCCGTACAACGTGTGGGTGGCGCTGGCGGTGGCGCTGGCCGCCTGGCTGCTGCTCGGCCTGCTGCGCGACCTGTGGTACCGGGTGCGCGGCGCCGCCGGCCCGTGGCGCGGGCTGCGCCGCCTGACCCCCAGCTACTGGGGGATGCAGCTGGCCCACCTGGGCTTTGCCGCCTGTGTGGTCGGGGTCGTGGCGACCAGCCAGTACAGCATCGAACACGACCTGAAGATGAGCCCCGGCGACACCGAGACACTGGCCGGTTACGCGTTTCGTTTTGTCGAGCTGGCGCCGGTGCGCGGGCCCAATTTTACCGCCGACGAAGCGCGTTTCGAGGTCACTCGCAAGGGCCGTGCAGTGGCCGAGCTGGCTCCCCAAAAACGCCGCTACCTGGCTACCGGCTCGGTGATGACCGAGGCGGCCATCGATGCCGGGCTGTTTCGCGACCTGTATGTGGCCATGGGCGAGCCTATCGGGGAGGGCGGTGCCTGGGCCATGCGACTGCACTACAAGCCGATGGTGCGCTGGATGTGGCTGGGCGCAATTTTCATGGGCCTGGGCGGCCTGGTCACCGCGCTGGACCGGCGTTACCGGCGCCAGCGCGCCCGCGCCGCAGCGCCGGCCGGGGTGCTGCATGGGGCCTAGGATCAGACTGTTCCTGCCGCTGATCATTTTCGCGGCGCTGGCGCTGCTGTTGTTTCGCGGTCTCGCGCTGGACCCGCGCGAACTCCCCTCGGCGCTGATCGACCGGCCCCTGCCCCAGTTCACCCTCCCGGCGCTGGGGCGCGAGCAGCCGCTGTCGCGCGATGACATTACCGGGCGGGTGGCGCTGCTCAACGTCTGGGCCACCTGGTGTGTGTCCTGCCGCGTAGAGCACCCCTACCTGCAGCAGTTGGCCGCCCAGGGCGTGCCGATCTACGGCGTCAATTACAAGGACGACGACGCGGCGGCCCTGCGCTGGCTGTCTGAGCTGGGCGATCCCTACGTGGCCAACATCGTCGACCGACAGGGCAGCTTGGGGCTGGACCTGGGTGTCTACGGCGCGCCGGAAACCTATCTGGTGGATGCCGCCGGGGTGATCCGCTATCGCCATGTGGGCGTGGTGGACGCGCGTGTCTGGGAGTCGCTACTGCAGCCGCTGTACCGCGAATTGCTCTCCGGAGATGAAGGTTGATGGCGATGCGGGCAGTGTGCGCCGGTTTGTTCACCTTGCTGCTGGCGTCCGCTCAGGTGTGGGCGGTGATCGAGACCTATGAATTCAGCAGCCCGGAACTGGAGCAGCGCTACCGGGCGCTCAGTACCGAACTGCGCTGCCCCAAGTGTCAGAACCAGAATATCGCCGATTCCAACGCACCCATCTCCCGCGACCTGCGCAAGCTCTTGCACCGGCAACTCGAGGCCGGCGCCAGCGACGAGCAGATACGCGACTACATGGTGGCGCGCTACGGCGAATTCGTGCGCTACCGCCCGCGCTTTGGCGGCGCCACGGCCATTTTGTGGCTGGCGCCGCTGCTGCTGCTGGTGGCGGCGGGCGCCGTGGCCTTTCTGAGCTTGCGCTCGCGGCGCGGCCGCTCGCACGCGGGGGGCCTGAGCGAGGCGGAGCAGCAGCGGCTGCGGGACCTGCTGCGCGAGCGGGAGGGCGAGCGGTGACATTGCTCATCGTTATCTGCGGCGCGCTGGTTCTGCTCAGCGGCCTGTTTTTCCTGTTTCCCGCCAGGCGCGACGCGGGCGGGGCCGATGCGGACGAGGACCTGGCGCGGGCCAACCTGGAATGGTACCGCTTGCGCGAGGCGGAACTGGCGCGAGAGGGCAGCGAGGAGTTGCGCGAGGACGCCAGGCTGCGCCTGCTCGAGGACGATCAACAGGGCCCGGCGCCGCCTGCCGCTGCGGCCCCCGCCAGGCCGTTTCCCGTGTGGATCCTGCTGCCGCTGGTGGCGCTGCTGTCCGCCGCCCTGTACTACCGCCTGGGCGCCGCGCCGGACGTGCTGATCACACGGCAGTTACAGAGCCTCGATGAGACCAGCACGCCCGCAGACATGGCGCAGTTGATCGAGGCCATTGCCGCGCGCGCCGCCCAGCGCCCCGACAACCTGCACTATACCGCGCTGCTGGCGCGCTATTACATGGGGCAGCAGGACTACCAGCGTGCCGCCCGGTCCTACACCGCCCTGGCCGAAAAGGTACCGGAGGATGCCCAGGCCCTGGCCTGGGCCGCCCAGGCGCGCTTTCTGGCCGCCGGCCGCGTGCTCAGCGACGGCGCCCGGCTGCAGGCCGAGCAGGCCCTGGCCATCGACCCCCACCAGCGCACGGCGCTGGGCCTGCTGGGCATGGTGTCCTTTGAACAGGGCCAGTACCGGGCGGCGATCGATTACTGGCAGCGCCTGCTGGCCACCGCAGCGCCGGACTCCGAGACGGCGCGCATGATCAGCGGCGTGATCGCGAGCGCCAGAGAGCAGCTGGGTGATGTCGCGCCGGGCGCTGCCGCACCGCCAGTCGCAGATCAGTCGGCGCCGGGCCCCGGCGTCACGGTGCGGGTGAGCCTCCCCGACGACGCGCGGGTCAATGCGACCGATACGGTCTTTATCCTGGCGCGCAGCGCCGCTGCGGATAGCCGCATGCCGATCGCGGTACAGCGCCTGCGCGGCAGCCAGCTGCCACTGACCCTGCGCCTGGACGACAGCAATTCCATGGCCGGGCAGAAACTGTCCGCGGCCGACTCGGTGGTGGTCGTGGTGCAGGTCTCTCCGGACGGACGGCCCGGCGAGGCCTTCGCCACCTGGCTGGGGCGGGCCGGGCCGCTGGCGCCCTCGCTGGAGGCAAAA
Source organism: Halioglobus sp. (assembly GCA_020443345.1). Classification (GTDB taxonomy): domain Bacteria; phylum Pseudomonadota; class Gammaproteobacteria; order Pseudomonadales; family Halieaceae; genus JARRPM01. The sequence continues at coordinate 3,441 of JAGRIH010000006.1, forward strand.
CCCCTGGAAATCGTGCTGCAGCCGCGGCAGGGATGATTTTCCCGCTTCAGGCATAGTGTTGTCCGATCGTTTTCTATACACTATATGTTGTGCCCCGCTGTCGGCTTAAAGGTGTATAAAAACCGGCAATAATTCATACAAAACAGCAAGATACATAAGTTATTTAAGGTTGTATGCGACTAAAGTCTATCAAGCTGGCCGGTTTCAAGTCGTTTGTCGATCCCACGACGGTGCGGTTTCCGAGCAATATGTGTGCGGTGGTCGGCCCCAACGGCTGCGGCAAATCCAATGTCATCGACGCGGTGCGCTGGGTGATGGGGGAGAGTTCCGCCAAAAACCTGCGCGGCGAATCCATGGCCGATGTCATTTTCAACGGCTCGGTCAACCGCCAGCCGGTGGGGCAGGCCTCTATCGAACTGGTGTTCGATAACAGCGATGGGGGTGTCGGCGGCGAATACGCCAGCTACGCCGAGATTTCCATCCGCCGCCTGGTGACCCGCGAGGGGCAATCCGAGTATTTTCTCAACGGCACGCGCTGCCGCCGTCGCGATATCACCGATATCTTTCTGGGCACCGGTCTGGGACCGCGCAGCTATGCCATCATCGAGCAGGGCATGATCTCCCGCCTGATCGAATCCAGACCCGAGGAGCTGCGCATCTTTATCGAGGAAGCCGCGGGTATCTCCAAGTACAAGGAGCGGCGCCGGGAAACCGAGAGCCGCATGCGGCGCACGCTGGAAAACCTGGAGCGCCTCACCGACCTGCGCGACGAACTGGAACGCCAACTGCAGCACCTGCAGCGCCAGGCCCAGGCGGCCGAGAAGTACACCCAGTGCAAGGCCGAAGAGCGCGAGCTCAAGGCGCAGCTGCACGCCCTGCAATGGCGCGCGCTGGACGGCCAGGCGAGCAGCGTGAGCCGGTCCGTTGCGGAACAGGAGGTCAAGCTCGAAGCGGTTCACGCCGAGCACCAGCAGGTGGATACGGCGCTTGAAAAGCACCGCGTGGCGCACACCGAGCGCAGCGATGCGTGCAATGCGGTGCAGGCCAGCTACTACGCGCTGGGTTCGGAAGTGGCGCGTCTGGAGCAGACCATCAAGCACCAGCAGGAGCGCCGGCAGCAGCTCGACGAGGATCTGCGGCAGACGCGGGAGAGCCTGGCCGAATCCGAAAGCCACCTGGGCAGCGACCGCGACAAGCTGGCCGGTTGGGAGCTGGAGATGGCCGGACTGGAACCGCAACTGGAGGTGCTGCAGGCGGTGGAGGAGCGCTCCGCTGAAGCGCTGCAGGAGGCCGAAGAGGCCATGCACCGCTGGCAGCAGCAGTGGGATGAGTTCAACCAGCAGGCGGCGCAGCCGCGGCAGCAGGCGGAAGTGCAGCAGTCGCGCATCCAGCACCTGGAGCAGGTGCTGCAGCGCATCGGGCAGCGCATTCGGCAACTGGAAGCGGAACAGCAGGGGCTCGCGCCGGCCGCGGAGGACGCAGCTATCGAGGTCCTGGGTGAGCAACTGGCCGAGGTCGAACTGGTCATGGCCGCCCACGAGGGCCGCAGTGAACGACTGGTCGAGGCCCTGTCCGCCAGCAGGGACAGCAGCACCGAGCTGTCGACACAACTCAACGAGGTGCGCTCCGATCTGCAACAGCTGCGCGGCCGCCAGGCTTCGCTGGAAGCGCTGCAGCAGGCGGCGCTGGATGATGGCAGCGCGGCCGTCGGCGATTGGCTGCGGGCGCGCCAGGTCGCCGACCGGCCGCGGCTGCTGGAACAGTTACAGGTGGACGAGGGCTGGCAACTGGCGGTGGAGACCGTGTTGGGGGATTCTCTGCAGGCCGTGTGCGTGGAAGCCCTCGGGCCGCTGGGTGAGATGCTGGGCGAGTTGGAGCAGGGCCGCTTGATGCTGGTGGAGGGCACAGCGCAGCAGTGCACGGCGCCGGCCATGCTGGCCTCCAAGGTGCGCAGTGCCGGCCACGCCGAGGTGCTGCTGGCCGGGGTGCGCGTCGCTGCGGACCTGCCTGCGGCGCTGCGCGAGCGCGCCGCCCTGGCCCCCCACGAATCGGTGATCACAGCGCAGGGCGTGTGGCTGGGCCGCAGCTGGTTGCGTGTCGCGCGCCCGGCGGACAGCCAGGGCGGTGTCATCCAGCGCCAGCAGGAACTGGACGGTCTCGCCCGGGAGCGGCTTGCTGCGCAGCAGCGAGAAACAGAGCTGGAACTCGCCCTGCGCGAATCCCAGGAGTCACTGAAGGCGCTGGAGGCGCAGCGCCAGGACAGCCAGCGCGACCTGCAGGCCAGCACCCGCGAGCACGCCCAGCTCAGTGCGCAACTGTCGGCACAGCGCGCCAGGGTAGAGCAGATCACCGCGCGGCGCCAGCGCATCGATACCGAGATAGACGAGGCCCGGGCGCAATTTGCCGTCGAGCAGGAGGCGATGGCCGAGGCGCGCCAGTTGCTGGCCGAGGCCATCGAGCGCATGGACGCCGATGCACAGGCACGTGAGACCCTGTTGTCGGCGCGCGATACCACGCGCGGCACTCTGGACGGCGCCCGCCAGAAAGCGCGGCATGACAAGGACGCCGCCCATCAACTGGCGATGCGCCACCAGTCCCTGCAAACCCAGTTGCAGGCCATGCGCGATGCTATCGATCGCACCGACCGGCAGGTGGCGCAGCTGCTCGAGCGGCGCGACAGCCTGCGCAGCGCGCTCGATGACGGCGACGATCCCCTGGAAGCACTGCGCGCGGAACTGGCGCAGCAGCTCGAGTTGCGCCTGCAGGCGGAGGGGGAGCTGGCCGCGGCGCGCCAGCAGGTGGCCCAGGTGGAGCAGCAGATGCGCGAGGCCGAGCAGCGCCGCGTTGCCGTGGAACACCGCGCGCAGAACCTGCGCGGCGAGCTGGAGCAGCAGCGCCTGGCTAGGCAGTCGCTGCAGGTGCAGCGCGAGACCATCCACCGGCAGTTGCGCGACGACGGACACGACGTGGCCGACGTGCTGGAGAACATGCCCGAGGGTGCCGACGAGCAGGAATGGCAGCGCTCGCTGGAGCGCGTGGCCGGCCGTATCGCACGGCTCGGCCCGATCAACCTGGCCGCTATCGAGGAGTATAGCCTGCAGTCCGAGCGCAAGCATTACCTGGATGCCCAGAACGAGGACCTGCAAGCGGCGCTGGAGACGCTGCAGTCGGCCATTCGCAAGATCGACAAAGAGACGCGCAATCGTTTCCGCGAGACTTTCGAGAAGGTCAGCAGCGGCTTGCAGGAGCTGTTTCCGCGCGTGTTCGGCGGCGGCAGCGCCTACCTGGAGATGACCGGCGACGACCTGCTCGATACTGGCATCTCCATCATGGCGCGCCCGCCGGGCAAGAAAAACAGCACCATTCACCTGCTCTCCGGCGGGGAGAAGGCGCTGACCGCCATAGCGCTGGTATTCTCCATCTTCCAGTTAAATCCGGCGCCCTTTTGCATGCTGGACGAGGTGGACGCGCCGCTGGACGACGCCAACGTGGGCCGCTATGCGCGCATGGTGAAAGAGATGTCTGAAAAAGTGCAGTTCATCTACATTACCCACAACAAGATATCCATGGAGTTGGCCGACCAGCTCATGGGTGTCACCATGCACGAACCGGGCGTTTCCCGGTTGGTGACGGTGGACGTGGAAGAGGCGGCGGAACTGGCCGCGAGCTAGTGCCTTTTCCACCAGCCGGGCAGGGTCGGCGCAGATGGTGTGAACAGGCCCCGGCGCCGGGGACAGCGGCAGGGGTGAAGAGGTAACAGGGCGGCAGGCAGTTATGGACTTAACAATACGAGACTGGATGGTGATTGTCGGCGTGCTGCTGATACTGGCGGTACTGCTGGATGCGTGGCGCCGGGTGCGCGCCGAGCGCTATCCCCGGGTCAAGGTAAAGCTGGCGGCCGGCAGTGAGGATGCGGCCTCAGCCCGCGACGCCGCGCGCGATGCCGATCTGGCCTGGCTGAAAGAACTGCCCAACGGCGGCGCCCGTGTGGTGCAGCGCGACGACCTGCTGCGCGCCACCCGCGCCGACGCGCAGCAGCGCGCCGCGGCGCAGGACGCGTCCGCCGACGAGCCGCCGCAACCGGAACCGGACCAGCACGACACACGCCCGGCGGCCGCCGCCGATAAAGCGGAGCAGCAGGTACCGGCCGACGACGAGGACGTGGAACTGGTCACCGGCATGAGCGGCGCCGACCTCCCCGACGAACCACAGACCATGGACTGGCTGGACGGTGTGGGTGCGGGTGACGGACCGGCCGCGCCCCCGGCACCGCCGGGTCCGGGCCGCCTGCCACGCGCTATCAATCCCGAGGTGTTCATGCTCAATGTGGTGGCGCGCAGTCCGCAGGGCTTTCGCGGCGAGGACATCCTGCATATCCTGCTGGCCTGCGACCTGCGCTTTGGCGACATGAGCTTCTTTCACCGCCATGAATTTGCCGCCGGCCGCGGCGCTATCCAGTTCAGCGTGGCGAATATGATGCAGCCGGGCGTGTTCGATATCGACCATATGTCCGACTTCACTACGCCGGGGCTGGTATTCTTCCTGACTCTGCCGGGCCCGGAGGACATGATGAAGGCCTTCGACTACATGCTGGAGACGGCGCGGGCAGTGGCGCGCAATCTCGGCGGCGACGTGCTCGATGAATCGCGCAGCGTGCTGACTAGGCAGACCCTGGACCACTGTCGGCAACAGATTCGCGATCTGGAGCGGCGCCTGCTGGCGCAGGCGCGCTAGCATCCGGCGCGCCGCCCCGGAACCGGTACGCAACACCGATGGCCGCCGCCTTGCAAGTACAGCGCGAAGTGGAGTCCCTGCGCCAGCGCCTCGACGACTGGAACTACCGCTACTACGTCCTCGACGACCCCAGCGTGCCGGACGCCGAATACGACCGCTGCATGCAGCGCCTGCGGCAGTTGGAGCAGGCCTATCCCGAACTGCTGCGCGCCGACTCCCCGTCCCAGCGCGTCGGGGCCACACTGCTGTCGCAGTTTGCCCCGGTGACGCACGAGTTGCCCATGTTGTCGCTGGACAATGCCTTCAGCGCACAGGATATGAGGGATTTCAACCGGCGCCTGCTGGAGCGACTGGGCATGGGCGCGCGGGAGTCGGAGCTGGCGTTCGCCTGCGAGCCCAAGCTCGACGGTATCGCCGTCAGCCTGCTGTATCGCGACGGTGTGCTGGAGCGCGGTGCCACCCGCGGCGACGGCACCACCGGTGAGGACATTACCCACAATGTACGCACCATCCGCACTGTCCCGCTGCGCCTGCGCGGGCGGGGCTATCCGCAGGTGCTGGAAGTGCGCGGTGAAGTCTACATGCCGCGCGCCGGCTTCGAGCAGCTCAATGCGCGCGCCCGGGCACGCGGCGAGAAGACCTTCGTCAACCCCCGCAATGCCGCCGCGGGCAGCCTGCGACAGCTCGATGCGCAGGTGACGGCGCGGCGTCCCCTGCAGATGTGTTGTTACGGCGTGGGCCTGACAGCGGGCGGGAAGCTGCCGCCCCGGCACGCTGCAATAATGCAGTGTCTGCGGCAATGGGGGCTGCGCATCAATCCCGAATCCGCCGTGGTCAACGGTATTGCCGCCTGCGAGCACTATTTCGACCGCCTGGCCAGTCGTCGCGCAAGTTTGGCCTACGACATCGATGGCGTGGTGTTCAAGGTCAATGAGCTATCCCTGCAGCAGCGTCTGGGCACCATGTCCCGCGCGCCGCGCTGGGCTATCGCGCGCAAGTTTCCCGCGCAGGAGGAAATGACCCGGGTGCTGGACGTGGAGTTCCAGGTGGGGCGCACCGGTGCTGTCACCCCGGTGGCGAGACTGGAACCGGTTTTCGTGGGCGGCGTCACGGTGAGCAACGCCACCTTGCACAACGCCGATGAAATCCAGCGGCTGGACGTGCGTATTGGCGACACGGTGACGGTGCGGCGCGCCGGCGACGTGATTCCGCAAGTGGTGTCGGTGGTGGCGGCGGAGCGTCCCGCCGCCGCCCGCCCGGTGGTGTTTCCGCAGCGCTGTCCCGTGTGCAACTCACCGCTGGAGCGCGAGTCGCAGGGCGCCGTGTGGCGTTGCCTAGGCGGACTGGTCTGCGCGGCGCAGCAGAAAGCGGCAATCCGCCACTTCGCCTCGCGGCGGGCCATGGATATCGACGGCCTGGGAGACAAACTGGTGGAGCAACTGGTGGACGCGGGGCTGGTGGCAAATGTCGCCGGGCTCTACCAGCTGCAGCGCGAGCAATTGCTGGGGCTGGAGCGCATGGGTGAAAAATCGGCGGACAACCTGCTGCAGGCGCTGGACGCCAGCAGACAGACGAGTCTGGCTCGTTTTATCTATGCCCTGGGCATACGCGAGGTGGGAGAGGCCACGGCCGGGAATCTCGCGCGCCATTTCGGTTCCTGGGAGACGCTTGCCGCAGCCAGTCGGGACCAGCTCCTGGCGGTGCCGGATGTCGGTCCGGTGGTGGCCGACCACCTGCTACAGTTTTTCGCATCGCGCTCCAGTATGCAGGTGGTGGAGCAGTTGCGCGCCAGCGGCGTGCACTGGCCCGACGTCGAAGTCAGCGCACCGCAGGCGCTGCCGCTGGCCGGCCAGACCTGGGTGGTGACCGGCACGCTGGACAGCATGGGGCGCAGCGAGGCCAGGGCGCGGCTGCAGGAACTGGGCGCCCGGGTGGCCGGCAGCGTCTCGGCGAAGACCAGCCGCGTGGTGGCTGGTCCCGGTGCCGGCGGCAAACTGAGCAGGGCGACCGAGTTGGGCATCGAGGTGCTCGATGAAGCGGCTTTTCTCGCCCTGTTGCGGGAGCAGGGGGTGGTGCCGTGACGCGGTGGTGGCTGTTGTTCGTACCCTTGTTCTTGCTCGGGTGCACGACGTCGCCACCGCGCAATACGGACGATCTCTGCGCCATTTTCGAGGAAAAAGACGACTGGTACGAGGACGCGGCCGAGGCGCGCGACGCCTGGGGCAGCCCGATACCGGTGATGATGGCGATCCTGCACCAGGAGTCGCGGTTCCGGGCGCGAGCCAGGCCGCCGCGCAAGAAAATTTTCGGTTTTATTCCGGGTCCGCGCCCGTCGGACGCGTACGGTTACAGCCAGGCCAAGAAGTCCACCTGGAAGGCCTATGAGCGCAGCGCCGGTCGCTATTGGGCGGACCGCCACGACTTTGCCGATGCCATCGACTTTGTCGGCTGGTACAACTTCCAGTCCCATCGGCGCAACGGCATCTCGCGCCAGGACAGCTACCGCCTCTATCTGGCCTACCACGAGGGCCATGGGGGCTACCGGCGCGGCAGCTTCGCCGGTAAAAAGTCGCTGCTGGCCGTGGCCCGCAAGGTGGAGCGCCGCGCCGCCAGTTACCAGCGCCAGCTACTCACCTGCGAGGAGTCGCTCCGGGACCGGGGCTGGTTTTTCGGCTGGTTCTAGCCACCGCGCGCGGGATGCAACGATGGCGCAGCCGCGGTGGCTTGCTGTGCATTGCTGTTCTATTAATAATGTGTAAGTGGCTAAAAAATCACACGATTGCCCCGCGTCCGGTGGTGAAATCATGCCGCACATATGCAACAATTTAGGCGTTTGTCTATAGCAGGCGCCCGATACCCGACATTTTCAGGACCAATACCAGGCGGTAACCGTGAAACCAACCGACATCAAGAACCCCGAGTATTTTCACAAGGTGGTGGATTGCCAGTACGCATGTCCATCACACACCCCGGTGCCCGAGTATATCCGGCTGATCGCGGCGCGGCGTTACGGCGACGCCTACATGGTCAACTGGCACTCCAACGTGTTTCCCGGCATTCTGGGGCGCACCTGCGATCGGCCCTGCGAGCCTGCGTGCCGGCGGGTGCGGGTGGAAGAGCAACCCGTGGCCATCTGCCGCCTGAAGCGCGTCGCCGCGGATAACAAGGGTGATATTCGCGAGCGCCTGCCCGCCATTCCCAAAAAGAAAAACGGCAAGCGTATCGCGCTGATCGGTGCCGGGCCGGCATCTCTGACCGTGGCGCGCGATCTGGCCCCGCTGGGCTACCGCATCGACATTTATGACAACCAGTTTGCCGGCGGCGGCATGATGCGCAGCCAGATCCCCTCGTTCCGCCTGCCCATCGAAGTGCTCGACGAGGAGGTGAACTATATCCTGGAGATGGGCGTGAACTCGACCTTCGATGTCGAGGTGGACAGTCTGCGCGATATCCTGAACAAGGATTACGACGCGGTGTTTGTAGGCACTGGCGCCCCGCGCGGCAAGGGCCTGAACCTGCCCGGTTTGGAGGATGCGCGCGAGCACGTATTTCTGGGCATCGACTGGCTGGCCAGCGTGGCGTTCGAGCACACCGATCGGATCGGCAAGCGGGTACTGGTGCTGGGCGGCGGCAATACCGCGATGGATTGCTGCCGCACGTCGCGCCGCCTGGGCGGCGAGGAGGTGCGGGTCGTGGTGCGCAGTCCGTTCGAGGATATGAAAGCCTCGCCCTGGGAAAAAGAGGATGCCATGCACGAGGGCATACCGATCTACAACAACCACGTGCCGGTCGAGTTTGTGCTGGAGGACGGGAAACTCAAGGGCATGACTTTTGAAAAAGTCGAGGCTCACTACGACGACGACGGCAAACGCTCCCTGGTGCCCACCGGCGAGGATCTGGTGTTCATGGAGGCCGACGACGTGCTCATGGCCATCGGCCAGGAGAACGCCTTTCCCTGGATCGAGCGGGACCTGGGTATCGAGTTCGACAAGTGGGATATGCCGGTGGTGGACAGCACCACGTTCCAGTCCACCAACGAGAGAGTGTTTTTTGGCGGCGACGCGGCGTTCGGGCCCGAGAACATCATCACCGCCGTGGCCCACGGACACCAGGCCGCCGTCAGTATCGATCTGTTCTGCCGCGGAGAGCCGGTGACCGAGCGGCCGCCGCCGCAGGTCAACCTGATCAGCCAGAAAATGGGCGTGCACGAGTGGAGCTACGACAACGCAGTGGAGATGGATAAGCGCTACGCGGTGCCGCTGGCGCCGCTGGCAGCGTCACTCAAGAACCGCAAGGTGGAAGTGGAACTGGGCTTTGATGTCGACACCGGCTACAAGGAGGCCGAGCGCTGCCTGAATTGCGATGTGCAGACGGTGTTCGAGGAAGTGCGCTGCATCGAGTGCGACGCCTGTGTGGATGTCTGTCCCACCGACTGTATCAGCTTCGTCCCCAACCGAGAGGAAGAGGATCTGCGCGGCCGCCTGATGGCGCCGGCAAGCAATCTCGCGCAGGACCTGTATGTCTCCATGGACCTGCCCACGGGACGGGTGATGGTGAAGGATGAGAACGTCTGCCTGCACTGCGGACTCTGTGCGGAGCGCTGCCCCACTGCGGCCTGGGACATGCAGAAATTTCTCTATAACGTGACCAAGGCGGGCCAGTGACCATGAAGCGCATCGAATCCGTAAATGACTTCGTCATCAAGTTCGCCAACGTAAACGGCACCGGCTCGGCCAGCGCCAACAATCTGTTCGCCAAGGGTCTGTTCCGCATGGGGCTGCCGGTGAGCCCCAAGAATATTTTTCCGTCGAACATCCAGGGCCTGCCGACCTGGTACGAGGTCCGGGTGAGCGAGAAGGGCTATTTGGGACGCCGCGGTGGCGTGGATATCGCTCTGTCGGTCAATCCGCACAGCATGCCGCAGGATATTCGCGAGGTGTTTCCGGGCGGTTACTTCGTCTATGACAACACCAAACCCCTGGATCTGCGCCTGACGCGCAACGATATTACCATCATCGGCCTGCCGCTGACCCGCATCTGCAACGAGCAGTACAAGGACCCGCGCCAGCGCCAGCTGTTCAAGAACGTGATTTACGTCGGCGCCCTGGCCGCGCTGCTGGACATGGATTTCAAGGTGCTTACCGGGCTGGTGGAGGATCAGTTCAAAGGCAAGGCAAAACTGGTGCTGCCCAACATCCACGCACTGGAACTGGGGCACCAGTACGCCAAGGCGAATTTCGACTGCCCCATCGGTATCCGGGTGCAGAGCGCTGACTGCGTGGGGGATAAAATCCTGCTCGACGGCAATACCGCGCTGGGTCTGGGCGCGATTTACGGGGGCGCCACGGTCGCCGCGTGGTACCCGATCACGCCCTCCACCTCTGTGGTCGATGCCTTCGAACGCTATGCCAAACGCGTGCGCATAGACCCCGGTACCGGGCGACACAACTACGCCATCGTGCAGGCCGAGGATGAATTGTCGGCCATCGGCATGGTGGTGGGGGCCAGTTGGAACGGCGCCCGGGCCTTCACTGCCACCAGCGGTCCCGGCCTGTCGCTGATGAGTGAATTTTTGGGCCTGGCTTATTTTGCCGAGATTCCCACCGTGCTGTTTGACGTGCAACGCGCCGGCCCCTCCACCGGCATGCCCACGCGCACGCAACAGTCCGATGTGCTCTCAGCCGCCTACGCGTCGCACGGCGATACCAAGCATGTGCTGTTGTTTCCGTCTACGCCCAAGGAGTGTTTCGATTTCAGCGCGCTGTCTTTTGATCTGGCCGAACGCTTGCAGACGCCCATTATTCTTATGTCCGACCTCGATCTGGGCATGAATGACAACATGTCCGAGCCGCTGGTCTGGGACGATGAACGTCGCTATGACCGCGGCAAGGTGCTCAGCGCCGAGGACCTGGACCGGATGGAACGTTTCGGCCGCTACCAGGATGTCGATGGCGATGCGATCGCCTATCGCACCTATCCGGGCACGCATCCCAGCAAGGGCTCGTTTTTCACCCGCGGCAGCTCGCGCGATGAGTTTGCGGTGTATACGGAAAAGGGCGAGGAATACGAGACCAACATGCTGCGCCTGATGCAGAAGTGGGAGACTATCAAGCAGTACGTGCCGGGGCCTGAAATCAGACTGTGCGGTACGCAGACGGATTCCGCCGTGCTGTATTTCGGCACCAGCGAGGAGTCCGCGCGTGAAGCGGTCGATTACCTGGCAGGCGACGGGATTTACCTCGATGCGATGCGCGTCAGATCCTTCCCCTTCAACCGGGAAGTGGAGGACTTTCTCGATCAGCACGAGCGGGTTTTCGTCATTGAACAAAACCGCGATGCCCAGCTGCGCACACTGCTGATGGCCGAGTTCGAACTCGGTCCGGACAAGCTCAAGTCGGTGTTGTGTTTTGACGGCACGCCGATCAGCGCGCGCAATATCCGCAAGCAAATCCTGCAAATGATGCCCGGTCACAATATCACGCCGCTGCACCCCGAAAAAGTCGCCGGCGGCGCTGGAGAACAACTATGAGTTACCAGATTCCAAAGTTTCGCCACCCCGATCTGCCGGTCAACGAGCTGGGCTACACCAAGGCGGATTACGAGGGCGCCATATCCACCCTGTGCGCCGGCTGCGGCCACGACTCGATCAGCGGTGCGATCGTGAAGGCCTGCCACGAGATGTCGCTGGAACCGCACAAGATCGCCAAACTCTCCGGTATCGGCTGTTCATCCAAGTCGCCGGCGTATTTCCTGGGTAAATCTCACGGCTTTAACTCGGTTCACGGGCGCATGCCGTCCGTCGTCACCGGCGCGGCGATGGCTAATCGGGAGTTGTTGTACCTGGGCATTTCCGGGGACGGCGACACCGCATCGATCGGTATGGGCCAGTTTGCCCACGTCATCCGGCGCGCCCTGAATATGGTGTACATCGTGATGAACAACGGCTGCTACGGCCTGACCAAGGGGCAGGATTCAGCCACCGCCGACGCGGGGTCCGCCAGTAAGAAAGGCGATCCCAACCCCTTCGCCGGCATCGACCTGTGCTCCCTGGCGCTGCAGATGGGCGCCACCTTCGTCGCGCGCAGCTTTTCCGGCGACAAGACGCAGCTGCTACCCCTGATCAAGGCGGCCATCAGTCACCGCGGTTTTGCCCTGATCGACGTGGTTTCACCCTGTGTCACTTTCAATAACAACCCCGGCTCCACCAAAAGCTACGAGTATGTCCGCGAGCACGCGGAGGCCACCGGCACAGTGGATTTCGTGCCCATCATGCACGAGATCACCACGCAGTATCCGCCGGGCACCACCCAGGAAGTCACCATGCACGACGGCTCGGTGCTGCATCTGCACAAGGTGTCGGAAACGCTGGACCCCTTCGACCGCGTCTCCGCGATGACGGCCCTGGAGCAGCACCGCAACGATGGCTCTATCCTGACCGGCCTGATCTATCTCGACAAGAATTCGCGGGACCTGCACGACATGCTGCAGACTTCGCAGCGCCCGCTGAACCAACTGGACGAGAGCGACCTGTGTCCGGGCAACAAGATGCTGGTAAATATCAACGCCAGTCTGCGGTAAGTCGGCGGCGCCGGGTGGCTCCAGTCCGCCAATGTCGTTGGCGGCGGTTCGCCGGCGCAGTATAGTCGCCGGTGACGAATGTCCTGTTCGACCTGTAGCGTAGTTCACACACGGCTGTCCGCGGCCGGCCGCAGGTGCGGATCGGGACGGTGCGGTTATTGCCTCGCCACTCACCGGGGGACGACAAGTGAAAAAAGAAATCTGCCTGACAGCCGCCAGTACCTTGTTGGCCGGCGCGGCTGCGAACGCGCATGTGCCGGAATCTGAATGGCTGGAACTCAAGGCCCAGTTCGCGGCGATGGCCGAGCGCGTCAGTGCCCTGGAGGCGGAAAACCGCCAGTTGCGGGAACTCAGTCGCCGCTCTGTCGCCGAGTTGGATGGCACCCGGACTGATCTGGCCGAAGTAAAGGAGCACGGTGCGCGCAGCGCCTGGTCGGAGCGCGTCGCGATAAGCGGCGACTTCCGCTATCGCTACGAGGAAATCGACGTACAGGGGGCCGACCAGCGCGAGCGTAACCGTATCCGCGCACGGGCGCATCTGGTGGCGAAGCTGCCCGATAATATAGATGTCGGGTTAGGGGTGGCCAGCGGCGGCGATGATCCAGTCTCCGCCAACCAGACGCTGGGCGAAGGCAATACCAGTAAGGACATCAGGCTGGATCTGGCTTACTTTAAATGGAGCGTCATGCCGGACGTCTATCTGCAGGCGGGCAAGTACCAAAACCCGCTCTACCGGCCGCAGAAAACCGGTTTGTTGTGGGACAGCGATTGGCGCCCCGAGGGCTTCAGCGCCGGCTGGAACAATGCCTATTTGTTCGCCACGTTTCTGGGCAACTGGCTGGAGAGTGACAGCAAAACGGGCAACGACGCGTTTGCCTGGGGTTTGCAGGGCGGCACGTCAGTCCATCTCGGGGCGTCGGATTTCACCGCGGCACTGGGCTATTACAGTTTCCCGACCAGCGGTAACAGCTCGTATTACAACGGCGCCTTTTTCGGCAACTCAAACGCGGATGGTGTGTATGTCTACGATTACGACATGCTGGAAATCTCCGGTGAATTCACTCTGAACCTGTTCGACATGCCACTGAGCGTGTTTGGCAATTTTGTACAGAACCAGGACCCGGCCGACTACGATACCGGCTGGCGCGCTGGTCTGTTCCTGGGTGAGACCAAAGGGCCCGGGACTTGGCAGCTGGGCTACCAGTACCAGGACCTCGAAGCGGATGCCGTACTGGGGCTGCTCAGCGATTCCGATTTTGCCGGTGGTGGCACCGACGGCAGGGGACACCGCCTGTCCGGCGCCTATGGCATCAGCCGGCAGTGGCACCTGGAGTTCACCTGGTTCATCGATAACCGTGCCGGCGAAAAAAATCTGCAAGACCGGGGTGGGGCGCTGGACTACGACCGTTTCTTTATCGATACGGTCTTCAAGTACTGACAGGCCGGCGGCGCGCCGCTCCCAGGCAGCGCGGCGTGTCGATGCGCGGTTGGGCGGGATGGAGCAGACCCGTCGTGGAGTGCGACCTCGAGTTGCATCCGGGACGAGCTTCGGTAACAATAGCGCGGCGCTTCCCACACGGGAACAGCACACTGCGTCCCCTTCGTCTAGTGGCCCAGGACACTGCCCTTTCACGGCGGTAACAGGGGTTCGAACCCCCTAGGGGACGCCATCCTGGAAAAGCCCGGTCTATTGTCGATCCGGGCTTTTCGTTTTTCTAGGCGGAGCAGGCTATGAGTCGGTACTGGAGTGATCTGGTGGGACAGTTGATGCCCTATGTTCCGGGGGAACAGCCGCAGCACGACACTCTGGTGAAACTCAACACCAACGAGAACCCCTACCCGCCATCGCCGACGGTGCTGGCGGCGATTGCCCAGGTGAGCGGCGACAGCCTGCGCCTGTACCCGGACCCGGAATCGACCCCCCTCAAGCGTGCCTTTGCCGCGCGCCATGGGCTCGTGCCCGAGCAGGTCTTTGTCGGCAACGGCTCCGATGAGGTGCTGGCCCACGCCTTTCAGGCCCTGCTCAAGCACCGCAGGCCGGTGTGTTTTCCGGACGTGAGCTACAGCTTTTACCCGGTGTGGTGCGACCTGTACGGTATACGTTACACCCAGGTGCCGCTGACGGCCGAATTCCGGGTGGACCCGGCGCACTACCCGCGTGACAACGGCGGCATCGTCATTCCCAACCCCAATGCGCCCACCGGCGTGCTGCTGGGATTGGACGCCGTGCGCGAACTGCTGCGGCGCAGCCCGGCGTCAGTGGTGGTCATCGACGAGGCCTATATCGACTTTGGCGGTGCGTCCGCGGTGGCCCTGCTGCCTGAATTCGATAACCTGCTGGTGGTACAGACCCTGTCCAAATCCCGCGCCCTGGCCGGTTTGCGAGTGGGCGTCGCCATGGGCAGCCCGGCGTTGATCGAGGGCCTGGAACGGGTCAAAAACTCCTTTAATTCCTACCCGCTGGATGCTCTTGCCCAGCGGGCGACGCTGGCATCGCTGTCGGACGAGGCCTATTTTGAGGCCTCGCGCCGGCGCGTCATGGCCAGCAGGGACAAGCTGAGCCGCGACCTGGTTGCGCTGGGCTTCGAAGTGCTGCCCTCAGCGGCGAATTTTCTCTTTGCGACACACCCGCGCCGCGCCGCCGGTGACCTGTTCAGCGCCCTGCGGGAACAGGGTATTATCGTGCGCCATTTCGACCGGCCGCGGATACGCGACTTTCTGCGTATCACCGTGGGCACCGACCGGCAGTGCGCAGCACTGCTGCAAGCGCTGCGCGCTATGCTCGAGTGAGCGGGCCGGGCCTCCGGGGGCCGCCAGAACCCTTGGAGCGTGAGGTCTGGCTGGTGCACACTATATGAAAAGACTGCAGCGGGCCGTTGCGAACCGGCCCGCCAACACGAGGTTACTATGGGTAAAAAGCCAAAAATTGTTATGACGTCAACGGATTTGGACCGTCTCGAGGCACTTATCGACTCACTGCCGAAGACGCCGTTCCCGGGCAAGGCGGAGCTGCTCGCGGAAATGGATCGCGCCGATATTGTCGAGTCGCAGGAGGTGCCGCCCGATGTGGTAACCATGAACAGCAAGGTGCGCTTTGCGCTGGCATCGGGAGAGGAGTTCTGCCTGACGCTGGTGTATCCCAAGGACATGGACGGCAGCGCCGATCGCATCTCGATACTCGCCCCGGTGGGCAGCGCGCTGCTGGGGCTGTCCGCCGGTGATTACATCGAGTGGCCCAAACCGGGTGGTGGCATGCTGCAGGTGCGTATCGTGGAAGTCGTCTACCAGCCCGAACGGGCCGGCGAGTTTCACCGGTAGGATCTATTGAGTTCTTGTTGGGGCAGGCTAGCGCCTCCTGAGCACCACGCTGCCGATGCTGTAGCCCGCGCCGAAGGAACACAACACGCCGATCTCGCCGCTGGCGAAGTCATCGCGATATTTGTGGAATGCGATAATCGAGCCGGCCGAACTGGTGTTGGCGTACTCGTCGAGGATGATAGGCGACTCGTCGGGCGCGGGGTCCCGGCCCAGTACGCGCCGCGCAATCAACTGGTTCATACTGAGGTTGGCCTGGTGCAGCCACAGGCGCTTGAGGTCGGTCGGCGCAATGTCCAATTGCTCGAGCTGTTCCGAAATCTGCCTGGCCACCGCCGGGCAGACTTCCTTGAAGACCTTGCGCCCCTCCTGCACGAACAGCTTGTCGGGCCTGCCGCAACCGGTCTCGTCCGCGCGATTGAGAAAACCGAAATTATTGCGGATATTGTTGGAGTATATCGTCTGTAGCTTGCTGTCCACCACCAGGTATTGCGCATCGGCGGTGGCGTCTTGTGCGCGCTCCAGGATCACGGCAGTGCAGACATCGCCGAAGATGAAGTGGGAATCTCTGTCGCGAAAGTTCAGGTGCCCGCTACAGATCTCGGGGTTCAGCACCAGGACACAGCGGGCGCTGCCGGTAGCGAGTGCATCGCGCGCCTGCTGGATGGCAAAGGTGGCGGAGGAACACGCCACGTTCATGTCGAAACCGTAGCCCTGTACGCCCAGCGCGTGCTGTATCTCTACTGCCATGGCGGGGTAGGGGCGCTGCATGTTGGAAGCGGCGACGATCACCGCGTCGATAGCGGCGGCCGACTTAGCCGCCTGGTTCATCGCCTCGCGGGCGGCCGCGACCGCCATTTCGCATTGGATCGACGCGGCATCGTTGGGGCGTTCGGGCAAGTGCGGCACCATGCGCCGCGGGTCGAGTATCCCCTCCTTGTCCATCACATAGCGAGCCCTGATGCCCGATGCCTTTTCAATGAACTCAGCGGAAGAGGGCTGCATCGCGGGCAGCTCTCCGGCGGCGATGGCAGCGGCATGCTCGGCATTGTAGAGGTCAACCCAGGTGTTGTATGACGCGACCAGTTCATCGTTGCTGATGGACTGCGCGGGTGTATAGAGCCCTGTTCCGCTGATGACGACGTCTGGCATGTGGCTGCTGTTCATCTGCTGTCGGCCCCCCGGTGGTGCAGCAAAAAAAGGCCGCAGCGCGGCCTTTCCTGTTGTTCTTCGATTGCCAGGAGTCGGCTAGCGCTTGTCCAGCGGCACATAGTCGCGTTGCTGGTGGCCGGTGTACAACTGGCGCGGACGCCCGATGCGGTAGCTGCCGGAGATCATCTCGTGCCAGTGGGCGATCCAGCCGACCGTGCGGCCCACCGCAAAAATAACCGTGAACATGCTGGTGGGAATACCGATGGCCTTGAGAATGATGCCCGAATAGAAGTCGACGTTGGGGTAGAGTTTCTTCTCGATGAAGTACTCATCGTGCAGCGCGATTTCCTCCAGGCGCTTGGCGATCGCCAGCAGCGGGTCGTTTTCAATACCCAGTTCCGCCAGGACGTCGTCGGCGGCCTCCTTCATGACCTTGGCACGCGGGTCAAAGTTCTTGTAAACCCGATGCCCAAAACCCATCAGGCGGAACGGATCGTCCTTGTCCTTGGCGCGGGCCACGAACTCGTCGATACGGGACACGTCGCCGATCTCCTCCAGCATCTTCAGTACCGCCTCGTTGGCGCCGCCGTGGGACGGGCCCCACAGGGCGGCAATGCCGGCCGCAATACAGGCAAACGGGTTGGCGCCCGACGAGCCGGCCAGGCGCACGGTGGAGGTCGATGCGTTTTGCTCGTGATCAGCGTGCAGCAGGAAAATGCGATCCATGGCTTTGGCCAGTACCGGGCTGATGGTGCTGGGTTCGCAGGGATTGCCGAACATCATGTGCAGAAAGTTCTCTGCATAGCTCAGGGTGTTGTCCGGGTACATGAACGGCTGGCCGATGGAGAACTTGTAGCTCATTGCCGCCAGCGTGGGCATTTTCGCTATCAGGCGGAATGCGGCAACCTGGCGGTCCCGCTCTTCGGAGATTTCCAGGGAATCGTGGTAGAAGGCGGACAGCGCGCCGACCACGCCGCACATGATGGCCATCGGGTGCGCATCCCGCCGGAATCCGTTAAAAAAGGTGCGGATTTGTTCGTGCACCATGGTGTGGTTGTGCACGGTGCGCACAAACTCCTCTTTCTCCGCTCTGGTCGGCAGCTCTCCATACAGCAGCAAAAAGCAGGTTTCCAGGTAGTCCGACTGTTCCGCCAACTGGTCGATGGGGTAGCCGCGATGGAGCAGGACGCCCTGGCCGCCGTCGATGTAGGTGATCTGGGATTCGCATGCGGCGGTGGAGACGAAGCCCGGGTCGTAGGTGAACATGCCCTTGCCGGTCAGGCTGCCGACATCCACCACATCCGGGCCGAGAGTGCCAGAGTAAATCGGCAACTCGATGGCCGCGTCCATACCGTCGATCTTCAGGGTGGCTTTTTTATCGCTCATAAGGGGGTCCTGCGAAGAGAATCAGTGGGGTGCTCCACTATAGAGTCTGGGGAGTTTTTGTCAATTCACCTGGGGTGATTTGTGCCTATATGGAGGGTTACTGCGCGCATAATCGCCAATCGGGAAACCGGGAGATCGACGCTGTTTGATGCAAATCACGATACCGTCAAAAGAAACCGCCGGCGCGCCGACGCGCCGCGTAATGCGTTTGTGTTTTTCGCCGCCAGTGCCTATAATTTCGCGCGTTTTGATTGGCTGGGGCGCTCTATGCCCGGCTGCCGATCCGGCGTTGCGCCGAACCCGACTAACCGCCTGCGGGCGTCGAAACCATGGTATCCACAGTGAATGACAAACGTCCTGTAAATCTGGACATCGGCAGTATGCGGCTTCCGATCACCGCATGGGTGTCCATTTCTCATCGCGCCTCCGGCGTATTTCTTTTTGTCGCAACGGCCGTACTTCTCTGGGCGCTGGATGCGAGCCTGCGCAGCCCGGAGAGTTTTGCCGCCCTGCGCGAGTGCCTGGATACGCTCTGGATGAAGCTGGTCATCTGGGCGGTGCTGGCTGGCCTCATCTACCACACGGCCGCCGGCGTCCGGCACCTGATCATGGATTGCGGCATCGGCGAGTCCATGCCCGGCGGGGTGTTGGGCGCGCGCCTGGTGATTGCGGTATCGGTGCTGTTAACGGTGCTGGCGGGGGTGTGGATATGGTAACTTCGGTCACGAACCTGGGTCGCTCCGGCTTGTTCGACTGGGTGGTGCAGCGCGTCTCCGCACTCGTTCTGCTGGCCTACTTCGCGTATATCGGCTGTGTGCTGCTGGGCGGGGTGGACTATACCGGCTGGCGCGAGCTGTATGCCCAGACCTGGATGCGCGTGTTCAGCCTCGGCGCGCTGCTGTCGCTGGTACTGCACGCGTGGGTGGGTATCTGGTCGGTGCTGACGGACTACCTTACCGAACGGATGATGGGCACGACAGGCACGGTGTTGCGCCTGCTGGCGCAACTGCTTTGCGGCATCGTCATATTTGTCTATACGGTCTGGGGTATCCAGATTCTGTGGGGTTACTGAGTTATGGCGGCTATTCGAACAATGTCTTTTGACGGGGTCATCGTGGGCGGCGGCGGTGCCGGCATGCGCGCCGCACTGCAACTGGCTCAATCGGGCTACAAGACGGCGGTCATCAGCAAGGTGTTCCCCACCCGTTCCCACACGGTGTCGGCCCAGGGCGGCATCACCTGTGCCATCGCCAGCGACGACCCGGACGACGACTGGCGCTGGCATATGTACGATACAGTCAAGGGTTCCGATTATATCGGCGACCAGGACGCCATCGAATACATGTGCAGTGTGGGACCCGAGGCGGTGTTCGAGCTCGAGCACATGGGCCTGCCCTTTTCCCGCACCGAGCAGGGGCGCATCTACCAGCGCCCCTTCGGGGGGCAGTCCAAGAATTTTGGCGAGGGCGGCCAGGCCGCGCGTACCTGCGCCGCGGCCGATCGCACCGGCCACGCCCTGCTGCATACCCTGTACCAGGGCAACCTGAAGAACAACACCGTGTTTTTCAACGAGTGGTACGCCACGGATCTCGTCAAGAACCAGGACGGCGCCGTGGTGGGCGTCATCGCGATTTGCATGGAGACCGGTGAGACGGTCCATGTCAAATCCCGCGCCACCGTATTCGCCACCGGCGGAGCGGGGCGCATCTACGCCTCCACGACCAACGCCCACATCAATACCGGCGATGGCGTCGGCATAGCCCTGCGCGCGGGCTTTCCGGTGCAGGATATCGAAATGTGGCAGTTCCACCCCACCGGCATCCACGGCGCGGGCGTGCTGGTCACCGAGGGTTGCCGCGGCGAGGGCGGCTACCTGGTCAACAAGGATGGTGAGCGCTTCATGGAACGTTACGCGCCCAATGCCAAGGACCTGGCCAGTCGCGATGTCGTGGCGCGCTCCATGGTGCTGGAAATTCTCGAAGGACGCGGCTGTGGCCCCGAAGGCGATCACGTGTACCTCAAGCTGGATCATCTGGGCGAGGACGTGCTGCACAGCCGGTTGCCGGGTATTTGTGAGTTGTCCGAGACGTTTGCCCACGCCAACCCGGTCAAGGAACCGGTACCCGTGGTGCCGACCTGCCATTACATGATGGGCGGCATACCGACCAACGTGCACGGCCAGGCCCTGACCGTGGATGCCGATGGCAACGACCAGATCATTCCCGGGCTCTACGCCTGCGGCGAGGTGGCCTGCGTGTCGGTGCACGGCGCCAACCGCCTGGGCGGCAATTCGCTGCTGGACCTGGTGGTGTTTGGCCGCGCTTCGGGTCTGTACATCGAAAAAGCCCTGCGCGAGGGCATCGAGATGCGCGCGGCCTCCGCCAGCGACGTGGAGCAGGCCATGAGCCGCCTGGACAAACTCAACGCGTCGAGCGGCGGCGAGAAGGTGGCGGACCTGCGCCGCGAACTGCAGAATGTAATGCAGAACCACTTCGGCGTGTTTCGCAATGACCAGTTCATGCGCGAGGGTATCCAGAAACTGTCCGAGCTGCGCGGTCGCATCGAAAACGCGGCGCTCGAGGACAAGAGTATGGTCTTCAATACCGCCCGCATCGAGGCGCTGGAACTGCACAACTTGTTCGAGGTGGCCGAGGCCACCGCGATCGCGGCCGCGGAGCGCAAGGAGTCGCGCGGTGCGCACGCCAGGGACGACTACCAGGAGCGCGACGACGAGAACTGGCTGTGCCACTCCATGTATTTTCCCGCGGACAAGCGGGTCGGCAAGCGCGCGGTGAATTTCGAACCGAAGACCGTCGATACCTTCCAGCCGAAAGCGCGCACGTATTAAGGGGCAGTAAACATGTTGCAAGTGAGTATCTACCGCTATAACCCCGAGACCGACAGCGAACCCTACATGCAGGACGTGCAGGTCGATACCGGCGGCAAGGACCTCATGGTGCTGGACGTGCTGGAATTGATGAAGACCCAGGATGCCACCGTCGCGTTTCGGCGCTCCTGCCGCGAGGGCGTCTGCGGGTCCGATGGTGTCAACATGAACGGCAAGAATGGGCTGGCCTGTATCACCCCGCTGTCCGCCACCGTGCGCAACAACAAACTGGTGCTGCGGCCGCTGCCGGGCCTGCCCGTGGTGCGCGACCTGGTGGTGGATATGAGCATGTTTTACGCGCAGTACGAAAAGGTGCAGCCCTATCTGCAGAACGACACGCCGGCACCGGCGATCGAACGCCTGCAGTCTCCCGAGGAGCGCGCGAAACTGGACGGCTTGTACGAGTGCATCCTGTGCGCCTGCTGTTCCACCGGCTGCCCCTCGTTCTGGTGGAACCCGGAGCGTTTTATCGGCCCGGCGGGCCTGCTGCAGGCCTACCGTTTCCTCGCGGACAGCCGGGATACGGCGACCCGGGAGCGCCTGGCGCGCCTGGATGACCCGTTCAGCGTGTTCCGGTGTCACGGTATCCAGAACTGTGTCAATGTGTGTCCCAAGGGGCTGAACCCGACGCGGGCGATAGGGCATATTCGCAACATGCTGCTAACACGTGGTACCTGACATTAACTTTCACTCTTAATGCATTGAAAAATAAGCGCTAATACTTGATATGCCATAGGCGGATAAAGCGTGCTTGTGGCCGTGCGCAGACGCTGCCGCGGCGCGATCACAGCAGGGTTCGTGCCGTGAGTGGCCGCGGTGGCGCCGACAGCGCGGCCGAGGTGCTGCGACACGCCGGGTTTTGCCCTTCGGCGCGGGGCGGCACCACATCTTGGCGTGGGTCGACAGGTCCACAGGGGCCTAAAGGATAGAGATGCAAGAAAGTTCGATGGAGGCCCTGTGGCGAAGTTCGCATATCGCCGGTGGCAATGCCAGTTATGTCGAGGACCTGTACGAGTCCTATCTCAAGGACCCCAATGGCGTGCCCGAGCAGTGGCGCGACTACTTCGACAAGTTGCCGCGGGTGAGCTCGGCCGTGGTACAGATCGAGGATGTACCCCACTCGGTGATACGCGAGCGCTTCGCGCAGATCAGCAAGCTGCGCGTGCGCACCGAGGCGACGGTCAAACACGATTCCCAGGCCACCGAATACGAGCGCAAGCAGGTGCAGGTGGTGCAACTCATCTCCGCCTACCGCCAGCGCGGCCACCAGAAGGCCAACCTCGACCCGCTGGGTCTGGCCGAGCGGGAGCAGGTGGCGGACCTGGAACTGGGTTTTCACCAGCTGTCGCCGGCGGATTTCGACACTGTCTTCCAGACCGGCAGTCTGCACATCGGCAAGGCCGACGCCACCCTCGGCGAGATTTACGAAGCGCTGGAGCGCACCTATTGCCACACCATAGGCGCCGAGTTCATGCATATCGTGGACACGCAGCAGCGCCACTGGATCATGCAGCGCATGGAGTCCGTGCGCTGTGCGCCCAACTACAGTGCGCAGGTGCGTCTGGAATTGCTGCAGCACCTGATCCAGGCCGAGGGCCTGGAAAAATCGCTGGGCTCCAAGTACCCGGGTACCAAACGCTTCGGCCTGGAGGGCGGCGAGAGCCTGATCCCGATGATTGCCGAAATGATTCAGCGCTGCGGCACCCACGGCGCCCAGGAAATCGTGATCGGCATGGCACACCGCGGCCGCCTCAATGTGCTGGTCAATATCCTCGGCAAGAATCCCTCGGAGCTGTTCGCCGAATTCGAAGGCCGGGCCAAGTACACCAGTTCCGGCGATGTCAAGTATCACCAGGGTTTTTCCTCCAACGTGATGACTCCCGGCGGGGAGGTCCACCTGGCGCTTGCCTTCAATCCTTCGCACCTGGAGATCGTGTCGCCGGTGGTCGAGGGGTCGGTGCGCGCCCGCCAGGAGCGGCGCGGCGACGTCGGCGGCGACCGGGTGGTACCCATCGTCGTGCACGGCGATGCCTCCTTTGCCGGCCAGGGCGTGGTGATGGAGACATTCCAGATGTCCCAGACGCGCGCCTACAAGACCGGCGGCACCATTCATATCGTACTCAACAACCAGGTGGGCTTTACCACCAGCGCGCGCGAGGATGCGCGCTCCACCGAGTATTGCACCGACGTCGCCAAGATGGTGCAGGCACCGATCCTGCACGTGAACGCGGACGATCCGGAGGCGGTACTGTTCGTTACCCAACTGGCGGTGGACTACCGCAAGGAGTTCAACAAAGACGTGGTGATAGACCTCATCTGTTACCGCCGTCGCGGCCACAACGAGGCCGACGAGCCGTCCGTTACACAGCCGGTAATGTACCGCAAGATTCGCGAGCATCCGACCACGCGGGACCTGTACGCCGCGCGACTGGTCAGCGAGGGCGTGCTCAGCGAGGTCGACGACCAGCAGGTGGTGGAGCGCTACCGCGAGTCGCTGGACCGCGACGCGCCGCTGGTCAGCAAACTGGTGTCCGAGCCCAACAAGGAGCTGTTCGTCGACTGGACGCCCTACCTCGGACACGACTGGACGCTGCAGGCCGACACCAGCATGGACCTGCCGCAACTGCAGGCGCTGGGCCAGGCGATCAACGTGGCGCCGGACAGCTTTCCGCTGCAGCGACAGGTGTCCAAGATCCTCGAGGACCGGCGCAAAATGGCGGCCGGTGCCATGCCCCTGAACTGGGGCTTTGCGGAGACTCTGGCATACGCCTCGCTGTTGCAGGCCGGCTACCCGGTGCGGCTCACCGGCCAAGACGTGGGTCGGGGCACGTTTTCGCACCGGCACGCGGTGCTGCACAATCAGAAGGACGGCAGCACCCACGTGCCCCTGCAGCATGTCGGTGACGAGCAGGCCGACTTCGGTATTTACGACTCCCTGCTGTCGGAGGAAGCGGTACTGGCCTTCGAGTACGGCTATGCCACGACCCTGCCGCGCGGGCTGGTCATCTGGGAGGCCCAGTTCGGCGATTTCGCCAACGGCGCACAGGTGGTCATCGACCAGTTCATCGCCAGCGGGGAACACAAGTGGTCGCGCCTGTGTGGTCTGACCATGCTGTTGCCCCACGGTTATGAGGGCCAGGGCCCGGAGCACTCCTCGGCGCGGCTGGAGCGCTTCATGCAGTTGTGCGCCGAGCACAACATACAGGTCTGCGTGCCGACCACCCCAGCCCAGGTATTTCACATGCTGCGCCGCCAGGCGATCAGACCCCTGCGCAAACCGCTGGTGGTGATGTCGCCCAAGAGCCTGCTGCGGCACAAGGAGGCTGTGTCCAGCCTCGAGGACCTCGCGGCGGGTCGTTTCCACAACGTGCTGGACGAAACCGACGATCTCGACAAGCGAGCGGTCACACGCATCATCCTGTGCAGCGGCAAGGTGTTTTATGACCTGCGCGCCGCGCGCCGCGAGCGCGAACTCGATACCATCGCCATCCTGCGGCTGGAACAGCTGTACCCGTTCCCCGAGGCGGAACTGCTGCAGGCGCTGGGCGCTTATCCCAATGTGCGGGAGGCCATGTGGTGTCAGGAAGAGCCGATGAACCAGGGAGCCTGGTACTCCAGCCAGCACCATATGCGGCGCGTCTTATACCGTCACCGGGAAGATCTCTACCTCAGTTATGTGGGTCGCGAGGCATCGGCTGCACCGGCAGCGGGGTATATGGCGCTGCACCTGGCGCAGCAGGAAAAATTCATCAATGAAGCCCTGGCCAGCTGACGGCTGGCGCTTAAACGGCAGTCCAAAGGAAGTGAGATGGCTATTGAAATCAAAGCGCCCGCCTTTCCCGAATCGGTAGCAGACGGCGAGGTTGCCACCTGGCACAAACAGGAGGGCGATACGGTTGCACGCGATGAACTGATCGTCGAGATCGAGACCGACAAAGTCGTGATGGAAGTGGTCGCTCCCGAGGACGGGGTGATTGGCAAGATTTACGTCGGCGAAGGTGAGACCATTCAGGGCGAGCAAGTGCTGGCCACCCTGAAACCGGAGGCGGCGGGCGCCGGGGAGGCGGCGTCGGGCACGACCGCCGGCGCCGGCGACAAGCGCGACACGCAAGAGCAGGACGAGCGGCATGCGGCGCCTTTGCCGGGCCCCGCCGCGCGCAAACTGGTGGAGCAGCACAAGCTCGATATCGACCAGATTCCAGGCAGCGGCAAGGGCGGCCGGATAACCAAGGAGGATATTCTGAGCTTTCTGAAGCAACGCGATGCGGACCAGCGCGCGGCGGATAGTTCACCCGCGGCCAAGGCGCCGGTAGCCAAGGCGTCGGTAGCCGGGACGGCGGCCGCCAGTCCGCGCGCCGATGCGGGACGCGGCGGCGAGGAGGCGCCGGTGGGGCCCTCCAGCGAGCGCATCGAAAAACGTGTGCCCATGACCCGCATGCGCGCGAAAATCGCCGAGCGCCTGCTCGGCGCCACGCAGGAAACAGCGATGCTCACCACGTTCAACGAGGTGAACATGGCGCCGGTAATGGCTCTGCGCAGCAAGTACAAGGAGCAGTTCGAGAGAGCCCACAAGGGCACCCGCCTGGGGTTCATGGGCTTTTTTGTCAAGGCCGCCTGTGAGGCGCTGAAGCGCTTTCCCGCCGTGAATGCCTCGATCGACGGCAGCGACATTGTCTACCATGGCTACCAGGACATCGGCGTGGCGGTATCCACCCCCGGCGGCCTGGTGGTGCCGGTGATGCGCGATGCGGACTTCATGAGCCTGGCGGACATCGAGGCGGCGATCGGGGATATGAGCGCCCGGGCGCGCGACAACAAGCTGACCATCGACGACATGACCGGCGGTACGTTCACTGTCACCAATGGCGGCGTGTTCGGCTCGCTGTTGTCCACCCCCATTCTCAATCCGCCGCAAACCGGTATCCTGGCCATGCACAAGATACAGGAGCGCCCCATGGCCCTCGACGGGGAGGTGGTGATATTGCCCATGATGTACCTGGCGCTGTCCTATGACCATCGCCTGATCGACGGCAAGACAGCGGTACAGTTCCTGGTGGCGATCAAGGACCTGATCGAAGATCCGGCGCGTATCCTGCTGCAACTGTGAGCGCTGGCCGGCAAGTAACATGAATCTAAACAGGTATTCACATGTCTGATAAATACGATGTCGTGGTGATCGGCGCCGGCCCCGCCGGCTACGTGGCGGCCATCAAGGCGGCGCAGTTGGGCCTGTCCACCGCCTGCGTGGAAAAATGGCTCGATCAAAAGGGCGGAGTGCGCCTCGGCGGCACCTGCCTCAACACAGGCTGCATTCCCTCCAAGGCCCTGCTGGACAGCAGCCACAAGTTTGCCGAAATCCGCGATCATCTGGCGGCGCACGGTATTTCGGTGAAAACACCGCAGATCGACGTGCCGGCAATGATCGCGCGCAAGGACCGGATCGTCGACCAACTCACCGGCGGCATCGCGAGCCTGTTCAAGCACAACGGCGTGACCGCCATTTCCGGGACGGGGAAGGTCATCGCCGGCACCAAGGTGGAAGTCACTGACGGCGACGGCCAGGTGCGAGTGCTGGAGGCGGGCGATATCATTCTTGCCGCCGGCTCAGTGCCGGTGCAGATTCCCCCGGCCCCTGTCGACAACGAGTTTATTATCGATTCGACCGGCGCCCTGGCGCTGTCCGAAGTGCCGGCGCGGCTCGGTGTCATCGGCGCCGGCGTGATCGGCCTGGAACTGGGCAGTGTGTGGGGTCGACTCGGAGCCGATGTCGTGGTGCTGGAAGCACTGGATGAATTTCTGCCGATGATGGATCAGCAGATCGCCAAAGAGGCGGGCAAGATTTTCAAGAAACAGGGGCTGGATATCCGCCTGGGCACGCGCGTTACCAGTGCCGCGGTCAACGAGGGCAAGGTGGAGGTGGTCTACAGCAGCGCGGACGGCGAGCACACCGAGCACTTTGACAAACTGATCGTCGCAGTCGGTCGCCGGCCGCGCTCCGAGGAGCTGTTTTCGTCGGACAGCGGCCTGACCCTGGATGAGCGCGGCTGTATCTTCGTCAATGACTTCTGCGAAACCGAGGCGCCGCGAGTCTACGCTATCGGGGACGTCGTGCGCGGTCCCATGCTGGCACACAAGGGCTCCGAGGAGGGCGTCATGGTGGCCGAGCGCATCGCCGGCAGACAGGCACAAATGAACTACGACTGCATACCCTCGGTAATCTATACTCACCCGGAGATAGCGGCCGTGGGGCGCACCGAGCAGGAGCTGAAAGCCGATGGAGTGGAGTACAAGAGCGGCGTGTTTCCCTTTGCCGCCAGCGGTCGGGCACTGGCCGCCAATGACACGGACGGCCTGGTCAAAGTGCTGGCCCACGCCGAAACAGACCGCATCCTGGGCTGCCACATCGTCGGCCCCTCGGCGGCCGATCTGGTGCAGCAGGTGGTTATCGCCATGGAGTTCGGCGCCAGTGCAGAAGACCTGGGGATGATCGTGTTTGGCCATCCGACGCTGTCTGAGGCGGTGCGCGAAGCGGCGCTGGCAGTCGATGGTCATGCCATCCATATCGCCAATCGCAAACGGCGCAAGTAGAATTTGTCCGGGGTGCCCATTCCAATAACAACGCCATCGCGGCCGGACATCGAGCGGTTTTTTGTCGGGAGATTCCCGGCAAAATGCCTGAACCCATCGAGAACAGCAAACCAATAGCAGGACAACACATGAACCTTCACGAGTATCAGGGCAAGCAGTTGTTTGCCGAGTACGGATTGCCGGTTTCCACTGGTTATGCAGTGGATAGCGCGCAGCAGGCAGCTGAAGCGGCGGACAGGATTGGCGGAGACACCTGGGTAGTAAAGGCGCAGGTGCACGCCGGCGGGCGCGGCAAGGCAGGCGGCGTCAAGCTGGTTAAAAGCAAGGCCGAAATAAAGGAATTCGCCTCACACTGGCTGGGCCGCAATCTGGTCACTTACCAGACTGACGAGCAGGGGCAGCCGGTGAACAAAATTCTGGTGGAGGCCTGTACCGACATCGCCGAGGAGTTGTACCTCGGTGCGGTGGTGGATCGCTCCTCGCGGCGCATCGTGTTCATGGCCTCCACCGAGGGCGGCGTGGAGATTGAGAAAGTGGCCGAGGAGACGCCCGAGAAAATCCTGCGTGCAACGATCGACCCGCTGGTGGGCGCGCAGCCCTACCAGGGGCGGGAGCTGGCCTTCAAGCTGGGCCTCAAAGGCGAGCAGATCAAGCAGTTCGTCAAGATATTCATCGGCCTGGCGCAGATGTTCCAGGACAAGGACCTGGCGCTGATCGAGATCAACCCGCTGGTGATTACCGAGCAGGGCTTCCTGCACTGCCTGGACGCCAAGATCGGTGTCGACGGCAACGCCCTGTATCGCCAGCACGTCCTGCGCGAGTGGCACGATCCGAGCCAGGAGGATGCGCGCGAATCGCATGCGGCCCAGTGGGAGCTGAACTACGTGGCGCTCGATGGCAACATCGGCTGTATGGTCAACGGCGCCGGCCTGGCCATGGGCACCATGGATATCGTGGCGCTGCACGGTGGCTTTCCGGCCAATTTCCTGGATGTGGGCGGCGGCGCCACCAAGGAGCGGGTGTCGGAGGCGTTCAAGATCATTCTCTCGGACGAGAACGTCAAGGCGGTACTGATCAACATCTTCGGGGGTATCGTGCGCTGCGATCTCATCGCCGAAGGCGTGATCGGCGCAGTACAGGAAATCGGCGTACAAGTGCCGGTGGTGGTGCGTCTGGAGGGAAACAATGCGGACCTGGGGCGCAAGGTGCTGGCCGACAGCGGCCTGAACATCATCGCGGCGACCAGCCTCACGGATGCTGCCCAGCAGGCAGTCAAAGCAGCAGGAGGAGCGGCCTGATGAGTATTTTGATCGACAGCAACACCAAAGTAATCTGTCAGGGCTTCACCGGCTCACAGGGGACCTTCCACTCGGAGCAGGCCATCGAGTACGGCACCAAGATGGTGGGGGGGGTGACCCCCGGCAAGGGCGGGCAGGAGCACCTGGGCCTGCCGGTATTCAACACCGTCGCCGATGCGGTGGCGGCCACCGGGGCCGACGCCTCGGTCATCTACGTGCCGGCGCCGTTCTGCAAGGACTCGATCCTCGAGGCCGCCAACAGCGGTATCCAATTGATCGTGTGCATTACCGAGGGCATTCCCACCCTGGACATGCTGGACACCAAGGTCGTGTGCGACCGCCTGGGCGTGCGCCTGGTGGGCCCCAACTGTCCCGGCGTTATCACCCCCGGCCAGTGCAAGATCGGCATCATGCCCGGACACATTCACCTGCCGGGCAAGGTCGGTATCGTGTCCCGTTCCGGTACGCTCACTTATGAGGCGGTGAAACAGACCACCGATGCGGGCTACGGCCAGTCAACCTGTGTGGGTATTGGCGGCGATCCGATCCCCGGCTCCAATTTTATCGACATCCTGGCGATGTTCCAGGAGGACCCCGCCACCGAGGCCATCGTCATGATCGGTGAGATTGGCGGTACCGCCGAGGAGGAGGCGGCCGCGTTCATCAAAGCCAACGTAAGCAAACCGGTGGTGTCGTATATCGCCGGCGTTACCGCCCCCAAGGGCAAGCGCATGGGCCACGCGGGCGCGATTATTTCCGGCGGCAAGGGTACTGCCGAGGAGAAGTTCGCCGCCCTGGAAGATGCCGGGGTCAAGACCGTGCGGTCGCTGGCCGATATCGGCTCCGGACTGGCGGCAGTGACCGGCTGGTAGCCGATCGAACTGGAACAGGGGCGCGAAGCAAGGACTGCCGCGCCCTTTTTTTTGTCCCGCAGGAGCACTGTCACTTGAAATATGGCGCCTTGGCCCCATTTTCGCCTGTCTGGATGCAACCCCAACCGGCCGATTGATCGAGCGAGGACCCCATGACTGCCGACGTAAAAAAAGAGACCCTGGGCTTTCAGACCGAAGCCAGGCAGCTTTTGCACCTGATGATTCACTCCCTGTACAGCAACCGGGAGATTTTCCTGCGCGAACTCATTTCCAATGCCAGCGACGCGATCGACAAGCTGCGCTTTGCCACGCTGGCTGACGACAGTTTGCTGGAGGGTCAGAGCGACTTCCAGATTCAGGTGGATGTGGACAAGGAGGCCGGCACCATCACGATCACCGACAACGGTATCGGCATGAACCGCGATGAGGTCATTGAAAACCTGGGCACCATTGCCAAGTCCGGCACCGCGGCGTTCCTGGAGAGCCTCAGCGGTGATGCCAAAAAAGATTCGCAGTTGATCGGCCAATTCGGCGTCGGCTTTTATTCGGCTTTCATTGTCGCCCAGCGCGTCGAGGTGCACACGCGCAAGGCCGGAGAGCCGCCGGAGAGCGGCGTGCTGTGGGAATCGCACGGCGAAGCCGAGTTCTCCATCGAGAGCAGGCCGCGCGAACAGCGCGGCACCGCCGTGGTGCTGTACCTGAAGATGGACTGCACCGAGTTTGCCGACGACTGGCGCGTGCGCAGTGTCATCAAGAAGTACTCCGATCACATTTCCGTGCCGGTGATGATGCAGGCCCCGCCGGCCCCACCGGCCGAAGGGGAGGAAAAAGCGCAGGACGAGCCGGCGGAATACGCAGCGGTCAACGAAGCCACTGCGCTGTGGACGCGTCCGCGCGCAGAGGTCAGCGACGAGGAGTACAAGGAATTCTACAAGCACGTTTCGCACGATTTCGGGGACCCGCTGACCTGGAGCCACAACAAGGTCGAGGGCAAGCTGGAGTACACCAGCTTGCTGTACATTCCGCGCAAGGCGCCTTTTGATCTGTGGAACCGCGAGATGACCCGCGGCCTGAAGCTCTACGTCCAGCGCACCTTCATCATGGATGAAGCCGAGCAGTTCTTGCCCATGTACCTGCGCTTTGTCAAGGGAGTGGTGGATTCCAACGATTTGTCCCTGAACGTGTCGCGCGAGATCCTGCAGCAGGACCCGGCGGTGGAATCCATGCGCAGCGCCCTGACCAAGCGCGTGCTGGACATGCTGGGCAAGATGGCCAAAACCGGCGCCGACGACTACGCGACGTTCTGGAAGGAGTTCGGCCAGGTGCTCAAAGAGGGCCCCGCCGAGGACCACGGCAACAAAAAGAAAATCGCGGAACTGCTGCGCTTCGCCACTACGCACACTGATAAACCGGAGCAGGATCAGTCGCTGGCCGACTACGTGTCGCGCATGCAGGACAAGCAGGAAAAGATCTACTATGTCGTCGCGGAGAACTTCAAGACGGCGAAAAACAGCCCGCACCTGGAGGTGTTCCGCAAAAAGGGTATCGAGGTGTTGCTGCTGTCGGACCGCGTGGATGACTGGCTGATGAACCATCTGCAGGAGTTCGACGGTAAGCCGTTGCAGGATGTCGGCCGCGGCGCCCTCGATCTGGGCACCGACTCCGAGGAGGACAAGGCCGCACAGGAAAAACTCGCCAAAGAGTCCGAGGCACTGCTGGAACGCATGCGCAAGGTACTGGACGGCCAGGTGGCCGAGGTGCGCGCCACCAATCGCCTGACCGATTCGCCCGCCTGCCTGGTGGTGGGGGACTACGATATGGGCGCCCAGATGCGGCGCATCATGGAGGCCGCCGGCCAGCCGGTGCCGGACAGCAAGCCTATCCTGGAGATCAATCCCGGGCACCCGCTGCTGCAGATGCTGGATGCGGAGGCGGACGAGGATCGCTTTGCCGATCTGGCCACCATCGTATTCGACCAGGCCAGCCTGGCCGAGGGCGGCCAACTGGACGATCCGGCGGGCTATGTGTCACGGCTGAACAAGCTGTTGCTGGAGATGAGCAAAGGCTGACATGCCCGGGTCACGAGCCGTCGCAGTGCTCGGCGGCGGCAGCTTCGGCACCGTCATCGCCAACATCATCGCCGGCAACGGCAATCGCGTGGCCCTGTGGCTGCGCAACGCCGAGCGCGCCCTGTCGATCCAGCGGCACCGCCAGAATCTGGAATACCTGCCCGGCTACCGGCTGCACGATAATCTGTACGCCACCGCTGCATTGACCGATGCAGTGCGCGGCGCCCACGTGCTGTTGGTGGCGGTTCCCAGCAGCTCCTTTCGCGCCGTCGTGCGCGAACTCGCCGGCCAGATCGCGCGCGACAGTGTGGTCATCAGCCTGACCAAGGGGATCGAACCCGGCGGGTTTCAGTTGATGAGCGCCATTTTGGCCCAGGAACTGCCCCACAACCCGCGCGGGGTACTCAGCGGTCCGAATCTGGCGCGTGAAATTGCGGCCGGCGCGGTCACCGGGTCGGTGATCGCCAGCGACGCACCGGCCGTCAATACGCTGGTCCACGACCTGCTGCACTGCGAGACTTTTCTGATTTACAGCTCCCGGGACATGTACGGGGTGGAACTGGGTGGTGCGCTGAAAAATGTCTACGCGATACTCGCCGGGGTGGGCGCTGCACTGGAACTGGGCGAGAATACCATCGGTATGCTGCTGACCCGCTCACTGGCGGAAATGTCCCGCTTCGCCGTGCACCTGGGCGCCAATCCCATGACGTTTCTCGGGCTGGCCGGGGTGGGCGACCTGTTCGTGACCTGTTCATCGCCGCTGTCGCGCAATTACCAGGTGGGTCTGGCACTGGGCACGGGGCGGCCGCTGGATGACATACTGGCGGGCATGGACCAGGTGGCGGAGGGCATCAATACTTTGGGTCTGCTCAAGGCCGAAGCCGACCGGCGCTCGGTGCACATGCCGCTGGTGACGGGCCTGTACGCCATGCTTTACGAGCACCGCCCGGTGGCGGATGTGTTCAATGCTATGATGCACCGGGAAGAGGCACAGGATGTCGAGTTTGTTACGGGTTGAATACCAGTGATTGTGACGATCTGGCGGCATGGTGAAGCCGGCAGTGCGGTGTCGGATCGCCTGCGCAAGCTGACCGCTCGCGGCAGGGACGAGGTGCGCCGTGGCGCCCGGCAGTTTCGGGGAGCCTGCGCGGGCGCCGCCATTGCCCTGCCGGACCTGGTGCTGTTCAGTCGCTGGGTGCGCACGACCCAGACCGCAGACATCCTGGGTGCGGCCTTTGCCGGCGCCGCCGTGCGGGAGCAGGCGCAATTGCAACCCGGTAGCGAGCTCGGCGCGGTCGACGCCGTGCTGGCCGAACTCGCTGCGGCAGGCCGACCGCCGGCCCACGTGGTGCTGGTGTCGCATCAGCCGCTGGTATCGGGGCTGGTGGACTACTACCTCGGCGGTCTTGCCGCCGGTGCCGCGGGACAGGTGCCGGCCCTGTCCCCGGGGGGGCTGGCCACACTGTCATTACAGGTGGTCGCACGCGATTGCGGACAGTTGTTGTTCTGGGCGCTGCCGCCGGCCTACGAGGTGGCGCGGTGAGTGTGAGCCAGCAGCCGCAGAGCGTGTCGTGGTGCGTTCACGGTCTGCAGATGGCGGGGTTGTCCTGGGGTGAACCGGGCTCCGAGCCGGTGCTGGCGCTGCACGGCTGGCTGGACAATGCGGCCAGTTTCAGTCTGCTGGCGCCGCTGCTGGGCGGCTGCCAAGTCGTCGCTCTGGACCTGACGGGGCACGGTCGCAGCGCGTGGCGCTCAGACGATGCCGGTTACCAGATCTGGGACGATCTGCCGGAAATAGTCGCCATAGCGGATGCCCTGGGCTGGACGTCTTTCAATCTCCTGGGGCATTCCCGCGGCGCCGTGATCGGCACCTTGCTGGCCAGCGCGGTTCCGCAGCGGGTGCGGCGTCTGGTACTGCTGGACGCGGTGCTGCCCGAGCCGCTGGCCGAGGGCGAATTTTCCCGACAACTGGGGCGGTTTCTGTCGGACAAGCGCCGTTTCCTGCAGCGTCGCCACCGGGTCTTCGCCACGGTTGATGCGGCCGTGGCAACGCGTGCCCAGCGCGGCCTTGGTGCGCCCGCCGCACAACTGCTGGTGCAGCGCAATTTGCGCGAGTGCGCGGGGGGCTTCACCTGGACCACCGATCCGCGCCTGCAGGGCGCCTCGGCGGTGAAATTGACTGCAGGCCAGGCACAGACAGTACTGGAGTGTGTGGCGGCGCCGACGCTGTTGCTGCACGCGCGGGAGGGACACGTGAGTAAACACCCGGAAATCACTGCCATAGCGCAGCGCTGCATCCGGCAGTTGTCGGTAGAACAAGTGGCGGGAGGGCATCATTTTCATATGGAGGACGCGGTGAGTGCAGTTGCCCGCAGTGTGACGGCTTTTTTGCAAGAACCGGCAGAGCGGGGCGCGCTGTGACGCGTGTGCGGCGGGCGGGGTTGCGCCGGGGTGCGATAGTGCTGGGCCCCCTGGTGCTGCTGTGCAGCGCCGCACTGGCGGTCGACCCGCGTACGTTGCTGCAGGACCTCGACGACTACCCGCACGCCAGGCAGGTGGACAGCGCCAGCGAAGAGGTGATAGACCATGAAATCGGCCTGGGTGCCATGCAGAAGATCCGCGGCGTGTGGCGCTTCAAGCACAGCGAACGCTACAGCGGCACACTGCTGCGCTATACCTGGCAAATCGTCGACGGTTTCAGTTCGATGGAAATCATGCATGACCTGGTGGCGCAACTGGAGCGTCGGGATGACAGCCGCCTGCTGTTTTCCTGCGCGGGCCGCGCCTGCGGCCCGGGCGCCCAGTGGGCCAACCGCGTGTTCAAGCAGCGCGTGTTGTATGGGGTGGAAGACAAGCAGCGCTACCGGGTCTACGCATTGCGCGCAGACGCCGACTACCTGATGGTGTTGTACAGTTCAGCGCGCACGGCGGACCGGCAGTATTTCCACGTCGACCTGTTGCGCGTAGCCGGTTAGCGGTCCGGCAGTGTGCTGCGCTGATTCTTCAGCAGAAGCAATTGGCACTGTTAACGCTTTAACTGCAACAGCGACAGGAATTCATCGCGGGTCTTCTGTGCACTGCGAAAACAACCCAGCATGGCCGAGGTTTTCATTACCGAGTTCTGCTTTTCCACGCCGCGCATCATCATGCACATATGCTGTGCCTCGATGATCACGCCCACCCCCGCGGCGGCGGTGACATCCATGATGGTTTGCGCGATCTGCGTGGTCAGCGACTCCTGGATTTGCAGGCGTCGGGCGAACAGGTCCACGATACGCGCCACCTTCGACAGGCCCAACACCTTGCCGGTGGGGATATAGGCCACGTGGCACTTGCCGATAAAGGGCAGCAGGTGATGCTCGCACAGCGAGTACAGTTCCACATCCTGTACCAGTATCATCTCGCTCGATTCTGACGGGAACAGGGCGTCGTTCACCACATCTGCCACGGATTGCCCGTAACCCCGGGTGAGAAACGCAAAGGCGCTGGCGGCACGCCTGGGGGTATCGACCAGGCCGGGACGCTGCAGGTCCTCGCCGATGCCCTCGATGATAGCTGCCCAGTTGTCTTCCACAGTCTGCTCCGTTGAGCTCGTACAGTGCTCGGTCAAGGTAATGATGTCTGCCCGGCGCGGTGTTGCACTGATAGCGCTGCACCGCGACGGCTCGCCGGATCGGACCGACGGCGCCCGGCAGGGCCGGCGATAGTAGCAATCCGCTGTTTGCAAGGCAAACACTGCACTGCGCCGCACCGGTCCCGCCGCCGCACGGCGGCGTGTGCATTTGGCAGAGCGGGCCGATCGGGTAAACTGTGCTGATGTCCGACATCGAAGCCACACAGGCGCGACCCGCTACGGTGGGTCAGGCGCTGCAGTTTTGCAGTGAGTCACTGGCCGCCAGTGACGTGTATTTTGGCCACGGCACCGACAATCCCTGGGACGAGGCGGTGCAGATGGTGCTGGCAGTGGCCGCGCTGCCGCCCGATGCAGGCGGCGACGTCCTGCCGCTGCCCCTGGATGACGCCGCCTGGGACCGGTTGCGGCGACTGCTGCACCGCCGCATCCACGCACGCATACCGCTGCCGTATCTGCTGGGCCGCGCCTGGTTTGCCGGCCTGCAGTTGCGCTGCGACGAGCGCGCGATCATCCCGCGTTCGCCCCTCGCGGAACTGATCCTGAACGAATTCCGGCCCTGGTACAGCGGGCCGCCGCCGCGCCGCGCGCTGGATTTGTGCTGTGGCGGCGGCTGCATCGGACTGGCCGCCGCGCATTATATGCCGCAGCTCACGGTGGATTTGCTGGATATCGATCCACACGCTTTGCAACTGGCCGCCGAGAACATCGCACAGCTGCAACTCGGCGCTCGGGTGCGCGCCCTGCACTCGGACCTGTTCCAGGCCGTGGAGGGGATGCGCTACGACCTGATCCTAAGCAATCCGCCCTATGTGAACGCCGCGGACCTCGCCGCCATGCCGGCGGAGTTTCGCTGTGAACCCGCCATCGCCCTTGCGGCCGGTACCGACGGACTGGCGCTGGCGCACCGCATACTCGCCGGCGCCGCCGCCGTCCTGCACGACACGGGGCTGTTGGTGATGGAAGTCGGCAACAGCGCACAGGCGCTGGAGCAGGCCTATCCCCGGGTGCCGTTTACCTGGGTCGAGTTTGAGCACGGCGGGCACGGCGTGCTCGTTCTCAGCGCCCGGGAGCTGCAAGATTACAGCGCAAGCTGGCGCGGATAAGCCTATAATCCTGAAAACCACAGTTGGGCCAAGAAAGTATGCACAGGCTCTCCAGGCACCTGGAAAATTTGAAAAAATTCTCATCACCGACACGGTGACCACGCGTTTTTCAAATCTCCCATGCACACCAATATCCTGCACATCTTTTTCGCGCCCGACTGCGGTTTCTAGGATAATATGCCCCTGAATGCAACGGAGGCGCCATGGCGGGCAACACGATCGGAAAACTCTTTAGCGTAACCACTTTTGGCGAGAGCCACGGCCCGGCTCTGGGCTGTGTCGTGGATGGCTGCCCGCCCGGTCTGGCGTTGGAGGCCGCGGACATGCAGGGCGATCTCGACCGGCGCAAGCCGGGCACCTCGCGCTTTACCACCCAGCGCCGGGAAGCCGACGAGGTGCGCATCCTGTCCGGCGTGTTCGAGGGACTGACCACCGGCACCCCGATCGGCCTGCTCATTGAAAATACCGACCAGCGCACCAAAGACTACGCGAATATCAAGGATACCTTCCGGCCGGCGCATGCCGATTACACCTACCACCAGAAATACGGCTTGCGGGACTACCGCGGCGGCGGCCGCGCCTCCGCGCGCGAGACCGCGATGCGTGTAGCGGCCGGTGCCATCGCAAAAAAGTACCTGGCGCAGCGCTACGGGATCAAGATACGCGGATATCTCGCGCAATTGGGGCCTATCGCGGCCCGCAAGCTCGACTGGGATGTGGTGGAAACCAACCCGTTTTTCTGTCCGGACGCGGATCGGGTGCCGGAGATGGAGCAGTTCATGGCGGCGCTGAGTAAACGCGGCGACTCCATCGGCGCCAGGATCAACGTGGTGGCCAGCGGGGTGATGCCCGGACTGGGTGAGCCGGTATTCGATCGCGTCGACGCCGATATCGCAGCGGCCATGATGAGTATCAACGCCGTGAAAGGCGTGGAGATCGGCGCGGGCTTTGCCTGTATCGAGCATTACGGCAGTGAGCACCGCGATCCGCTGACGCCGGCCGGCTTCGTGGGCAACAACGCCGGGGGGGTGCTGGGGGGAATTACCAGCGGCCAGGACATCACGGTCAGCATGGCGCTCAAACCGACGTCCAGCATTCGCCAGAGCTGCGCCACCATCGACCGGGCCGGGAGAGCGACGGAAATAGCGACCCACGGGCGGCACGACCCCTGTGTCGGCATACGCGCCACGCCCATCGCCGAAGCGATGCTGGCCATCGTGTTGATGGATCACGTACTGCGCCATCGCGCGCAGAATGCGGATGTTAAATGCGATACTCCAGTGCTCCCCGCGGCGGCGCCGGCAGTCGAGCGGACCTAGGTGCGGCGCAGGCGCGCCCATCGGCGCTACCTCCGCACCCTGGTGCTGGGCGTGCTGGGGTTGGCCGCCCTGGTGTGGGTGGCGATGGAGCAGTTCGGCATTTCGCGGCGGGAGATGGGCGATCTGTTCCTGTTGAGCGTGCTGGTGGTCTCGGTGGTTATTGGTGTCGCCGCGCTGGCGGTGTTGTTGTGGAAGGGGCTGCGCAAGATGTCGCGCCGCGGGCGGTCCTGAGGTCGCTTTTTTTCTGGGGTAATGCTGTTTACGACAGCGGAAGCGGCACCAGATCAGCTAGAGTT
This sequence comes from Halioglobus sp., assembly GCA_020443345.1. GTDB lineage: Bacteria > Pseudomonadota > Gammaproteobacteria > Pseudomonadales > Halieaceae > JARRPM01. The sequence continues at coordinate 41,672 of JAGRIH010000006.1, forward strand.
CACCGGGACGCGCCGCCAATAATGCCCCGGCGGCTCGGGGATGGTCCCGTCTGACCATGCCCATTTGACACCTGCGGACCTAACGCGAGCACTGTGCGCGGTTACCGCGGGGCCTACTCCAGATCGATTTCCAGGGTCATCTGGTTGGCGATCTCTTCCAGCGCGTCAGTCAGGTCGTCCAGATCGGTGTTGTCGGGGATGCGCGCCTCGATTCTGGCTTCGAAAATGCGCTCGGCGCTCATCGGCGCGCTGCTGACCCGGCTGTCCATCTCCACCACGTTGATCTCGCGTCGGGCCAGCGCGCGGGCGATCTCGCGCACGATGCCGGTGCGATCGGGCCCGATCACGGTCAGGACGATATCGCGCGCGGTCTCGGGCGCAGCCGCGGCGCTGGTGGCGGCGGTGACGCGCACGCTGATGCCGCGGGCCGACAGCGCCTTGAGGTCGCGCTGCAGCGCGTCGCCACTGTCTCCGCGCAGCGACACCAGGACCAGGCCGGCAAATTTGCCGCCGAGTTGCGACAGGCGGCTCTCGTGCCAGTTGCCGCCGTTTGCCTCGATGACCTGCGACAATTGTTCGACCAGACCGGGACGATCGTCGCCGATAAAGCTGACGATATAGTACGTTTCCACCTGCAGGACTCCACATTCGGGGGTGTAGGCCGTATAGTAGCGCGCATTCGGGCAATGCAGAAGGAGCGGTGGCAGAACATGGCTGAGTTCGTGGCGGTGCCGCTCGAACGCCTCGGCGCCGATAGTCTGCGAAACCTGCTGGAGGAGTACGCCAGTCGCGACGGTACGGACTACGGCGAGCGCGACGTGTCTCTGCAGCAGAAAGTACAATCCCTGCACCGCCAGTTGCAGCGCGGCGACCTGCTACTGCTCTACGACATCGACAGCCAGCAGTGGGACCTGGTACCCAACGACCGGGCGGCGCGACTGCTGCACACCTGATATCATCACGCCATGGCAGACCAACCCGATCACACGCTGGACGCCAGGGGGCTGTATTGCCCGGAGCCGGTGATGTTGCTGCACAATGCGGTGCGCGACATGCTGCCCGGACAGACCCTCGAGGTGCTCGCCAGCGACCCGTCCACCCAGCGCGATATTCCCAGGTTTTGCGATTTCCTGGGGCACGAACTGGTTTCCCAGACAGCGCGGGACGGTCTGTTTCGCTATCTGCTGCGCAAGGCGCCCGCGTGATGCAGGCATCGGCCGCGGCGCTCTGCGGCGGGTTTGCCGCGGTGCGCCTGGAGCGCGTGTTTGCCGCCTGTTTTGCGCGGGATCACCATACCCGACTGATCGGCGGCGCGCGCGAGCCGCTGTATCAGCCATCGCATGCCCCGGGGCAGCCGCACCGGCTGTTTTACCGCGAGGATTATTTTGCCAGCGCCCTGCACGAGGTGGCGCACTGGTGTATCGCCGGGCCCGCCCGGCGTCAGCAAGTCGATTTCGGCTACTGGTACACACCCGAGGGGCGCAGCGCCGGCGCGCAGTGCGCTTTTGAGGCGGTGGAGTACAAGCCGCAGGCCCTGGAATGGTTTTTTGCCAAAGCCTGCGGCTACCGTTTCCGGTTGAGCAGCGACAATCTCGCGGCGCTGGGTGGCGAGCTGCCGGATAGCGCCGCTTTCGCACAACGGGTACTGCAGCAGGCCCGGCACTGGCGCAGCCATGGCTTGCCGCTGCGCGCCGGGATTTTTTACCGGGGCCTGTGCGATGAATTTGGTACACACTGCGGTTCAGATACTCTGCCATTCGAGCTGGCGGAGCTGACGGCGTGACGCTGCGCATCCTGGTCGATGAGAATATCCCCCTGGCGCAGACTTGCCTGGGCTCCCTGGGTGTCGTGGAGCGGGTGCCCGGCAGAGCCCTGGATGCGTCGCAGTTGCGCGGCGTCGACGCACTGCTGGTGCGCTCCGTTACCCGGGTGGATGCCGCGCTGCTGCGCCACAGCCCGGTGCGATTTGTCGGCAGCGCTACCAGCGGCGTGGACCACGTGGATCGCAACTACCTGCGGCGCCAGGGTATTGCATTCGCCCATGCCCCGGGGGCCAACGCCAATGCCGTGGTGGAATACGTGCTGGCGGCTGTTGCGGCAGCCGATGACACGCTGGAGCGCCTGCTGGCAGGCGGGCGGGTGGGTATCATCGGCTACGGTGCCATTGGGCGCGCCCTGGCTGCGCGCCTGGGGTCATTGGGTGTCGCACACTGTGTCTACGACCCGTGGCTGGCGCGCAGCGGGGTGTGTCATCCGGGCAGCCTGTCCCAGGTGCTGGACTGCGATGTGGTGAGCGTGCACGCGCAGCTCACCCGGCAACCCCCCTGGCCGAGTTTTCACCTGCTGGGCGAGGCCGAACTCGGCGCCATGGGCGCCGCGCCCCTGTTGATCAACGCCAGTCGCGGTGCGGTGGTGGATAATCGGGCCCTGCTGCGCGCCCTGGAAAGCGGCAGGGGACCGCGCACCGTACTGGATGTGTGGGAGGCGGAGCCGGGCATCGACCCGGCGTTGCTGGGGCGGGTGTTGCTGGGAACAGCCCATATCGCGGGCTACAGCCTCGATGGCAAACTGCGGGCGACGCGAATGCTCGCCGCGGCTCTGGCTGCACACCTGGGCGTGCCGGCGGCGGCGACCGCAACCGGCGCCGGGGACTGCGGCGCAGCGCACAGTGACTTATCGCTGCCGCCTCTGCGGCTGGCCGCCGGTGTCACCGGCGCTGCGCTGCTGCGGTACCTGCTGCGCGCGCGCTACGACATTGTCGAGGACGACCGACTGCTGCGCGAAGCGACCCTGGGCATGGAACCGGCAGTGGCCGCGGCGGGTTTCGATCGCCTGCGCCGGGACTACCGGGTGCGCAGGGAGCTGGCCGGCAGTGTGGTGCATGGCACTGGCGTAGCGCCGCAGGCCAGGCGCCTGGTAGCGGCGCTGGGTTGTGAACTGGCGGGCGTGTCGCCCGCAGCGCAGGCAGCACGGTCCAGGGCCCCATCGGCCGGCAAATCCATCGCCAGAGCAACGCGAAAACCCGGTTGTGGAACACCCCCGTGACCGATCTGGAGGCAGCGCGGCTGGGCTGGCGCTGCTTAATGCGCTGCCGGGGGTCGCCGGCGCTCGAAAAACTGACCGGTTCAGCTTCCAGTTGCTTTGGTATAAGCTGTCACTCGACACGCGGCATTGGGCGGCGCGCAGCGATGCGGCCGAAAACGGTGAGGCAGGGGTGAATTCAGCGGAGGTGGCTCGATGAATGCCAGACATACGGTTGTGAGTGTTGCGCTGCTGGCGGCATTGCTGATGCCGCTGCAGGGTGCGCGCGCTGTCGAGATACTCTCGGTGGGGGAGTTGGCCCTGCACTGCGCCCACTACTCGGCAGACCCCGATAACAAGGACGGTATATTCTGCATGCGCTACATCCAGGGCTTCATCGACGGCGCGGTAGCGACCGATGAGCGGGTGACGTATAACGTCTCGGCCAGGTACACCAAATCAGAGAGCTACGCGGAGCGCGCGACACGCACGCGCGGCGTATTCATGCCGCGCTATGCGACCTATTACGCCGAGTTCTGTCTCGGTGATCCAGTGCCGCTGCAAGACGTGGTAGGCAAAGTGGTCGCCCACCTCGGCGGCAGGGAGTTTGCCGACGAACAACTGCCCGCTCGCGGGGTGGTCTACGAGGTGTTGCGCAGGGAGTATCCCTGCGCAAAAGAAGATGAAAAATGACACACGGTGAATCGGCCGCGCAGGTGAGCCAACTGACCACCCGGATGCTGTTTCTCGTCGCGCTGCTTAGCAGTGCGTGGCTGCTGTGGTCGGGCATCTACAAGCCGCTGCTGCTGGGCCTCGGCGCGCTGTCGTGTCTGCTCACCTGCTATGTCGCCAGGCGCATGGGCTACTTCGACAGTGAGTTTTTCATGCTGCACTTCAGCGTGCGGCTGCTGGTCTACCTCGCGTGGCTTGCCAAAGAAGTGGTGCGCTCCAGTCTCGAGGTATCGCGCATCGTACTGGATCCGCGGTTGCCGATCAGTCCGACTATCGTCGACATCGATGCCACCGCGCTGCATCCCATTGACCGGGCCATACTCGGCAACTCCATCACGCTCACCCCGGGTACGCTCGCGCTGGATGTGCATCGCGGGGTCATCAAAGTGCACAGCCTCACCCTGGAGGGGGCGGACGCGCTGATGTCGAGCGGGATGGAGCGGCGCGTCGCGGCCCTGCGCAAGACCTGATATGTACTATGTCGTCACCATCGCGACTCTCGCGACCATGACCCTGGCGCTGTTGCGAGCTCTGCAGGGCCCCAGCGTCTACGACCGGGTGCTGGCGATGAATATGTTTGGCACCAAGACCGTACTGTTGCTCGCGGTCATTGCGCTACTGTTCGGTCGACCCGACTTTCTGGACCTGGCGCTCGCCTACGCGCTGATCAATTTTATCGGTGTATTCGCGGTACTGGAATTTATCCGGCGGCGTGCGGCGCACGAAGCGCTACACGGTGAAGGAGAGGGCTGACCCAATGGCTGTGCTGACCGATGTTGCCAGCTGGCTGCTGCTCTCGCTCGGCGGTGTCTTCGTCTTCATCGGCGGACTGGGCGCGCTGCGCATGCCGAGCCTCTACACGCGCATGCACGCCGCCAGCGTGACCGATACACTGGGGGCCGTGCTGATTATCGCCGGCGCCATCCTCCAGGCCGGTTTTTCACTCGCCGCGATCAAGCTGGCCCTGATTCTCCTGTTTCTGCTGCTGACCAGCCCGACGGCATCGAATGCGCTGGCGAGCGCGGCGCTGCTGGCCGGCGTGCGGCCGGACAGGGCCCTGCCGTGGCGCGCGGAGCGCAGTGAATGATCATTTTGTTCGGCGTGTTTTTGCTCACCCTGCTGGTGATCACGGCGCTGGCGATCGTGCGCACCGATCACCTGTTTGTCGCCGTGATACTTACCGGTATCTTCAGCCTGCTGATTGCGGCCAACTTTTTTTTGCTGGACGCCGCCGACGTCGCCCTGACCGAAGCCGCGATCGGGGCGGGCATCTCCAGCGTACTGTTCTTCAGTGCGCTGTCGCTCGCCCCCGAATATGAGCGCCCCTCCGGCTCGGCCAACCGTCTACTGGCGCTGTTGGTCGTCGCCGTCATCACCCTGATCGTGGTGTACGCAACATTCGACAAGCCGCGCTTTGGCGACCCGATGGCGCCCGTGCACCAGCATGTGGCGCCCTGGTACATTGAAAAGACGCCCGTGTACATCGATATCCCCAACATCGTCACCGCGGTGTTGGCCAGTTTCCGCGGTTACGATACCCTCGGCGAAGTTTTCGTCGTCTTTACTGCGGGGATCGGCGTCCTGTTCCTGCTGGGATTGCCGCCGCGCGGGGGCTCCGGCGACGGCAGCGACGCCAGTGATGCGGGACTGGGGCTGCGTCACTACCTGATCCCGCGGGTGGTGGGTCGCTTCCTGATCCCGTTTATTTTCCTGTTCGGACTCTACGTGCAGTTCCACGGCGAATACGGCCCCGGTGGCGGCTTTCAGGCGGGGGCCATCGTGGCGGCAGCGTTTATTCTCTACGCGCTACTGGAGGGGCAGGAGCAGGCTTTGCGCGTCCTGCCCAGCGGTGTGCTGCTCGGTCTCGTCAGTGGCGGGGCGCTGCTCTATGGCGGCGTCGGCGCGGCCTGCATGGTGTTGGGGAGCAGCTTTCTGGACTACTCGGTACTGCACGCCGACCCGGTCACCGGGCAGCAGCTCGGCATACTGCTGGTGGAGGCGGGAGTCGGTATGACGGTCGTCGGTGTGCTGCTGATCATCTTTCACGCCTTTGCCGGGCGCAAGAGCCGCTAATGGAATTTCTTGGACTCTACCACTATTGGGTGTTCGCCATCCTGCTCATGGTGGGTTTTTATGCGGTCGTCGCCAAGCGCAACCTGATCAAGAAGCTGCTCGGGCTCTCCATCTTCCAATCGGCGGTATTTTTGCTGTACATCACCATGGACAAGGTGGACGGTGGCACTGCTCCGATCCTCCAGGCCGGTGCCCGCAATCAGGTCTTTTCCAACCCGCTGCCGCAGGTGCTGATACTCACGGCAATCGTGGTGGGGATATCGACCATGGCGCTGGGTCTGGGCATCGTTGTGCGCATCCGGGAGGAATACGACTCCATCGAAGAGGATGTGATCGAGGAGCGCGACAGGTCGTGAGCAACCCGCTAGTCGACCTGCCGGCGCTGCAGGTCATCGTGCCGCTGCTCACGGCGCCCGTGGTGATACTGCTGCGGCCGGCGGGCCTGGCCTGGGCGGCGGCGAGCGTGGCGAGTCTGTTTGCACTGGCAGTCGCGGTGGCGCTCACCGCTGCGGTGCTCGATGCATCTTCGCTGGGTTACAGCATGGGGGCCTGGCCCGCCCCCTATGGCATCGAGCTGGCGGTGGATGCCTTCAGTGCCATCCTGCTGCTGGTCATCACCGGCGCATCGACGCTGGCGCTGCTGGCCAGCCGCGTCAGCCTCACCGCCGATATAGAGGAGCATCGCCAGCCGCTGTTTTATGCCGCCTGGCTGCTGGTGCTGGCCGGGCTGGCCGGCATGACCGTCGCGGCCGACGCCTTCAACGTGTTCGTGTTCATGGAGATATCCTCCCTGGCCAGCTACGTGCTGGTCGCCGGCGGCTCCGATCGGCGCGCTCTGCCCGCGGTATTCAAGTACTTGATCATCGGCACCATCGGCGCAACCTTCTATCTCATCGGTATCGGGCTCATCTACCTGATGACCGGCACACTGAATCTAGGCGATATGGAAGCCAGGATTCAGGACGTGGCCGACAAGAAGCCGATCCTCGTGGCAGCGGGCTTTATTACCGTCGGCCTGGGCCTGAAGGCCGCTGTGTTCCCGCTGCACGTGTGGCTGCCCAACGCCTATACCTACGCACCACATGCGGTGTCAGTGTTTCTCGCCGCCTGCTCGACCAAGGTCGCACTCTACCTCTTGCTGCGCTTTGACTTTTTTGTTTTCCAGCAGAATCTGTTCGGACACAGCCTGCAGTTTTCCCTGTTTTTTATGCCCCTGGCGGTACTCGGAATTTTCGTCGGCTCCTGGGTTGCCCTGTTTGAGCGCAACCTGAAGCGCCTGCTGGCCTATTCCTCCATTGCACAGATCGGCTACATCATGCTCGGCGCCAGTCTCGTCAGCCGCAGCGGCCTCACCGCCAGTATCGTGCACATGTTCAATCACGCGCTGGCCAAGGGTGCGCTGTTCCTCGCGGTGGCCTGTCTGGCGACGCGCTGCCCCGGTCTGCGCGTGAGCGATGTTGCCGGCGCTGCCCGCACCATGCCCTGGACCATGGCCGCGTTCGTCGTCGCCGGCCTGAGCCTGATCGGGGTGCCCGGCACGGCGGGGTTTGTGAGCAAATGGTACCTGATTGCCGCGCTGCTCGGTAACGGTCTGCTCGGGGCGCTTCTCGCCGCCCTGGTGGTGATGAGTTCGCTGCTGGCGCTGGCCTATATCTGGCGGGTGATAGAGTCCGCCTATTTCGGTCAGCCGGCCCCCGCAGCACGCTTGAGTGGCGAGGCGCCGCCCCTGTTGCTCGCCGGGACGTGGGCGGCGGCACTGGCCGGCATCTACTTTGGCCTGCTGCCGTCGCTGCCGGTCACGCTGTCGGCGACCGCGGCCGAGAGCCTGCTGCGGCACGTCCTGTGAACGCGGATCACGCCACACTGGCGGCCATCGCACTGCCCCTCGTCGCGGCGTTTGCAATTCCGCTCGCGGCTCGCGGCGGCGCAAATCTGCGCGAAACCGTCACGCTGGTGGCGGCTGCTGCGCTGGCCTGGACGGTCTGGGGCATACTGCCCGACGTGCTCGCCGGGGGCCGCCCCTCGCTCCGGCTCGGCCAGATCATGCCCGGGATCGAGATTGCCTTTCTCGTCGAGCCCCTGGGGATGCTCTTTGCCGCCCTCGCCGCCGGCCTGTGGATAGTCAACTCGATCTACTCGATCGGTTACATGCGCGGCAACCGCGAGACCAATCAGACGCGCTATTACGTCTGCTTTGCAATCGCTCTGGGTGCCACTATGGGTGTCGCCTTTGCCGGCAACCTCTTTACCCTGTTCCTGTTTTACGAAGTCCTGACCCTTTCGACCTATCCTCTGGTCGCGCACAAGGGCGACCGCAAGAGCGTGCGTTCTGCGCGGGTCTATCTCGGGGTGCTGCTGAGCACGTCGATCGGGCTGTTGCTGCCGGCAATTATCTGGACTTATCAGACTGCGGGAACGGGTGATTTTACCCCCGGGGGGATTCTGGCGGACGTGATGGATGGCCCTGCGGTTGGCCTGCTGCTGGCGTTTTTCGTCTTCGGCACGGGCAAGGCGGCGGTCATGCCAGTGCATCGCTGGCTGCCTGCGGCGATGGTGGCGCCGACACCGGTCAGCGCACTGCTGCATGCCGTTGCGGTCGTCAAAGCCGGGGTGTTTACCCTCACCAAGGTCATTGTCTATATCTTTGGCGTGGATTTCCTGTTTGCCGAACCGAGCAGTCACTGGCTGCTTTACATCGCGGCGTTCACCATTGTCGCTGCCAGTGTGGTGGCCCTGCGGCAGCAAAATCTCAAGCGCCTGCTCGCTTACTCCACCATCGCCCAGTTGTCGTATGTCGTCATGGCCGCGGCCATCCTCAAACCGCTGGCTGAAATCGGCGCAGCGATTCACATCGTTGCGCACGCCTTTGGCAAGATCACGCTCTTTTTTGCCGCGGGCGCCATCTACACCGCATCGAAAAAAACCGAGCTGGGCGAACTCGGGGGAATCGGACGGCGCATGCCCTGGACCATGACTGCCTTCACCATCGGTGCACTGAGCATGATCGGCGTACCGCCGACCGGCGGTTTCGTGTCCAAATGGTATATTCTGGCCGGCGCCTTCGAGGCTGACAATTACCTGGCATTGGCGACTATTATTGTCAGTACGGCGTTGAACGCCGCCTACTTTCTGCCCATCGTTTTTGCCGCGTGGTTCGCCCGCGAGACGGCCCCGCCGGCTGTAGACCACGGCGAAGCGCCGTTCGCCGTGGTGCTTGCCCTGGTCACCACTGCGGGCCTCACGCTCGCTTTCTTTTTCTTCAATGGGCCGGCACTCGAACTCGAGGCTCAGGTAGTGAGGGGGCTGAAGTGACAGACACGCCGCAGAAAGACCATTGGCTGGTGCGTCCATCCACCATTGCCCGCCTCTGGCTGGCATTCACCGCGGTGCTCGCGGTGACCGTCGCGGCACAGCTCGTGTATGGCGTGAAAGGGTATTTCGGTGTCGATGGCTGGTTCGGCTTTGGCGCCGTGTTCGGCTTTCTCGCGTGTTTGCTCATGGTGCTCGCGGCGAAGGGGCTCGGTCGGTTGATCAAGCGGGATGAGCGCTACTACGATGACGGAGACAGCGATGCCTGAGTTTCTGTCGCCAGCCATTGTCCTGCTGACCGGCGCACTTCTGATCGGTCCTGCCCGCGGCCATTGGCGCACGGGCGTCGTGCTCATCGCTCCGCTGGCGACGCTTTGGGCTGTCTGGCAGGTGCCCGATGGTGTCGCTGCCACGGTCTCCTTCCTCGACTACCAGATCCAGCCGGTCGAGGGCAGCGCATTGCGACGGCTCTTCGCCACGGTTTTTTCCGTCATGGCGTTCGGCGGCGGGCTCTACGCGCTGCGCCAGGCGCGCTGGTTTGAACTCGCCGCCGCCTACGCGTATGCAGCCGGTGCTATCGGTGTCAGCTTTGCCGGTGATCTGATCACGCTTTTTCTCTACTGGGAACTGATGGCGCTCTTCTCGACTGTGGTCGTGTGGTGCGGCGGTACCCCGGGAGCGCGAGCGGCCGGTATACGCTATGCGATCATGCATCTGTTGGGCGGTGTCATACTCAAAGTCGGCATCGAGGGCATTGTGGTTCACACCGGCTCGGTCGACATCCAGCCAATGCTCGCGGGCAACTTCGACACCTGGATGGTGCTGATCGGCATCCTGATCAATGCGGCGGCGCCCCCGGTCTCGGCCTGGCTGGCCGATGCCTATCCCGCATCGAGCCCTACCGGGTCCGTCTTTCTGTCGGCCTTTACCACCAAGACTGCGGTTTTGGCGCTGATCCTGCTGTTTCCGGGGGAACCCGTACTGATCGGCGTCGGCCTCTACATGGTGATGTACGGTATTATCTACGCGCTGCTAGAAAACGATGCGCGCCGTATACTGGCCTACTCCATCGTCAACCAGGTCGGTTTCATGGTCTGTGCGGTGGGTATCGGCAGCGAGCTGGCGCTGAACGGCGCCGCGGCGCACGCCGTTGCACACATCGTCTATAAGGCACTGCTGTTCATGAGTGCGGGTGTAGTGATCTATCGCACCGGAAAAAACAAGTGTACGGAGCTTGGGGGCCTGTTTCGCACCATGCCGCTCACCGCGCTGCTGGGGATCATCGGCGCACTGTCCATTTCGGGTTTTCCGCTGACCTCCGGCTTTACCACGAAGACGATGATCTCCCAGGCAGCGGCCAGTGACGGCCTGGTTGCCGTCTACTTCCTGCTGGCCGCCGCATCGGCCGGTGTATTCTTACATGCCGGTATAAAATTTCCCTGGTTTGTGTTCTTCCAGAAGGACTCCGGCTTGCGACCGCCGGATGCGCCGTGGAACATGGCGGCCGCCATGCTGCTTTTTGCCGCGCTGTGTATCGGGATTGGGGTCTTTCCGGAGGCCCTTTACCGGTTGTTGCCCTATCCGGTGGATTACACGCCCTATACGCCGGGCAAAGTCGTATTTTATCTCCAACTGTTATTGTTCTCGGGTCTGGCTTTCTTTCTGTTGTTGCCGCTAATGCGGCGCACACTGACCATCAGCCTGGATACGGACTGGCTGTGGCGGGTGGTGCTATGGGACGCTGGCAACCGCGTGCACAGCCTGCTGCGGGTACTGGGCGATACCATTCAGGCGCGGCTGCGGCGCGCCCTGGCGCGCGCCAGGCAGAGGAGCCGGCGGGTACTGGGCGTGCCGGCGGGCAGGGACGAAGGGCCCAGTGTCTTTGCCCGCTCCCGGACAGTCGGCACCACGGCACTGTGGGTTGCGCTCTTGCTGAGTGCCTATGTGCTGGTCTATCTTGTCTGAAACAGGTTGGCATGCTGCAGCGGCTCGGTGCAGGAGCAGCCGGGTTTTTTCATCTGCATGATTGCACCCTGGAATCTACGGGGAGGAATGCGGGCAATGTACGACGACGACCGGTGGCGCGACAAGCTGACCGAGGAGGAGTTTCGCGTCTGCCGCCAGAAGGGCACCGAGCGTCCCTTCAGCGGCGCCTACTGGAACTGTACCAAAGAGGGAGTGTACCAGTGCCGCTGTTGCGGCGAGCCGCTGTTCCAGTCCGACACCAAGTTTGATGCGGGGTGCGGCTGGCCCAGTTTTTTTCAGCCAGTCGACGACGAGGTGATTCTGGAGTCGCGCGACGACAGCCACGGCATGCACCGCACCGAGGTGATGTGCCGCAACTGCGGCGCTCACCTGGGACATGTGTTCAATGACGGCCCGGCGCCAACCGGCCTGCGCTACTGCATCAACAGTTTGTCGATCAAGCTGGACGAAAAATAGGGAGCGGGAAACGGCCGGGGTGGCGCACCACTTCGAACGCCAATGCTTTCAGTGCACCTCAAAAACACTGGAGCGGGAAACCGGGTTCGAA
>JAGRIH010000006.1:53463-83423 GCA_020443345.1 Halioglobus sp.
TCAACCTTGGCAAGGTTGCGCTCTACCAACTGAGCTATTCCCGCGTTGCGGACTCGATGAGTGGCGTCCCCTAGGGGGTTCGAACCCCTGTTACCGCCGTGAAAGGGCAGTGTCCTAGGCCACTAGACGAAGGGGACGCAGATGACTCAATCAAGAGGCGCGCATTGTAGGTAGAGCGCGGCATGGCGTCAAGCCCCGGTGCAGCAAAAATCCACGGGCTTTTCACTGTAACTTCAGCAAGTTAGCCCGAGCCGCACGCAAGTTGAGGACTTCCCCACGTCGCGCTGCGGCGCCGCGCAGTTCCTCCAGTTGCTGGAACAATTCAATTTCTTCGTCGGGCATAGAGTGCAGGCAATCGCCGCCGAAAAACCACAAAAGCTCCCGGGGAAAGGTGGGCGCGAAATCGGGGTAGGTGGTGAAAAGACGGCTGACCAGGGCCGGCCCGTCGCGGTACAGTGCGGCGTCCTCGGCGGACAGGTGATCAAAGGCCCTGGCCAGCTCGCGCAGCGGCTCCGCGCGGTCCAGGGCAGCGGTGCGTTGCAGCAGTGTTGCGGCAAAACCGGACAGCAACTGGCGGCAGTAGTGCAGGTACTGTCGATCGTTCATCGCGCTCCTATCCTTGCCGTCTTAGTGGTCGGTTGCGAGTCAGCAGGCTGCCAGTAGTGTCGTGAAGTCCGGCAATAGCAGGTACAATGGCGCGCCAAAACACCGAGGGAATTCTGCAGTCTTTGTATGATAACAGCACTGACTATCGAAAATCTCAGCAAAGTCTACGATAACGGCTTCGAAGCGCTCAGACAGATCAACCTGAGCGTGGAGCAGGGGGATTTCTTTGCGCTGCTGGGACCCAATGGCGCCGGCAAATCGACCACGATCGGCATTATCTGTTCCCTGGTTGCCAAATCAGCGGGTCGCGTGGCGGTGTTCGATGCGGATATCGACACCCATTTCCCGGCGGCCAAGAAAATGATCGGTATCGTGCCCCAGGAGTTTAATTTCAACCAGTTCGAAAAGGTGCTGGACATCGTCGTCAACCAGGCGGGCTACTACGGCCTGGGGCCCCGGCTGGCGCGTCAGCGGGCGGAAAAATACCTGCGCGAGCTGGGTATCTGGGACAAGCGCAACGAGCCCTCGCGCAATCTCTCCGGCGGCATGAAGCGCCGTCTGATGATCGCCCGCGCCCTGGTGCACGAACCGCGGCTGCTGATTCTGGATGAACCCACTGCGGGCGTGGATATCGAGATGCGCCGGTCGATGTGGGCGTTTCTGCGGAAAATCAACGCCGCGGGCACCACGATCATTCTCACCACCCACTACCTGGAGGAGGCGGAGGCACTGTGTCGCCATATCGCTATTATCAATCATGGGCGCATTGTGGAGCACAGTTCCATCAAAGAGCTGTTGCGGCGATTGAGCCGGGAAGTGTTCATTCTGGATTGTGTAGAAGAGCTGCCGGAAACTGTGGCGATAGAGGGTTTCGGGGTGTGGCGCAGGGACTCCCATACCCTGGAGGTGGAGGTGCGCAAGGGGCAGCCCATCAATCGCGTATTTGCCGCGCTGGACGCCCTGGGCATTCATATCAGCAGCATGCGCAACCGCGCCAACCGGCTGGAGGAGATGTTCGTGAACCTGGTGGAGGCTCCCGCATGAGTCCGCTGGAGCAGTACGTTGCCCTGATGACGATCGTGCGCAAGGAGGTCAAGCGCTTCCTGCGTATCTGGACCCAGACCCTGCTGCCCTCAGCGATTACGGTGTCCCTGTACTTCGTGATCTTCGGTTCGCTGATCGGCTCCCGGATCGGCGAGATGGGCGGTTTCAGCTACATGCAGTTCGTGGTGCCGGGTTTGATCATGATGGCCATCGTCACCAACTCCTATTCCAATGTCGTGTCGTCATTTTTTGGCGCCAAGTTCCATCACAGCGTGGAGGAATTACTGGTCTCGCCCACGCCCAATTATGTCATCGTGCTGGGTTACGTGGTGGGCGGTGTCACGCGCGGTCTGATGGTCGCCGTGGTGGTCACCCTGGTGTCGCTGCTGTTTACGCACCTGCATGTGCACAGTTACTTTGTCGTGGTGTCGACGGTGGTGATGACGGCGACCCTGTTTTCGCTGGCCGGTTTCATCAACGCGGTGTATGCCAACAGTTTCGACGATATCTCCATCGTGCCCAATTTCGTGCTCACCCCGCTTATCTACCTGGGCGGCGTGTTTTATTCAATGGACCTGCTGCCCGAATTCTGGGCCAATGTATCCCGGCTCAACCCCCTGGTTTATGTCGTGAACGCCTTCCGTTACGGCGTGCTGGGCGTGTCGGATGTGAGCCTGTCCTTTGCCCTGTGGATGATTGCACTGTTTACGGTCGGCGCTTTCCTGTACAGCGTGCATCTGTTGAACTCCGGCAAGCGGTTGCGGCAGTAGGTGATGAGCGCGCGGGATATGTTGCTCGGTCGGGACACGCCCGTAGTGGACACCTACGCCCCCGACGTGCTGTACCCGCTGCCGCGCGCGCCGGGGCGCGCGGAACTGGGGCTGACGGGAGACCTGCCATTCAGTGGCGTCGACCTGTGGCACGCCTACGAGATGTCCTGGCTGGATGCCGGCGGCAGGCCGCTGGCCAGGGTGGGACGCTTTAGCATGCCCGCGTCCGCGCCCAACATGGTGGAGTCCAAATCCTTCAAGCTCTATCTCAACTCTCTGAATAACCAGCGTTTTGCCAGCGAATCGGCCCTGATCGCCACCGTCACCAGCGACCTCGAACGGGTCGTGGGGCAGGGCGTGGCACTGGAGTTGTTGGCAGCGGATGACCCGGCCCTGGCCGGTGCCGCCCTGGACGGGACGTGTCTGGACGCGCTGCCGGTGGCGGTGCCCGATGGCGGACCGGCCGCGGCCATGCTGCGCGCCAGCAGCGCGCGGCGGCGCGAGGAAAAGCTCTACTCGCACCTGCTGCGCTCGCTGTGTCCGGTGACGGGTCAGCCGGACTGGGCCACCGTGTGGTTGCACTATCGCGGCGCCGCCCTGGAGCACGAGACCCTGCTGCGCTACCTGCTGGCCTATCGCCGTCACCAGGGCTTTCACGAGCAGTGCGTGGAGCGTATGTTCTGCGACATCCGGCACTCCTGCCAGCCCGAATTCCTGCATATACAGGCCTTTTACACGCGCCGCGGCGGCCTGGACATCAACCCCTGGCGCAGTACCGACCCCGCCGGCACCGCACTGCCGCGGCTCAATCGACAGTAGCGTGCCGCTGCTTTACCAATGTCGGTTGTCCGGTGCCTGCCTGCTCTGTGGTGCTGTAAAATTCGCCCGCAGGTCACTGGCAAGCAAGAGCGGTTGTGGTATCATGCGCGCCCTCACTGGTGAGGTGGCCGAGTGGTCGAAGGCGCACGCCTGGAAAGTGTGTATACGGCAACGTATCGAGGGTTCAAATCCCTCCCTCACCGCCAAATTGCTCTGGTTTTAGTCTCACACGCCTGTCCGCGTCCTGCAGCCGCGGCAATCTCGCGAATCGCACGGAACATGGCGATGGGCTCTGGTCGATCGCCCAGAGATCCGCTGACGAGTTGCATTGGTGTGAACCCGAGGGCGGTATATAGGCCTTCTTCACGCCACGGCGTTTTATACAGGCCTCGATCTCGGCCCTGGTCTCGTCGCAGATGTAGGCGTAAATTTGGGTTGATGTCGCCACGGATCAAGACTCTCTACCCGTTTGTAGATTTATGTAGATAGTTGCAGGTTCTCGAGAGGTGGCAAAGATCGTGGGGAGTTTCGGGTGGTTCATGGCTTGGTCCCTCGGCTGCGTTGTTCTCGCCATGAAAGCTTCGTCTCCGTCAGTTACCAAGTTGAATAGTCAGATTGGGTAGGCGGCCCATTGCTACTGGGCGATTTATTTTGCATAGCAGGCTACACTGCTACAAGGTCATCTGCTGAAAACAATCAAGGACAACGACATGCATGCCACCCTGAAAGGACCCTGGTTAGAAACGCAAGTCGAACAATATTTGCAGGAGAATGCAATCCCCTTGCGACTCGCCTGTAACGCGGCAGACGGCTTCCCGCGCATCGTGTCTGTTTGGTTCCGCTATCGGCAGCACCGGTTTTACTGTGTCTCGCATCGTGATTCACAACTGGTAGCGTTGCTGCGCGATGATGAGAAAGTCGGTTTTGAAGTTGCTCCAAACGAGCCGCCTTATTGTGGTGTGCGCGGTCAGGGCATTGCCGTCTTGTCGAATGATGGCGCTGGGACGGAATTAGAGCAATTATTACAGCGCTACCTGGGCAGCACGGAGTCGAGCCTGGGTAGCTGGTTACTGACACGTCGGCATGAAGAGGTGCTCATCAGTATCGAGCCGCGACGTATTTTTAGCTGGGATTATAGGCAGCGCATGAGCGATGTTTAGGACCAATGGCACTGACTTAAGACGACTTGACCGGCGCCAAACCGAGCATCGGCTGTCGCGACACGCCGTAAATACATCCATGTAGGCTCGGGTGCGGCATCCATGCCGCACACGGTCCCGACAGCCGATGCTCGATTCGACACCTGCATGCTGATTTTCAGCTTAAGTAAGTGCCATTGATGTTTAGGACAATTCTAAGCGCGTGTGTTTGTGGTCGGATGTCACGAAACGAGTGGCGCAGCATGGCCTGGTAAACGGTGATACTGGATTGCTCGCCGAGGCAATATTCAGATAACTGCCTCCACGTCACTTCTCAAGGCAGGGGATTACCCGATCAATTAATAGAAAGACGTCTCGTCAATCAGGCGGACAGATCCGGAAAATGGCTAAGGAAAGCCAACAATTTACGGCGCTCGGCTGCGCTTTCACGCGTTTTCTTCAGTAGGTGCGTGGACTTCGCTTCTCGGTCGAGAAACAGCTTGCCACTGGCCCGGCCGGCTTCCGTCGCCACCGCCAGCCAGACGATGGTATCCGCACCCTCATCCGCCGAGCGCAGCACACGTCGGGTGCAACGGCGAAATGCCGGCAGTGCGCGCTGTACGCCGGGTGTATCCGCCCAACCGGGGTGCATGGCATTGACCGCGATACCCTCCGCGGCCCAGTCTTTGGCCCACTGTTGGGTCAGCACCATCAAGGCGCGCTTCTGCCGGGCGTAGGCAATGCTGCCGCTATAGCGTTCGCGTGTTTCATCGGTCAGCAAATCAACCTGCAGTTTCTGGCTGTACATGCCGCCGGAAACGACATTGATCACTCTGGGCGCCGCGGCTTTGCGCAGCAGGGGCTTTAAACCTTCGGTCAGACGATAGGGGCTCAATAACAGCAGAGCGAAGCTGCGCTCCAGACCCTCGGCGGTTTCTTCTTTAGTGTTGAACAGAGCGCCGGCGTTGTTGATCAGCACATCGATGGCCTGCCCGCGCTTGTTCAGGCGTTCCACCAGCGCCTCTACCTCAGACATCAGGCTCAGGTCCGCCAGTTCCCAGCGAATTTTGCTGGAGCCTGTCTCGCGCTCCAGTGCGGCCACGGTCCGCTGTGCCTTTTGCCCGTCCCTCATGATCAGGGTCAGCTCGGCGCCGCGCCTGGCCAGTTCTCTGGCTGTCACATAGCCCAGACCCGAACTGGCCCCGGTGATGAGCATGTGGCTGCCCGCGACGGATGCGGACATGGGGTGATAACGTTTTGCGGCCAGCCGGTAGCCCAGGCGCGTGAACAGGGACAACTCCGGCAGAAGTTTCTCAGCACGGTGCTTGTTTTTCAGCGCCAGGGGAAAGTCATCTGCCAGGGCCTCGGCCAGGCCGGCGACTGATTCCCGGCCCATCTTCTGCAGAGCACTACGCGAGGGCGACCCGAGCGCACGGACAAACGGCGTGAAGAAGAACTCTGCGCGGTAGTCTATTTTCGTGCCGCGCGCAGAGGGGGCAAAGGAAATCGTATCGTGCACATTGAAAAAACGGCTCCGCCCATGCAGCACGATACGTTTATTGGCTGTTAACTCTACTACACGGTACTGGAGGTCAATACTGCCGACAGGTAGCGCGCACACTACTTTGAACTCGGTGCCCACTGCGATCGCACCCGGGGTCGACTGGCTTGCGTGCAACACCGTCGGGTCCCATTCAGCGGTGGTGGTGAAATCACTGACATAGGCAAAGGCCTCATTTACGGGTCTGGACACATCGACAGTTTCATGTAATACGGTCATAGAGGTACTTTCTGGTGCTGAAGACAACAAGTGTTACGCGAACTCCCGCTGTTTGGCTCACAGCAAAGACCCGACGCTTGGGGAAAAACCATGAGCTGTGGATCGGCATCGTAGCGATAATGGATGTCCACGCTCAGGGATTGACCATTCTCTGCCTTGATATTGCTGATGCCACTGAATTTGTGCAGTCGGCGCTCGGTGCGTGAATAAGCGAGCTCGATGGGATCAGTTATTATGCCCAGAAACCAGGAATCCACAGCGATTTTCAGACACAATGTAGCGGGCGGGCAGTCACTGGCATGGCTGCGTTCTGCCTTCATCTTGAAGGGCGCGTCAAAACCCATCGGCAGGAAGAGGAATTTTTTGCTGTCGCCACTGACTAATGTGTCCCAGATGCTGCGCACAAAGTTATCGAATCCGGCATCCACGACCACGCCCTGGTTTGCGCCGGCCGGTATGCGCACTTCTACACCTCTACGATAGTCACTGAACACCAGTGCAGGAGATACCGGGCTCTGGCGATAATCGAGGTGTTTTTTCGCGAAGATAAGCCCGAAGGTGTCCCGATACTCGACTGTACACAGCAGCCGGTCCTGCTCGCAATAGTGATACTCACGGTACAGTAAATAACCTGTATCGCTGTCGTGGGCTGTTCCAACCGCAAATAATGTTGCCGGTGCTTCGGCCGCCGCCAGGCTTGAAGAAATGGCGATGGCCAGCAGCAGTGTCTGGGCAGGACGATTAGTGCGCATCAGCTTGAGTCGCGCTGGTCACAGTCAGGCCGGGCGGCTGCCGCCAAAAGTGCAGGAAAGATGATGGCCCAGCTCACGGCCATAATAATCGGCCCGCAGAATTGCGATGCAAACTCCACATCAGACAGACGGGTTCCCAGCATGTAGGAGCCCGCGCCACCGACCGCGCCGACCGCGCAGGCCAGGACAGGGCGCCGTCCCAGCCCGCTGAATAGATGCATCAAAGTCGTCGCCAAAACCGGCCACAGACAACTGATCCACAGCGGTGCGAATGACGACTCGCCGGCAACAGTGAGTATCCCGGCCGAGAAGAAGCACTGGTCTAGCAGGAAACCAATCAGGGAGACATCAAACACCAGGCGAGCTTCAATCATCCCGTACCCCAAAAGAGCGAAATGGACGGCAAGATGCGATATCGCAATGGCCGTTGCCAGGATCAGGGAGTGACTGTAAACAATGGCCAGCCAACTGATATTAAAGAGCAGGCCGTTGGCCAACATACCGGCGATTCCATCCTCTGGCCGTTCTCGCGCTGGCATCACACGTGTCACATCGCCGCTCATCCGCACTCATGCAAGCCGGAAGTGGTTTTTTGACGGTGGTTGCGGGAACGGGTATCCACATCGAGGATGTACCACAGATAGCAGCGGGAAAATATCCCGTTCAGAATGAGCATCAGGGAGACGCCGGCGACAAACCAGTCGATTGCGTTCAGGTGCACTTGTGCCAGGGACCAAAAGGCAAATACAACACCCGCCAGCAGCCTTATCACGCGTTCGATGTTGCCAAGGTTTTTTTCGATCATCATGGGTACCTGTCTGGTCGGATCAGCGGCGTTCTCGGGAAAGGAATTCCGCGCGCGTGCCCGCATCATGCTTGAACCGGCCGCCCAGAGCGGTGGTGCGAGTGCTTGAACTGGCGTCCATGACGCCCCTTGCCTTGACGCAGTAATGCGTGGCCTTGATAGTCACCGCGACGTCATCGGTCTCCAGCAGAGTCTGTAACGCGACCAGAATCTGCTGCGTCAGTCGCTCCTGTACCTGCGGGCGCTGGGCAAAAAATCTGACGATACGGTTGATCTTGGACAAACCGATGATTTTGTCTGACGGTATATAGGCAACCGTGGCTACGCCATCTATCGTAATGAAGTGATGTTCGCAGGTGCTCAGGACGCCGATATCGCTGACTTTAACCATTTCCTGCACGGACATCTTGTTTCGTATGGTGGTCGTCTTGGGGAAGCGTGCATAGTCCAGTCCACAGAACAATTCATCCACATACATGCGGGCGATGCGTTGCGGTGTTTCACGCAGACTGTCATCGGACAGGTCCAGGCCCAGCGTCTGCGCGATATCGGCAAATGCTCTGCTGATACGCGAGAATTTCTGGTCGCGACTCAGGCGGTTGCCGGCCAGAGGAGTCTCCAGTCCGCGCTCAAGCAGCGCCTCTCTTACCTTTTGGGCATCGCCGGAGATAGCCAGCGCTGGTGTTGCGACAGTTTCTTGCAGTGCTGCTTCCATCAGTTGGTTTCCTTTTGTGGTCGGTCCTGGTGGTACGCGGCAAGCGCTCAGGCGGATCTGCGCGCGAAACGATAGCCGGGTTTGGCGAGGGTGAGTTGCACGGTGCCGATGGCGCGTTCTCTGAACCCGCCTTCGCAGTAGCACAGGTAGTACTCCCACATGCGAATGAACTGGTCATCAAAACCCAGCGCCTTCACTGCTTTGAGCCTGGCCATGAAGCGCTTGCGCCATTCGGCCAGTGTCTGCGCGTAGTCCCGGGTGATATCCCTCAGGTGCACGATTTGCAGATCGGTATCGCTAGC
The DNA here is from genome assembly GCA_020443345.1 of Halioglobus sp. Classification (GTDB taxonomy): domain Bacteria; phylum Pseudomonadota; class Gammaproteobacteria; order Pseudomonadales; family Halieaceae; genus JARRPM01. The sequence continues at coordinate 62,196 of JAGRIH010000006.1, forward strand.
CGCATGCTCGGCGATAACCGCCACGCAGGGCAGGCAGCCGCCGGGGAAAATATAACGCTTGATGTAGTCCACCGAGTCGCGAGCCTGCCGGTAACGCTGGTCGGCAATCGTGATTGCCTGAATCACCATTTTGCCATTGGGCCGGAGCAGCCTGGAGCAGCACTGGAAATACTGCGTGTAATATTCATGGCCCACCGCCTCGATCATTTCGATGGAGACCAGCTTGTCGTACTGGCCGCTCAGGGCTCGATAGTCCTCGCACAGCACAGTGACCTGGTTTGCCAGGTTCTGCTCAGCCACTTTGGCGCAGGCGTATGCATATTGTTCGCGGGAGATCGTCGTCGTGGTCACGCGACAGCCAAAATGCCTGGCGGCGTGGATCGCCAGACCGCCCCAGCCGGTGCCGATTTCAAGCAGGTGATCGTCGGGCTTTAACTCCAGCTGGCGGCATATCTCGTCCAGTTTGGCTTCGGAGGCCGCCTCCAGCGAAGCCAGCGGATCATCGAACAGGGCGGCGGAGTACATCATGCTCGGGTCCAGGAACAGTTGGAAAAACTCGTTACCCAGATCGTAGTGCGCGGCGATGTTTTTTCGCGAGCCCACATGGGTGTTCCTGCTGAGGCGATGGGCCAGCCACAGGGCAATGCGCATCGCCCGGGACTGCCGCGCGTCCAGCCGCTCCAGCAAGTGCAGGTTGGCGCTGAACAGCCGAGTGAGTTCAACCGGGGCAGGGGATGACCACTGCCCTTGTATGTAAGTCTCGCCACACGCGATCGAGCCGCCGACCAGCACCTGAGCGTAGACGCGAGGGCTGTGGATATGCACCTCGGCCCGGGGCTCCCCAGGTGCGCCAGGGGTGCCAAAGTGGTAGCTGTTCTGGCCCTCATGGAGCGTTAGCGAACCCGTCTCGATGGCGCCGAGGAGCTTGAACAGGGTCTCACGTGCAATTTTCTCTCCGATGCGGGCAGCTTTGTGCTGGCGCAGGCGAACACTGCCGATGCTCAATTCACTCATTGCTGTCTTCCCGATGATTGGGGCTGGGGGTGCGTGTAGACAGGTACGCCTTTGAGATACAGGCGCAACGCCTGCCAGTAAATGGCCAGGACGACTTTGACGGTCATCAATGGGTACCCCAGCAGATGCCGGTTGAGGTTGGCAGCGCTCAGCGTCTGCGCGGTCAGCGACAGGGTGGCGTCGAACGTCTTTGCGCCCCTTTCGATGGTTTCCATGTGCAGGATCAAACGGCTATCCGGTGTGTTGCTGCGCCAGCGATAACGCATGGCCATGGGGTTGAAGGGCGACACATGGAATGTCTTGTCGAATTGTGTTCGCAGCCAGCGCCCGGCAGCGGGGCCCGGCAGCACATAGCTGTGACGCTCGTTCCACGGCGTGTTGTTGACCTCCGCCACCACGTATTCCAGACGCTTTTCGCCTTCGCTGAAGCAGTAATAGCAGGCGATGGGATTCATCACATACCCGAAGTAGCGCAGGTTGGCCAACAGGTAAATCGGACCGCGATGCGCTGCACCTGTTTCGTCTGCAATGCGCCGCCGGACTTCATCCGCCAGCGGCTGTCCGGGATCGCCGAGAAAATCACTGCGCCGAAACTCGGCCAGGGCCCTGCCCTGGGCGGACCAGAAGGGCGTGTCCCGAAACAGTCCGGGCAGCTCGTCCAGGCACAGGTAGGGCATGAAAACCCGGTACTGGAACGCGTGCCTGCGGGGCGACATCCGCCGATGGCGCAGTACACCTGTATACAAACGCGATCTCATGCGGCAAGCCCGCTGCGCACACCGAGACTGTTGGCCACACGCAGTGCACTGACTACGCCGTCCTCGTGGAAGCCATTGTGCCAGTAAGCGCCGCAGTACCAGGTGTCGGCCACGCCGTTGATTTCATCCCAGCGCTGCTGCGCCGCGATACCCGCGAGGGAGAAAACCGGGTGCTCGTAGGTGAAGCGGCCCAGAACTTTATGGGGATTTATCACTGCAGAGTTGTTCAGGGTCACGCAGAAGGTCTCGGGCGCGGTGATGCCCTGCAGGATATTCATGTTGTAGGTGACCGCAGCTCGGTCCGTCGACCGTCCAAGTGTGTAGTTCCAACTGGACCAGGTTTTTCTGTTGCGCGGCAGCAGGCGGGTGTCGGTATGCAATACCACGTCATTGGCGTGGTAGGGCAGGGCGCCCAAAATGCTTTTTTCCTGCGCTGAGGGCTGTTCCAGCAGGGCCAGCGCCTGGTCTGCGTGACAGGCGAAAACCACCTGATCAAACTGCAGATGTCGGCCTTCGGCCATGCACAGGGTAATCCCACGGCCCGGTTTGCGCCGCACCTGTCGCACCGCATTGCCGGTGTAAATACGCTCTATAAAACGCGCGCACAATGGCGCCAGGTATTCCCGCGAACCCCCCTCTATCACGCGCCACTGGGGCCTGTCCCGGACGGATAGCAGCCCGTGATTGCTGAAAAACCGCAGAAAAAACTGTACGGGGAAATCCAGGATGGTGGCGCAGTCCGCGGACCAGATTGCAGAGCCCATGGCTACCAGGTAGTGTTCACTGAAGGCACTGCCGTAGCCATTGCGGGCAAGGTACTGTCCCAGGGTCTCAGTGCGGGCGATGGAGCCGGAGGCCAGGTCCTCCACAGACTCCCTGTTGAAGCGCAAAATGTCCCTGATCATGGCGAGGAAGGACTTCGAGAGCAGGTTTTTGCGCTGGGCGAACAGCGTATCGAGATTGGTGCCGGCATACTCCAGTCCGGATGCCGGGTCGCGCACACTGAATCCCATCGTCGTCGGTTTGCTGGGAACGCCCAACTGCCGCATCAGGGCGATGAAGTTGGGGTAGGTGCGGTCATTGAACACAATGAAACCCGTATCGAGAGCGTAGCGCCGGGTGCCCAACTGCACATCCACCGTGGCGGTGTGCCCGCCGACGCGCCGCCTGGCCTCAAACACCGACACTTCGTGCGCCGGGCTCAGGTAATGGGCACAGGCCAGGCCGGAGATGCCCGAGCCTATCACTGCAATTCTCATGGTCTGTGTTCTCTATCTGTCTGCAGGTGCTGAGATCGCTGCGGCCGCACCCGTTGGCTTGACTGGGATACGCCGACAACCGGAAACTGGATCATTGGGCGGCGCCGCACGGAACACCCCCGGGCGGACCAGCCCGCGGGATTTACCGACAAGGTCCGTGGAGTGATCCAGATACGGTGCCGTGCGCGTATACTGACGAAAGGCGGGTGGACTGGGACAGGGTCGTCGTGAAAGACAATGGGTTTACAGGCACGCGGTCGGGGCCGGAGGGGTCGGGTGTGCGTACCGATGAGTGGAGCGAGTGTCTGCGGCTTATCGCCGCGGAGCAGGACCGGGCCGCCTTCACCCGCCTGTTCAGGCACTTTGCCCCTTTGATGAAAGCTTTTGCCCTTTCCGGCTCCGCCTTTTCCGCCAGTCACGCGGACGAGCTGGTACAGGAAGTGATGTTGAAAATCTGGCAAAAAGCCGCCGCATTCAACCCGGAGAAGGCGTCCGCGAGTACCTGGGTATACACCATAGCGCGCAATTGCCGAACCGACCTGTACCGGCGGCTGCACAAATTCGATACGGCGGTCTCGGCAGAGGATGTCGGGGCGGACAGTGAGACCGAAGAGGCTGTCGTGCTGCTGCACAGCAGGCGCAGCAGTGAGAATCTGCGCGGCTTGATGCAGCAGCTCCCCTCTGACCAGAGACAGATACTGGCGAAAGTGTTTATGGAGGGCAAGTCTCACGCGGAAGTTGCCGATGAGCTGGACCTGCCTCTGGGTACGGTGAAATCACGTGTCCGCCTGGCGATGCAGAAACTGAGGATTCAAATTGAAAGATGAAAGCCATGCCTGAGTTCCATCCCGATCTCGACCTCGTAACAGAATACGCAGCCGGCACGCTGCCCCTGGCGCAATCGGCCTGCGTGTCCATGCACGTCAGTTTGTGCGTGCAGTGCCGGCATCTGGCCGCGCAGCTGTCCGTCCTCGGCGCCGCCCTGTTTGAAGAGCTCGATCCAGCGCCCGTGGGAGATGCCCAGCTCGATGCTGTGCTGGCCAGGCTGGACGAAGAGGCGCCGCTCAAATACGGCACTAGCGCCCGACTTGCCGGTGCTGTCCCGGCGATACTGCAGCGACTGATGAGCGGCGACCTCAGCGACCTGAGCTGGCAGGCGATCGGCAGAACCCTGCGTATCAGCTATTTGAAGACGGGCGACCCGGATCACGAGCTGGCCCTCTACCATATCCGGGCCGGTGGACGGATTCCCGAACACGGCCACCGCGGGAGCGAGATGACGCTGGTACTGGCGGGGGGCTTCTCGGATGCCGATGGCAGCTACGACCGGGGTGACTTTCTCCTGCGCCGCCCCGGTGATGTCCACGCGCCCACCGCACTGCAGTCCGAAGACTGTATTTGTGTGGCCGTACTGGATGCCCCGTTACAGTTCACCGGTTGGAAGTTTCGCTGGATGAACCCTTTCCTCAAACTGCGCACAGGGTGAAGGTGACGCCCGCAGCGGCGTCTGTGCTCTGACTGCAAGGCCGCTCCGTCCGGTGCGGCGTGGCGCAGCAGGGCCCGCGCCAGCGATACCGCGTGCCGCGCAAATGCATTGTCAATCCCGTGCGTCATTGGATAGACTATCGGGTTCGAAGCAGACCGGTTTTTGCGGGGTTTTTCATGAGCAGGCTCACCCACCTCGACGAGCGGGGCGCGGCGCACATGGTCGATGTCGGCGGCAAGACGGTGACGGAGCGTGTCGCCGTGGCCGCCGCCACGGTGACGATGCAGGCGCAGACCATGGCGCTGCTGGAACAGGGCGCGCACCAGAAGGGGGACGTGTTGGCGGTGGCGCGCGTAGCCGGGATCCAGGCGGCCAAGAAGTGTTCCGACCTGATTCCCCTGTGCCACCCGCTGCTGCTGAATGCCGTGGACATCGACTTCGAACTGGATGTTCCCTCCAGTGCCGTTCACCTGCGCGGCTGCTGTCGGGTGTCGGGCAAGACAGGGGTCGAAATGGAGGCGTTGACCGCGGTGACCGTGGCGGCGCTGACCATTTACGATATGTGCAAGGCGGTGGATCGCGGCATGACCATCAGCCGCGTCACGCTGTTGGAAAAAAGCGGCGGCAAATCCGGGACCTGGAAGCGCGCCGCAACGGGAGACGAGTGATGCTCAAAGTGCTGTTTTTTGCCAGCGTCAAGGAGCAGCTGGATTGTGCGGCGCTGGATGTCGAATGGCGGGAAGCGGTGGGCGACCTGGACGCATTGCAGGCCTACCTGGGCGCCGAGCGCGGCCCGCAGTGGCGCGAGGTGCTGGGGCAGGCCAATATGGTCCGCGCGGTGAATCAGAGCGTGGCCAGCGATAACTGCCGGCTGCGCGACGGCGATGAGGTGGCGTTCTTCCCCCCGGTGACCGGGGGTTGACATGGCCGGCGGCGCAGTACTCCACGTCAGTGTGCAGCGGGATGATTTCGACGTCGCCGCGCTGCAGCGCACGCTGCTGGCCGGTGCGCAGTGTGAAGGCGGCGTGGCCACTTTCACCGGTTACGTGCGCAGCGCCAATGACCGTTGCCAGGTCCACTCCATGGAACTGGAGCACTATCCCGGTATGACGCAGAACAGCATCCGGGAGATTTTGCGCGAGTCGGCACAGCGCTGGCCGGTGCTGGCGGCCACGGCCGTGCACCGTATTGGCAAGTTGCGCCCCGGCGACCAGATTGTCTGGGTCGGCGTCGCGGCCGCGCACCGCGGGGCCGCCTTCAGCGCCTGTGAGTTCATCATGGACTACCTCAAGACCCGCGCACCGTTCTGGAAGAAGGAACTGGGGCCGGACGGCGGCCGCTGGGTGGAGGCCCGGGAGCACGATACGCAGCGCGCCGCGCGCTGGCGGGAGGGCGGCCAGCGTGGTGTATGATCCCCGCGAGCTGCGTGACGCCCTGGGCCGGTTTGCCACCGGTGTGTGTCTCGTCACCACCGCGATGCAGGCCGGAGAGGCGGTGGGGATCACCGCCAATTCGTTTGCCTCGGTCTCGCTGGAGCCGCCACTGGTGTCGTGGAATCTGCAAAACAATTCCGATATGTACGACGTGTTCAGCGCGCCGCGTTATTTTGCGATCAATATTCTGGCGCGCGAGCAGCAAGAGCACTCCGTACGCTATGCCAAAAAGGCGCAGCACAAACTGCACGCGCACCACTTTCGACTGGGAAAGTACGGAGCACCCATCGTGCGCGATGCACTGGTCAGTTTCGAATGCGAACTGCATGCCACGCACGAGGCCGGCGACCACTTGATCGTCGTGGGACGCGTGCGCGATATGTGTCAGCGCCCCACCGGCGTGCCGCTGTTGTTCTATGGCGGCGGCTATCGTGAGCTGCGTTAGGAGTGCGCGCGCGGTTCGCGCCAGACCGCCGTGGGTGCAGCGCAGGATAGCCTCCGGCCCGAGCGACGTGACCGCCAGTTTCTGTCCATGAAATTTTGTACCAGTTGCGGCAGCCCGGTCCGATTGCAGATTCCCGCCGGCGATGATCGCGAGCGCTATGTCTGCACCGCCTGTGAGTTGGTGCACTACACCAACCCCCGGGTCGTCGTCGGGTGTGTGCCGGTGTACGAGGGGCGGGTGTTGTTGTGCCGCCGCGCGATCGAGCCGCGCCGCAACTACTGGACGCTGCCGGCGGGTTTCATGGAAAACGGCGAAACCACGGTACAGGGGGCGGCCAGGGAGACCTGGGAGGAAGCGCGCGCGCGGGTCAGCAAACTGGATTTGTACCGGGTGTTCGACGTGCCCTACATCAGCCAGGTCTACATGTTTTATCGCTGCGAGTTGGACGATGGCGTCTACGGGGTGGGCCCCGAGAGCCTGGAAACCGCGCTGTATCAGGAGGCGCAAATTCCCTGGCAGGACATCGCCTTTCCCGTGGTGCGCCAGACCCTGCAAGAGTACTTTGCCGATGCGGACACCGGGCAGTTCCCGGTGCGCGTCTCGGCTATCGAGCGCCGCGACAGGCGTCTGTAGACACGCAACGAATCGACAGATCAGCAGGAGTCAAAGCAATGGCATTTCCCAAAATCGGCAATCTGGCCCCCGCATTCACTCTGCGCGACCAACACGGCAAGGCCGTCAGCCTCAAGCAGTTTCGCGGCCGGCACAATGTCGTGCTCTACTTTTACCCCAAGGCCATGACGCCCGGCTGTACGGTACAGGCCTGCGGTCTGCGCGACAGCAAGAAGGCGCTGGCGCAGCTCGACACCGTGGTGCTCGGGGTCAGCCCGGACCCGGTGGCGCGGCTGGGCAAGTTCATCGACAAGCAGGATCTGAACTTTACGCTGCTGTCGGACGAAGACCACGCCGTGGCGGAAAAATACGGGGCCTGGGGCCTGAAAAAATTCATGGGCCGGGAGTTCCTGGGGGTCCTGCGCACCACCTTTATCATCGGCAAGGACGGCCGTCTGAAGCACGTCATGGACAAGGTAAAGACCAAGACGCACCACGAGGACGTGCTGGCCTTGATCAAAGAGCTGGGCCTGTAGCAGATGAGTACCGCCGGACTGGAGTACCCGTTTGCAGACACCCCCGCTCCCGGCGAGTTGCGGGAGATCGTGCCGGGCGTGCTGTGGCTGCGCATGCCGCTGCCGATGGCGCTGGACCACATCAATCTTTACTTGCTCGAAGACACCGATGGCTGGTGGATTGTCGACACCGGCATTGCCGTGGGGCCCACCCGAGACATGTGGAAGCGGGTGTTTGCCACGCATCTGGCGGGCAAGCCGGTGAAGGCGGTGATTTCCACGCACTGCCATCCGGATCACATCGGGCTGGCCGGCTGGCTGTGTGAGCGCTGGCGCGTGCCGTTTTACATGACGCAGGCGGAGTATTTCAGCAGCCTGGTGTTCAGCCGCCTGCAGGCCGAGCATTTCAGCTGGACCTCGGAGCAGTTCATGCAGCGCGCCGGCTATACGCGCGAACAGGTCGAGCGCGTGCGCAAGTCCTTTGGCGGCTACAGCAAATTCGTCGAACCGCTGCCGACGGCTTACCTGCGTCTGGTCGACGGCGGCAGCCTGGTGATCAAGGATCGGCGCTGGCGCGTGGTAGTGGGCAAGGGGCACTCGCCGGAGCACGCCTGCCTGTACTGTGAAGCGCTGAATATCCTGCTATCGGGTGACCAGGTGATCCCGCGTATCACTTCCAATATCAGCGTGATGGCGCTGGAGCCGGAGGCCAATCCGCTCAAACAGTGGTTCCGCTCGCACGAGCGCTTTCTCGACCTGCTGCCGGCGGATGCGCTGGTGCTGCCGGCGCACAACACGCCGTTTCGCGGCCTGCACGAGCGCCTGCGCTATCTGATCGAACACCACGAGGACCACCTGCTGGCACTGGAGCAGGCCTGCCTAGACGCAACACCGACGCCGATGGAGCTGCTGCCGGTGATGTTCAAGCGCAAACTCGACGACAACCACCTGGGACTGGCGCTGGGGGAGTGCATCGCGCACCTCAACTTCCTGCACCAGCGCGGCCAGCTGGCGCGGGAGACCGATGCCCAGGGGCGCCACCGCTACCGCTCCATCGACGCCACGCTGTCCCAGCGCCTGCGCGCCCGGCGCTACGAGGCAGACGATTCACCTCCGTTGCAGGTATAGAAAAATAATCAATTAATACAAATAGATACGAAGTTAACCTAAGGTATTTTGTTTATTTTTGGCGGGTCGCTACACTGGCGGCCGGAAAGCCATACCTCTCAGGTCGGCGAGTCCGCCCAGGATTTTGGCAGGTAGTTGAATTCCAGCTTGCCGATCGCATCGCGCAGGTCGGCTTCCAGTCGCTGCAGCGACTCGTCCCCGATTTTACCCGCGTAGTGGGAGCGCACCTCCGTCTGTACCGCCAGACTGTCCCTGGCCAGTTGCGCCCCGCGTTCGGTCAGACGGATCTGCCGGGCGCGCTTGTCGCCGCTGTCGATCTCCCGCACCAGGTAGCCCATGCGCTCGAGCTCTTTGAGCATTTTCCCCATGGCCTGCTGCGTGACCTGGGCGCGCTGTGCCAGTTCGGTCACGCGTACGGCGCCCAGGCCCAGATTGGCCAGCACGGCGCTGTGGGACGGGCGGATGTCCGGGTAGCCGCGCGCGGCCAGCGCCTGACAGATCCGGCGCTCAAAGTCGCGGGAGAACTCCCGCAACAGCCGGGGCAGGTTGTTGGACAATCCCACGGCAACGTCCCGGTTGATTTCAGCTGTGGTCCTGTTCACATGAGACTCCGTGGGCTGCCAATGCGTTGTGCGTTATATCTACCCATTGTAGACCAGTGCGCGCGACTGTCATGCCGTGAGCAGGGCGCGCGGCCCGGTGTGTCGGGTCGGGCCGGCACACTGCGCGACACTGCCGCACCATCTGCAAGATGGGCAACCGCCAAATGGAAGAGAGTGTCACTGGTAGCAGCCGGTCGGGACCGGTACGAGCACCTTGCCGTCGAGTTTTGCGGTGCCAAGAGCAGATGGGATAGACTCGATGGTGCGCAGTAAGACCGCCTGTAGATCCAGTGGTTGAACTTTTCGACCACTGCACTGATCATCGCAAACGGGTGTCTGGCTGTTTTGTATCAATGAGGAGAGTGCCGTGAGCTCGACACTGTTACCCTGGTCCGATTACGTGGAGCTGCTCAAACCGGCGCAGGAAGTACTTGACCTGGTCTTCGACCGCGACAGCGAACAGCTGCGGGCCGATCTGTACCGGCAGTTCCTGATGAACCTGTCACAGGGCTATTTCCTGTATTTCCAGTCGAACCCCGCGCACCCGGACTGGGCGCCGTTTTTGAATTCAGTCTACCTGTTGCAACCCAATCCCGATGATACCTACCAGTTAGCGCCGGTGAGTGGCGAAGGCGTATACCGGATCGTCGGCAACCGCGGCACGGTAAGGCTGCTCACGCTGGCAGCTCACGGCGGCATGATGGGCATGCACGAGCCCCCCTGGGATACCTACGGCTACCACGACGCGGATGAGCTGCAACTTGGCCCCAATGGCGAGCTGGAGGTGATTTTCAGCGGCGAGCGGCCCGCTGACTATAGCGGCAACTGGCTGCACCTGGACGCCAGGTCAAAGTATCTGATGGTGCGCAACCGGGCCTACGACTGGGCGGCTGAACACAATGCCAGCCTGGCCATCGAGCGCCTGGACGTATCCAGCTTGAAACCCAGGCTGACGCCCGAGCAAATCGACCGCAAAATCAGGGACCTGCTGGGCGGTTTTACCCAGCGCCTGTCGCGCACCTGGCTGAACTACCAGAACGCGGTCCTGCAGCGGGACATGGTCAACCGCATCGAACTGGCCGATATGGGCGGCGCCGTTCCTGCCCAATCGTACTGGCAGGGCATCTTCCAGTTCGCTCCCGACGAGGCGCTGATTCTGGAAACGGACATTCCCGCGCAGCACCGCTACTGGAACGTGCAACTCAACGACGAACTGTGGAATGCCGCGGAGTTTGTCTATCGCCAGAGCAGCCTCAACGGCCACCAGGCGCGGCTCGATACCGACGGGCGATTCCGCGGGGTGATCTGCCTGGAGGACCCGGGCCTGGCCAACTGGCTGGACCCCTGCGGTTCCCTGCAGGGCATGATTATCGGCCGCTGGTACCAGGCGGACCGCCTGCCGATCGCAACGCTCAAGCGGGTGCCTCTGACGGAGCTCGATCGGCATCTGCCTGCGGACGTGCCGCGGGTGACGCCCGACGAACGCGCCGCACAGTTGCGTGAGCGCCGCGTCGGCGCGCAGCTCCGGCGCCGCTGGTAGCGACACGATGCAGCGATAGGGGCAAGAGAGACCGTATGTCTGCAGTGACTTTTCCGGGTGTGGACCAACTGCTGGCCCAGGCTGCAGCCGCCTGCGCCCTGTCGGATTTCGGCACGGGCTTTGCCGAGCCACTGACGGTGCTGGTGGAGGCGATTCGCGCCGACGTGCCGGTCAACGCGGACAACCTGCAGTTGCTGGCCGGGCCGATCATCAAACTGCTGGTGAGCCGTGCCCACTCACAGCGCGGCTGGCAGGCGCACCCCGAGTGCCTGCAGCACACGGTGCGCGCGCCCCTGGTGGTGACCGGTATGCCCCGCACCGGCACGACCGCGCTGCACAAGCTGTTATCCATGGATACGCAATTTCAGGGCCTGGAACAGTGGCTGATCGGCACGCCGATGCCCCGCCCGCCCCGGGACACCTGGGACCATAACCCCCTGTACCGCGCCGCGGTAGAGGAGCAGCGGGCCTTTCTCGAGGCGGTGCCGGCCCTGCGGATCGCCCACGAAGTCGATGCTGACGAGGTGGACGAGTGCCTCAATCTGCTGGCCCAGAGCTTTGTCAGCCACTACCCGGCCACGGGCTTCGGCCTGCCGCACTACGATGCCTGGTGGTGGGGCCGAGACGAAACGGCGAGTTACCGGCGCTACGCGGACAACTTGCGCCTGATTGGCGCCGGTGCGTCCGCGCAGCGCTGGCTGCTAAAGAACCCGGGCCACCTGACCCACCTGGACGCCCTGCTGACCGTCTTCCCCGACGCCACGATCATCCAGACACACCGCGATCCCGTCAAGAGCATTCCCTCGGTGTGCGGCGTGATCTGGCCGGCCCGGTGCTTTTTACACGCCCGTCAGGTGCCTGCCACGGATATCGGTCCGCGGGAGCTGGACTTTTGGGCGCGTTCCGTGGAGCGCGCCGAGGCGGTGCGCAAAGGGTGTCCGCAGCGCTTTGTCGATGTGCGCTTTGACGACTTCAAGCGCCAGCCCATGGCCGTGGTGCGTGACATCTACCGCCGCGCCGGCCTGGAGTTGCAGCCGGCCACCGAACAGTGCATGGCACAGTGGCTGACAGCCAACACCCGCCACAAGCACGGCCGCCACGAGTACAGCCCGGCGCAATACGGGCTGAGTGAGCAGGCCATTCACGAGCGCTTTGCCGACTACAGGCAAAAATACGCCGTGTAAGACTGATGGACGACTCTGGCTCTGTTGTGGCGTCTGTTGGAGGCGTCCGTTTTTGACTCGATCTTTACATCCCAGATAGCAGGAGAAACGACACGTGAAAGCCGCCGTCTTTAAAGCCCCCGGTCAACCGCTGGTTATCGAAGAGCGACCCGAGCCGGAGCCGGAAACGGGCGAGGTGCTGATCCGGGTGCGGCGCACCGGGATCTGCGGCAGCGACCTGCACATGACGTCCGGCCACGGACAGCAGTTGGCCCTGGACAGCGTCATCGGTCACGAGTTCTGCGGCGAGGTGGTGGCGCTGGGGCCCGGCGTACAGCGCCTGCAACTGGGCGATCGCGTCGCCCCGCTGCCGTACATCGGCTGTGGCGAGTGCCTTGCGTGCCGCGTCGGACGCCCCATCGGCTGCCCTCACCTGAAGCCGGTGGTCGCCGGTTTTTGTGAGTATTCCCGGGTCGGCGAGCGCGACTGCGTGCTGTTGCCGCCGGAGGTGACGGACGCGGCGGGCGCCCTGATCGAGCCGCTGGCGACAGGGCTGCAGGGGGTACGCAAGGCCCGACTGGAGGTGGGCGCGAGGGTGCTGGTCACCGGCGCCGGCGCCATCGGTCTGGCCGCGGCCTTCTGGGCGGGCCGCCTGGGCGCCGGCAAGGTGGCGGTGATGGCCAGTTCCACGCGGCGCCAGCCGATCGCCGCCGCCATGGGGGCCAGTGGTTTCATTGCCCAAGGTGATGAACCCGATGTCAGCGCAGCGATCCAGGATGTCCTGGGCGGCGCCCCGGATGTGGTCTTCGAGGCCGTAGGTCTGCCCGGGGCCATCGCCCAGGCCATCGACTACGTCAAGCCCCAGGGCACGCTTGTCTCCCTGGGCTTTTGCGACGGCGCGGACAGCATTTTTCCGGTGCTGGCCAGTTGGAAGGAAGTGGAGTTGAAGTTTTCCCTGTGCTATTACCGGCAGGATTTTCAGTACACCGCGGACGTACTGGCCGCCGGCGACGACCGCCCTCTGGCCATGATCACCGACACCATCAGCCTGGAGCAACTGCCCGAGAAATTTGAAAGTCTCAGGGGCAGCACTGCGGACTGTAAGGTACTCGTGGCACCCTGAGGTCGATCGGTCCCATGCTGGAAAGACCCCGCAGGTGTTTGCGGTGATTGCGGGGCTGCGGGAAACCCTGTACATTGGCGGGCGTTTTCCACGCTCCAGAGCCGAACCACACGGGATTTACCGATGAATTTGTTTATTGCCAGCGCCCATGCCCAGGCCCCGAAACCCGGCGCCCAGGGCGGCGAGATTTTTCAGATACTATTTCTCGTGGGGCTTTTCGTCCTGTTTTACTTTATTGCCATCCGCCCCCAGCGCAAGCGCCAGAAGGAGCACGCCCAGATGGTCTCCGCCCTGAGCAAGGGCGATGAAGTGGTGACCACTTCCGGCATCCTGGGCAAGGTCACGGCGCTGGATGATCACTACATGGTGCTCAATGTGGCCAACAACGTCGACATGAAGTTCCAGCGCGTGCATGTGCATGCGGTGCTGCCCAAGGGCACCCTCAAGTCCATCGGCTGACGATGGTCCTGGTCTATCCCCGCAAGATCGACCTGGCGCACACGCCGACCCCGCTGCAATACCTCGAACGCGCCTCCCGCCGCTGGGGGTGCGGCTGCCGCATCTGGGTCAAGCGCGACGATCTGACCGGCTGCACCCTCAGCGGCAACAAAGTGCGCAAGCTCGAGTACATCACCGCCCACGCCATCGATACCGGTTGCGACACGCTGATCACCTGCGGCGGAATCCAGAGCAACCACTGCCGCGCGACTGCCCTGGCCGGCGCTCAGCTGGGGCTGCAGGTGCATCTGCTGCTGCGCGGCGCGGCGCCGGCAGAGCGCGAGGGCAATCTGTTGCTGGACTACCTGGCGGGCGCCAGCGTCAACTGCTATGCGCCGTCGCAGTACGTGCGCGATATCGACGCGCTGTTTGCGCAGTGGCAGGCGCATTACGCCGCGCGGGGCCGCAAGGCTCTGGCGATTCCCACCGGCGGCAGCGATGGCATCGGCGTATGGGGCTATATTGCGGCCTGCGAGGAACTGGCCCGCGACTTTGCCGCGGCCGGTATCGAGCGGGCACATGTCGTCACGGCCACGGGCTCGGGCGGAACCCAGGCCGGGCTGACACTGGGCGCCGCCCTGCATCGCCTGCCGGTCACCGTGTGGGGCGTGAACGTGTGTGACGATGCACAGTACTTCCTGAGAAAGGTCGCACAGGATGTGGGCGACTGGCGGCAGCGCTACCCGCAGTGCCCCGAGATACCTGTCGAGCCGCGCGTGCTGGACGGCTATGTCGGGCAGGGTTACGGTGTGGCCGATGCGCAGGTGTTCGACCTGATCTGCACACTGGCTCGGCTGGAGGGTATCGTGCTGGACCCCGTGTACACCGGCAAGGCGTTTGCAGGGATGCTCGCCGAGTTGAAACAGGGCCGCTTCGAGGGCACCCGGGATATCGTGTTCATGCATACCGGCGGCATCTTCGGCGTGTTTCCACAGCGCCGTGGTTTTACCGATCCGGCGCCTGCCGGTGGGCCATAATCCGGTCGGCGACCACCGCCGGTATGCGGCCACCGGGTATAACAACAATAATTAGCGAGGATTGTCCATGGGAGCGCTGATCACCACCGTCAATGAATGGGCCTGGGGGCCGGTCATGCTGGTGTTGCTGCTGGGTACCGGCGCGTATCTGAGCCTCGGTCTGCGCTTCATGACGGTGCGCAGGATTCCCGCCGCGCTGCGTCTGCTGCTGAGGGGCCGCAGGGGCGTCGGTGGCGGGGATATCTCCCCCTTCAGCGCGCTGATGACGTCCCTGTCGGCCACCATCGGCACCGGCAACATCGCGGGCGTGGCCACCGCCATCGCCGTCGGCGGACCCGGGGCGCTGTTCTGGATGTGGATCACCGCCCTGGTCGGCATGGCCACCAAGTATGCAGAGGCAGTGTGTGCGGTGCGCTTTCGCGAGCGCGACGCACTGGGCAATTACAGCGGCGGCCCCATGTACTACATCAGGAACGGCCTGCACCGCCGCTGGCACTGGCTGGCCTGGCTGTTCGCCCTGTTTGGCAGTCTCGCCGGTTTCGGCATAGCCAACACCGTGCAATCCAATTCGATCGCCCAGGTGCTGGGTGATGTCCTGGCGGTGCCGCCGCAGTACACCGCTGTGCTGCTGATGGCGCTGGTGGCTGCGGTGGTGCTCGGTGGTATCCGGCGCATTGCCGCGGTCGCCAGCATGCTGGTGCCCCTGATGGCAATCAGTTATGTGGTGATGAGTCTG
This sequence comes from Halioglobus sp., assembly GCA_020443345.1. Classification (GTDB taxonomy): domain Bacteria; phylum Pseudomonadota; class Gammaproteobacteria; order Pseudomonadales; family Halieaceae; genus JARRPM01. The sequence continues at coordinate 77,485 of JAGRIH010000006.1, forward strand.
CTGGTTATCCTGGCCAATATCGAGCGCGTCCCCGCTGCGCTCGCCACCATCATCGACGGCGCCTTTAGCGGCACTGCCGCCGCCGGCGGCTTCGCGGGAGCATCGGTGTGGGCGGCGCTGCGCTTCGGTGTGGCGCGCGGGATTTTCTCCAATGAGGCGGGGCTGGGCAGCGCGCCCATCGCCCATGCGGCGGCGCGCACGGACCAGCCCGTGCAGCAGGGCATGATCGCCATGCTGGGAACCTTTATCGATACCCTGGTGGTGTGCACCATGACCGGGCTGGTTATCGTCATCATGGATGCCTGGCCCAGCGGCGTCAGCGGCGCCAGCCTGACCTCTCTGGCCTACGCGGGCGCCTTTCCGGGCGGGGAGTATATCGTGACCGTCGGGCTGTGCCTGTTTGCCTTCACCACGATGATCGGCTGGTCGTTCTACGGCGAGCGCTGCGCCGTTTTCCTGCTGGGCACACGGGCCATCCTGCCGTTCCGGCTGGCCTGGGTGATGGCCATCCCGTTCGGCACGGTTATCGAACTCAATCTGGTGTGGCTGATCGCGGATACGCTGAATGCCTTTATGGCGATTCCCAACCTGGTGGCCCTGTTGCTGCTGGCGCCGCTGGTGTTTCGCATCACCCGCGACTATTTTGCCCAGGAGGCGGCTGCGGCTGCCCCCGGCGGAGATTGACCCGTGAGCCATGTGCTGGAAACTGTCGAGGCGTGCGTCGAGGCGGCAATTGCCGCCGTCGGTACCGACCTGGTGGTCGCGGCCCCGCTGGGCCTGGGTAAGCCGGTGCAACTTCTCAACGCCTTTTACCGCCGCGCTGCGGCCGACTCCAGCCTGTCCCTGCATATCCTCACGGCGCTTTGCCTGGAGGCACCCAGGCCGGAAGGTGATATCGAGGCGAGCCTGGCCGATCCCATTGTGCGGCGACTGTTTGGCGACTACGAAGAGTTGGATTTCATGGCGGCGCAGCGCAGCGACACCCTGCCGTCCAACATCCGGGTCAGCGAGGTCTATTTCAAGGCCGGTGCAATGAAGCATGTGGCCAGTGCCCAGCAAAACTACGTATCCAGTAACTACACGCATATCGTGCGCGACATGCTGGGCATCGGTGTCAACGTGCTGGTGCAGATGGTGGCCGCGCGGGACACCCCGTCCGGACTGTCCCTGAGCCTGTCGAGCAACCCGGACCTCACGCTCGAGATGATGGACAGGGTCGAACAGTTGGAGCGGCCCTTCGTCGCCATCGCGCAGGTGCACGACGCTATGCCATTTATGGAGAATGACGCGCAGGTATCGCCGCAGCGCTTCGACTGGGTGGTGCGCAACCCGCAGTACAACAAAACCCTGTTTGCCGTGCCCAATGCCGCGGTGCCGTTGCGCGATTATGCCACCGCCATGCACGCCAGCAGCCTGATTGCCGATGGCGGCACATTGCAGATCGGTATCGGCGCGCTGGGTGATGCGGTGGCCCGGGCGTGTATTGTGCGCCAACACCACAATGACGCGTATCGCGCCATACTGCGCGGTCTGACCCACCAGATAGCACCGCTGGCCGGGGATGTCGGTCGCTTCGAGCAGGGGCTGTATATCAATACCGAGATGTTCGTCAACGGCATGCTGCACCTGATCGAGCGGGGCATCGTGAAGCGCCGCGTCTACGACAACCTGGTGCTGCAGCAGGGGCTGAACCGGGGCGCTATCGGATACACTGTCGATGCGCGTCTTTACGATTACGCCTGCAGCGAGGGCCTGATGCCCGCGCGCCTCGATGAGCAGTCGCTGCGGCAACTGTGTTATTGGGGCATTGTGGGTGAAGCGGTGCGCATCGAGGGGGACCGCTTGCTGGTCGACGGCCAGTCGCTGCCCAACGCCACGCGCAATGCGAATACCCGGGCGGCCCTGCTGCGCAGCGCAGCGGGTCGCGAGCTGTGCAACGGTCGCATCCTGCACGCCGGTTTCTTTCTGGGCCCTGCGGACTTCTACCAGAAATTGCGCGACCTGGACGCCGCTGCTCAGGAGTCAATCTGCATGACCGGCGTGCGCCGCACCAATCAATTGTTGCTTGATTACCCCCTGTACTGCGCCCAGCGCCGAAAAGCGCGGTTCATCAATACCGGGATGATCGTGGCGCTGAACGGCGCGGTAGCCTCGGACGCTCTGGAGGACGGCACGGTCATCAGCGGGGTCGGTGGACAATACAATTTTGTGGCCATGGCCAACGACCTGCCCGGCGCGCATTCGGTACTGTGCATTCGCAGCACCCGCGGTCAGGACAGGCACTTGCAGTCCAATATCGTGCCGTTCTACGGCCATACCACCATCCCCAAACATTTGCGTGACGTCGTGGTCACCGAATACGGCGTGGCTGAACTGCGCGGACAGAGCGACGCGGAGGTGATCAAACGGCTGATCAACATCGCCGATTCGCGCTTTCAGGACGGGCTGCTGGAGTTTGCCAAGAACCACGGCAAACTGCCGCCGGACTACCGCATTCCCGTCGAGGCCAGCAGCAATACACCGCAGAAGTTGCAGCAGGTGCTCGCCCCCTATCAGGCCAGCGGCATGCTGCCGGTCTATCCGTTCGGGACCGAACTTACCGAGCGGGAAATCGCGCTGGGCGACAGTTTGCGCAGGATCAGGGAACTGAGCGAGGAGCCCCGGCAGTTCATCGCCACCGTTTTCCGGGCGCTGTTGCACCGCGCTGACGAGGCGGCCGCCAGACCCTTTCTGGAGCGCATCCACCTGGAGCACCCGGAGACGACCCGCGAATTTGTGGTCCAGCAGCTGTTGCTGCTGGAACTGGAGGAGCGTGGCCTGCTCAAGGTGAGTTGAGATCAGTTGGACAGGTGGCGCACAGGCGTGCATCCAGTGTAATGTAAGGAATGTTCAGTTTATTCCTTACACCACACTAGGTAAGCTTGTCGCATGCAAACGCGCTCCGACGACAAACTGGTCATCGCCATCTCCTCCCGCGCCCTGTTCAACCTCGACGACAGCCATCGGGTCTACGAACAGCAAGGTTTACAGGCATACTCGGAGTACCAGATCGCGCACGAAGACGAGCCCCTGGAGCCGGGGGAGGCCTTTCCGCTGGTACATAAACTGCTGCGTTTGAATGATCTTCTGGGTGAAGACGTGCAGGTGGAGGTGGTGTTGCTGTCGCGTAACAGCGCCGACACCGGCCTGCGCGTGTTCAACTCAATCCAGCACTACGATCTGGCGATCAACCGCGCCGCGTTCTGTGGCGGCCAGAGCCCGTGGCGTTACATCAATGCCTTTGGCTGCCAGTTGTTTCTGTCGAACGAGGCCGAGGATGTGCGCTATGCCCTGGATTGCGGGGTGGCCGCCGCGACACTGATCTCCAGCAAGGGCGGCAGTAGCGACAGCGACCAACTGCGCTTTGCCTTTGACGGCGACGCCGTGTTGTTTTCCGACGAGGCGGAACGGGTGTTCAAGAGCGAAGGTCTGGCGGCGTTTACCGCCAGCGAGAAGGCCGCCGCCAGGGAGCCGCTGGCGGGGGGTCCTTTCAAGCCCTTTTTGGCGGCCCTGCACCGTCTGCAGCAGGCCTTTCCCGCCAGCGAAGCCCCCATACGCACGGCGCTGGTCACCGCCCGTTCCGCCCCCGCGCACGAGCGGGTGATCCGCACCCTGCGCGCCTGGAACATCCGCATCGACGAGTCCATCTTTCTCGGTGGACTCGACAAAACGGCGTTTCTCAGGGCCTACCAGGCCGATGTCTTTTTCGATGACCAGCCGGGCCACTGCGCCTCTGCCGGCAAACATATTGCCACCGGTCATGTGCCCCACGGCATCGCCAACGCTTGATCGACCGCTTCTCCCGGCAGCGGCTCTATCGCGCAGTTCGTTTACTGTCACAGCCAATCCTGCTCCGGTGCCAGTCATTGCGCTCTCGCTCCGGGGCCAGTCATTGCGTTCTCGGCATGACCGGCGAGAAACGGCTCGCACCTGTACTAGGCTGAAGTTCCTGTAGTCGCGGAGCAGATTGTCTTTGTATTTCAGCCACTTGACGAAAAATGCAAGTCGCTGTTCTGTCTACAGCTGGATCGCTTGAATCAATTCCAATGCGCGCCGCTGTTTGGGATTCGCCGTCGTCACCACCTCAAAGGTCTGCCCGTCGAGCCCGCTGTGCGGTGTCCGACAGGTGTTGCGTACCATCGTCGAGAGCTCGTCCATCAGCGTCCTGAAGCTATGCGCCGGCGTCCCGTCCTCCAACCTGCGGGTGTTCACCTTGCGCTGCGCCTTTGCCGAGCGCCTGGCCGGCGCCACCGGGTCACGCGTCGCCTTGGCCATCTGATCGGTATCGGCAAATAACAGCTCACGCCAGGCCTCCCGCATGTGCCATTCGACATGGTAGGCCAACATGCACAGGAAGATATGCGCCCGAACCCGTGTTTCCAGGCGATGATGAATGGGGCGGATGCGCAGGTCGACCGACTTGAGCGTGCGAAACGCCCGCTCAACCTGGGCCAGGGATTTGTAATGGCGCACACAGTCGGCGCTGTCCATCCGCTCCATGGGCAGCGAGGTGCGAATCACGTAGATGCCATCCTGTGCTGCCTCAGTGGCAATGCTCTGGGTCTGACGGGCAAAGGTAAAGGCGTTGTCCTGGATAGCTAGTGTGAAGTGCTTGGCCATGTGGTATTGATTAACCACCTTGCCGACCCGGACACCGATCTTGTCCTGACCCTGCAGGCGACCGGCTTGCACCATACGGTGCACCTTCTCCAAGTTCCTCTCGGTGGCCTGTAGCAGGTCTTCGCGCTTATGCGCGCGCCGGGCCGCCAACTCCGGATTGCGACAGGCCACCAGACGCTCGCCCGGGAAGTCGGGGTGAGTGAATTCGAACAGGTTGCCCTCGTCAAACAGCCCCATCTGGATTTGCCCCTGCGTCACCAGTTTGCGGATGGCGCCGCTTTTGAGGGCAGTAATCCAGCCGATGCCCTCCTGCCCCCGCAGGGTGTCCACCGCCTTTTGCGAGATCATGCCCCGGTCTCCCACCATGACCACGTGTGCGAGCCCGAAGTCATGCCGCAGACGATCGATCTGGGGCATCAGCGTTTGCGGATCAGCCGTGTTGCCCTCGTGCACCGAGACGGCTATCGGGCAGCCCCGATTATCGGTCAACAGGCCATAGTTCACCTGCAGCTTGCCCTTCTTGCCATCGCGGTTATAACCGCGACGCGCCAGAGGGCAAGTGTGCCCCTCAAAATAACTGGAGGAGAGGTCGTACAGAACCAGGCTGTCTTCGCCCAGATAGCGGGCCGCGAGCTTCTTCTCGATCCTGCCCTGGCGCGCCAGCAACCAGTCCATGGCCGCATACAACTCGTCCTCGGTGGCCTCGGCGACACCAAAGTCTTCTGCCAGCGTCGTGGTGTGCCACCAGCGTGTAGTGGCCAGTTTGGTATGCGGTGCAATGATCCGTGCCGCCACCATGGCGCAGACCAGATCGCGCTCACGGCTGGTCTTGCTCGCCAGGAGCGTGGCAAACCCCAGGCGCTGCATCGCCGCAGTGACAGCCTGCACGGCGCCATGGCTGCGTGAGGCGACCACCTCAAAGGCCTGGTCCAGGGGGACGAACGTTTCGCCCTGCAGCGAGCGGCGGACCAGATCAACCAGTGCATCCGGCAGGTGGGACAGGTTACCCAGGGTCTCGTTCTTGACCTTGCCGTCTTGGCGATAACTGCGCCGCAGCAGATGGGTCGAGTAGACCTTGTTCTTGTATTTGCGGGTCGTAGTGACGACGTGTGCTGTGCCGGATCGTTTTGCCATGAGCATTATATACCACAACCAGCCCATTATGTAAATCTATTTAGTGACTACATATGGAATAAAAAAATACCCTGTTATGCTCAAACAAGCCAGTATTTACAGGGCTTTCAGCGCGAGGAGATGACTACAGCGGGGAGGAACTTCAG
>JAGRIH010000069.1 GCA_020443345.1 Halioglobus sp.
CATATAAACTTACGGATTCAGGTAATTACTTAGTTGTCACTAATAATGAATTTTCTAACGATTCAGTATAGTAGGAGCGTGGGTTATTTTCACTTTTCCGGATCAGACCTGAACGCTCTGCTTACGCCCTTACTCACTCCTACACCACCTCAAACAACCCGGCCGCCCCCATACCACCGCCGACACACATGGTGATCACCACGTACTTCACGCCGCGCCGCCTGCCCTCGATCAGCGCGTGGCCGATCATGCGCGAGCCACTCATACCATAGGGGTGGCCGATGGCAATCGCGCCGCCGTTGACGTTCAGGCGGTCGTTGTCGATACCCAGTTTGTCACGGCAGTACAGCACCTGCACCGCGAAGGCTTCGTTCAGCTCCCACAGGCCGATATCGTCCAGTGACAGGCCGTGCTGCTTGAGCAGCTTGGGTACGGCGAACACGGGACCGATACCCATTTCATCGGGTTCGCAGCCGGCCACCGCAACCCCGCGATAGATGCCCAGTGGCTCCAGCCTCTCCTTTTCCGCAACTTTCGCGTCCATTACTAACTGGGCTGACGAGCCGTCCGACAACTGCGAGGCGTTGCCGGCGGTAATGGTGCCGCCCTCGACCACGGTCTTCAGTCCGGCCAGGCCCTCGGCAGTCGTGGGGCGCAGGCCCTCGTCTGCGGACACGGTCGCCTCTGCCTCGGAGGCCTCGCCGGTCTCTTTGTCCCACACTGTGCGCCGGCAGGTCACGGCCACCAGTTCCTCGGCGTAGCGTCCGGCCTCGTAGGCGGCCGCGGTGCGCTGTTGTGACTGCAGACCGTATTCGTCCATGACCTCGCGGGAGATGTTGTAGCGCCTGGCCACGACTTCGGCGGTCTGCAGCATGGGCATATGGATGGCCGGGTGCATGGCGACCAGTTCCTCGTCCACCAGGCGGTACTGGTTCATGTGCTCGTTCTGCACCAGTGAAATGGATTCCAGTCCGCCGCCCACCACGCACGTCATGCCGTCATCGACAATCTGCCTGGCCGCCATCGCCACGGCCATCAGCCCCGACGAGCACTGGCGGTCGACGGTCATTGCGCTCACCGTTACCGGCAGGCCGGCGCGCAGCGCGACCTGGCGCGCGATATTGGCGCCGGTGGCGCCCTGTGGCAGACCGCAGCCCATGATCACGTCGTCGATTCTGGCCGGGTCGATAGCGGCGCGCCTGACGACCTCGGCCACGGACGCGGCGCCCAGGCTGGCTCCGCCCAGGTTGTTGAAACCGCCGCGGTAGGCCTTGGCGATGGGGGTGCGCGCTGTCGCGACAATCACTGCTTCTCTCATGGGTTTTCTCTCTGGACAACGAACATCGGGGCTGCCGTCGATGGGTGATCAGTCGAGCTTGACACCCAGGCCCTCCGCGGCCCTGGCGGCAAATCTGAGGGTCGGTTCGGCTCCGCTTTGGGGTATCGCTTCTCCGACTTGCGAGGTGATGGCCTCCCAGTGAGCGGCGATTCCCTCCGGAGTCTGCTCGGCCGGGGGCAGCCACACGCCGTCGGTCTCGACGATCTTCGCCACTGCGTAGGCGCCGGCCCCGGCACACAAAATCGTGCGGTTGGGCGCGTCCTCGCCGACCAGGTACAGCACCGCCGGCGTCACGGTTTCCGGTGCCAGCAATTCGAAGGCCTTGTCGGGGAGCAGTCCCTCTGTCATGCGGGTACCCGCCGCGGGCGCCAGCGCATTGACGCGAATGTCGTACTTGGCGCCCTCCTGCACCAGCGTGTTCATCAGCCCGATAACGCCCATTTTCGCGGCGCCGTAGTTGGCCTGCCCGAAATTGCCGTACAGGCCCGAGGAAGAGGTGGTGACCACCACGCGACCGTAGCTCTGCTCGCGCATGATGTCCCAGCACGCCTTGGTGCAGTTCACCGTCCCCATCAGGTGCACGTCCAGCACCAGCTTGAAATCCTCCAGCGAGCCCTTGGCAAAGCTCTTGTCGCGCAGAATGCCGGCATTGTTCACCAGGATATCGACGCGGCCCCATTGCTCCATGGCCTGGCCGACCATGGCTTCCACTTCCGGGTAGCTGGCGACGTTGGCCCCGTTGGCGATCGCCTCGCCGCCCAGCGCCTGGATTTCCGCCACCACGGCGCGGGCCGCCTCACTGGAGCCACCGGTGCCATCCTTGGCGCCGCCGAGGTCGTTGACCACCACCCGGGCACCGCGTTTGGCCAGTTCAATAGCGTGGCTGCGGCCCAGGCCCTGGCCGGCCCCGGTGACAATGGCAACTTTTCCGTCGTAGCGAATACTCATCTGAAATCCTCTGCAATGGGTGTGAATATGTGTTCAGGTAGCTATTCTGGCGCTTCCTGTTCAGGTGGTGATCACCATGGTCAGCCACTCGGCGATTAACGCGGGATTGTCCTCACCCTCGATTTCCACCGAAATCGCCTGCTTGAGCAGAAAACGCTTGTCGTCCTTGCGCTCGACGCCAGCCACTTCGACGTGGGCACGCACCCGCTTGCCGGCACGCACCGGGGTCAGAAAGCGCACCTTGTCAAAGCCGTAGTTGAGGCCCATCGCGACATTGTCGGGAATCATGCCCACGCCCTCGATCATTTTAGTGAGCATGGAGAGGGTCAGGAAGCCATGCGCAATCGTACCGCCGAAGGGCGTCTGGGCAGCTTTTTCAGGGTCCACGTGGATAAACTGGTGATCCTCGGTGCAATCCGCAAAGGTGTTTATTCGCGCCTGGTCGATTGCAATCCACGGGCCCGGTTCAAAGCGGGTTCCGGCGGCATTGGCCAGTTCTTCGATCGATACGGTTTTTACCGCCATTGGCTTATCCTCATTGCGTTGCAGCCTGACTTATCCACGGAACACGACAGCCATGGTGACATGCAGGCGGTACCGCCCGCGCCTGGCATGGTGAAAACAGCACCGTGGTCACGCGTACATTTGCGGTTTTCTCCTGCCACGGCATATTTACTCTTTATAGCTCGAACTGCCCGCACAGCAATACCTGTGTTTTATATAGACATTATTCTCTATAATATAGAAATACTCAAGTATCTTTTCCCACTGGTTCGTACTGCAACGACTTACGCTGTTTATGCCTGATCTGGTATTCTATGCACCGGTTTTATTACTATCCCATCTATCCATTTAATGAAGACTGTGTATGACAAAACTACAAGCGAGAAGTAAACCACAGCAGGAAAGAAGTCGAAAACGCGTAAACCTGATTCTCGACACGGCCGAGCAGCTGGTCATGGAGAAGGGGTTCGAGTCGGTGACAGCACAGATGATCTCGCAGGAGACCAATATTTCGCCCGGTGTGATCTACCACTACTTCCCCGGCAAGCACGGTATTTTCGCCGCGGTGGCCGATCGGACTTTCAGGAATCTGGAAACGCGCATGAGCGACATTTACGCAAAGGCATCCGCGGACATGCCGTTTGAATCCCTGATCGATGAAATCGTCGATGATCTGGTCCGTTACTGGCGCAGTCATAAGGCGGCTATTCTCATGTGGCAGGCCCAGGAGCACTCGCCGCGCATGGACCCGGTCACCAAGGTGCTGAAAAAGAAAGGGATACAGCGAAACGCCGAACTCCTCAGAGTTTATTTCCCCTCACTGTCCAAGGCACGAATCAATACCAAGGCCATGATCATGGAAGAAGTCAGTTTCTGCCTGCTGCGGCAGACCATTATTAACAATCGGAATGAGGCCGCCCGCATTGTTGAGGAGCTCAAGTGTATCTTGAAAAACCTGATGGTTGAGTGTGCAGACTAAAACTGCGGATGAAGACGGGATTAGTCGGACACAGCGGTCCTTACGACTGTAACAACCAGGGAGGACCCGGCGACCCACTGTCAGGAGCGTGCCAGCCAGTCGTGTTGACGATACTTCCTACGCGGTTCCCTCTCTCACAGTCTTGTGACACGGAATATGCAACTGCAGCAGACCGTATACGGCCGATAGCCCCCTAGCTGGCGCGCATGGCAACACGGCGATATTCCCGGTACGCCGGCGTCCAGAAATTGCGCTCAATGCTGTCCCGTAGTTCTTCATCAGTGATTTCACGGGCGAAGCCCTGTGCCTGCGCCATTTTTCCCACTTGAAACGCCACTTCGCGGCTGATTTGCGGCAGCGCCGTCAATGGTGGCAACACGGCACTGGACTGCTCTCCTCTATCGGACGACAGTTCCGCCAGGGCGGTACTGGCCACCATCAACATCTCGTCACTGATCCGGCTCGCCTCACAGGCGACAACACCCAGGCCGATACCCGGAAACACATAACTGTTGTTGCATTGTGCTATGTCATATGACTCGCCCGCGTACTCCACGGCCGGGAAGGGGCTGCCGGTGGCAACGATCGCCCTGCCCTGCGTCCACGCGATGACGTCGCGGGGGTGCGCCTCGGCATGTTGCGAGGGGTTGCTCAGTGGCATGATGATGGGGCGCGGGCAGCCGCGCTGCATTTGCCGGATGAGTTCTTCGCTGAACAGCCCGGCTTTGCCGGACACGCCGATGAGTACGCTGGCACGGGTATTCGCGACGACATCCAGCGCCTGCGGGTAATCGTCATCCGCGGTCAACACCCAGTCTTCCAGCAGCGCCGCGGGCTGTGCCAGTCGCCGCTGAAAATCGGCCAGATTTGCCATAGTATCAGTGAGCAGGCCGTATCGATCGACCATGAAGACACGTGCGCGCGCCTGGGCATCGGTGAGACCCTCATTGACCATCGCGCGTATGATCAGCTCTGCGATACCGCAGCCGGCCGAACCCGAGCCGACAAAGACAATCGTCTGATCGCGCAGGGTCTCGCCTTTTTTGCCACAGGCAGACAGCAGACAGCCCAGGGTCACCGCTGCCGTGCCCTGAATATCGTCGTTAAAGCAACACAGGCGCTCGCGGTGGCGGCGCAGCAGGGGCATGGCATTGGGCTGGGCAAAATCCTCGAACTGAATGAGCACCCCCGGCCAGCGCGCCTGTGCCGCATCGACAAACTGATCGACAAAACTGTCGTACTCTTCCCTGCCGATCCGCGGGTGGCGCAAGCCCATGTAAAAAGGGTCATCCAACAGGATCTTGTTATTGGTACCCACATCCAGCGCCACCGGCAGAGTATAGGCCGGGCTGATGCCGCCGCAGGCGGTGTAAACGGACAGCTTGCCGATGGCGATACCCATGCCGCCGATACCCTGGTCGCCCAGACCGAGCACGCGCTCGCCATCGGTTACGACAATGACTTTTACCCGCTCTTTGGTAACACTGCGCAATATGTCATCCATAAACGCCCGTTCTTTGTAGGACACGAAAATACCGCGCGCGCTGCGATAGATATCGGAAAAATGCTCGCAGGCCTCGCCCACCGTGGGCGTGTAGATAATCGGCAGCATTTCCACCAGGTGATCGCTGAGCAGACGGTAAAACAGGGTCTCGTTGTTGTCCTGCACCGCCCGCAGATAAATGTGGCGATTGATGGGCTCGTCAAAGCTGCGGTATTGCATATACGCCCGCTCCACCTGTTCCTCGATACTCTCATAGCGGGGGGGCAGTAAACCCATCAGGTTAAAGGTGCGGCGCTCGGCCTCGGAAAATGCCGAAGCCTTGTTTAACAGGGGAGTGTCAAGCAGGGCGGGCCCGGCGTAAGAGATGTATACAGGCTTGCTGGATTCCATAATTGCCTCATCTAGACTGAAGTTCTTTCTGAGTAGAGAG
>JAGRIH010000043.1 GCA_020443345.1 Halioglobus sp.
GCAGGTTGGCCTCCACCATTTCCTTTTTGGCGCGCCGGGCGCGCGCTTCACCCATCGACATGCGGCGATTGATTTCCTTGATCTCAGACACGCTCAAACCGCTGTTTTCCTCGACCTGGGAGATGCGTCGCTGCAGGCGCTGGAAGGTCTCTTTGTGCGCGGACAGTCTGGCGCCGTAGTCTTTCTTGCGCGACAGGCGCGTCACCCACTTCGGGTCAGACTCCGAGCCCTGGAAAGAGACGATGAAATCCTTGCGCGGCATGCCGCACTCGCGGACCGCCAGGCGCATGATTTCCCGCTCCTGGTCGCGCACCGCGGCCAGGATATTGCGCGGCGTGTCGGTCAGCGGCTCGGAAATTCGCGGCGTGAGCTTGAAAAACTTGAACAGTTCGCCGAGTTTTTCCATTTCTTTGATGCTGGCCTTGTCGCCGCGGCCCTTCGCGGCAATGGCCTTTTCTGTCTTGTTGTACTGGCGCTTGAGGGCGGTAAAGCGCTTCTTGGCCTCGACCGGGTCGGGGCCCGAATCGGTCTCGTCGTCGTCGCTCGACGGCGTGCTCTCAGCCACTTCGGCAGCGGAGGGCACGTGTTCGGCGGGGTCGAGGTAGCCCACCATGATGTCGGCCAGGCGCCGTTCCTCCCTGGCGACCAGATCGTACTCGTCCAGCACCTGCTTTACCGCGCCGGGGTAGTGGGCCAGGGCGGCCATCATTTCGCGAATGCCCTCCTCGATGCGTTTGGCGATGACAATTTCGCCCTCGCGGGTGAGCAGTTCGACGGTGCCCATTTCACGCATGTACATGCGCACCGGGTCGGTGGTGCGGCCCGCTTCGGTTTCCACCGCGGCCAGCGCGGCGGCGGCTTCCGCCGCGGCGATGTCATCGGCGGAGGCATCGCCTTCGGCCATCAGCAGTTCATCGGCATCCGGCGCCACTTCGAACACCTGTATGCCCATGTCGTTGATCATCTGGATGATGTCTTCAACCTGATCCGGGTCCGAAATGTCCTCCGGCAGGTGGTCGTTCACCTCCGCGTAGGTCAGGTAGCCCTGGTCCTTGCCCCTCGCGATAAGGTCTTTCAGGCGGGACTGCTGTTGTACGACATCGGTCATTAAAAGGGCACCTTAAGCGTTCGAGAAATGCAAAAAAAAGTCAGCCGGCAATTATAACCGCAAACACCTTCACTCGACCAGTTGCAAGCAGCGTAAAGTCGCGAAACCCGACCGGGTTGGACCCGCGATTCATCCACCTGCCGACCTGTCGTTACATGGGGGTGATCGCGTGCCAAAACAAGTGGCTTCCTGCGAGCGCCGCGGCTGACAGACAGCCCTGCAGGTGGCGTGTGTTTTACCCGGCGGGTTACAACCGGATCGTGACGGGCGGGCTCAACGCTTGTGTCTGTCGCTGCGTTCGGCATCGCGCTGCAGTTTCTCCCGCAGCAGTTCCCTCAGTCGCTGCTTTTCCACATCGCTGATTTCAGCGTAGTTGGTGAGCTTCAGTTTGTCGACCTGCGCGGCGAGTTTCGAGCGCTGCGGCAGGCGTGCCAGGGCCTGCATGGTATCGACAAACTGCCGCTCTATACCCTCCCTGGGAACGAGCCGCTCCTGGCCGGCCAGGCGGTTGAGCAGATCGCCCTCGGGTGTGTCGTACCAGTGGCCCAGCAGCATCGCCGTGCTGGATTCCGGCCGGCGCGACAACAGAGCCAGCAGTTCCCGCAGCAGGGCGATGTCGTCGCCCTGCAGTTCCGCCAGGGGAGTGGGGTCGGCCAGGCGGGCAATGTCCGGCTGGTGCAGGAGCAGGGCGATGGCGGCCTGTGCCAGATTGGAGTAGCCCGTACATGCGGGTTCCAGCGCGGCGCGCTGGCGCGGCGGCCGGGCGCGGGGGGGCCGCGCCGGATCCCCGACGCCCTGCGGTTGCGGGGCTGTTGGGCCGGGCGGCGGTGCGGCGGACGGCGACGCGGCCAGTTGCAGCAGGCCGGTCAATTCCAGGCCGGTGCGCTGCGCCAGTTCCCGGAACATAAGCTGGCGATAGACGCCCTCCGGCAGTTGCCGGATGTAGGGCAGTGCCAGCTTGCTCAGGCGGGCGCGACCGTCCAGCGTGGCGAGATCGACACCGCCGGCCACGGACTCGAACAGGAACGTCTCCAGGGGCAGGGCGCCTTGCAGCAGGCGCTCGAAACCCTGTGCGCCGCTGCCGCGCACGAGGGTGTCCGGGTCCTCGCCTTCGGGCAGAAACAGAAAGCGCGCCTGGCGGCCGTCTTCCATGCAGGGCAGGGCCGCTTCCAGGGCGCGAAAGGCCGCCTGGCGCCCGGCGGCGTCGCCGTCAAAGCAGAACACCACTTCCGGGCACAGGCGGTAGATGCGTTCCAGGTGGGTCCTGCTGGTGGCGGTGCCCAGGGTGGCGGTGGCGTTGCTGATGCCGTACTGCGCCAGGGCGATGACATCCATATAGCCCTCTACCACCAGGATGCGCCGCAGTGAGCGATTGGCCTGGCGGGCCTGGAACAGGCCGTACAGTTCGCGGCCCTTGTGGAAGATGTCGGTCTCGGGGGAGTTGAGGTACTTCGGCTTGTCGTCGCCCAGCACGCGCCCGCCAAAGGCGACGACCCGGCCGCGCTGGTCGCGAATGGGAAACACGACGCGGTCGCGGAAGCGGTCATAGACTCTGCCCGCCTCGTTCTCCACCAGCATGCCGCCGTCCCTGAGCAGTGCGCGGTGCGCGTCGGTGTCACCCATGGCCGCGAGCAGGTTGTCCCAGCCCGGCGGCGCGAAACCCAGGTTGAATTGTTTGGCGATGGCGCCGCTGAGTCCGCGCTCCTTGAGATAGGCCACGGCGCGGCCGGCGCGGGGGTGGCTGCGCAACTGCTGCTGGTAGTAGCCCGCGACCTTTTCCAGCAGGGCGTACAGCGCCCGGTTGCCCCGCTCGCGCGCGGCCGCTCGCTGCTGGCCCGGACCGCCCGCTTCGCGCGGCACTTCCAGGCCGGCGGCGCTGGCCAGGGTCTCCACCGCCCGGGGGAATTCCAGGTTGTCGTAATCCATCAAAAAGCCCAGCGCGTTGCCGCCGGCACCGCAGCCGAAGCAATAGAAAAATTGCTTTTGCGGGTTGACGCTGAAGGAGGGCGTTTTTTCGTCGTGAAAGGGGCACCGCGCGGTGTAGTTCTTGCCGGATTTTTTCAGCTTGACGCGCCGGTCGATCACCTCGACGATGTCGACGCGCTCCAGCAGGTCATCCAGGAAAGCTTGGGGTATCCGTCCGGCCATCGGGGCAGCACTGAGAGTGATCGAACAGTGTATTGAACCACGCCGCCCGGGGAATGTTTAGTGGTGTCTGCTGCGCCGCGCGAATATATACCGCCCGAAACGGCGCGGGAGCGGCGCAGCTCAGCCGGCCAGGCGCGCCTTGACCAGCTTGCTGACAGCGCCCATATCGGCGCGGCCCTGCAGTTGCGGCTTGAGCGCGGCCATGACGGGGCCCATGGCCTGCATGCCACTGGCCCCGCTGGCGGCAATCGCCGCGTCCACCATCTGCACCAGTTCCTCCTCGCTGAGCTGCGCGGGCAGGAACTCCTGGATGACCGCTATTTCGGCGTCTTCGACGGCGGCCAGTTCCTCGCGACCGGCATCGCGGTACTGCCGGGCGGAGTCGCGGCGCTGCTTGAGCATTTTATCCAGAATGGCCAGTACGCGCGCATCATCGAGTTCGATGCGCTCATCGACTTCGACGCGCTTGAATTCCGCCTGCATGAGCCGGATGGTACCCAGACGCTCCTTGTCACGGGCTCTCATGGCGGCCTTCATGGCGGCCTTGACTATCTCCGTGAGGGGCGGCTTGCTCATGGCGCGGGGATAATGGCGGGCGCTGGGGCGTGCTTGCGTGCCTGCTAGTACAGGCGCACGCGCTTGCGGTTTTCCCGGGAGAGTTTTTTCAGGTGGCGTTTGACCGCGGCAGCAGAGGCGCGCTTGCGCACGGTGGTGGGTTTTTCATAGTGTTCGCGCTTGCGCACTTCGGCGAGTACGCCGGCTTTTTCGCAGGAGCGCTTGAAGCGGCGCAGGGCCACGTCAAACGGCTCGTTTTCCTTGATCTTGATATGCGGCATGCAGTCTTTACCTGTCACGTTTGATTTGGACGGCTCCTGCCGTCGGCTGAAAGGGCGCGCATTTTATACTTATCAGTGCGCATTTGCAAAGCCAAAACCCCGCCGGACGCACAGCTCGGACCGCACCGGACACGGGCGCGCGGCAGCGGCCGGGTTGGCCCGGGCGCATTGCTCCATTATCATGCGTGCTGCAACTGGCCGCGCCGCTCGCCGAGCGCCACTGCGTCAACCCGCCAGGGCCTGTGTGACCATGCTGATACTGGGTATCGAGACATCCTGCGATGAAACCGGCCTGGCGCTGTACGATACCGCGCGCGGCCTGCTGGCGCACGCCCTGTTCAGCCAGGTGGACGTCCATGTCGAATACGGCGGAGTGGTACCGGAGCTGGCCTCGCGCGATCATGTGCGCAAAGCCCTGCCGCTGCTCGACGAGGTGCTGGCGCGGGCCGGCTGCCGCGGCGCCGATATCGACGGTATCGCCTACACCGCCGGCCCCGGCCTGGTGGGGGCGCTGATGGTGGGTGCCACCCTGGCGCGGGCGCTGGCCTGGGGCTGGGGTGTGCCGGTGCTCGGTGTGCACCATATGGAGGGCCATTTGCTGGCGCCCATGCTGGAGGACGAACACCCCGAGTTCCCTTTTGTCGCGCTGCTGGTATCCGGCGGCCATACACAGTTGGTGCGGGTCGACGGCATCGGCCGCTACCGGCTGCTGGGCGAGTCCCTGGACGACGCCGCCGGCGAGGCCTTTGACAAGACCGCCAAGATGCTCGGCCTGCCCTACCCCGGAGGGCCGCAGATTGCGCGCCTGGCGCAGCGCGGCGAGCCGGGTCGCTTTCATTTCCCGCGTCCCATGGTGAACCGGCCGGGACTGGATTTCAGTTTCAGCGGGCTCAAGACTCACGCGCTCAACACGGTCGAAGGGTGCCGCGGCGCAGGCGAATTGAGTGAGCGGGACGCCTGCGATATCGCCTGCGCCTTCGAGAACGCGGTGGTGGCCACGCTGGTCGTCAAGTGCCGCCGGGCGCTGCGCCAGGAGGGTCTTGACACCCTGATAATCGCGGGCGGAGTGAGCGCTAACACAAAACTCAGGGCTGAGTTGCAAAGGGCTCTGGTCAAAGACCGGGCCAGAGTGTTTTATCCCGCGCCGCAGTTCTGCACCGACAATGGCGCCATGATCGCCTACGCCGGGGCGCAGCGCCTGCTGGCCGGGCAGGCCGATGACGGCGACAGCCAGGTGCGCCCGCGCTGGCCCATGGAAACGCTGCCGCCGCTGCCGGCGCGCGCCCCCCGAGGCCGTCTCCCCGGTGACCGGCGCGTATGAAAATATCTCCAGTACATTACGGACGAATAGATCTGTTCTCTTGTATTGCTTTAGACATCCCGCGCTCATTTTTCTTTTGTTTGCCCCTGCAAGCGGAACTGGATTCTATAGCTGTTCTGGGGCCTGTTCACATTATCTGAGGGCCGCCTCGGATAGTGTGAACAGCCTAGCTTGACTGAGAGTTTATTTTTCAGAGTAAAACCACTGATTACGTTTTGTCGGTACTTTTTTTCTATCGTTTCTTGGCGAATCACTTGCCGGGTCTTATGGTGAGACAATAGTTATTGGAGGGGAAAACATTGAGTAAAACTTTCGCAATACATCACTCGGCTGCAATTTTGTCGTCCGTTATTTCCGCTCTTATTCTCCTAACACACACACCAAATAGCCTCTCCCTTGAGTTGGGGGAGCCCCCGACACCTGCGACAGCCCCCAAAGGCGAGATCCCTGCCCCCACGCCCCGTGGTAATTTGATACAGGGGCGGGCAGTCGATAACGGCAGCGTCGATATTCAGAATCGCGAGGCAGTACGCTTGCTTTATATTAATAATTATCTTCCCTCCAATGGCGTGCCCATGGGCTTCACCGGGGATATCGCTTCCTGTCACGCCGGAGATACATCTCAAGCCTACAAGGATGCCACTCTGGCCAGAATAAACTATTTTCGTAGTATGGCAGGCGTGGCCCCCAGTATTGCATTCGATCCTGTGTACAGCAGCAAAGCTCAGGAGGCTGCACTAATGATGGCCGCACAGCGTAGTTTGAGCCATACCCCCTCGGCCGATTCGTGGACTTGTTACACCGAAGATGGTGCCGAGGCGGCCAGTAGTTCAAACCTGGCTCTTGGCGTGGTGGGACCTGATGCCATTGACGCCTACATAAGGGATTCCGGAGCACATAACTATGCCGTGGGTCATCGCCGCTGGCTGCTTTACCCGCAAACACAACTGATGGGAACCGGGAACGTCAGCGCGGCCGCTGTTGCCAATAGTGTATGGGTTTTTGACCCCAATATATGGGCCCCTCGGCCAGCAACCCGTGAGGAATATGTCAGTTGGCCGCCACCTGGCCATATTCCCTACCAACTGGTTCCGCCACGTTGGTCATTTTCTTACGCGGGTGCGGATTTTTCGAGCGCAACTGTGACGATGACTGATGAACACGCCAATAGCCTGCCAGTGGCATTGGAAACCACTGTTAACGGTTATGGAGAAAACACCCTGGTATGGCTCCCGACCTTGGATGGTCAGGCGCCAGAATGCGATACGCCCTATGCAGTGACTATCGATAATGTGGGTATTGACAGTACCCCAACCACATTCAATTACACCGTAATGCTAATCGATCCGGCTGCTACCGACCCGGGAAGTGATCCCCAGTGCACGGCCGGGGCCGCGGTTAATGCAAGTATTATCTGGTTGTTGATAAAGTCTGCAAACACGGAGGAGGAATAAGACTCTTGTTTCTCCCTGGAGTCTTACATGGGGAGAAGGGGGCAGATTTACCTTCAAGCAGTCCTGCAACTGATGCATGTCCCCATTGTTTCATTCGACCCAGGGGTTCAGCAGCACCGACTGGCGTAAAATCTGCCGCACCTCTTCTGTGATTGCAACGAGTACATTGTTCGCAGTCACCAGTTGGTCATCAAACCAAGTCATCGCCGGCGCAGGGCGCTCAACTGCCTGACCCGCTCAGTATCGATGGCCTGTCCCAGCGCTTTGCCGGTGAGGCCGCTGTCGCGGAATTGCGCGGCGCTCACGCCCTGCGCCACACGCAAGGCGCGGCGCAGGTAATCGGCCTGGGGGTAGTCCCGCGCCTCCAGCCCCAGGCGCCCGCGCGCATCCGCCTCACAGGCCAGCAGGAAGGCCTCGAAGCGCTCCGGGCGCCGCAGCGCGTCCGTCGCCAGCAGCAGTTTGAGCAGTGTCCTGCCGCGCAGCTCGAGGGCGCGGTGGCAGTGGGTGTGGTACTGGCAGACGGCGCGGGCCAGGTCGCGGTACGGCCCGGGCGCCCGCAGGCGCCGGCAAATCGCCTCCACCAGCGCCAGGCCGCGCTGCTCGTGGGCGATGTGGCGCGGCCAGTCGCGCCGGGGGGTGGTGCCCTTGCCGACATCGTGCAGCAGCACCGCAAAGCGCACCTCGGGGGCCGGGCTCAGCGCGGCGGCCTGCTGCAGGGCGCGCAGCGTGTGGTCGCCGGTATCGATCTCGGGGTGGTGCACCGGGTTTTGCGGCACCCCGAACAGGGTGTCCACCTCCGGCAGCAGCCGGGACAGGGCGCCGCACTCGCGCAGTATCTGCACGAAGACCTCCGGGCTGCGCTCACCCAGCGCCCGCTGCAATTCCACCCACACGCGCTCGTGCGGCAGGTGGGCCAGCTCGTCCTGTCGCACGATCTGCCCCATCAACTGCAGGGTCTGACCGGCCACGGTGAACCCCAGGTGCGCGTAGCGGGCGGCAAAGCGGGCGGTGCGCAGCACGCGCAGCGGATCCTCCACGAAGGCGGGCGAGACATGCCGCAGGATTCTGGCCTCGAGGTCGCGCCGGCCGCCGTAGGGGTCGATGACCTCGCCGCCCGCAGTGCGCGCCATGGCGTTGACCGTCAGGTCGCGGCGTTGCAGGTCCTCTTCCAGCGTCACCGAGCTGTCGCAGTGCAGGGCAAAGCCGGTGTGGCCGTGTCCGCGCTTGCGCTCGGTGCGCGCCAGAGCGTATTCCTCCCGGGTTTGCGGGTGCAGGAACACGGGAAAATCCCTGCCCACCTGCTGGTAGCCCCGTTGCAGCAGATCCTGGGGCCGCGCGCCCACCACCACCCAGTCGCGCTCGGTCACCGGGCAGCCCAGCAATTCGTCGCGCACCGCGCCGCCGACCAGGTAGATTTCCACGCGCTATTCCCGGCACTTGCCGTTGCGGCACTGGCACTGCGTCCACTGGCCCGTCTCGAGCTGGTACAGGGACAGTTTACGGCCCCAGACACAACCGGTATCCAGCGCGATGGCGTTGGGATTGCCCGTGACGCCCTCCAGGGAGGCCCAGTGGCCGAACAGGATCTTGTCGCCGGCGGTCTTGCGCCCGGGGTGAGCGAACCACGGAGCGAGCTTCTTTTTCGATTTGTTCGGGGTGGTGCCCTTGCTGGTGAGATCCAGCACGCCTTTTTTGGTGCAAAAGCGCATCCGGGTCAGGTAGTTGGTGATTACGCGCAGGCGCGTCATACCGCTGAGGTCATCGGACCAGACGGCCGGCTCGTTACCGTACATGGCCTGAAAAAACACCAGACAGTCGGGGCTGCGCAACACGGCTTCCACCTCGCCGGCATAGCCCATCGCCTGGCTGACGCTCCACTGCGGCGGTATGCCCGCGTGCACCATGGTAAAGCCGTGTTCGCGGTGGATAAGGGGCCGGTGCAGCAGCCAATCGAGCAGGGTGTCCCGGTCCGGCGCGGCCAGCAGCTTGTCGAAGGTATCGCTGCGGTGGGGCGCGCGCACCCCGGCTGCCACGCCCAGCAGGTGCAGGTCGTGGTTGCCCAGCACCATCACCAGACTGCCCCGCATTTTGTATAAAAAGCGCAGTGTTTTCAGGCACTTGGGGCCGCGGTTGACCACGTCGCCCACCGACCACAAAACGTCTTTCGCCGGGTCGAACTGCACTTTGCGCAGCAGGCACTTGAGCGGTTGCAGGCAGCCCTGGATATCACCGACGACGTAGGTGCTCATCGGCGCAGGCCCCGCGCCGCGCCCTGTATGCCGACAAGAGACGGGTTGAGTTGTCTATCAGTCATCGATGCGGTTGGCCAGCTCTATGAATTTAGCGAGTTCCAGGGTCTCGGCGCGGGCGCCGGGGTCGATGCCCAGTGACGCCAGGCTCGCGTCATCTATAAGGCCTTTGAGATTGTTGCGCAAGGTCTTGCGGCGCTGCGCAAAGGCGGCCTGTACCACGCGCCGCAAGCGGGCGCGGTCGCAGTGCGGCCACGGTGACGCCCGGTACGGCGTCAGGCGCACCACGGCCGAGTGGACCCTGGGCGGCGGATAAAACGCCTCTGGCGGCACGTCGAACAGGTGCTCCACCGCGCACAGATGCTGCGCCATGATGCCCAGCCGGCCCCAGTTTTTGCCGCCGGGCGCGGCTGCCAGGCGCTCCACCACCTCGCGCTGCAGCATAAAATGCATGTCCTGTAGCAGTGCGGTGTGATCCAGCAGGCGGAAGATTAGCGGCGTGGCGATATTGTAGGGCAGGTTGCCCACCACGCGCAGGGTCTGGCCCGCGCGCGCCAGCGCGGCAAAGTCGAAAGTCAGCACGTCCTGGCTGTGCAGGCGAAAGCGTGGGTACACGCTGAACGCCGCCAGCAGGCCCGGCACCAGGTCCCGGTCCAGCTCGATCACATCCAGACGACAGCCGCTGGCGGCTAAAGCCCCGGTCAGGGCGCCCTGGCCGGGGCCGATCTCCACCAGATGCTGGGCGGCCCGGGCGTGAACCGCGTCGGCGATCCGGTCAATCACAGCCGCATCGCGCAGAAAGTTCTGGCCGAAGCGCTTGCGCGGGCGGTGGCGGGGCGGGGGGTTTGTCATGGACGCCATTGTACCTGTGTTGTGCGGCAATAATACGCATCTGTCTGCCGCTTGCAGGGGATTATTGCTAGAATGCAGCGCTATTTGCACCGCCCGCCGTGAGCAGTGAAACCACCCCGATGCACATCGCCCATTATTTTCTGCTGATTGACACCATGGCCCGCATGTCACTGCGGGCGGATTCATCCAAATACTTCCTGGGCTATATCTGGTGGATCCTGGAGCCGCTGTTGTACGTGGCGGTGTTTTATGTGGTGTTCAGCGTCATTCTGGATGCCCGCCGCGAGGACTTCCTGGTGTTCCTGATGTGCGGCAAGCTGGCGTTTATCTGGTTTTCCAAGTCGGTCAACCAGGGCGCCAACAGTATTGTGGCGAGCAGGGGGCTGATCGGCAAGATCAACGTGCCCAAGACGCTGTTTCCCCTGGCGGTGGTCCACGAGGGTTTGTACAAGCAGGCCGCCGTGTTTCTGCTGCTGTTTATCGTATTGTATGTGTATGGTTACCAGCCTTCGGCCAGCTGGGCCTGGCTGTTGCCGGTGATGGCCGTCAACTACCTGATGATCGTCGCCTGTGCCCTGGTGGGCGCCTGTATGGTGTGCCTGGTGCGGGATTTCTCCATGGTGATCTCCCTGGGCATGATGTTCCTGTTGTTTACCTCGGGTATTTTTTGGGACGTGCGGGCGCTCGGCGACCCCGCCATGACCGAGCTGGTGCTCAACGTCAATCCCCTGGCCTTTATGCTGGACGCCTACCGCCAGATACTGATGTATCACACGGCGCCCGACGGACTGCATCTTTTACTGGTGGCCCTGGGTTGCGGGGTGCTGGCGTTGTGCATGGTGGCGCTGATGCGCCGCGGCAGCCAGTTTCTGGCGCTGCGGGCACTGTCGTCGTGAGCCATTCCGGGCGCCAGGTGATGCTGGAACTGCAGGAGGTCTCCCTCGTCTACCGCTCCAAACGCAGCGGCTTCGAGCACGGCCAGCACAAAGTACTCGACGCGGTGTCGCTGCGGGTCTACGAGGGCGAGACGCTTGGCATCATCGGCAGAAACGGGGTGGGCAAGACCACCATGCTGCAATTGATGGCCGGTATTTTTGCGCCGACGCGGGGGCGCGTCAGGCAGCGCCCGGGCAAAAGTGCCTCGCTGCTGACCCTGGGGCTGGGTTTCAGGGGTGAACTGTCGGGCCGGGACAACGCGCTGCTGGCCGCGATGCTGCAGGGCTCTTCGAAATCCCAGGCGCTCTCCTATCTCTTTGAAATAAAAAACTTTTCCGAGTTGGGAGACTCCTTCGAAGAACCGGTCAAGACCTACTCCGCCGGCATGCGCGCACGGCTGGGTTTCACCACCGCGCTGATGACCCATGTGGATATCCTGCTGATCGACGAAGTGCTCAGCGTGGGCGATGCGCAGTTTCGTGCCAAGGCTGAAGCGGCGATGAAAGAGCGCATCCGGGGGGAGCAGACCGTGGTTTTTGTGTCGCATATGGCAGCGCAAGTGCGCGATTTGTGCGACCGCGTGATCTGGATAGCCGATGGCAGGATCCGCGCCGAGGGTGAGGCGGGGGAGGTGTTGGGTGAGTACCACCGGTTTGTGGGTGGAGGGGACGCAAAACCTGGCGCCACTGACGCTATACCCACCCGTAGGTTGGGACAAAAACAATGAAAGTACTATCGGTACCGCTTTGTTTTTTCTCTCTAACCGGTGTTATGCATCATACGCTGTCGCTGGTGCGAGCACATGGTAAAGCACAAAGTCATTGCCCATTGGTATTGTTGGCACGAGACCGTACTGTCGCGACCGAAGCCTGGCGGCAAGTTGTTGACAGATTTGAGCGCATGAATTCCGTCACTGAAGTCAAGGAAAAAGCTCGTGATCGCAACGATGGATAGCGATGGGAGGAAAATCCACACTGTGGTCGAACTCTACCGTAGAGTCTTGCTGTGGCTTGCTGGTTACGCCATAACGTTGTCCTGAGTCCGTAACCTTATCAGTTGACGTCCTTGAATTCCTTCACTTGTTTTGAATACGAGTAACGAAACAGTGACCATTGTGTTTCTTGGAGTCCGTAACCGTAAGCTGAACCGGCGTGTCTGTCACATAGGCGAGCTGCGCCGCAGAAAGCTTCACGTTGGCAATCGGTTTCGGATTGAACGTGCCGTCGCAACTGAACGTAACCCATGGCGTGTTACAGTTCGCGCTGACCTGCTCGCTCGGCGGAGGCGTTACGGCAGCCATACAACCCCCAAAAAATTCTCCATCTACCAGGATCTGATCGACCCTGGCTTCCCAGTTGGCAATTGCCGCAAATGTCTCGGCGCCGAACCCCACGACAATCGCAAACGCTGCCGCGCATGCTCCTTTGTTTTTGATTATCATGCTCAACACCCTCTTGGTAAATGTAGCTAGTCAAAGGATAGCATACGGGGTAGACGTGTAAACTCGTTTTTTGCCTCCGCGAGACGGTGTCGCTAATCAATGCAGAATCGAATTTATCACTGTAAAAACCCGTTTTACTGAACCGCCGACTAGAGCATCCATACGCCAAGTTGACTGCGCCAGTTACACCTGATCAAGGCTGCAATTGATGCCCGACAATGCACATCTTGCTCGCAAGGAGAGAACATGGTAATCACCGCCGTGGCACATGAACTGGCGGCTGCATCCGGGCCGCTACTTGCGAGGTCAGAGGCAAGGCACACGGCACAAGGCGCTGGTGTAGGCTGGTATCAGTGGCTTTGGTGCAGGAGGATATGGGTGGCGGTGAGAACGTCTCACGGACGAGCCTATGTGGCAGCCTTTTTCGGAAGGGCGGCCACACGACTGTAGAGAAGGGCAGTTGAGCGACGAAGTGACGTCAGGTCGTTAGCCAGCCAGCGCGGATCAGGGTGATCCACCGTCGTTAGAATGCCACTCATATCTTGAAGAGAAGCCATTGATAGAGAGGAAAAAATAGTGAGTAGTAAGGCAGGCAGATGACCGGTCAATCCGTATCGGGGCTAGTGATAACTGCTCTAGTTGCTCTGGGGCTGGTCCTGATTTTTTGTCTCACCCCCGAGTCGCCCACTTCGGTTGGAGGTGAAGGCGGCGACGCTTCCGCTGCGCGAGAGCGCCAAAGCCTTCCGGTTCCCGATGGAAAATCGCAAACTTCTCGCAGTTCGGATAATAAAAATGAACATTTACTTTATAATTCGGCTACCGGAAGGCACGATAACGATCAAGGGGTGGTTGCAGAAAAACCAGCTGAGTCAGATGAAATTCTGGAAGTAGGTGCCTACCGTGACCCGGAATCAGATTTTTTGGGCGCAGACTCGGAGCCGGTGATCCATGTTGGAGAGTTCCTGGATCCCGACGACATGAGTAGTGTCGACGACAGCAGTGAAATAGTCGCGGTCGGGAAAGCCATGGATCCTGAAACCCTTTTGACTGAGGATGCCGACTACGAAGTCGAGCATGTTGGATCGCTGCTTCAACCTGGCGAGCGTGTTGATGGGGAATCCGAAACAATAGTGGACGCGGGCCAGTATATCGATCCCTCGTCCACACCATAGTGGCGGTGCTGTGGTATTGCCTACGCGGAGGATTTGGGACCTCGCAGAAGCGCTGTAAGCATGTGATTGTTAACGGCGCACCGAGACTTATGCTGTTAAAGAGGGGTTAGGTCTGATACAGGTTTCAATAATCGGCATTTTTTGCCATACACGCGAGTCGGTGGATCTTACATGACAAAAAATACACCAACTCGCAGGCGCGGGGACACCCGTATGGTCACTCGAAATTTGACTACGTAAAATGACCAAAATCGCTATTATTATCTTAAACTGGAATGGTGCAGAGGACACTTTGGCCTGTGTGTCGTCCGTTTTGCGAGCGCTTGAGAATACGAAACTCCAGTCTGTAACAGGCCGCGTCATGGTCGTTGACAACGGCTCCAGGGATGCTGATTTACACAAGTTAAAACGGGGTCTGGCCGATGTGGCAGCGCAGTGCCCCGAAGTGAAGCCAGAGCTGGAGAGGGTCGAGCGCAACCTGGGTTTTGCGGCAGGCATGAACGTGGGGATCAGGCGGATTTGTAACTGGCGCCCAGATTTCTTCTGGCTGCTGAACAACGACACCGTGATAGATATCCAGGCGATATCTGCCCTGTTGTCATATTCGATCTATCGTCCAGATGCAGTCATGCTGGGCTGTACAATGGTTGAACAGTCGAGCGAACGGCTCTTGACGGCAGGGGGATACAGGTATTTTCGTTGGCTGGGGTGGAACAAACCCTGCCTGTCCGGCCGGGCTCTACCAGACCTTAACGGCCTGCCGACAGATCGTAGAATGGACTATATAGACGGCGCCGCCCTGTGGCTGCGGGGAAATTTTATTCAGTTAGTGGGAGGCATCCCCCAGCAGTATTTTCTCTATTTCGAAGAGCTTGAGTTAAATCACTACGTTGGACCAGGCGAGTCGATTGCCTGGTGTCCTGCAGCGCTGGTCTATCATCGACAAGGAGGCAGTTCGTCCAATGCGAACCTGCAAGCAAGGGCTGCCTACCACGCAGCGTTCAGCGCATTTGTCTACACGCAGAGGCACTATCGTTATTGTCTACCCACCGTGGTGCTCGCACGTTTGGCGGGAATTGGAGGCAAGGCGTTGATTCGACGACAGCCTCAACTTTTAACAGCAGTTTTACGGGCTTTCCTGGATTTTATGACCGGGAGGCAGGCATCCGATTTCTGACTGTCAATAATCGAATATAGAAAATAAGTTGGAGCAGTCGATTTCCCTGTCGCAGCCGCAACTGCTTTGCTGTCTTTAATCGACGGTACGGAGGGAGTGTACCTAAACCCAGATATTGCTCCAGTAACGCAATACTGTCGCTCGGCCAGTGTGCTTTCTGCTTTCCATGATCAGTGAATGCGGATACTTGATTCAAGGTTGCCAAGTACTCGGCATTGCCCCGCTTCCATCCGGCTACCCAGTTATTGGTGGGGTTCAGACCGTGCCAAAAGCCCTTCACACCCAACGAATTTGAGCCGTGCTGGCGGTATTTGACCAATCGTAGCTGCAGGTGTTCAATTTGACCTGTCGCGGCGGCGGTCAGGGCCAGCCACCAGTCGTGCATAATCGCTCGATCTGAGAGAGGCAGCGCCTCCTCAATTAGTCGTCGGTTGCACGCTGTGGCACAGCCGGTGACGAAATTGCGGGTCAGTAAATAGTTTAGCGGCACTGCGGGATTGGGGGACAATCCCATGTACCTTACCAGCGAATCATGCATTGGATTCAGATCTTCGTCTACCACCATTAGGTCGCTGTGGATGAGTAGAGGCGTGTCCTCGGTACCTCCCTTCGGAAAGTGTTGAGACTGTACTGATAACTTGTTGGGGTCCCAGACGTCATCCTGATCGGAGAGGAAAAATAGGTCACTATCGGTGCTCAGGGCTTCGCCAAGCGCGGCGTTGAAATTAAGGCCTGGTCCCAATCTGGTTCCGACGTCTGATGCAAGAAGGATTATCCGGGGATCACCCGATGCGAAATGGGCTACTGCCTCGACAGTTCCGTCAGTAGAACCATCATCCCGAACCAGCAAACGCCAGTGAGTCAGTGACTGGGCTTGAATACTTTTGATCTGCTCGCAGATATAGGGCATGCCATTGTAAGTGGCCATGACAATGGACAGCGGGTTAGTCATCAGATCCTCTCCGGATAAATGTTGGAGGGGCCGGTTTCGGTTGCACGTTCATGGACGAATCAGCGATTGTTATCGCCCTTCTTGAATCGATTAGACAGCTGACGCAAAAATCGGGTATAGCGCCAACTACGGGAATTGATCAGTGAGTTGATTTGATTGTGGAGGGCGGAGATCCTTCTGCTGCAACTTTGTAACTCAACTTCCTGCGTTCTGTTTGCCTGCTCTAACTGATCGATCTGACGCTGAAGCCGATTTGTTGCATGCTCCAGTTGCTCAGCCTGAAGACGTGCTGCGTCAAGTTTTCCGAGCAGCGCCGTCCGCTCAGACGCCAGCGAGATCCCTTCTGATTTCTCGTGCTGCAGTGCTCTGGTGACTGCGGGGTGCGCCAGTGCGCGCTCAGCGAGTAATTCCTGCACTATTGCCCACTCTTTAGCACCTATAGGTTGCTCCTCGAGAAAGCCCTGGATCTCGGCCAGCATAGCCAGTAGCTGAGCAAACAATGGTGAAGGTGCCTGCAGGGAGCTGTCGCCTGCTTTAATCGCTGCCTTCATTTCACCGACTGCCGCGCGGGTAGATGTGAGCGCGGGGTTTTTTGCGACTGTAGTATTGGCCGAGGGTGCAGAACAGGTCAATGCCTTTCCCAGAACCGCCGGTTCCACTTTGGCAGTTTCTCCAACCACCACACGTGCGCCGAGCCGGTTGGCCGCGGCGGGGCGTTTGCGCAGTAAGGCGATCGAATTACGAAACTCGACTGCGTGCAGAGTAGCGACAAATTCGGTGGACACCTCAATTCCGTAGAAGTCGCAAAGTGGTCGCAGGTATTGTGTTATATCGTCATCCCTGGACCAGTGCTCCCGGTTGATCACGTCGGCCAGGTACTTTAAAAAATTCATGGCTGACAAGCGGGTGTGCAGCCCGCCCTGGTGGCTCTGCCAATAGCTGCAGTGCAGATCCTCGATGAGGTAAATACCCCCTTCACGAAGGTGTGGAAAAAAGTTGACCAGGGTGCGGATGATGTCCCCCGATTTGTGCGAGCCATCATCGATGATGAAATCGAGGTTTTCCGCAATGCCGAGAACCTGATTGCGGGTGGAGGAGACACTGGCATCACCGACGGCGACCGTGATCCGGGGATCGCTGAATTCGATATCTGCGCAGGCCGGATCGATGTCGCAGCCGACGATGGTCTGCGCCTGCTCGAAATATTGGGCCCACAACTCCAGCGAGCCGCCATTTTGTACGCCGATTTCCAGCACATTGCGCACTCGCTCCCGCAGCGGCCGAAGAATCTCCTCATAGATATCCAGATAGAGTGACCACTTGTCGCTCACATGGGCTCGATGCGTCTGGTATATCTGGGTAAGATAATGGTCATTCATATGCTGACTATCCGGCTGCTCACGTTGTGAGCGATGTTGATAGGGTGGTTTGCATTCGTACCAACTTATACTCGCGAGGGCTGCGCAGGCGATGCATGATAATGTCCCGGCCGCTTGCTGTGACAGAATAGCGCCGCAGTAGTGTCGGATTTCGCCGTTGTCCGTGAGACGCTGCGCACCTCCCGCGGTTGTTTCCCGGCCTATATCTTTCTGGACAAGATCTCCGCAGCCAACTGCAGCGACGCATTGAGGGTTCCATCACCTGAAGCTATGTCAGGTTGCATCGCGGCTTTGAGTGCGGCGGCATCCTGTTCGGGGAGGAAGGTCTCGCATAGCTCATCGTTACTGGCCGCGTAGTAGGCGGCCAGCAGTTCGCGCACTTCCGTCGTGAAGGTGAAAGGCGGTAACTGCACAGGACTGTCCTGTATGGCTGACAGCATGCGCTGCTGCTGCGCCTTGTCGCGAGAGTAATGATGGAAACAGGCCATCAACCGCGCGACTTGGACTGACGCACTGACGTTGAGATTGTCCAGCTCCAGATGACGTAGGGGCTCTGCATCGAAGCCAAGCTGCGCGATGAAATACGCCACCAGATTACTTTCGGTTTGCCGGTATAGCCTAACGATCAATTGCTCCTGGCCGAAAACTCTGGAAAACTTCTGGGTGAATCTCGTCCAGTCTGGCGATGCCATGCTTTTGCCTACGACTTCGTGAATACTGTTGTCGGACATCAGTTGGCGGACATGCTGCTGGAAATTCGAAATATGCCACGAAAGCTGGTCTCTGACGAACATGACCGGTTGCACCGTAAATTTCTCGTTGACGGCCCAATCACGGAATCGCACCAACCAATCCGGGGGCGCAAACAACAGATCTTCATGGGAGAGGACGATATTCTCCCTGTCAGCCAGCTCTTCGGACAGTGCGGCCAGAACCGATTCCGGATGAAACGCCCGGTAGGCCTCGGTATCGTTGCCAAAACGCATACTGTAGGCCAGCGGATTTGCATTGCCGGTGGAGATGAAGTGCCGATGTGGATATTCGAATCGGTCATTGAATCCGGCAGGATAGCACAGGCCGGTAGAGGCCAGAGCTGATCCGTGGCGCAGCAGGTTCATCTGAATGGTGGAAGTACCGGTCTTCGGGGCTCCGACGTGTAAGAAAAGCCGTTTCATATCATGATTTTCCAAAAATATTGCCGAGGAACTGCCAATCGAGCGCCGGGACAGCAGTCGGTATCGGCTCGACCGCGCGCGGCTCGACAGCCACGTCAAAGCGCGCCCGACTCGAGGCGTCGTCCAGACTATCGGCGATCCTGTCTGGTGTTACGATATCGAGCGCGATGATGCGCTCGGATCGTTCTTGCATGTGCTTGCAGTGATAATTGTTGGTGATGGTAATGCAGCCACTGCTGGCCATCTCCAGCGGTGGATAACTCGGGTGCGGACTGACCATCAGCGAAAGGCCGATGGCCGCCTCGTTGAGGCGTTCGGCATAGCTCTCGAGAGATAACTTGCCGAGCACATCGGCATTTTCAAGCTCACTGATCAAGGATGGATCGAAGGACTCACCGACGAAGTCGATGTGGAATGAGCAATTTTCTTCAGGATTCCTGCACTGCCAGATGCGCAGACCCTCAGTCAGTACGGGGAACAGATTGCGGCTGACACTCGGGCGACCATAAACGAGAATGCTGCGTCGCTTAATGGTTGGCTTGAGCAAGCGACCGATCTCGCGGTTGAGCGCGTAGGGCAGATGAGATGCGTGACTGAAATGGTGGCGTTCACTCATGAAATTGGCCAGCTCTTCGGAGTTGAAAATAGCCACGGTGGATTCTTCGCGACCATAAGTTGCCTCGGCCATCACATATTTTTCCGACCAGGGATAGAATCCGGGCTCGAAATCCTGGATCAGGTAGATGACCGGCGCCGCCTGCCCGAACAATTCGCGCTGGCTGTCGTGAAGGCGAAAAGCGAGGTCGGCTGTCCACCACGCGGTGCAGAAAAACAGGTCGCTACTACGGAGGGCGACAGGCAGGTAGCGAGTGTTCTTCAGGTCGACGATGACATCTCCCTCGATATCGCGGTTCGGTGCAGTGAGCACAGCGGAGATTTCCAGGCGGGCGCTCAGTTCGGCGAGCGAGTCGGCATCCACGTCGTCGGAGGTGACAATTACGCGCAGTTGCGGCCGTGGCGCTCCGAGTGTCTGTAACAGTTCACCGGCAAGTTGCACCGCGCTGGCGACGCCCCCGAAGATCTTCGCCGGCTGCAGTGTGGGTATGACAAGGTTGAGTCGCTGCGTTGTGAGCGTCGAGCGCGCGACGGTGACTGGGTAGATTTCACCGATTCGACGGTAGAAGGCAGGTGTCGGACCGAGGCTTCCTATGAGCCGGGGTACTGTGCTGCGCAACGCATAACTGATGCTTTTGATATCCAGTGCCATGGCGTCGCTCTCGCTATCCTGTTCAGTTGCAATGACCTTCGCGTAACGGTAGCCGGCCCGCTCCGCTACCAGCAGCAGGCAGCGCTCAATGGCATGGGCCAGAGTGCCGTCGAGCTGCCCGTTTTCCGGTTCGAAGTCATCGTAGCCGAGGTCCAATTCGAACAGTGGCCGCAGTGCATCCACCCTGGCCCAGAACATGGTGCTGGTGGGAAACTCCAGCAATTGATCACAGGTCAGCGATACACCAAGCCGAGTCAGCAGATGCTTGGCGTGTTGAAAATCGAACCCCCAGTTGCGCAAACCCGCTACTTCATGAAAATGGTCCGAAAAGACAATGCCGATGTCGCTTTCCATCAGTAGCTGGAGATTAGAGAGAATGATTTCGCGCGATCCTGCCAGATTCTGCAAAAGAAAGGGTCCCCACCCGGCGTAGCGCGCGTCGTGGCGCGACTTCTTGGTGTGTAGGTGCAAGACAACGTCACAATCCGCCAGCATCGTGGCGCCCTCGATAAGCAACGGCGCCACGTCCCGCCCCCGATTTGGAGTCTGACGGACATCGCCGCACAGCTTGTGCTGCGCGAGCATCGCCTCCAGTGCCGCACATTTCGCGGCGGTGTCGGTGGTCAGCAGCAATCGTATGGCAATATTGAGACCGGCCAGCTGCTGCAGGATGGTGTCAGCCACATCCAGGTAAAAACAGTGGACAATGCCGAGGATTCGCAGTTTCGTGATCGCCGCACAGCGGCTGGTGCCAATGTCTGCGAAGGGAACATCAAAGATATGGGTTTGTGAACGGGCGGGATTGTAGGCCTGCAGAGCGCCTGAAGGGGTAAATAGGTTGATGCCCGGGAAGGCGGCGACGGGTACGCCGCCATCAGTGGCTACAACCGGTGGTGGGGGCTTCATTCGCTGCTTGAGATGCTGTTGCAGTAGCCTGACCAGATCTGTGCCGAGCCGAGCTTGCAGTGCCGGATCGTCAGATGAAACTCTACCGGCGACGATCGCCTGCAACTTGAAAAAAGGGAAACCGCTATCGAGTAAATCCTCCCAGTGGGATATGGTGGGATTGGTCTCGATGGAATCAAGATGCGGCATATCAAACAGCGCCGCAGCGTGATAGCCCTGTGCCCGGAAACGATCCGCCAGGTGAATCTCTACCTGATGAATCAAGTCGTGCTTGTCGAGATAGTAGGGGATATCGCGCAGGACAACCAGCGCATCTCTCTTTAGCGCGGGTTGTCTGATGGTAAAAAAATAACTCTGAAAGTGCTCTTGTACTTCCACATTGCGGGTCAGGAAGAGGATGTCGTCTTCGGCCGACTCGATCAGAGGTAGCAGTGGAGACCGACGTCCGGTAACGGTGACCACGCTGTCGTTGGTGAAAGTCACTGAGCGCGCGCGCTCCAGGCCACCCACGATTTCACAACTGTGGCGCCAGCCGCCAAAATCGAAGCCGATATTCTCACGCACGATCTGTATTGCCACCGGGGCGTCTCCGGGATCGACTGCGCTGGCAAAATTTCCTGAATTGATGACCAGCACGATTTGAAAACCTTCGCGCTTGCGCAACGTCAGTTCGCGCAGTTGTAGTGGCGAGAGCTTACCCAGCGGACAGTAGGCCACATAAATCAGCACGTGATCCGTCGCCAGGATGGGCTGGTACTTGTCGACCCTGAAATTGACACGTCGTTGAATACGTTGCTCTGTTGCAGGAGCATCTTTCACACATTGCTGTGGTGCAAGAGTACAAGTCGCCGCAAAATGCCAGCCGGGATTGATTCCCGCAGCCCCGACCTGCGGATGCTCTTCCAGGTAGTGTGCGTTACTGAATTCGGGGCCTGGATCGTGCGGGAATGGGGTTTTCTGCCGCAGGTAGTGGCACAGCGGACTGAGGCGACGTGCGCCATCAAGCACCTCGCGGATGTACCAGGACGAATCAAATAAGGGATGTGGCTCCAGTCCCTGCTTCCAGCCGGTGCGCAAATAATGTGCCAGCGGATTGCTGACTTCTTGTTCCTCGTGCGCCGCCACTTGCGCCAGATAGAATGAGGTATCAAACAGCGGAAGCGGATTTCGGCCTTCCTCGCCACCGTGCAGCAGATAGTGGGAAAGGGGGTCCAGCCGAAACTGGCGGACGTCCTTGTAAGCCTCGATGTACCATTGAGCATCGAAGATCTGCGATGAGTTGATCAAGTGCCAGTCGGCGACAAACTGCCACCAGGCTCGCGGTTTGCGGAGAAGGATCGAGATCATGAGGTCCATGCTGTTATGTGTTACTGTTCCCAGCCGGGCACAATATGTACTCCGGTGGTATCCACGCCGGCCAGACTCCGACTGACTACTGCGCCGAAAACAACGCCAGGCTGTGAAAAGTTCTAGTGTACAGCACTCTAATCGTCCATGCGATTGCGCATTTGACGGAATATTTCGCGCGCCGCGCAGTATAGCTCGATATCTTCGCGGTTGTGTGCGGCGAGAAACGCAAGCAGCTCGCGGGAGAGTTCGCTCCCCTGTCGGCGGCCGGCATTGTCGTGCCGGACTCCCTTGAGCCCGAGATCGAAGACATAGTTACACAGTGCTATCGATGCGCTGTAACACTCGGTAATACCGATGAATTCGAAATCCTGCAGGTTGCCGAGCGCACTGGCCAGACGGCCCTCGGGATGCGGTTTGCTGCACAGCAAGCGCGTCTGCAGATTGTCGACCTGCGGGTTGGGGCGCTGCGCCGGCAGCCCTGCGATTACTTCTAAACTCATGCCGCGGTACTGTGGACTTCTGGCTCGTGCATGCTCGAGATACGAAATCGATCGGGCGATCGGTTCGCGCAGGAAGACGCTGCGCGGCACACCGGGCAAAAGCAGTTTCAGCAGTGCATAGGGGTAGTGGCCGGTAACCGCGCGAAGCTGCGGATATACTCCCGGCAGGTCGCGCTTGAAACTCGCAATATCGGGATAGTGTTGGCGATAGCGCCGTCGCAGGTACCAACGGCCCGGAAATACCGCTTTCTTTCCGAAACATTCCTCCAACTCGTTACGGAACGACGTGCCGGCGGTTTTTGGTATATGGACGAACAGTAGCGGTCCGGAGCTGGGGATGCCGCTCTTTGGGTCGCGCCGCTCCAGGGTCCCGGGGGAGAAACTAGCCATTCCATGGACCTGGTACGATGATTTTGGCCGCAATAAGTGGATAGTGCACAAAGTCTCGCACAGGTATGGCGCTGCTTAAAGTCCAATAGTTCAACTTTGAGATTTGACAGTCCCAATTTGTCTTGTTGATTTAAAACGTATCATTGCTCTCATCTGCAAGCTCTTGGGACTTTTTCAGTTTTCGCAGCTCCGCCTCGAGCATCGCCACGCGCTGTATCAGGCGCTGATTGCGCACCTCGATATGGGAGTGCTCGATGTCCATCAGCAGTATTTTGATGACCAGCAGCGCGATACCCAGAGTCAGTGCCAGTATGGGGGGGTAAGCCACGCCCAACTGCCTGGCGATGTAGTCGATGATATCGGGGGAGAAGCCCAGCAGGGCAAAACCCAGGGCCACCATGATCCAACCGAAACCGTGCTGCGCGTGCAGGTTGTCCCTGCGCATCAGCACGAAAATAACCGTGGCTACCAGTAGGCCGATGGCACCTGTTACGAGCGATACCACACGCTCACCGCACCGGTTGCGGGTGGTGGTATCTACGCGCCAGCCGCCGCTTGGAGAGGCCCAGCGCGAGGGTGACGCACATGTAGTAAACAACCATCAGCCAGGAGTGGAATACGCGCGATTTGCCATTCGTGCGCGCTTGCATAGCAACTTTCACGTCGACGATTCTAAGCCCCTTGGACTGCAGTAACAGCAAAACCCCAATATCCTGATAATCCAGTAGTGTGGCGCGCCAGCCGGCCAACTGGCGTATGGCCCTGCGGTTGTATACCCGAAATCCCGAGGTAATGTCCTCCAGCGCAAGACCCGATGTCCGTTTCATTATCACCCAGGCGATTCTGCGCAGAAGCGACCCGCGGCGGGTACAGGCACCGATGGCGACATCGGCAGCACCCTGTACTACCGGGAGCATGAGCGCCTCCAGGGAGGCGGCTTTGTGCTGGCCATCCGCATCCATGCTGACAGCCACCTCATAGCCCTTGCGCAAAGCGTAACGCAGGCCGGTTTGGGTGGCGCTCCAGGCGCCGAGCTGTACGGCGAGTGGAATGACCGTGGCGCCGGCCAGCAGGGCTCTGGCTGCGGTGTCGTCCGTGCTCGCATCGTCAACCACCACCACGGGGAAATCACAGTGCGCTCGGATCTGGTCGATAACGTCGGCAATGACATCACTTTCGTTAAATGCGGGGATGATGATGACAGTTGTATGCCGGGGTTGTTCGCTGTCAGATGTGCCTGGTGTCACCGTTTGGCCCGTTACTGGTTGCCCGTGGCGGTCCGCAAAACTAGCTCATAGAGCTCGGACACACCGCTTGCGGATTTGTCGATGTGAAACAGCCGATCAAATCTCTGTCGGCCGTTTTTGCCAAGATGCGCGATTCTATCACGATTTTGGTGCAGTTTTCGCATGGAATCCGCCAGCGCATCGATGTTTTCAGGCGGCACATGCAAGCCCGTGATTCCGTCGTCGACCACCCACCCCATGCCGGAGCCGGGTACATTGCTGACCAGAGTAGCCTTGCCGCAGTACATGGCTTCCAGCAAAACCATACCGAAGGCCTCGGTGCGCTCTATTGAGGGCAGGCACAGGCAATCACACTGTGCGAACTGCTGTGCCAACTGAGTATCTGGCAGTCTGCCGTGAAAGAACACGCGATTATCCAAGTCTAACTCCCGGACCAGAGCCCTTAACTTTGGCTCCTGATCGCCCTCGCCGACAAGGTGTATTTCCGCGCTCGCACACCGTTTGGCTGCTCGAATCAGGTATTCGAAGCCCTTGTAGTAGGTGAGGCGGCCGACGGCGAGAATGCGCAGCGGTGAATTGATTGTCTGTTGACTGGTTTGCCGTTGACCGGGGGGCGGCAGTCTGGCGGGGTCCAGGCCCAGTGGAATCACATGACTCTTCTCGCGAAATTCCCGCAGGGGAACACTGGATGCCAGGTAGGGAGGTGAACTGGCGATTATTGCCTGGCAACGCTTTAGCATCGCCCGTTCCAGCAAATGGTAGACGCGGTGGAACACGCGCAAGCCCAGGCTGTGCCGGGAGGCCGGAACATCGGCGTGCCACTGGATTACCCAGGGAATGTTTTTTGCCCGCGGCAGCAGCAGAACCCAGAAGACGGACGGGTTGGGCATGTGCAGGTGCAGGATGTCGGGCTGCGTGCGCTTGAGTATTCTTCTGAGCAGCCAGGGGAAGATGGGGCTGATGGGGGTGAACAGGAGTGTCGCCCATACCGCTGCCCGTGTAATCGGCAGTTGCTGATCACCCACCGGGTAGCTGCCTGTCTCGGTGTGAAAACCCGTGGCGGACTGGTGTACCAGCGCCTCGACATCGAGGTTCTGTCTTGCCTGCGCCGCCATCAAATCGCGCAAATACGTCTCCATCCCGCCGGTGTGGGGGGGGAAATACTTGCTAAGATGCAGGACTTTCAAATCCACCCCTTTTTCTTCGGTACATCCGCCCCCTGGGGCTGGGTCTAGGAGCCTGTCGGACTCAGGATGATTCTACTGCGGCAGCGGGAAATCGGTCTATTTTTCCGCGTATTTTCGTTACATAGGCACCACTATGCGCCTCAAATACGCGAACAACTATCCTCGATTTCCCACTCACCTCGTGACGAACCCCTAAGTCCGACAGGCTACTAGGGGCAGACAATTCTGCCCCGGGCCTGTGCAGCAGCCGGAATACCTTGCGACAACGGCGAAGCACGCTCGGTCGCGTACGACGCCGAGCGGGCCGCCGAGTCACCTTGTAAGATCGTGAATCGCTGACAGGAGTCCGATGGCTGAGCTCCCCTCAAGATCCGGGGCCGGGACTGTGCTGCGAATCCATCTGTCCATTCCGGGCAAAGTTCGCGCCAATCAGCGCCTTCAGCAGCATCCAGACAAACAGAGTATTGGTGACCAGATAGCGCCGCCAGAGCCTGCGGGGCTCCTGCTTGACCCGGTACAGCCACTCCAGGCCCAGTTTCTGCCAGCGCTCCGGT
This sequence comes from Halioglobus sp., assembly GCA_020443345.1. Classification (GTDB taxonomy): domain Bacteria; phylum Pseudomonadota; class Gammaproteobacteria; order Pseudomonadales; family Halieaceae; genus JARRPM01. The sequence continues at coordinate 25,602 of JAGRIH010000043.1, forward strand.
GCCCGCTCCACCTTGCCGGCCATGACATCGAATGAACCGCCGACGCCATGTACGACAGGAACATTCATGACATCCATCCATTTCGCCATAAACGACTCTTTTTTCGGGGATGTCATGGCCACGAACAGAATATCCGCCTGCGCACTGCCGATCTCGTGGGCAACCGCACTCTCCTCCTGTCCCGAAAAATAGCCGTTTCTTCGGCCAGCAAGAATTACCCCGGGGTAATGCTGTGCGATTTTATGCGCCACGTCCCTCGATATCTCCTCCGTTGCCCCCAGACAAAATACACGGTAATTTTTCTCGCTGGCAAGGCGTAGCATCGCAAACATCAAATCGATGCCCGCGACTCGTTCAGGTAGCGGCCGGCGCAATACCTTGCCGGCGAGTACTATTGCCGCACCATCTGCGAGGATGATATCGGAACTCAACACATCCTCACCCAGCAAGGGGTCCCGCCTCATATTGACTACCTTGGCGGCATTGACCACACCTATGTGCAGTTGATCTTTCCCGGAAATAGTACGATCCACCATGTCAATGACCTCAGTCAATCTCACGGCGGCAACGGGCACCCCCAGAATATCGACCCTGGGGCAATTCCTCACCATGTCATCGGCGCTGCCATTCACGCTATACGGCCCTCCCGCTCGTTGCTGCGACGAACCACTTCGAGTAACTGGAAAACGTCAGCTCACTTTGCCCGGCGACCCACTCGAGGTACTGCCGCAGGTTTATCTCCGACCACCGGGAGAAGTTTTTATTGTGACCGATAGCAACAATGGGTATGGGGCCATTCGCGGCGGAAAAACGCGACATATACCGTTGTGTGATCTCGATCAGAGCCCAGGCGGGCAAAGTGGAAAAATCCAGCATGACAACGCCCATGTTTGCCAGTTTGCCCAGCTTTCCTGCCAGTGATTGTAAGCGACTGTTGGGCCCGTCGTAGGAACCGCTGCACCCCGTGGGAAAACCCGAGTTCCTGGACTCACGCAGAATTTTTGCATGCGCCACCCGACCCAGGCGCGCGGTAGTAATCGGAACCTCCAGTACACCACTGCCCGAATGCAGCAGGATATCGGTATCGCTGTACCAGTAGGGCGTGTCGGGAGCGCGGCGAAAATCAAACCAGTCACCCTGGGCACGATTACGAGTGCCCGGGGCCACGGTCGAATCCATCCTGACCCCGTGCTGTGCGAGACTCGACAATACTTCTGCGGCTGGCTGGATGCCCCAGCCGCCCGCGCGAAAACACTGGCAGTTTCTCTCATCTGATCGATCGATGTGACGTTCCAGAAACCGAATGCCGGAAGTTATGGCGTGATCAATCTCCCTCCGTGGAAGGTTTCCAATACGCCAGCGATCGTAATCGAGTAACCATTTGCCTTCACGAACGGATGCTCCGATCCACTGCGGGTGAATATGCAACTGCACAGAGTGTGGCGCGGATCCCAGTGTGGCTATTTGCTCCTCGACCCGCGACAGACACCGGACATCAAACGGGGCGTCCCGGTGGTCAGCATGCGCGCTCATCGCCGCGAATTCCGTGGCATCGACAAAGCAGTGTAAGCCGGCCGCGTACTCTTCGAGCAATGCCAGCACCTTATCCACCGGCTCGACGACACAGTGGCACAGACAACCGGACCCGTTGCCAAATACTTCGTAATCCAGGGTTAGAATCAAATGATAGTTCATTCTGGAGATCGAATGGACACGATGGCAGGATACCGGTTCGGCATTAGCCCGTACTTCCATTACACAGACAATGAAAAAGCAGCATAGCATGCCGATACCAGACCGTACCAACACAGTGGCGAACGAAAGCACCAAAATCGGAAGAGCAGCACAATTCTGCACATAATAATGCTGAACGCGTGCAGCTAAAGGCTAACGGGAAATGCTTGTTGAGACATGTTCCTGCGATGATCGGGTATTTCACCACCGTTAATGCCATTGGACACGTCCATGAGTGGATCGGTATGAATGTTGTTTCTACGGCCAGTTATAACGCTCCCCCAAAAACTCGAAAAGTTGTTCGTTATACGGCTTGAAATAGTCATTCAGATACTGATAGGTTGCGGGAGCGACATCACTTCGATTGCCTCCGACATTCGCCGGCGCCAGATTATCCAGCGCAAACTCTTCGGCAATTCCAAGGAACTTACAGACCTTGTTTAGATTGTGCCGGGGATCGGCAAAAAAAGATTCGCTGCACAAGACGAGAATCTGCTTCCTATCGAAAACTTCGAAGTATCTCTCTAACTGCTCCTTGTAGCGGCCTCTCAGCTTGTAGGAGTACTTCCTAAAAGCAAAGCTCTCGTAATCTTTCTTCGCCAGTGACTCCTCGAGCCGGGCTTCTTCGGCCTCAAAGGCGGCCTGCATTGCCAGCGGCTCCCTGTCTTTTCGCACTCCGTGGAAATAATGCGAAATGGCTCGCTCGGATGGATTTCTCAACAATGCGATCAATTTAACCTCGGGCATCCAGGCGTGGATACGGCGCGGCGTTTCCGGGTTGAACAGATAAAAGGGTGACGCCTCGAAGGTCTTCTTTCTCCGCGTCTTCGAACTCTGATAAGGAAACTGGGCCCTGTACCAAGCCTCCGCCCTGGGGTTTCCATCTACCCAGGGATACCTTCCTCCGTCAAAAAAATGGATCTCCTTTTTGATCGATGGCATGAGCTCCGGATGCTGGCTGAGATAGGAAAAGAGGCTTGTCGTTCCGGCTTTCTGGGCGCCAATAATGATAAAGGAGGGCAGATCTCTATTGTTGCGGGTAACGCGGCCAAAGGCGATCACCGCTTTCCATACGGCGGCTTTTAGAGAGTCAAAAGACTTCAGGTAGTTGATCCAGCGATTCCAGGCAAAATTCATTACAGTTCCATTAGTACTAGCTAGCACCTGCCTGCGTTATTGCAAGTAATCAACAGCAGGATACGAAAACATTGTTGAGCGATCGCCGGGTCGGCGACTTCATTGGTAACATTTTTACCCTGTTTGCTGCGTGTGTCACATTTTCGTAAGTTAAACGGCTTAGAGAGGCCACGCTTGGAGCAGAAGTGCCAATCTCCTTGGCAATACTGTAGTATCCTGACAACGAAACGCCAGAGAAACAATGCAGTAATTACATCGTCCTTTAAGCGCTGTGAACGAAATCACGAATCGATAGAAATCCTTTGACAGCGGGCCAAGCGCTTTATATCTTGACCGCGCAGTCCTGCGCAGAGTGAGTCCGTGAGTAAATCCGCTAAAGACCTGATTAGACCCCTGTTGATTTTTGTTCTCGGGGCTGGATCGTATCTCGTTCCCAAGAAAAAGAACTACCTGGTGTTTCTTCCCGGGCACGACAAGAGAAAATTCGATGGCAATCTAAAATGGTTTTTTCTCTATCTGAACAAAAACGCCGACGATATCAGCCCGGTCTGGGTTACGGACAACCTCAAGGTGGCAAACGAATTAAAAAGCAGGGGATTGCCGTTCGCTACATTTCGGTTCTTCCCCATCTGGCAGATACTGCGCGCCCAAACAGTCATAATCGATACAAGACAGTACTCTCTGGCGGCGGGCAGGTTTTCTATTGTACAGCTCTGGCATGGAACGGGATACAAAACCATGGCAGCGAACGCCGCCTTTAAGAACAGAATCAAGGCGTTCCTGGGGCGCAATCACTATTCCAAGTACCGCTTGGTCGCGACCACCTCGCCGGGTGATTGCAGGGAGAAGGAGATGATGTTCGGTAGCCCGAACAACTGCATTACAGGATATCCAAGGAATGACATATTTTTTGGCGAGATATTCGACCGACAAGCGTATAAACAGATGTTGGGCCTAGCAGACTATGAAAAACTGATTCTGTATGCGCCGACTTTTCGAGATCACGGTACGTTCGAGCCCTTTAGCACGCATATGTGGAGGCAGATAGATCAACTGATGAAGGACCGGAAAAGCCTGTTTATAGTAAAAAAACACCCCGGCGATAGAAAGTTGACAGTACCTTCAGATCTGGACAACGTCATTGATATGACGACCGCCATTGGTGACGTGCAGGAATTACTCGCAGCAAGCGATACGCTCATCACTGACTACAGCACAATCGTCACCGACTACGGCTTGAGTGGTAATCCGGTGATCTTTTATACCTTTGATCTCGATCTCTACCAGGCCAACTCGAGGCCGCTCACCGATGACTTTCATACCGTGTTACCCGGTCCATTCGCTCACGACGAGGGTGAACTCTACGCGCTGATCAGTGATGAAGGCTGGTTTAATGACCCGGACTATCAGGCAAAGTACTCGCGGTTCGTCAGTCACTATCACACCTATCGGGACAGCCAATCCTGCCAGCGGGTTCTGGAGAAAATGGGTTAATCCAATGTTTCATTCCATCCTGAATTTGAGCAAAGTCACGTGACCCCATCTCGGTTTGCAGCCTGGAATCGACGCCGCCATCTACATGAAGCGTACATGAAGTCGCTGGAGTTTGGGCATGCGTCGTGAAATGGAGGTATTTCTTTTGGGTGCCGGGAGGCCTGCGCAAGGTAGTAAGCCGGCCGCACTCAAAACGATAGCGTTAAAAACCAGAGCACTGGATTGGCAACTGTTCAGCTTTGAGTCGGTAGTGGACCTAAAGGATATCTCGTTCCTGGGCGGGTATCACATCGAGGAGGTCATCGAAAAATATTCGTTCCTCAAGTACCAGATTATCCCCGACTGGGAGCAGCGCAGTGTACTGCATACCTTTTTAAGAGCACCTTTTACCGGTCGGCCCGTGATTACGGCCTACACGGATACCGTGTTCCGAAAAGAGACTATCGAGGAGTTGACACAGGTTGATGGTGATATCGTTTTTGCCATCGACAGCCGCTGGAAGGAGCGCTACGAATCACGCTCGCACGCTGATATTCAGATGGCAGAAACCGTAGTCAAAGACGGCCATCGAGTCGAGTTTACCGGACTGGTCTACTTTTCTGCGCCCGCAGTAAAGGTGCTCGCGACTATTTCGGACGCGGAGGTTGGTTCATCCCTGATAGATCTGATCAATTATCTGGATGACCGCGGTTACTCGGTCTCTACCCATGATGTCGCGGGACATTGGGCTGAATTCAACTCTCCGCGGGATATATCGCGCTTTATCCTCGGCACCAAGTCAGAGACGCTGGCTCGTCTGGAGCCACTGGTGCAGTGCAGCCACATTGGCAGTCAGGTCTGCTTTACATCGATGGACTGGCAGACGAATAGCGCGAAACTTCTCAGCGACATTCGGCAAAAGTTTTCCGGCCGCAATCTGATAGTGAGGAGCAGTTCCAAAGCCGAGGATAACTGGTACAGCTCAAATGCGGGGGGCTTTGACAGCATTCTGGATGTTGACGGCACGGACGATCAGAAGATATCCAGGGCGATCGACAAGGTAATAAGATCTTTTGGCGACGCGCAGACCGGTTCTGATCAAGTCCTGGTTCAGGAGTTCCTCAGCAACGTAAGGACCGCCGGCGTCGTATTCACTTGTGATCTGGAAACCGGTGCTCCCTATTACCGGTTCAACTTCGACGACAAGACCCAATCCACGGAGTCAGTGACTGCTGGCAGCCACAGCGATCTTCGCACAATTATTTTGAGTCGCTTCAGCCCGGAATCTTTGTCGAGTGTCGCTCCCGAGTTGCAACCTGTGCTGGAAGCGATTCAGGAACTGGAGCGATTATTGGGCTTCGACAAGCTGGATATTGAGTTTGCGATTGCAGAATCGGGCCGGGTTCACATCTTTCAGGTACGGCCGATCACTGTAAACCACGATGATTTCGATATCGACGAAGAGATCGTGATGCGCCAGCTTCGCAGCGCGTCGGCTCTGTTTGCAAGGCAACAAACCCCCTCCCCTTTTGTTTACGGAGACAAGACGCTTTTTGCCAATATGCCGGACTGGAATCCAGCAGAAATCATTGGCACGCGGCCCAAGCCTCTCGCTTTCAGCCTCTATCGCCACCTGATTACTAATGAAGTATGGGCGACGCAACGGTCGGAATTTGGCTACCGGGATATTAGCCCGCACCCTCTGCTTCTTGCAGTGTGCGGTCAGCCCTATGTCGATTGTCGAGCCAGTCTGAATTCCTTTATTCCTGCATCGCTGCCCGAGGACAGTGCCGCGCGGCTGGCAAATGCCTACCTGGGTGTACTGGCGGATAATCCTCACTACCACGACAAGATCGAGTTCGACGTGGCTTTTACTGTTTGGACACCGGACTTTCGTAGCACTGCCGAACAAAGATTGTTACCCTACGGCGTTTCGGCTGGCGATATTTCAAAGCTGGAAGATGCTCTCAAGATTATAACCAGAGAGGCGTTCCCGCGGTTAGCAGATGACATCGTCTCTCTCGGACTGCTTACGGACCGACGCAAGCTCATTGCTGATTGTAGTCTGGGGTCTATAGATAAAATATTCGCCCTGCTCGATGATTGTAAACGATTCGGCACGTTGGCGTTTTCCCACGCTGCACGCGCAGGTTTTGTAGCGACCTCTCTATTGAAGAGTTTTGTGGCCTGCGGCATATTGACGGAAGCGCGTAGACTCAATTTTCTCAATAGTTTCGCTACGGTCAGCGGGGAATTCACCGACGACAAATTGCGCTGCGCTGCAGGCGAACTCGAGTTACAAACCCTGATTGACAAATATGGTCATTTGCGCCCGGGGACCTATGAAGTGACCAAACAGGCCTACTGGGAAGATCCTGCACGCTATCTCTCGATGACGGATGAGCGGTACATCCCGCATAGAACGGATGTGACTTTCAACTTCAATGAAGCCGAGCTGTCAGATTTTACCGCGATGTTATCTGACCTTGGCTCCGAGCTCACACCACACCGATTTGCCGCCTATTTGACTGAAGCCATCCAGGCCCGGGAAATGGTCAAGTTCGAGTTTACGCGCAATTTGAGTCTGGCAATTGATAACTGTATTTTGTTGGGAAGAGAGCTGGGGCTATCTCGAGATGAAGTGTCATTCATGGATTTTGATGATATAGCCCAGTTGAAACTCAATACTGCTTCTGCGGTTGAAATTAAAAAACATATCAGAGCGCGTAGGCAGTTACATGCGATAACCTGTGCCATCGAGTTGCCCTCCGTTATTCAGCGGGACATCGATATGTACTGTTTTGAACGCTTTTCTTCCCAACCAAATTATGTCGGGTTGAGTCGTATCGAGGGAAGTACCTATATTTTAAATGGCGATGATGATCTGGTGTCGCTCAATGGCAGAATCGTTCTGATACCACAGGCCGACCCGGGCTTTGACTGGCTGTTTGGCCAGGGCATCGCGGGTCTCATAACTCAGTACGGCGGAGCCAACTCACATATGGCCATACGGGCGGCTGAAATTGGCTTGCCCGCGGCTATCGGTGTCGGGGAACGGCTGTATGAAGAAATCGGTAAAATGCACCAGATAGAGTTGGATTGCGGCAACCAGACCATCAGGAAGATTGAATGAACCGCATTGGTATCACGCAACGCGTAGAGGTGGTACGCCACTATGGTGAGCGGCGTGACTGTTTGGATCAACGCTGGTCTGAGTTCATTCTACGGTTGGAGTGCATCCCCATACCCCTGCCTAACATCGCGTCAGGGATGGTTCCACAACTCATAGAAGCACTGCAAATTGGCGCGGTTATATTGAGTGGGGGTAATTCCATCGCCAGTCTGGACTCGCAGGCCGAAGACGCCGCACCGGAACGGGATGCGTTTGAGAATGCCTTAATTTCGGCTGCGATAACCAGGAAAGTACCTGTTGTCGGCGTCTGTCGGGGCATGCAATTATTAAACCTTTATATGGGTGGGAGCCTGCAAGAGAGACCGGGACATGTCGCGGTGCGCCACACTTTACATGCTTGCTCTCCTCTATACGCACTGCCGAGTGAGGTAAACAGTTTTCACAAATATGGCATCCCGCAGGATAAACTGGCCGACGACCTGACGCCCCTCGCTGTTGACGGGGACGGCTATATCGAAGCCTTTTATCGAGACGATATGCCTGTGCTGGGTATCATGTGGCACCCTGAACGCGAAGACCCGTTTTCAAACTGTGATGTGCAGCTAATGAAGCGATTTTTGGCATGACAAGAGCACTTGTATTGGCCGCGGGTGAAGGTACGCGCTTGCGGCCATTAACCGATGATAAGCCAAAATGTATGGTCCCATTACTTGGGGTATCTTTGCTGCAAAGACAAATCAACTGCCTGAAAAAACAGGGAATTCACGACATACATATTGCGACTGGCTATCGAGCTGAGCAGATCGAGGCCATGGGGTACCCGACCACACGCAACCCTCGCTACAACGAAACCAATATGGTCTCGACATTGTTTAGGGCAGTGGATTTCATGGCCCGGACAGGCGACCTGATCATCTCCTATGGTGATATCGTCTACAATGACGATAACTTGCAAAAGCTATTGTCTTGTGATGATGAGATCGCACTAATGATCGACAAGAACTGGCGGGATCTCTGGGCTCTGCGACTGGAAAACCCATTGGACGATGCCGAAACGCTGTTGATAGACGGCGCGGGTTATGTCACCGAGCTGGGAAAAAAACCCGACGACTACGACACTATTCAGGGACAATATACCGGACTGATCAAGATTCGCGCAGACAAAATTAACGATCTGATACGGTTTTATCAGCGCCTGGATCGCGGTGCCCGCTATGACGGTAAAGATTTCGACAATATGTATATGACCAGCTTTTTGCAGGCGTTAATCGATGCAGGCTGGAAGGTCAAAGCGGTAATGGTGGAAAACGGATGGCTGGAGATAGATTCTGTAGGTGATCTGCAACAGTATGAGTTGTTGGCGCATCAGGGGAAATTAGCCAGGTTCTACACAGTTTGAAAACATGCCGAGAGCCGCGATTGTAAAAATCAATCTATTTCTATAGCCTGCAAGGCACTTTCGCTATATTCGAGTGATCACAGACTGAAAATCCCGACTACTGAGTCCGCGCTTTTGTCGGCTGGCCGCGTAGCATTATGTCAGTCTAGACCACTTAGGGCCCACTCAAATAGTGTGAGCAGGCCCCGATGAGCCGCTGAGCTGCGCGGGGCTTGAGCAGTGCACCGGGCCGGGCGTCACCGGGCGCAACCAGACAAGCGCTCAAAGTCGAGGCTTGAAGTTACATTCCTCCCCGTCGATCAATGGCGAGCGCAATCCGCTGGGGAATGCGAGCGTCCGCTAATGGTCACTTACTCTGCGAGCTTGTCTATCGCAGCTTTAATCATGATTATGTTCAGATTTGAATACGTGGGTGAATCCTGGGTATCCAGTGGATCACTGCCGAACTCATGCTCTTCTCCGTCCGATGCGCCATCGCCGTCGGTATCCGGATTCAACGGATCAGTGCCCAGCGTTCGTTCGAGATTGTCGTCCAGGCTATCCGAATCAGTGTCCGGGTTTAGTGGATCAGTTTCTCCAGCATCGACAACGCCATTTTCGTTGACGTCTTCTTCAATGTCGGTCAGACCATCGTTATCATCGTCTGCATCGCAGGCGTCGCCTTCACCATCACCATCAGTATCTTGTTGAGTAGGGTTCGCCACTGAGGGGCAGTTGTCGACGCTATCGTTGACACCGTCCAGGTCCGTGTCCTGGCTCGGGATAGTTTGTCCATCGAGAGATACTTCTGACAATCCGGCAACCCAATTCTGCAGGGCAGTCGTCAACAAAGCCACCCCGAACTCATCGGCGTCGAGATAATTGTTGTTCAGTCGGAGAGTTTGTAGAAGTCCCAGGTTAGTCAGCTCATCAGGTACAGCACCGATGAGCTGATTGTCATTGAGCTGAAGGTCAGTCAGATTGCCCAGACTACCCAGCACCGTGGGTATTGAGCCGCTGAGCTGGTTAGATTGCAGTAGCAGCTTCGTCAGGTTGACAAGGCTCCCCAGTGCCACAGGTATTTCTCCGGCGAGTTGATTATTATTCAGCCGAAGATCGGTCAGATTACCCAGATTACCCAGTGCAGTGGGTATTGTGCCGCTGAGCTGGTTATCCGCGAGAAGGAGCTCCTCCAGCAGGGTTAGGTTACCGAGCACCGTGGGTATGGAACCGGTGAGCTGATTGCTGCCGAGATCCAGCTCCGTCAATTTGCTCAGATTACCCAGCTCCACCGGGATGGTGCCATTGAGCTGATTGTCATTGAGTAACAGTCGCGTCAAATTGCCCAGATTGCCCAGCCCTGTGGGGATCGAACCGCTAAGCTGGTTGTAATGAAGTAGCAGCTTCGTCAGGTTGCCAAGAGCAGCCAGCTGCGCAGGTATTGCTCCGCTGAGTTGATTGTTATCGAGCTGAAGCGTCGTCAGATTGACCGGATTAGCCAGCTCGATGGGTATTGGTCCGGTGAGCTGATTGTTACCGAAATCAAGCCCGGTCAGATTGCTGAGGTTACCCAGTTCAACAGGGATTGGGCCGGTGAGCAGATTATCATTAAGAAAAAGCTCTTGCAGAAGGCTCAGGTTGCCCAGCTCCACGGGTATCGGACCGCTGAGCTGGTTCGTTCCAAGATCGAGCACCGTCAGGTTGAGAAAGCTGTCTATAGTGCCAAACTCCGCGGGTACGGCACCACTGAGCTGATTGTTGTTGAGTGCAAGTTCCGTCAAGGTCCGGAGCTTGTCTAGCCTCACATCACCCAGTATTCCGCTCAGTTGATTGTTGTCCAGACGAAGCGACAGCAGAGCTTTTGGACCGCGCAGTTCCGGCGGTATGATACCGCTAAGCTGATTGTTCCCCAGATCAAGCTCCTGCATTTTGTCCAATACGCCGAGCTCAGCGGGTATGGCGCCGGTGAGCTGGTTGTCATTGAGAAGAAGAAAGATCAGCTTGCTTAGATTGCCCAGTTGCGTGGGTATTGAACCGCTGAGCTGATTGTCATCGAGAACAAGATGGGTCAGCTTGTTTAGATTGCCCAGTTGCGAGGGTATTGAGCCGGTAAGCTGGTTCTCATCGAGTATGAGTCGTTCCAGGTTGCTTGGATTGCCCAGTTGCGAGGGTATTGAACCGCTGAGCTGATTCCTGGCGAGTATAAGCCGCTCCAGGTTGTTAAGATTACCCAGTTGTGCGGGTATTGAACCGCTGAGCTGATTGTTGGCGAGTATAAGCCGCTTCAAGCTGCCGAGATTGCCCAGTTCCGCTGGTATTGAGCCGCTAAGCTGATTTTGATCGAGTTCAAGCCGATTCATGCTGCTCAGATTGCCCAGCTTGGCAGGGATGGTGCCAGTGAGGTTGTTATCCGGCAGCTCTATACGGCTTACACCCCCCCCTTCGGTCAAAAGGATAACACCAAACCAGGCGGGATTGGCCGCATCTCCCCAGCCGGAATTATTCGCCCAGTTGGCGCCATCGGTATCATTGTACAGCGCAACCAGGGCTTCACATTCAAGCGCTGGTATACCCAGGGCCGTCATGCAATCCGCTTTGTTGACCGCCGCATGACTGTTGCCGTTGCAGCAGAAAACCATCGCGATGACCAGAGCCAGATTTTTGAGCGATAAATGTCCCGTGTGAAGCATCGGTGCAGACCCTACCCTACCCCAAGCGTGTGTTAATCATACTCCAAATCAGAGATCTGGTCCTGCAATTTTTTCAGCTGCAAAACTGCGCACCGCGCCACACTTTTCAGGTCGGTAGCAAAGGGTGACGTAACCGAATGGAGGCAGTGCCAGGCTATCGCTGAGCTGCGCTGCCCGGTGCGGGAAAGGTTGCCGCATAAGATGTTTTCATTGTAGTGGTTACTATTTGTAAGAGCTGTAGAAGTCTGAAAGCTGGTTGCGAATTTTCTGATCGACATATTCGATATCAGCTACGCCCAGGTAGTCTGTAAAACCGCCTACTTTTCCCCGGCGGGTTTTATAGGATTCGGGATCGTCGATATTGGTTGGCCTCAGTTTTGGTGAGTTGAAAGAATCGGATTTCTCCAGCTTGCGCATATTATCAAAACTCGCATAGTGAATCGCCTCATTAATATGGGCATCACTGACATCCTCCATGCCGAGTATAGCCAGTATGTTTCGCAATTCCCCCAAGGTATCCAGGTGGAGGTTCTCATATTGAACCAGGCAAAATTCAGAGGGGAGATGCCTGTTATCTGCCCAGATGTTATACCATGTCAGCAGCGTGTCGACGCTTCCCGATTCGGCGCGCAAATAGGCGGATATGTCTTTGTGAGTGCAACCCTCACGCTTTGTTTCCTGGAAATAGTTCGATACCAGAACGTCTCTCGGATTTCGCACCAGCAGTATGACTTTTTTACCCGCATACTGTGATTTGGACTTTTCCAGTTCCGCCGGTTTTTTCCATTGAGGACCTTCGTCATGACTGATGTGTATGCGCGGAATCTCGGGATTTATGGATGCTAAAAATCCGATGTTTACGAGGTTGACATCTTCCGGAAGCTGATAGTGAAGTTGTATTACCTTGCCCAGCATAATGCGCAGCCAGGTTCGACCGCATTTTGGAAATGAAAGCAAGTATGCATCACTTGATTTTGCTATATACCAGCTTCGCACACGGCTCGGCGTTATGGCCTTGATGGCTTTCTTTGCATCTGGTGGCAGCAAAGGTAACTTCTGTAAAGCTCGCTTTAAAACCTTGCCGGTTATGGTAGACACTGAGATTTTTGCCTTTGATTGATTTACGATGTCAAATTCAAACGTAAAAGATGTAAAAACCCGTCAGGGAACACTCTAAACCGTCAAACCCGTTCTTGTACGACAGTGTATCAGAGACCAGACGTTAGCCTAGCCCATGCACTATGATATAGCGAAACCATACGGTGCCGACGTGATACAGATCACAGATTGACTGCACCGCCAACCGTGCATATGAAAGAGTTATCGTTATAATACCTTCCACGTCTCAGGTCTATTCAATTTCTTGGGGAGAGTGTCATGCTTGGCTTAAACCTGGACCGACTGTTTGGCATCCTCGTCTTTTCACTCATCTGCACATCGACATTCGGCGCGTCCTACTTTGTCAATCCCGGCGACGTGCTCAAGATCGACGTGTGGAACGAGGATAGCCTGAGCAGCAAGGTGCTGGTTCGTCCCGATGGCCGCATCAGCCTGCCTATGGCCGGCGAGATAGATACCAGCAAGAGTACCCCGATGGAGGTGGGCGACAAGATTGCCCGTGCACTGGGCGCTTACATGAAGGACATACCGCAAGTGGTCGTGTCGCTCGTCGAAGTCTCGGGCAATAAAATCTACGTTATCGGAAAAGTTGCAGAGCCGGGTATGTACACGATATCTTCGGACACCGACGTGATGCAGGCGTTGGCCCTGGCGGGCGGTCTGAACGCTTTTGCGGCGGAAAACGAGATCCGTATTCTGCGGCGTAAAGAGGATGGCACGCAATTTGCTATCCCTTTTGAGTACGCCAAGGTCAAATCCGGAAAAGACTTGGAAAACAACATCCTTCTGCACAGCAGGGACATCGTCGTCGTCCCATAATAACCAGCGCGACGGGAGACCAGGGCATGACTCACACCGGTACACGATGGCAAACACTGCCGGCGCTGCTTCTGTTGCCGATTGCGGCAGTGACTGGCGCCAGTGAATACTCCCTGGAATACTCGGTTGAGGCGCGCTACGAATACGACGACAACGTGCGGCTGAGAGCGGACAATGAGATCGATGTATCCGCTGGTAGACTTATTTTACCAGCGACACTGACCCGCCGCACCGAGCGGCTTGATGCCTCTTTGATGGGGGAACTCTCTTTTTCTGAATTTAACGAACAGGGCTACAACAGTGATGATCAGAATCTGCAAGGTGTGGCCACGTATCAGCTGGAGCGCGGTCTGGTAGAGGGCAACGCGGGTTACAAACGCACCTCCACGCTGGATAGTGAGTTCACCGATACGGGTCGCATAGGCCTCTTTGCCACGCGCAAGGAAATTGCATCGGCTGGCGCTTCCGGGCACCACATGATCACCGAGAGAAATGGCTTCTCCGCCGGTTTCGATTACTCGCAGGTGGATTACGACAGTCCAGAGTACCAGAACTACGATTATGTCTCGGGTTATGCCGGCTGGTTACACCAGTGGTCTGAGCGAACCCAACTGTTGGTCCAGGGCTACGGCTACCGCTACCAGAATGACGTCAGAGAAAAGGTCGAGTCCGACGGACTGGGAGGGCAGCTGGGCTTTAAATCGGACTTTAGCGAACAGCTCAGCGCATCACTGTTAGCGGGGTGGGTAGCGACTGATACCACCTACTCATCTCGTCTTCCCGCGACACCCGACGATGACAGTGACGGCAATCTGTTAGTGGATGGGTCCCTCACCTATAAACAGGAGCGCTACCGGATCAAAGCCACGCTTCGCAGCGGGTCCACGCCAAGCGGTAATGGCTTCGTCCGGATAACAGACCAGCTGGATCTGTCCTACCGTTATCAGTGGTCGGATCGCACCCGCCTGAGCCTGGTGCTTATCGCCGGACAAAGCAGCGCTCTGGACAACGATATTGACAATGACCGTGACTATGCCCGATTGCGGACGCGTGTGGATTATCAGTTTTCCCGCCAATGGTATATCGCGGGTACCTATACCTACAGCTACCAGAAGCGGGAAAGGGAGAGCGGTACCGCCGACTCAAACGCAGTGTACCTGAGCCTGATTTTTCAGCCGGAAAAATCTGTCTGGTCTCGCTAGCGCTCTCCCTGGTTAGTACACGCTGGAATACAGCCGGGTAACCAGCCAAATAAGTAGGCGATCGCTAGCTTATTGCGCCAACGATGTTCCAGTGCCACCGCACCAGCCCTTTTTTTGTCCGCCTCCAGCCCGACCACAAAAATAGTCGCTGAAACTGTGATCTATGTCGCACTCGTCGCGGGCATATTTTCATCAATGCTCTATCATAGATTACTGAGTGGTACCCACCACTTTTCACTGCTCGGTGTGGCCTTTCGTGAAATTGCCGGGCAGTTGTCGATGCAATCTGCCCTTCAGGAGCGGTAGCGTGGCTTTACGCGTCCTCAAACAGTTTCCACAGCTAGGCCCGGCCGGCGGCATCCCGGTGAAGCGCCTGTTTCATTATCACGACACACTCGTGATGAGGGCGCAACTTTATCTCAGCATCGGTTTTGCCGTGACTGTACTGCTGGGGCTGGCGTATTGGCGCAACGGGGAATTGGGGCAACTGTATCGCCAGCTCGCTATCTTGTGCGTGCCCATTTTGTGGATTACCTATAAGGCACTGGGTGTTTTCCGTGTAAGTCGCGGCGGCCGATTCGGCGTCGCAAAATTGACCAAAGGATGGGCGGTCGCTGCGGCGCTGGTGCTGCTGGCGGGATTTGTCACGAAAACTACCGAGGATTTCTCCCGTGTTGTCATCAGTAGCTGGCTGATTATCGGCTACGTTGGGCAGCTCGTTATCTTCCTGGGACCACTGTTGCTGATACAGAAATACAACCTGCGCATCGGTGAGCCGATACCGACGCTGGTAGTCGGCTCTAACGGATTGGCAAGGCACCTGGTGACCAGTCTCACCAATAATATCTGGCTGCCCGACAAGGTCGTCGGGGTGGTGAACACCGATGAAAACGGAAAAGACCTGTGGAATTCCTCCTCCGCACCCTGTCTGGGTAAGGTCGACGATATTGTCAGCGTCATTGCGAACTACAGTATACGCAGAGTGTATATTGCGCTGCCTCTGAGGTCTTCAGCGATGATAGAGGGCATCTACGAACAGCTTAGCCACAAAAATATCGATATCATCTGGGTTCCGGATATCTTCTCTCTCAACCTGCTCAATCACAGCGTACGGGAAATTGCCGGATTGCCGCTGTTGAGCCTTTCCGAATCTCCGATGTCCCGAGAGGGCAAGGTCTTCGTCAAAGCGGTTATCGATCGCAGTGTTGCGATCATTGTGCTGGTCTTACTGAGCCCACTCATGGCAGCAATAGCCGCTGCCATCAAATATACCTCGCCGGGCCCTGTGTTCTTCAAGCAACAACGTCACGGTTGGGATGGCCGCGTTATCGAAGTATGGAAGTTCCGCAGCATGTATGTACACCAGGAGGATGAGGGCAAGGTAACTCAGGCCAGCAGAGGCGACGCACGGGTAACCCCGATCGGGAGATTCATTCGCCGGTCCTCAATAGATGAACTGCCACAGTTATTCAACGTGCTCAATGGCACAATGTCCCTGGTTGGGCCCCGGCCGCATGCTCTGAGACACGATCAATACTACTCCGAGCGAATAAAATCCTATATCAATCGACATCGGATCAAACCGGGCATGACCGGGCTCGCGCAGGTGAACGGCTGCCGGGGCGAGACCGAACATCTGGAAGATATGGAACAACGGGTTAGATTCGATATTGAGTACATCAATAACTGGACAATCCTGTTAGACCTCCAAATTCTATTGATGACCCCTTTCTGTTTGTTTTCAAAGGATGTTTACTAGTCCGGCAGGCTTCCAGATGCCGGGACTTCGTCCGGGCCATAGCGGCATTGCCTTCGAGCTGTTCTCCGGTGTCTGCCCGAACCTGCACAGGGATAGATTGCTGAGGGCGGGGGTCTGCTGGTCAAAATGGACGAGAGCGAGTCGGGTTATATGTGCGTATAAAGTACGCAGCCAGTTCTTTTGTCGCGATGAAGGTCGTTTCCTGCAGCGAGATAGCCAAGCTGTGCGACCGGGTTGGTCCCGCTGTCGTGGCCTGCACCCCGTCGGGTGTGAAAAATACTCGCCGCATATACGACCATCTCGACTATGCCGATGGTTCCCCCATTGCGGCAAACACGGCCGATGCTATGGCGATCCAAACGGATTGGAACCGGTGTCGGATTTTTTATCCGGCACAGTTGAGAGATATGATGAACAATCCCATCTTCGTCGATCTGCGAAATGTTTATACCCGCGAGCAGATTGAAAAACGCGGCCTTCGTTATGCGGGTATCGGCAGATCTTGAACAGCTTACTCGACACCTTCGGTCCCGCTGCACTGGCACTTGTGGCGGCATTGGCTGTCTTCGGGACCGCGTTCCTGTTCAAAACCAAGCCCATCTACCTGCTGGTTCTGCATATAACAAGCCGCATTATTCTGGACAGCGCTCCTGAATATACCTACGCCAATTTAGTGGGCGGACTGTCCCTAATGCAATTCTATTCTGTCGGATTCGCCGCCACCGGCTGGTTATACCTTTTCCTGCGGGGCCGTATGACATGGCATAGTTATTCCGCTCCACTTGCCGCACTCGTTGTCGCTTACGCCGTAAGCGCTACTATCCACAGCGCCTGGCTGGAATTTGCCACGTCCGCGTTGCGCTGGTTCTACCTGTGGGTGCTGATAGCCCTGACACTGTACGCCATGAGTGAAGACGGCGAACGCAGCCTGATGTTCGGAATCAGTGTTGCCGGGCTCTACGCTTTTGCAAATCAAATGTATTCCGTCGCTACCGACTCGCCCAAGTGGGGTGCGGGCATGTGGACCTACGTCGGGACCTTCAAGCACGAGAGCGATCTGTGTTTCATTCTGGTGATGTTGACCCCGCCGGCATTCTACTTCCTGAGTTGCAGCCGGAACATCAAAGATAAACTTGTTGGCATCGCCTGTCTGGGGGCGACCTGTGTCGGGTTGTACTACGGCGCATATCGAAGTGTCTGGATAGCATTTGCTGCGTATGTAGGCCTGTATCTGTGGAATCGTTACCTGCGTGGTAACATGACGAGCAGAGCAATCTGGACCAGCGTGACCCTGGCCGGCGCCGTGGGAATAGGTGTGACCGTGGGGCCCGCAATCTTGAGCAAAACACACGATCTCATCGCCTTTGTCTCGAATCCGCAGGAATATCTGGATTTCTCCGGAAACGCCGAAAAAGTCGGCTTGATGTCCGGGAGAGTCGACTTGATCAATTCCTATATGAGCCTCTATCTCAACTCGGGTGTACATGTATTCTTTGGCGGAATCGGGCCGGGAGAGGGCAGTACCGAGGTCGGCATCTACGCTCACAACGAGTATCTATCAGCTCTGGTGGAAACGGGCTTGATAGGATTGATTGCGCTCCTGTGGCTGATGCTGCGTTACATATCGCGTGCATCAGCGCTTAGCCACCATGACGCGATTGGCGCCCAGGTCGCGGCGCCATTTTTTATAGTCATGTGTGTATCGAGTCTGGGTACCATGCCGTTTCGTGACATGCGGGCAATGTTGGCGATGGGGCTCATGATGGGTATCACAGAGTGGTACGCGAATGAGCGAAGCCGAAGCGAACAGCCTCGATACTCATCATTGAATACAGAAAATAAAGTAACGTTTCTTTCTTGATGCGGGTTGCAACGAGTGCATAACAGCGATAGCTCTCCCATATTTATTGTCGGTGCGCCGCGCTCCGGTACCACGCTCACCGCCAAAATACTCGGCCGGCATCCCGCGATATTTATGCCAGGAGAGACACACTTTTTTGATGACATCTATTCCCGACGCAATGACTTGGGCAGCCCTGATACGAGGAAAGGATCCATCAATATAGCCTCAGAGCTGTTCTCCTTGTATGGGCGTTACAATGAACCCCGGGATCAGCAGCGACTTGCATCGCTTGTTACCGTGCCGGAGCTCGCCGAGCAAATTCACGCGCACTGTAAGGATTACGAAGAGATTTTCAGTCTGTTCATGACTCTACAGATGCGCGCGCAGTCCAGGCACATCTGGGGTAACAATGCGCCGCGCGATATCTTCAGTATTGATGACATCAGTAACTTTTATCCCAACGCAAAAATTATCGTCTGCGTGCGTGACCCCAGAGATTTTCTCGGTTCCTATAAAGGTAAGTGGCGAGCCACCGATGATCGAGAGATTCAAAGGCTGAAATCGCTCTATCATCCGGTAATCACCTCATTGCTCTGGTCGACGAGTATGAAACAGTTGGGATTGATTCGGGACCTGTTCCCACGTGAATGTGTGTTCATCTCTCCCTATGAGCATCTGGTGTCCTCGCCGGCAGACGTGACAGAGGAGTTGTGCAAGTTTGTCGGCGTGCCCTACGACGCCAGTATGTTGGCTGTACAGTTCACCAACAGTTCGGATGGCGCCAAATCGACTGCACAGATATTTTCATCCTCGGTGGGGAAATGGCGGGAACGTATCTCATCAGAGGAAGTTTGGATCTGCCAGAAAATTTGTGCCGGCGCCATGGCGCCGTTGGGATATCGTGCCATTAAGGTATCTGTGAATCCCCTCACACTCGGACAGCAGTTCCTGAAGACGCCCATCGCTTTGATTACAGCGCTGCGCGCCAACAGACATAAGAGAGGACCTTTGCTGCCATACCTGACCAGGCGGTTGAGCGCAGTATTTCGCGGAACCTGAGTATGAGCACGATCGGCTGGAAGCTGAACAGGCTGCGGTGCATGGGTGCCGCCGAAATTATCCACAGAATCAGCAATGGGTTGCGTGCAACCCTTGAAGCTCGTGGCTATGGCATCGCCGCACAACCCCCTGCGCCGACGACGGCCAGTTCCGCCATGCCCTGGGTTGATCCGCTGCCTCTGGCATTCGAACAAACGAAGAATCAATATCTTGCCAGGGCGGATTCTATTCTGGCCGGTCGGTTCCGCGTCTTTGCCCTTGATCCCGCTGTGCTCGGATTTCCCCCTGACTGGAATACCGACCCAAAAACTGGCCGGAAGGCTCCCCTGACCTTTGGCAAAACCCTCGATTATCGCGACGGGGAGAGCGTTGGCGATATTAAATACCTGTGGGAGCCCAACCGCCATCTCGAGTTGGTGGTGCTGGCACAGGCGTGGCACTTGTCCGGGGACCGTGCGTATCTGCAGGGCGCGAAAACTCTGCTTGATTCGTGGTTTGAACAATGCCCTTATCCCCTTGGCATCAACTGGACCAGTTCGCTGGAAATTTCCATACGTCTGCTCAACTGGTCATTTGCCTGGTACCTGCTGGGGGGGGAGGAGTCGTCGATGTTTGGTGATCCCGCGGGTGCGGCATTTCGGCGTCGCTGGCTGGATTCCATTTACCAGCACTGCTTTTTCGTCTCAAAACACTTTTCGAGATATTCATCGGCCAACAACCACTTGTTCGGCGAGTATGTCGGCCTGTTCGCGGGCGCAGTCACCTGGCCGATGTGGCAGGAGTCGACAGCCTGGCGCGTCATGGCGAAGCAGGGCCTGGAAGCCGAGACCGGCGTACAGATCGGGAATGACGGGGTAAACAGAGAGCAGGCCATCTGGTACCAGCACGAGGTGGCTGACATGATGCTCTTTGCCGGCCTCATGGGCCGGGCCAATGGCATAGAGTTCAGTGCCGGGTTCTGGGCGAAGCTGAACGCGATGCTGGATTATATTGCGTCGGTGATGGACGTTTCCGGCAATGTGCCGATGATCGGCGACTCCGACGATGCAGTCATGATCGAGTTTGCCCCCGAGCGCGATGTTTACAGATCCCTTTTAGCCACGGGGGCCGTGCTGTTCAGCAGAGGTGATCTGAAAGCGAAAGCGTCGCGCTTCGACGACAAAAGCCGTTGGCTTCTGGGCGATGAGGCTGCAGCGCGATTCAAGGCCCTGGATGCAAATGCGGAAAGCGAGCTTCCCAAACGCCGTTTTCCCGAAGCAGGCTACTATGTGCTGGGCAAGAATCTGGATTCGGAGACCGAAATCCGACTGGTTGCCGACGCCGGGAGTCTCGGGTTTCTGTCTATCGCGGCGCACGGCCATGCAGATGCTTTAGCCTTCACCCTGAGCGTTGGTGGTAACGAAATTCTTATCGATCCTGGTACCTATGCATACCATGCAGGGGAATTTTGGAGAGACTACTTTCGGGGCACCTCCGCTCACAATACCGTGCGTGTGGATGGCCGGGATCAGTCAGTGGCAGGGGGGAAATTTCTCTGGTTGAAACATGCGGAGGCGAAATGCTCGGAGTTTATCGTGTCAGATGAACAGGACTACTGGGCCGGCGAACACGACGGCTATCACCGGTTGAGCGACCCGGTTACGCATCAGCGCTCCGTTTGCCTGAACAAACTAAAAAATGAAATCCATGTCGATGACACACTGTTGTGCCAGCAGCAGCACTTGATCGAGATCCATTGGCACCTCAGTGAACACTGTACTGCACAGGTGGAGGGCTCGAATATCCATATCCACAATGGAAGTATCCAGGTTGCCATGCGCATGCCGGATGCGGCCTGGACGCCCGAAATCGTGTGTGGCTCGGAAGACCTGCCCCTGGGTTGGGTATCGCGAGCATTTGACCGCAAGAAACCCATTCCCAGCATCCGCTGGTCCGGGGAGATTTATGGCACTACCCGCTTGCAGACAATTATTGCCATCGACAAAGAAAAGTGCTGAAATTCCGCACGAAAGAAGTGTGTTGTTATGCCCGGTAATTTCCGTGATACGCGATGTATCCAAACGATACCCCTCCGGCCAAAAGGAAGCATGATTCTTAATATCCTGTTGTTTATCAGCCACTTACAACCAAAAAAAAGCATCCCATCAGGCCCAGGCAATACTGCAGCCGCACCAGCGAGCGCGCTGCGCTCGAGCCATTGTAGGGCGGGAAAATGCGCCTTTGCGACCACTCTGGCGTCCAAACACAGGGGGCATTTAACCGCCCGAAGTGGTATCCTTGGCCTGTGCATTTGCGCGCTATGGCCGATGAGAGATCGGGCTTTGGCTGTGGTAGCTTACATTGGCAGTAAACACCTCGACGGACAGAGTTCGACCGGAGGAATGCACGTTTTCCAAGTTGTCATCGTAGTTTTGTCTAATCCTCTCGCGGCGCCCTTGGGCCAGGATGACGCCAGGAGTTAATTCGAATACCACCGAAATGAGCGAACCCAAATCACCTCTGGAATACCTGAATATTGTCAAGCGGCGCAAATTGTCGCTTGTATTGTCGGCCGTTGTCGTCCTGCTGCTTTTCATACTGTTGGCTATCGGCCTGCCATCCATCTATAAATCGAAGGCTCTCATCCTGATAGAGGAACAGGAAGTTCCACAGGAGTATGTAAATTCCACCATTGCGAGCTTCGCTGATCAACAGGTTCAGGTAATAAGCCAGCGGGTACTCACTAGCACGAATATTGCGAATATCATCGAAAAGTTTGATCTGTATCAGCAAAACGGCTTTGATTCCGACATCGCAAGCACCCAGCTTGCCAAAGTGTTCCGCCGTGATATGAAGATGAAGTTGGTCAGCGCCGATGCCATCGACCCTCGCAGCGGCAAACCCACGGAAGTCACCATTGCATTTACCCTCTCATTCAAAGGCCCCGACCCCGCTACGACACAGCAGGTCGTCAATGAACTGGTCACGCTTTTCCTCAACGAAAACGTGCGCGAACGCACCCTTCAGGCAACCAGCACCTCAGAATTTTTAACGGCTGAAGCAGACCGGCTCAACGAAGAATTATTGGAGCTGGAGCAACGCCTGGCGGATTTCAAAATCCAGAATGAAGGCAGTTTACCCGACCAGTACAGTTTCAACCTGTCTACGCTCGAGCGCGCTACTCGTGAACTCTCTAACATAACGCTACGCATTCAGGATCTGGAAAAGCGCAAGATTCAACTGGTTGCGGAAATGGCCCAGCAGAGCCCGACGGTTCCACTGGTGCTGCCGTCCGGCGATGTCGTGCTCAGCGACCTGGATCGGTTGAAATCGCTGCAGGCAGAGTACCGTCGAAAATCCGCCATTTATCGCAACAACCACCCGGACGTCACCCGCCTCGATCGGGAGATTAAAGCGCTGGAGGCGGAACTGGGTGCAGGGGCTGATGTGGGCTATCTTCGCCTGCAACTGCAGGAGCAAACAGCGCTACTGAAAGAACTGCGCGGGAAATACAATGACAACTACCACGAGGTGCTGAACACCAAGCGCATCATTGAACAACTCAGGAACAGTATCGCCGATGCAGATTCTAAAGCTGCCAGGGACCAAACAGCATCCGCGGCGGACAATCCCACCTATATTTTCCTGAAAACGCAGCTGGACACCACGGAATCAGAATTGCGCTCGCTGCTCGAGAGGAAACGGCAACTGGATGAAAAGAGCGCGACCTATGAAAATCTGTTGAAACGCGGCCCCGGTGTTGAACGGGATTACCAGGCCTTGGTGCGGGACTATGATAACGCCAACGCCAAGTACCAGGAGGTTCGCACCAAACAGCGAGACGCCACAGCGAGCAAAACTCTCGAGCAAATACAAATGGGGCAGCGGTTTATCTTACTCGAGCCTCCAGCACTGCCGCTCAAGCCGATAAGCCCGAATCGGCGGGCCATCGTCTTCCTGGGTGTGGTAATAGCGATTTGCGTCGGGCTGGGAGTCGCCCTGGTACGCGAGGGGATGGATGGAGCCATCTATGGTATTCGACAGCTCACCGAGATCATGGGAGAGCCCCCTCTTGTGGCAATTCCCTACATCGACAATGACGAAGATCGCCGGCGCAGGCAACATGCCTTCGGCTATAGCGTGCTGGCCGCTACGGCTGCCGGGATCATGGTTTTAGTCTATTTGCACTACATGCTGCAGCCTCTGGATGTCATTTTCTTTCTGGTACTTAACAAGTTGGGGCTGAGTTAATGGATTACCTGTACCGGGCGATAGAGAAGGCGCGCAGGAAACGAGATGGCAACATAGGGAAGATTCCAGCGCCCGGCACCAAGCCTCCGCTTCGTCCCCCGCCCGTCCAACCTGGGGCCGGTGTGCCCGATCTGTCACAACCCGAAGACGCCCTGCAAGCGTCGGGAACAACTTCTCATTCCGGCGGGGTGAACAAGGCGGCAGCGCCCCGCAAGTCGCCGTCCACGGTGCACAACCCGGTGACAGCCAAGCGCAAGGCCGCTCCGCCCGCCCCTGCCGTCGTGCATTACTCCAGGACCCGGAAAATCAATCCAGACAATGTGGATTTGATACAAAATCGAGTGATTGCGGGCGAGATCGACGATCCTAGGGCTGAAGCCTACCGCCAATTGCGCAGCCAGGTATTAAGTACCCTGAAGCGCCATCGCTTGAATACTCTGGCCATCACCAGCGCACATCCAGATGCGGGAAAAACCCTGACAGCCGTCAACCTCGCTATTTCCATTTCACTTGAATTGAACCAGACGGTCTTGCTCGTCGATCTCGACCTGCGCGAGCCGAATGTCCACACCACGCTCAACCTGGAAATTGAAATGGGTATCGTGGATCATCTGCGGCACGGCGAGGCGCTGGAGAACATACTGGTCAATCCGGGGTATCCGCGACTGGTGGTCCTGCCGGGACTACCACAGGGACACCATTCGTCCGAGTTGCTGACTTCACCGGAAATGCAGTCGTTTCTGGATGATATTACCCTTCGCTACTCGAACCGCATCATCATTTTCGACCTGCCGCCCCTGTTGCGTAATGATGATGCGATGGCCTTCGCACCGAAGGTGGATGCGTGCCTGTTGGTGGTCGAGGAGGGTGTTACCACCGCAAGCGATATGCAACGCTGCATGCAACTGTTGAAGCACTCCAAGCTGCTTGGCACGATTCTCAATAAGGCGCGGTAGGCGTAACGACCACGATGTATACCAAGCACTTTGGGTTGAGCGAAAAGCCCTTCAGCCTTATTCCCGATGCAGATTCGATTTATTTTTCGCCCGGCCATCAGGCGGCATTTAACATGCTCGAGTTCGGACTGCTGGAATCCGGGGGCATCACTGTAATCACGGGAGAAGTTGGAGCGGGTAAAACCACTTTGATTCGACACTTATTGAGCCGAATTGATTATCATGAATTGAATGTCGCTTTGATCAATACCGCACACAGTGCCTATGGGAGCCTGTTGCGTTGGATCACTAATGGCTATCGTATCGATGCCGGGCAGCGCGACGAAGGCGAGCTATTGTGTTTGCTGCAAGATTACCTGATCGAACAATATGGGCAGGGCAAACGGTCCGTCGTCATAGTGGATGAAGCGCAAAACATCGATAAATTTCAGATGGAATCCCTCCGATTACTGACCAATATAAATGCCGACAGGGCACAACTGCTGCAGATAATACTGATTGGTCAGCCGGAGTTGCTTAAAACCTTCAATGACCCGAGCATGTCCCAGCTTGCGCAAAGAGTGTCGGCCGACTACCACCTGGACCCGCTGTCTCTGCAGGATACCATGAACTATGTTCACCACCGTGTCGAGGCAGTCGGGGGAACGCGGAAGCTATTCGAAGACCGGGCTTTAATGGCGGTATACTACTTTACCGGTGGCATCCCCCGACTGATCAACACGCTTTGTGACACCGGATTGCTGTTTGCCTATAGCCTGGACCATACGAGCGTCACGCTCGAGGTGATTATGGCGGCAGTACATGCCAAGCGTATAGGCGGCATACACCGCGCCGGCATCACAACGGATCCCGCCCGCGAAAATGTCCGGCAGCATTTAAAGAAAATGACGGGGCAGGATATGCAGGATTTACTATAGGACAGCGGAAGTTCCGGGGAACAATCTATGATCAGGGTGTTACTTTTCCGACCCAATGCTGCGGTGGCCGGAGGTGTGGTCAATTATTATTCCATTGTCCTGAACAAACTCAGTGACGATGTTAGAATCGAAGAATTTCTTGTTGGGCGGCGGGCAGGACTTCTGGGATCAGCCGGACTCTATCCCATACAATTTATTCTCGACTGTCTGAGTCTTGTGTTTCTCCTGTGCACCAGGAAGCATGATATTTATCATTTTAACCCATCGCTGAATCGCCCATCGTATGTTCGCGATTGGGTTTTTGTCTTTATACTTCGCGTCTTTCGCAAGGAGAGAATCATAGTTTTTTTCCGCGGCTGGGAACAGGCATACTTTGAAAACCTGGTCTCTAACAGATGGAAGCGCAAACTGTTTTTGTGGTTTTTGAGTAGAGCTTCCAGGATTATTGTCCTGGCCTCCATATTTCAGGAAGACCTTAAAAAACTGGGCGTGGCACCTGAGAAAATAGAAATCACCAGCACGACGTTTGACGGATCCATGCTCGCAGCGGTGGACGTCAAAAAGAACAATGATGTGGTGACATTTTTATTCATGTCACGACTCATAGAGAACAAAGGTATTTTTGAGCTTGTCGAGGCAGCCAGGATTCTTAAAGCCGAGGGGCAAGACTTCCGGTTGAAAATCGCAGGGTCCGGACCATGTGAGGGAGCAATCAGAGATAGAGTGCACGACAGTGAGATGGCGGATAAGGTGCATTTGACTGGCTATCTTCGGAACAAGGAAAAAGCACAGGCAATTGTCTCCTCTGATATTTTTATTTTACCCACTTCCCATGGAGAGGGTTGTCCAAACTGTATTCTGGAAGCCATGGGTGCCGGCTTGCCTGTTATCTCCACCAGGGTCGGAGGCATTCCGGATATTGTAAAAGAGCCTCAGAACGGCATTCTTCTCGCAGATGTGGCGCCGGAAAAAATTGCACGGGCCATGCGCGAATATATGGACGACACCAAGCTGCGTACTGCTGTGTCAGAGCATAATCGCGAGCAGTCGTGGCGGCTTTATGAATCGAACAAAGTGGCAATGTACCTGGAATCAGTCTACACCGAAGTTGCAGCACAACGATCAATAGAAAAACGTCCCTGAACTTTTTGAGCAATTTCTGACGGAACAAGAATAATCCGATGTCTCCCCGTGGAAGTAAAGGTTTACTCGCCAGCATACTTATATTGGCTACGGGGAGCTCACTTGGCCAGTTTATTACCCTGGCAATCCTGCCCATCATCACCCGGCTGTACAGCCCCGAAGCGTTTGGCGTGCTCTCCATATTTGTAGCGCTTTCTACACTGCTCATTAATATGTCGAGCCTGCAGTTTTCAGAAGTGATAGTGATATGTGATTCCGAGCAGGATGCCGAGCGGGCTGCAGTCATCAGCTCCCTGCTGGTAGTTGCCATTTCGGTTCTCACCGGGGTTTTGTTCTGGATCTATGCCGGTAGCGCAGCCGCCTTACTGGGTATAGAGGAATATGGTTTTCTACTGAAGTTTCTGGCACTGGCGGTGCTGTTTGGCGGGCTGGAGCTGGTCTGCCGCAGATGGCTGCTTAGAGAACACAGAAACCGGCGTATTGCCAGCTCTGAAGTGGCAATGGCGATTGCGGATCGCGCTACAACCGTGGCTCTGGGTTTGCTGACTGCCGGGTCGCCCGTGGGATTGGTTTTCGGCCGCGTCATCGGCATTTTCTGCGCTTTCTTCGTTGCCCTGCAGCCGAAAAACAACCGGCTTCTCAGGTTTCGATTTTCCTCTGGGCAGTGGAGAAAAATATGTGAGCTTGCACAGAGATACAGGAGATTTCCGTACTACTCATGGGCCAAGTTGCTGGAGATTTCTGCCAACCAGTTGCCTGTTTTGTTGCTTGGTGCGTTTTTCGGGCCATCGGTCGCAGGCGGATTTTCACTCTCCAAGCGCGTGCTGGCGGAACCCGCCGTATTATTGGGCAGCGCCGTTTCGCAGAGCTATTTTCAATACGCTGCCAAACAAAAAGACGACAACGCCGTTGCGAAGGCAACTTCTCAGCTGACCATCAGTCTGGTTAAATTAATTGCCTTCCCGATATTCATCGGTCTGACCTGTGCACCTGAGCTGATTCCTGTCGTTTTTGGAAACACGTGGGAGGCAACGGGTTGGTACACCTTTATCCTGGCGCCGATGTTCATGGTGCTCTTTGTCATGCGACCCTTGAACCCGATATTCAGTCTCAAAGAGAGACAGAGGGAAAAAGGAATTTTCGCCGCGCAGAATATTCTCGTCATCGTAGTTACGCTTTCCTCGACGGCCTATTTTGGTAACGACTACATTGCGCTTGCCGTCTTGTCTCTGGCCTCCACGACCTATCTTGTCTACCGCGGGATCTGGCTGATGCGACTGGTAAATGTTGATATACCAGCTCTCGGTGCAGCGCTTTCTTTTAGCTTTGTGGTCACTGTTGCCGCAGTCTTGTGCTCAATCATCCTGCGCACACAGTTGCTTTACTCTGGATTTGCGCTGGTTGCGAGCAGTTGCGGGTTCACCCTGGTTTACCTGCTTCTGGTCGTTTTGCGTGACGAGCAGATTCTCAAAATAGTCAGAAGGCTCAGAAAAAAGGACTGAGACAAAGCGGAAATTACAAGGTCATTTCAACGGTTGTTATTCCGCAGGAATCACTCGCCAGTATCGATAGCTCGATGGCATCGATACTCAACAGATCGTTGCTACTGACACTGTTGTAGAACTCTTCGCATTTGGATCGATCGGGGCGTTTCGAGCAGGATTTGTACTTTTTCGCCTCGCTGTCCATGCAGAATCGGAAATGGTACGACGTTCCATTGTCCTGCGAACATGGCGGCTTGGTCTTTTTGTCAGAACCGGAACCCTCATAAAAGCACTTCATCAGTTCGGCGCCACGGGCCAGTTCAACACTGAGCCAGCCATTCCCGGACTGGCCCTGTGTTACCTCCACGGCTTCCGGTAAGCGTATACTTATCTCCTTGTCAAAGCTTGCATCGAATTTTAGATCAAGTTTTGGCTTGTACGAGCGCTGCGCTTCGATCACTTCCGGCGGAACAGATGGAGGCTCGCCATCTCCGCCCCGCGGCGGCTCACTCGGCGGCTCGGTACCGCCACGCTCGCCACAGGAATACTCGAGGGCGCCAATATCAATCAGGCAGTTGGTTCTGTCGAAGCCATTGAAATCGCGAAGAATCGATCTGTCGTGGCGAAATTTGTCCCGGTAGGCCACATCGAGCTGAACCAGGTCGTCGTTGGCGTTGTCAATGGCATCACTTTGGCTGCCGAGGTTGAAAACCGGACCCGATTGATTCACGAAACGGGGATTTGCAACCCGGTTGCCATGTTTGGCACGTCCCGGGAGTTCGTTGAAATCAGCACTGCTATGCAGGGTCCGGTCAGATACCCAGCGCAGAGCAAAATCAGCTCCGTCATTCCAGAACAAATTATTGTTTAAGCGCATCGTGTCAGCCAGATTCTGCTCCACAATCCTCAGCGGCTGAACTATGTGGCTGAAAATATTGTTCGAAACGTTGATGTCAAAACGGGCGTCAGATTTCTGCTTCACGCCTGTCGGCATACCGTGAAGTGTATTGTTGACATAGTGGACCGATTCGCCCGATTTTTCCAACACGAGACCAGCGCTGTCGATGTTGTACGTCTGATTCCCCACTATCACCGCGCCGTCGACTTCTTCGACGCGAATACCGTTGTTGCTGTCGTATATTGTATTAAACAGCACCAGTACGTCATTTGGCTTGCCGTCGGAGCCAATGACAATGGAGGACCCATCGGAACCGCTGGAAAACGTCCCGCAAAAAGACTCATCATCGAAACACCAGTACTGATTTCTAGGTGCTTTTATGTGAGCGTTGATCCGGTTTTGAGAAACGACAATATATTTGCCATATTTCAGGTCGACGCCATTTTCCCGATTACTGAAGATATGATTGTTGGCGATATAGACATACTCGGGCGGTGCGGATGTGCAGTTGTGACAAAACTGTATGCCATCACCGCTATGGTGATGGATCACATTGTTCAGAATCCAGATCCTTTTGGATTGAGACGAGACTTTGACTCCATGCCTGTCGTCGCCATAACTGTGGTGCACATGATTATTGACAAATACCAGGTCTCTGCCAAAGAGGTGCACCGCATTCGAAACGGGCTGATCCTTTATTTCACAGCGTCGTACAGCACCGAATATGACAGGCTCATCCCCTCCAACGAGCAGCCGGGTAGCGTCAAAGATCATGTTCTCGACAACAAAATACGCGCCAAGCAGCGTAAAGTCAGTTGATCTGAACAGCGGGTTTGCAGTCGGAGTGGCCGCGACGCCCCTTAGAAAAACAGGCTGTGATTGTGTGCCGTTGAGCGTAACCTCCAGACCACCCGTTGCAGTTTCATGATCCGTATAGGGTCCCCCGTGAACTTCTATAACCGATCCCGCCGGGACCGACGTTGGGAGATTGCACAACGGTATATCCGCTGTTCCCGGACCACTGTTATCACAATGATCCACCGTGTTGTCGACATAATGCGTGTAAGGGCCGTTTCCGGCATCCAGGTAACCGGACACCCCGGCATATCTTTCATGTGAATCATGCACGCCAAAGGTCGGCTCAGGTACGCCGATAGCCATAGCATTCGGTGTGAGTGGCCCGGCGTGACTCAGGCAACTGAAAAAGAAGCCCAGTAGCATACCCGGAACACGGACTGCAGTGCCTGGGCGCTTGTATCCCACTGCCATGATATCAATCCAGGGACGTGTTAATTTTCTCATGTAGGCTCCGGTTTTTCTCTGAAATCTTGCAGGCAAACTGTGGATGGTGCGGCCGCGCCCACACGGGTAATAACCCTCCCTCCAGATGCTCAACCTGCTGGATGACGAAGCAATGGTTATTTTGTGATACGGGTTTGAGCAGCAGTTCTGCCATAGTTACACTAATTTTGCAAGTGTTGATACGGGCAATCGGTCGGTAGTGTCCTGCGCTTGACGGACTTCAGATCAGTGGCTCAGGGACAGCATAAACCCGTCCTCCTGCTCCCATAGCGGTTTCACCCGGGTAGCGTCCCGCCGCTCGATGACGCGTGCGTAATCTGCGGCGGTAGCCGGCCGGTAGCCGGGCTCGGCGTAGTGCTTTCTGATCACCAGCACGGAGTCCGCGCGCTGCGCCGGCAGGGTCTCCACCGGCCCCTCGTGCACATACACCGGCGCCGGCAGGGCGTGGTACTTCGCCCGGAACATCTGGAACACCATGCCCGGGTCCTCCGCCATCACCACAGGGCGCTTGCCCGTCTCGTCGAGGGTGGGGCGCGCTCTCACCACCAGTTGCCGCACGACGTCGTCATCGCCATAGCCCAGGTCCGTTGCCTGCGCCAGGGGAAAGTGCCTGAGGGTGGCGCGTGCCTGCGCCAGGCCGTTGGCACTCCAGCGCAGATCCAGCAGCGCCCAGGCGGCGATGGCGCTTATCAGGAGCGTACCCAGTGCGCCCGGCCGGCGCGCAGCGGCCAGGACGACGGCCGCGAGCGCCATGACCAGCACCCACGCTCCCATCAGGGCGGGCAGGGGCAGAGTGGTCGATTCGGCCCCGGCGGGCAGCCAGTTGACGGATTTTTGCGACCACTGGCTGGTGTGCAGCCAGTCGCGCAGCAGTTTCTCCAGATGTGCGCCCAGGCTGTCGGGCAGCAGGTCGAGGCCGTGAAATTTCACTACCTGGTCCCCTTCGGCGTAGAACATCAGGCCGACTTCGGTAATATGCCCGCGCCAGGCGGGCAGATCGCCCAGGCTGAGCCAGCGACTGCCCTGCCCGGGGACATCCACCGAGTGCAGGTCCCGGGCGGTTGTGCCATTGCGCCAGAAAAAGGTTGCGCGCTGATACGCGCCCGGCGCGGTTTCGATTCGGGCCAGGCCGAGGCCGGCGGCTTCCAATGACACCGGCCCGCTGGACAGGATCGCGATATTGTTCTGGTATGTGTCCACTACGCCGATATCGCCCTCCGCGTGGCCGCCGCCCACCACCAGGCGCATGGTGGCGGCGCGGTAGTGTCGCGCCTGTCCGTCGCCGGCGGGATAGCTGGCGTACAGGAACAGCGCCGCGCCGGCGAGTGTCGCCGCCAGGCCCAGTGCCGCGCCCGTCGCGATGCGCGCGGCGCCCGGCGCGCCCGCGTTGCTGTCTGCAAATGCCCGCCACAGGATTGCCAGGGAAAAGACCAGCGCCGGCGAAAAGTGCAGGGGCAGGCGGTTGATGGCGGTCCAGTCCTCGGCCCACCGCCCGGATTCCGTGCCCTGGAAAATAAACAGCTGCGCCAGCAGCACGACGAGATAAAACACGGCGAGGCTCCTGCGCAGGCGAGCGGCGCGCAGGCGCGCAAGACTGACCGCAGCCAGCAGCAGGAACAGCCACAACAGGTGCCAGGTGCCGGCGAGGAAAAAGTTGTCGCGGTAGTCGTCCCACAGCGCGAACGATTGCAGCGCGTAGCTACCCAGCAGCGGAACATGCACGCGCCCATCGGCAATGCCGAGTCCTCCCAGCACGGGCAGTTCCAGGTAGGTGACGCCCGCGGCCCAGCCCAGCACGGCGAGGCCGCCGGACAGCGCCAGTGCCGCCAGGGTGGACCGTGGGTAGGCGGCCAGGCCCAGTGTGAGCAGGGCCGCTGCAAACCAGACGCCGCCCTCCAGCTTGACGCCCGTGGCCAGGGCCGCCATGGCCAGACCCAGCAGGATCTGTGATCGACGGCGCCGGACCATGCCGTGTAGCAGCGCCACGAAGCCCAGGCCGGTAAAGCCGGCCATCCAGATGTCGGCCTGCCCCGCCAGCGCCAAATGGGCGCCGACCAGCGGTATCGACAGCAGCAGGTAGGCGCACAGCGCCGCTTGCCAGCGCGCCAGACCGCACTCCCGGCACTGTCCGTACAGGGCCAGCGCCAGGGCGATGCCGCAGCACAGCACCGGGAGGTTGACCAGCGTCTCGCTCCAGCGGCCCAGCGCCGTGGCCGCCCACAGGCCCAGTACCGGAACAAATGTCGGGTAGTGATTTCCGGCGAGGTTGTAGGCGCTCTGGCCGCTGCCGTCCAGCCACTGGGCGGGGGAATCCAGCGCGAAGATGTGGCGGCTGTAGTACCAGGCCTTGGCCCGGTACATCCAGTTCAGCCAGGCATCCCAGGGAAAGATCGGGCGGTGCAGGATCTCGATGGCGACAAACACCAGGTGTACGGTGGCCCAAGCGGCGAACAGCCAGAACAGGGCGGTTTGCGTGCGACTGGTTTGCGGTGGGGCTGCCATCTGCGGCGCGTCGGTGGGCGGGCTGTCCGACTGCAATCCATTGCCGCGGGTTGCGAAGTACAGCACCCCGCCGCTGAGGGTGACCAGGCCCATGACAGTCATGATCGGCCAGAACGCAACTGCGCCCAGGACATGATTGTAAGCCAGCACCACGGCCTGCAGCCCGGCGAAACCCAGAAACAGGCCATAGCCGAGTTGCCGCGCGCTATGGCCGCGGCTCTTATGCAGCCGGCGCTCGGCCGCAGCCAGCCACAAGTAGCCTCCCAGCCAGGGTAGCAGCAGGGCGAGACTCAGGTAGACGTACGGTGCCATGGTGGCGGCTGCGCGCGGTCCGGTACTGCTGTAACCACCGCGGACAGATAGACCGGGCGAGCCACTAGGGCGCCAGTTCCCCGCCGGCCAGCCACTGCCCGACAAGAATCTCGGCGTGCTCGCGCATGGCGGGCCAGGCACTCAGGGCGGCGGCAAACCTGGCGGCGTAGTCGCGGAATTGTCCGAACAGCTCGGGCGCAGCCTGGCCGACCGGCATGCCGGGTGCCTCCTCGGGGCTGGCGGCGGCCTGCATGGCTTCGCTCACCGTATTGACGCTGTCGTGCAGATAGGCCTGCCACGCCGACGGCCGGGGGAGTCCGTCGCCCAGGCAGGCGTTGAGTTGTCGCAACTGCCCGGCCTGTAGTTGCGCCACTTCACTGCGGTACAGGCCGCGCAGGTCGGTATCGGAGGTCTCGGACAGTTCCCGCGCCAGTTGCGCCAGACCCTGCAGGCGGGTGGCGGCGCAGATGCCGCGCCGGTAGAGCGTGTGGTCGGTCACGTATTTGCTGAAGTTGACCGCGCGCCGCGGACGCGCCGCGGCGGGCGGCGCAGTGCCGGGACGCGTTTCCACGGGCAGGTGGGGCACGCACCAGTCGTACTCCAGTACCGCGGCCTGCGGATGCAGGTATTCCAGCATGGCGCCGAACAGGTAGTCCTCGCCGCGAAAAGCCGGAAAATACGGCGGCAGCAGGTGGCTGTTGTCCAGCCCGGTCATCTGGGAGATGACCGCCATCTTGCTGAAGGTAGGGCGCGGCTGGCCCATCCAGTAGTGGCGCTGGCGCAGCGCGGCCTCGATGCCCCCGGGGGCCTCCAGCACGCGCCGGGCAGACGCGCCGCTGAGCGTGTACAGCCACTGCGTGTCGGGGGTCCCCGGGTCGCCCAGCGAGCCGCTCTGGGTCGCGAGCACCGGCGAGTCGGCGCGCCACTGGCCCAGGTAGGCGGCGTCGGCGCCCTGCAGGTGTTCCGGTGCCAGCGGCGTGACACCCAGCTTGTCGATGGCCTGCGCCAGACTGCGGCCCAGGCACTGCGTGTGGCCGGTCAGGGGGTCGAAGTCCGCGCGTCGGGTGCGCGCCTGCGCCTCCTCGCGCGAGGCGTACACGTCCACTTCCCGGGGCTGGTCGCCGAAAGCCAGACCCGGCCTTTGGTGGGGTGACAGGACGGCGGCGCACAGCACGTCGTCGTCCAGCACGAGGGCGCGGCGCCCCAACGACAGCAGCAGGCACACGCTGCGCGCCAGGCCGTAGCTCTTGTAGGGCGCCCAGCGCTGGCGATCGAGCAGGAAGCGAATACCCTGCTCGTGCTGCGGCAGGATCTCGGTCAGTGCACCGAGCAGGCGCGCCTGTTCCTGCGCACCCACGTACTGCAGCGAGCGCGGGCTGGTCAGGCTGAATTGCGCCGCCAGTTCACGGTTGGCCCGGGCGTGCCCGGGATCGCGGGAATCGTCCACTACAAAGAGGTGTTCATGGCGGGACAGCCCGCCGGATTGCAGCATTGAATCCAGCAGGCGCTGCAGGGCGGCGGGGCGGTCGCAGGTGATGATGAACACTCGCGTGGGTGCCGGCGCGGTGGCCGGGGCACCGAGCGCTTGCGTGGGACTCAGGCGCTGGCAGACGTCGCCCGCACTGGTCAGCAGGCC
Source organism: Halioglobus sp. (assembly GCA_020443345.1). Lineage (GTDB taxonomy): Bacteria > Pseudomonadota > Gammaproteobacteria > Pseudomonadales > Halieaceae > JARRPM01. Next base: position 60,328 of record JAGRIH010000043.1, read on the forward strand.
GGCGTCGCGCACCATCGCCAGCACCTTGGCCACGTCCGCCTGCTGCCCGGCCAGTTGTGCAATGGTGCCGGTCAGCGTCTCGACATGGCCGCGCAGGGGGCGCAATTCCCGGCACGAGCGCAGGGCGATGGACACCTCCTGTGCGACTATCATCTGTGCTGCGCTGTGGTTGTGCAGCAGCAGTACGCCGCCGTTCCCGAGGTCCACGCTGCGGCAGTCGGCAAAGGCGTAGAGCGCCTCGTCCGCGACCGGCGCACTGGCGCCGCCCGGCGCAGACGCCGCGGTTTCGCGGGCGCTGGAGCTGCTGTGGTGTTCAGTCATGAAGCGCTCTTGGGACGGGATTCTCCGCTCAGTCTAGGGCTCGCGCGCAGGGCTGTAAACCGTCGCCAGCTCGATCGCCAGCCGCAGCGCCGCCTCCAGACTGCCCGCGTCGGCCCGCCCGCTGCCGGCCAGGTCCAGCGCGGTGCCGTGATCGACGGAGGTGCGGATAATGGGCAGCCCCAGCGTGATGTTGACCGCCTCGCCAAAACCGGCGTACTTCAGTACCGGCAGCCCCTGGTCGTGGTACAGCGCAAACACGGCGTCCACGGCGTCCAGCACCCTGGGGTTGAACGCCGTGTCGGCCGGCAGCGGCCCCAGCAGGTGCATGCCCTCGGCGCGCAACTGGCTCAGCGCGGGTATAATGACGTCGATCTCCTCGCGCCCCAGGTGGCCGCCCTCGCCGGCGTGGGGGTTCAGGCCCAGTACCGCGATGCGCGGCTGTGCAATAGCGAACTTGCCGCGCAGATCGTGGTGCAGGATGCGCAGGGTGTCGTGCAGCAGGGGCGCGGTGATGGCCGCCGGAACCCGCGCCAGGGGCAGGTGGGTGGTGGCCAGCGCCACGCGCAGGGTGGGGGTCGCCAGCATCATCACGACCTGCGGCGTGGCGGTGGCCGCCGCCAGGAATTCGGTGTGGCCGCTGAAGGATATGCCGGCTTCATTGATGATGGATTTCTGTACCGGGGCAGTCACCATGCCCTGGTAGCAGCCGCCGGTGCAGCCGGCCACCGCCCGCTGCAGGGTCGCCAGCACGTAGGGCGCATTGGCCGCATCGAGCTGGCCGGCGACGGCGGGCCGCGCCAGTGCAACGCGCTGGCAGTACAGCGTGCCGGGCCGCTGTGGGGCGGGCGCGGCGCCGGCCTCACCGGTATCGAAGGGCAGCAATTGCAGGGGCAGATCGAGCTGGCGGGCGCGCTGCATCAGCAGTGCCGGGTCGGCGATGGCCACCAGCTGCGCGTGCCACTGCCGCTGCGCCGCCCGCACCACGATATCCGGGCCGATCCCCGCCGGTTCGCCGGCGGTGATCGCTAGCCGCGGAACCCACATGGCCCGGCGCTCACTTGATATCCACGAAGGCCTCGTCGCGCACCTGGCGCAGCCACGCGTCCAGTTCCTCCTGGTATTTGCGGTTGTGCAGGTAGTCCCGGGCGCGGGCGCGGATGGCCTCCTCCGTCATATCCTGCTCCCGGCGCCCCTCTACCTTGACAATATGCCAGCCGAATTGGGTGCGCACCGGGTCCGATATCTCCCCCACGGCGGTGTCGTTCACGGCCTGTTCAAACTCGGGTACCATCTGTCCGGGCATGGTCCAGCCGAGTTCGCCACCCTCCTGCGCGGAACCGATATCCTTGGAGTACTGCCGCGCCAGATCGGCGAAATGCTCGCCGGCTTCCGCCCTGGCCTTGAGTGAGGCGGCCAGTTCGCGCGCCTCGTCGTCGCCGAGGATCTCCGAGGGTTTGATCAGGATGTGGCGCACCTCGGTCTGGGACACGATCTGGTCCCCGCCGCGCACTTCGGCCATGTGCACCAGGTGAAACCCGCTGTCGCTGCGTATCGGGTCTGCGGTCTCACCTGCGGCCAGTGTGGGCGCCACCGCGATGAACAGCGAGGGCAAATCGTCCAGTTTGCGCCAGCCCAGATCGCCGCCGCTGAATCGGTACCGGCCGCCGCTGGCGCTGACTGCCTTGTCGAAGGGCTCGCCGGACTGGATGCGCCTGGCCAAGTCCTCCACATGGGCCCGCGCAGCGGCCACCTCGGCCTTGCTGGCGTCGGGCGATACCGCCAGCAGGGCGTGGACGATGTGGTACTCGGGCTGGGTGAGTTTCTGCCCTTCCTCGGTGGCCAGAAAATTGTCCACTTCCTTGTCGGTGATCTGGATGCGCTGATTGACGTTGCCGGCCTGCACCCGCTGGATGATCATCTCGCGCCGCACCTGCTCGCGCATGTCGTTGTAGGACTGGCCCTGCTGTTCCAGGGCGGTGCGGAACTGCTCCAGCCCCATGCCGTTCTGCGCCGCGATACGCTGTAGCGCGGCGTCCAGTTGGGCATCGGAGATGCGCACGCCCACGCGCATGCCTTTTTGCAGCTGGATGCTTTCCAGAATCAGGCGATCGAGGGTCTCGCGGATCAATACATCCTCCGGCGGCATGTCGACGCCGCGCGCCTGCAGGCTGTCGGTAACGGCCCCGAGGCGCTCGCGCAGCTCGCTGGCCATGATGATGTCGTCGTCGACAATGGCCACCACCTGATCGATGATTTCGGTGGCGGCCCTCGGTGTCGGCCCGGCGATGACGGCAGCGCTCAGGCCGGCAGCGAGCAGCAGTTGTTTAATAGTCACTCTGTTCAAAACCTCGAATCATGTCCTGCAGCACGTCGGTGATGCGGTTGCCGAAGCCACCCATGCCCTTGAGAAGAATTTGGACCTGGGTAGAGCGTTGCCGTTCCAGGTTGGGATTGCTGAAGTCGGGTGTCAGCCCCGTTGCGGTATCGAAATAGCGCAGGTGTAGAAAGCGGATTTTCCAGCAGCAGGTATCATATTCCACTCCGAACATGTCTTCCACGCTGTCATTCGCGCGCATGCTGTAGTTCATGGCGGCAAAAAAACGCCAGTTCCTGCCCATGGGAAAATACGCCGAGATGTTGGCCTCCTCGGTAGCCTTCTCTTCGGTGACCAGGGTCAGGGGTCGACGGTAGGAGTAACCCAGGTTGTAGACACTCCCGTCGTCGCCCTTGTAGATGGCCTGCACATGCCCCGAATTCATGTTGCCGCTGTAGGGGTCCCACACCAGGGAGCTGCGCAGGCCGAAGCGCGGGTTGGGTGTGAAGTTCACCTCCGCGGCCATCTCCGAACCGGACTGGTCGAGGGGTTCGCTGGTGGGCAGCAGGCGCACCCGGCGGTCTCTGAAATAAAAGATCTGCCCGAAGCTGGCGTCGAGCAGGGTGCTTCCGTCCTCTCTGTCGATATAGCGGGTGGTGACGCCCACGGACATCTGGTTGGCGTCATCCAGGCGGTCGCGGCCCGAAAATCGCGTTTCCCGAAACAACTGGTTGTAGGTGAAGGTCAGCTCGGCGCTGTCGAAGTCCGGCTGGTCCCGCTGGTCGTCGTACTGGCTGTACAGGTAATACAGGCGCGGCTCCAGGGTCTGCAGCAGATCCTTGCCGGCAAAGCGGGTGCCGCGATCGAACAGCAGGCCGCTGTCGATACTCAGCAGCGCCGCGTCGGACGAGGGGTTGTCTGCATTGTAAAAAACGCCGTCGTCCAACTGGTAATCCAGGCGCCGGTACTTCGCCTTGGGGGTGACAAAACCGTAGTTCCACAGCATGGGGTAGGTCGCGCCCGCCTCGCTGTAAATCCGCTGGCCGGTCACGCGGTCCTCGTCGCTGCCGAAATTCGAATACTGGGCGACCAGTATGGGTTCGAGCTTGAACGGCGTACCCGTGCCGCGGTACTGCGCGGTGAGCTGGGGCAGTTTCTTGTAGTCGTCATTGATGTCGTCCGCCAGAGACTGGAACTGCTGCACGTCGAGATTGACCAGCCAGCGGTCCCCCAGGTAGTCCAGCGAGGCCAGTTGCAGCAGGTTGGTGCGGCGCTGCGCGTTCAGGTTGGATGTCTCCAGGTCTTTCAGGTAGTCGACATCGCTGGCCTTGCTGTAGTCCACCTGCGAGCGCCAGCGCTGCTGGAACAGTCCGTTTTGTTTGACCACGGTCAGCCAGCGGTCAGTGCTCTGGCCGTCGCGCACCTGGTCCTCGTAGTGCTTGTCGCTGTTCATGTAGGCGCCGCCGACACTCCAGTGTCCGGCGTAGCGGTTGAGGTAGCGCGCCTTGACCACGTGGTTCAGACCCCGCTTTTCAATGAAGCGCGGCGCGTAGAGCGCGTCGTAGTGGGGCGCCAGGTTGAAATAAATCGGCGTCGCGATATCCAGCCCGCCTTCGCTGTCGTTGCCGAAGTCCGGCCACAGCAGGCCGGTGCGCCGCCGCTCGTCCAGCGGGAACTGCAGCCACGGTGTGTAGAACACCGGCACCCCGGCGACGTTCACGCGCGCGTTGCGCGCGGTGCCCAGCCCTTCTTCGAGGTTCAGGGTCATGCTCGAGGCACGGATGTTCCAGTCATTTTCTCCCGGCGCGCAGTAGCTGAAGCTGCCCTCGTGCACGTGCAGCAGCCCGGCAGTGTCGCGCTGCAGCATGTCGGCGCTGCCGCGCAGATGCCGTTCGTGCAGGACGAACTGGCTGTTTTCCACGGCGGCTTCGCCAGTGCGGGAGTACACTTCCGCGCGTTCGCCGTGCAGCAGCAGTCCCGGTTCGCGCAGGGTGACGTTGCCGGTGAGAATCGCCGAACTGGTGGCGCGGTCCACTTTGGCGTCGTCCGCGCGCAGGTGCCGGTAGCCCTGCACGGCCTCCACGCCGCCGGACAGCAGGACAGTATCGCCGCGCAATTCGGTGCTGTTGGTGATCGCCTCCACAGGCGCGTCTTCCGGCCTGTCGTTGGCATCGGCTTCGGCCAGCGGGTCGATATAGCGGCCGCCACAGGTGATACAGCGCTGATCGACCATGGTTTTTGGTACCGACGACAGCGGCACCCAGTCGAGGGTGTCGGCTCGCGGCGCCGCTTCGGCGGCGCCCTGCCCCGGCGGGGGACAGTCCGCCGCGGGCCGGGTATCATTGGCGGCGCAGTCTTCTGCCGCGTTATCCTGCGCCTGCGCCGACTGTGTCAGGCACAGGACCAGCCCGATGGCGGGGACAAGCGCTTGCGCAGTGGTGCGCGCAAGGCTGGAGAGCTGTCTGGCAAAGTCAGGAGTCATTATTGTTGAAGCGAGTTAGCGGGATAAACGCGGATTCTAAAACATCCCCGGCCCCTTGTCCGTCAAATTTTCCCCCGGGAGAAGCCCGCCGCCGTGCGACCGTTACCGGCTGACCTGCTGCCCTGGGCGCTGTCGCTTGTGGCGGACGATAGCGGCCGGTCGCAGCCCGTGCTGGCGGCAGTGGCCGGGGACGCGGGCAATCGCCGCTACTGCCGGCTGACACTGGGACAGCGCAGCTTCATCCTGGTGGACGCGCCACCGGCGACGGAGAACAACGCGGCTTTCCTGGCGGTTCGCGAGTTGCTGCGCGCTGCACAGGTGCGGGTACCGCACCTGTACGGCGCCGATCTGCAGCGCGGTTATCTGGTGCTGGAGGACCTCGGCAGCAGGCTGTTGCTGGCGGAACTCGCCGCAGATACCGCGGATGCCTGGTACCGCCGTGCCCGCGCTATCACGCAGCGCATGGCGGCCCTGCCGCCGGCGGCGCTGCACCTGCCCGCCTACGACCAGACGCTGCTGCATGAGGAACTGCAGCGGTTTCCCGACTGGTTCGTGTGCCGGCTGTTGGCCTGCCCGTTGCAGGCGCCGGAGCGGAACATGCTGCGGGCGCTGTTCCAGCGGCTGGTCGACAGCGCCCTGCAGCAGCCGCGCGTACTGGTGCACCGGGATTTCCACAGTCGCAACCTGATGGTGCAGGAAGACGGGCAGTTGGCGCTCATCGATTTCCAGGATGCCGTGGTGGGCCCGATCACCTATGATCCGGTGTCGCTGCTGCGCGACTGCTATATCCGCTGGCCCGAGCAGCGGGTGCGCGGCTGGGCGCTGGACTGCCGCGATGCACTGCGGGCACAGGGCAGTCTACCGGAGGTCGACGACGCGCTGTTTCTGCGCTGGTTCGACTGGATGGGCCTGCAGCGGCACCTCAAGGTGCTAGGTACCTTTGCGCGCCTGTCCCTGCGCGATAACAAGCATGCCTACCTGCGGGATCTGCCGCTGGTCATCTGCTATGTGCGGGCGGCGGCGCAAACGTATGCCGGCGCGGAGCCGGTTTTCGCCGACTTCTCGGCGTGGTTCGAGGGGCGCCTGGCTCCGCTGATTGCCCGGCAGCGCTGGGCGGGCGGCGCCACGTGAAAGCCATGCTGCTGGCGGCGGGCGCAGGTGAGCGCATGCGACCGCTGACCGACCACACCCCCAAACCCCTGCTGCAGGTGGACGGGACGCCCCTGCTTGAACACCACATCCGGCGCCTGGCGCCGGCCGGCTTCACGGAACTGGTTATCAATGTCTCGCACCTGGCGCAGCAGATTGTCGACTACTGCGGCGAGGGCAGCCACTGGGGTGTGTCGATCGCCTATTCGTGGGAGGAGCAGCCGCTGGAGACCGCCGGCGGCATCTTCCAGGCTCTGCCGCTGCTGGGCGATGCGCCGTTTCTGGTGGTCAACGGTGATGTCTGGACCGACTACCCCTTTGAGCTGCTCGGAGGCTATGCGTTGGGGACCGACGAGAGCGCCCATCTGGTGCTGGTGGACAACCCGCTGCAGCATCCGCAGGGCGACTTCCTGCTGGACGGTGCTGGTCGGGTCCGCCAGCGCTCCTGCGGTGCCACGGGCCTGACCTACGCCGGTGTCGGCGTATATTCGCCGGGCTTTTTCACCGGCATGCGCCCGGGCGCGATGCCCCTGCGACCGCTGCTGGATGACGCCATCGGGCGCGGCCTTCTCGGCGGGCGGTATTACGCGGGGCGCTGGGCGGATGTCGGCACGCCCGCGCGCCTGGCAGAGTTGGACGCGGTGCTGCGGCAATTCCGCTAGCGCGCGTTTGACAACAGCTCCCGCGTTGATAACCATGGGCCCATGGTCGGCCGGGTACGACACGTCACCGTTGCGGGAAAAATAACTCCCGCAACCGGTCCCCGGGCTCGGCGGCCCGCATAAAGGCCTCGCCCACCAGGAATGCGTGTACCTCGTGTTCGCGCATCAGCGCCACATCTTGCGGCGTATGGATGCCGCTTTCGGTGATCAGCAGCCGGTCGGGCGGTACGTGCGGCAGCAGCTCCAGCGTGGTGTCCAGGCGCGTGTCGAAACTGTGCAGGTCGCGGTTGTTGATACCCAGCAGCCGGACCGGCAGCGCCAGGGCGCGCTCCAGCTCCGCGCGGTCGTGTACCTCGACGAGTGCGTCCACTCCGACCTCGGCCGCCGCCGCGCACAGCTCGCCCATCGCGGCATCGTCCAGGGCCGCTGCAATCAGCAACACCGCGTCTGCCCCGATGGCCCGGGCCTCCACCACCTGGTAGGGGTCGACCATGAAGTCCTTGCGCAGTACAGGCAGTTCACAGGCCGCCCGCGCCTGCTGCAGGTGGTGGTCGGCGCCCTGAAAAAAATCGCTATCAGTCAGTACTGACAGGCACGCGGCACCGCCGCGTTGATAACTGCGGGCAATCTGCGCGGGATCGAAATCCTCGCGAATCACCCCCTGGCTGGGGGAGGCCTTCTTCACTTCGGCGATCACCGCCGCGTCGCCGGCGGTAGTGCGTCGGGCCAGCGCGGCGGCAAAACCGCGCACCGGCGCCTGTTGCGCGCCGCGCTGCTCCAGTGTGTGCAGCGCGACACGGCTGCGGCGGGCGACGACCTCCTCGCGCTTGCGCGCCAGGATGCGGCGCAGGATAGTCGGTGCCGTAGCGGGCATAAAGCTACCTCGTGCGGTGCATCAGTTGGGTGAATTCGATAAATTCGCGCAGCTTTTCCCGCGCCTGGCCGCTGGCCAGCACATCGTCCGCCATGGCTACGCCCGCGGCCAGGGTGCCGGCCACGCCGCTGACATAGATGGCCGCTCCCGCGTTGAGGGCGAGCATGGCGGCGGCCTTGCGCGAGGGTGTATCCTGGCGGCCGGCCAACGCGCTGCGGATGAGTGCGGCGGATTCTTCGGCGCTGTCCACCGTCAGGCCGTCGAGGCTCTGTCGCTCCACGCCAAACGCCTCGGGTGCGATGCGATAGCTGGTGATCTGGCCTCCGCGCAATTCCGCCACCAGCGTGGGGGCCGCCAGGGATATTTCATCCAGGCCGTCGTCCGCATGCACCACCATCACGTGCTCGGAGCCCAGGGCCTGCAACACCTCGGCCAGCGGCGCGCACAGGGCAGCCGAAAACACGCCCACCAGTTGGCGCCTGACGCCCGCCGGGTTGGTCAGTGGCCCCAGGATATTGAATACCGTACGCAGCCCCAGCTCCCGCCGCGGACCCACGGCGTGACGCATGGCGCTGTGGTGTGCCGGCGCGAACATGAAGCCGACCCCGACTTCCGTAATGGCCCGCGCCACCTGCTGCGGGCTGCTATCCAGTGGCATGCCCAGCGCCTCCAGCACATCGGAGCTGCCGCTGGCACTGGATACCTTCCGATTGCCGTGTTTGGCCACTTTCGCACCGGCGGCGGCCACCACGAAACTCGCGGCGGTGGAGACATTGAACAGGTTGACTCCGTCGCCGCCGGTGCCGACGACATCCACCAGGTGCGGGTCGCTCACCGCGACCGGCGTCGCCAGTTCGCGCATGGCCTCGGCGGCGCCGGCGATTTCCTCGGTGGTCTCACTTTTCATGCGCAGGGCAACCAGCAGGGCGCCGATCTGGGCGTCGGTGGCCCCGCCAGACATCACCTGGCGCATGACTGCGGCCATTTCCCGACGGCTGAGATGTTCGCTGGCGATGAGCCGGGCCAGGGCCTGTTGCATGTCCATGGAACGCTCTCCTTGCGGGGTCTACTGTTGCAGGAAATTGCGCAGCAGGTCGTGGCCGTGGGCCGTGAGTATGGACTCGGGGTGAAACTGCACCCCCTCGACGGCCAGCTGGCGGTGACGCAGCCCCATGATCTCATCCACTGCACCGTCCGCGGTCTCGGTCCACGCGGTGACCTCCAGGCATGCGGGCAGGCTGTCGCGCTCCACCACCAGGGAGTGGTAGCGGGTGGCCTCGAAGGGTATCTCCAGCCCGCGAAACACGCCCTGCTGCCGGTGGTGAATGGGCGAGGTCTTGCCGTGCATCACCCGGCGGGCCCGCACCACCCGGCCGCCGAACACCTGGCCGATACTCTGGTGCCCCAGGCAGATACCCAGGATGGGCAGCACCCCGGCATAGCGCCGGATGACCGCCATGGAAATACCCGCCTGGTCAGGGGTGCAGGGCCCCGGGGAAATGACGATTTTTTCCGGGGCCAGCGCCTCGATATCCGCCACCGCGATTTCGTCGTTGCGCACCACCTGCACGGCGGCGCCCAACTCCCCCAGATACTGCACCACGTTGTAGGTGAAGGAGTCGTAGTTGTCGATCATCAGCAGCATGATCAGTGCTCCCCCGCCAGCACCATGGAGGCGGCGCGAAACATCGCCCGGGCCTTGTTCAGGGTTTCCTTCCACTCCAGGCGGGGCACGGAATCTGCCACTACACCGCCGCCGGCCTGCACATAGAGCCGGCCGTCCTTGATCACGGCGGTGCGGATGGCGATGGCGGTGTCCATATCGCCGGCCCAGGAAATATAGCCCACTGCGCCGCCGTAGACGCCGCGCTTGACCGGTTCCAGTTCGTCGATGATCTCCATGGCGCGGATTTTCGGGGCCCCGCTGAGGGTGCCCGCCGGCAGGGTCGCGCGCAGCACGTCGATCGCCGTTTTGCCCGGGCGCAGCGCGCCGGTGACATTGGACACGATATGCATGACGTGGGAGTAGCGCTCCACCACCATGTTGTCGGTGAGCTGCACCGATCCGGTCTGCGCGATGCGCCCGACGTCGTTGCGCCCCAGGTCGATCAGCATCAGGTGCTCCGCAATTTCCTTGGGGTCTGCCAGCAGCTCGGCCTCCAGCGCCGCGTCCTCTTCCCGGGTGTGCCCCCGGCGCCGGGTGCCGGCGATGGGGCGCACCGTGACGACGCCTTTTTCCAGGCGCGCCAGGATCTCGGGCGAAGATCCGACGATGTGAAAACTGCCCAGGTCCAGGTAGTACATGTAGGGCGAGGGATTGAGATTGCGCAGGGCGCGGTACAGGTTGAGGGGCGGGGCGCTGAACGGGATGCTCATGCGCTGGGACGGCACCACCTGCATCACATCCCCGGCCAGCACATATTCCTTCACCTTTTCCACCGCCGCCTCATACAGCGGCTGGGTGAACCCCGACTCGGCCCGCTGCTCCAGTGCGCCGCTGCCGGCGGCATCGAGCACGACCTCGGGTAGCGGCGCCATCGGCTCGCGCAGCCGCTCGGCCAGTTCCCGCAGCCGTCGCTGCGCGCTCTCCAGCGCCCCGTCCCGCGCCGGGTCGGCGTTGACCACCACGCGCATGGTGCCGGCCAGGTTGTCGAACACCACGACTTCCTCCGACACCAGCAACAGGATATCCGGTGTGCCCAGGTGGTCGGGCGGCATACTCGCGGCCAGGCGCGGCTCCACGTAGCGCACTGTGTCGTAGCCAAAGTAGCCCACCAGGCCGCCGTGAAACACCGGCAGATCCTCGCGCGGCGCGGTGCGATAGCGCCGCTGGAAGGCATCGGTAAAGGCCAGGGGGTCGGCCACCTCGTCGCTCTCGACCAGCCGCCCATCCTCCCAGATCTCTATCCGGCGGCCATAAACTTTGAGCAGGGTGCGGCAGGGCAGGCCGATAATGGAGTAGCGGCCCCATGTCTCGCCGCCCTGCACGGATTCGAAGAAAAACGAATAGGGGCCCTCGGCCAGTTTGCGGTAGGTGCTGACGGGGGTTTCCAGGTCGGCCAGCACTTCCAGGCTCACCGGCACACGGTTGTAATCCTGCGCTGCCAGGGCAGCAAAATCCTGCGCATTCATGGGACTTCCTCGGAGCAGATTCGGGCGTGGTCAGGTCGCGTCAGAGTTCTGGCTACCATCGCCAGCAGGTGACTTCGCGTATCGACATCAGAGCGACACGGTTACGCGCGGCTGTATACACAGCGCTCTCCGGGATTGTCAGGACGGGCTATTGTACATGCCGCCTGTCTATTGGCCAACCGAGTCCAGTTGCTCGCGCATCTGCGCGATGACGGCGGCGTAGTCCGGCGCGTTGAAGATCGCCGAGCCGGCCACGAAAGTGTCGGCGCCGGCGGTGGCGATTTGTGCAATGTTTGCCGGTGTTACACCGCCGTCGATCTCCAGGCGAATAGCCAGGCCGGACTGGTCGATGATGGAGCGGGCTGCGCGCAACTTGTCCAGGGTGGCGGGAATGAAGGACTGGCCGCCAAAGCCCGGATTGACCGACATCAGCAGGATCATATCGATTTTATCCAGTACATAGTGCAGCGCCTCCAGCCCCAGGTGGGGATTGAACACCAGACCGGCCCTGCAGCCGGCGTCGCGAATCATCTGCAGTGTGCGATCCACGTGGATCGCGGCATCGGGGTGGAACGTGATGTCGGTGGCGCCGGCGTCGGCAAAATCGCCGATCAGCCGGTCCACGGGGCTGACCATCAGGTGCACGTCGATATCGGCCGTCACGCCGTAGTTGCGCAGGGCCCGACACACCATGGGGCCGATGGTGAGATTCGGCACATAGTGGTTGTCCATCACATCGAAATGCACCAGGTCGGCGCCGGCGGCCAGCACGGCGTCGACCTCCTCGCCCAGCCGGGCAAAGTCGGCCGAGAGAATGGAGGGGGCGATGCGGTAGTCTGACATGGGCGACTGCGGCAGCCTAGCGCGTGCCGTACACCACCATGGTTTTCCCCGACACGGACACCAGGCCGTTTTCCTCCAGCGTCTTGAGCACGCGCCCGGCCATCTCCCGCGAGCAGCCGACGATCTTGCCCAGTTCCTGCCGGGTGATCTTGATCTGCATGCCGTCGGGATGCGTCATCGCGTCCGGCTCCTTGCACAAATCCAGCAGGGTATGGGCGACGCGGCCGGAGACATCGACGAAAGCCAGATCGGTCAGCTTGCGGGTGGTCAGCCGCAGGCGCTTGCCGAGCTGGCGGGAAATGGCGTACAGGATGTCGGGAAACTGGTCGCGAATCTGGTGGAAGCGCTCGTAGGATATCTCCGCCACCTCGCAGCGGGTTCTGGCCACCACCATGGCGCTGCGCACCGGTACGTCGCTGTCGAACAGCCCCATCTCGCCGACAAAGTCACCGGGGTTGAGGTAGCTCACCACCATCATGTGGTCTTCAGTGGACTCGTCCTCGACCATGACAGACACCGAGCCGTCGAGAATCAGGTACAGGGAATTGCTGGCTGCGCCCTGTTTCAGTATCACGTCCTTGGCCTTGTAGTCCCTGCGCTGGCAGTGGCGCAGAAAACTTTCCACATTCGGTATGGTTTTGACGACCTGTGGTTTGAGCACCCTGAAGCCTCCTTTTATCAGTGTGAACAGCAGTTGATTCTAACCGCTTCCGTGCCCAAGTAAACCGTAACTTCTTGTGCTAAGCTTCCCCGCCATTTTCGGGGAGTGCAGGAGAAATGCAAGCGACAGTGAAGTGGGTCGATGGCGCCATGTTTGCCGGCGAGTCCGGCAGCGGCCACACGGTGGTCATGGACGGGCCGCAGGATCTGGGCGGCCGCAACATGGGGCCGCGGCCGATGGAAATGCTGCTGCTGGGCACCGGCGGCTGTGCTGTTTACGACGTGCTGGCCATGTTGAAAAAATCCCGCCAGCAGGTGGTGGATTGCCGCGTGGAGCTGACCGCGGAGCGGGCCGACGCGGTGCCTGCGGTGTTTACCGGCATCGGGATGCACTTCGTGGTGACCGGAGTGAACCTGAAGGAGAGCCAAGTCAAGCGCGCGGTGGAGTTATCGGCGCAAAAGTACTGTTCCGCCTCGATTATGCTGGGTGCGGCCGGCGTCGCCATCCGCCACAGCTATGAACTCGTGGAGTTCCGTGCCGGGCCCAAGTGACTCGAATTTAGCGCTTAAAGGGCGCCTCCATAAATAGTGATTTTCGCGTCCTGGCGAGGAAGGACCGCGCGCAGGGAAGGAGCATATACAATAATATGTGACTGACCGAGCACGGACCTGACGCTGCCAGGGCGTGAAAAGTGCATCTATAGAAGTGCCCTAAATTCGATAGCTGCTGCTGGTCATCACCTGCGCCACCGCGCTCATGGCGTCCTTGACCGCGCGCGGCAAGTCACGGCCGCCGGCCCGCAGCGCGTTCTCACCGTGACGCTGTTCGTCCTCCAGCATCTGCTGCAGGATCAGTTGCGACTTGCGGTCGGCCTCGGGCAGGCGTTGCAGGTGGTCGCGCAAATGCCGGCACACGCGCTCCTCCGTGGCCGCGACAAAGCCCAGGCTGACCTCGTCGCCGATGGCCCCCGCCACGGCACCCAGGGCGAAGGACAGGCCATACCAGGCCGGGTTCAAAAAGCTGGCGCGGCTGTCCAGCTCGCGCAGGCGCTGTTCACACCACACCAGGTGGTCGATCTCTTCCTGTGCCGCCTGCTGCATGTCCCGACGCACGGCGGGCAGGCGGGCGGTCAGTGCCTGTCCCTGATAGAGCGCCTGGGCGCACACTTCGCCGCAGTGGTTGATCCGCATCAGTCCGGCCACATGGCGGCGTTCGGCCGCGGACAGCTCGGCTTCGGTGTGCCCCTGTGCCGGCGACGGCCGCGCCGCGCTGTGCCCGCGACTGCCGACGGTGCGCAGCACGCTATCGACCTCGCCAAGCAGTCGGTCCAGCAGTGACAGTCGACGGCGGCTCACAAGGTGGATTGCCCCCGGGCGGGCCGGTTCGACTGGAGCTGGCGCGCCACTGCGCGCCAGCCGATGTCGCGGCGCATCGTCATGTTGTTCCAGTGAATTTTTTCCGCCGCGCGGTAACAGGTCTGCTGTGCCTGCACGATGGTATCACCCAGGGCGGTGATGCACAGCACGCGGCCGCCGTTGGTGAGGACTTGATGCCTGTCGCCCAGTGCCGTGCCGCCATGGAATATCTTGACGGTGCGCTCAAACAGGGAATCCAGGCCGCTGATGGCATCCCCCCTGGCATAGCTGCCCGGGTAACCACCGGCGGCCAGCACCACGCCGATGGCGCAGCGCGGGTCCCACTGCGCCTCGCAGCGCTCGAGCGTGCCGTCCAGCGCGGCGTTACACAGCGCAACCAGGTCCGATTGCAGGCGCATCAGGATGGGCTGGGTTTCCGGGTCGCCAAAACGGCAGTTGTATTCAATCACGCGCGGCGCCCCCTCGCCGTCGATCATCAGCCCGGCGTACAGGAAGCCGGTGTAGGGGTTGCCCTCCGCGGCCATGCCGCCCACGGTGGGCAGGATGATCTCGTCCATGATGCGCCGGCCCACGGCCTCCGTTACCACGGGCGCCGGTGAGTAGGCGCCCATGCCGCCGGTGTTGGGCCCGTGATCGCCCTCATAGATGCGCTTGTGGTCCTGGCTGGTGGCCATGGGCAGCACGTGTTCGCCGTCCACCAGCGCGATGAAACTGGCCTCTTCCCCGTTGAGAAACTCTTCCACTACGATGCGGGAGCCGGCCGCGCCAAAGGCATTGCCGGACAGCATGTCCTCTACGGCTTCCCTGGCCTGCTCCGGAGTCTGCGCGATGATGACCCCCTTGCCGGCCGCCAGGCCGTCGGCCTTGATGACCAGCGGGACGCCCTGCTCCCCGATGTAGGCCAGCGCCGCATCGATATCGGTAAAGGTGGCGTAGGCTGCCGTCGGAATGGCGTGGCGGGCCAGGAAATCCTTGGTGAAGGACTTGGAGCCCTCCAGTTGCGCGGCGCCGCGGGAGGGCCCGAAACAGCGCAGCCCGCGCTCGCTGAAATAGTCGACAACGCCTTCGACCAGGGGCGCCTCCGGGCCGACGATGGTGAGTTCGACGGCGTTGTCCCGCGCGAAATCCGCCAGGCCGGCAAAGTCCATGGCGTCCAGCGCGACGTTTTTCACACCCCATTCACCGGCAGTGCCGGCGTTGCCCGGCGCCACGTAAACGGTATCCACCGTCGCCGACTGGGCGACTTTCCAGGCCAGGGCGTGCTCGCGTCCACCGCTGCCGATTACCAGTACGTTCATGTCGGCAAATCTCAGTGGCGGAAATGGCGCATGCCGGTGAACACCATGGCCATGCCGTGCTCGTCGGCGGCGGCGATCACCTCCTCGTCGCGGATCGAGCCGCCGGGCTGGATCACCGCGGCGATACCGGCTGCGCCGGCGTTGTCGATGCCGTCGCGGAACGGGAAGAAGGCATCCGAGGCCATCACCGAACCGCTGACGGCCAGGCCGGCGTGCTCGGCCTTGATCGCCGCGATACGGGCGGAGTTGACGCGGCTCATCTGGCCGGCGCCCACGCCGATGGTCTGACCGTTGGCGGCGTAGACGATGGCGTTGGACTTGACGAACTTGGCCACCTTCCAGGCGAACAGCAGGTCGCGCACTTGCTGCGCGCTGGGCTGCACCTTGCTCACCACCCGCAAGTCGGCCGGACCGACCATGCCCAGATCGCGCTCCTGTACCAGAAGGCCGCCGTTGACGCGCTTGTAGTCCAGCGCCGGCACTGCGCCGCGCCACTGACCGCAGACCAGCAGACGCACGTTTTTCCTGGCGGCGACGGCGGCGACGGCCGCCTCGCTCGCCGCGGGCGCGATGATGACCTCCACAAACTGGCGCTCGACGATGGCCGCGGCGGTGGCGGCGTCCAGTTCGCGGTTGAAGGCGATGATGCCGCCGAACGCGGATTCGGTGTCCGTGGCAAAGGCCCGGTCGTAGGCGCTGCCGATATCCTGCGCAATGGCCACACCGCAGGGGTTGGCGTGCTTGACGATGACGCAGGCCGGCTCATTGAAATTCTTGACACACTCCAGCGCGGCATCGGTGTCGGCCACGTTGTTGTAGGACAGCGCCTTGCCCTGCAACTGACGGGCAGTGGCGATACCGGCCTCGGCGGGGCTGGCCTCCACGTAAAAGGCGGCTTTCTGGTGGGGGTTTTCGCCGTAGCGCATCTCCTGTGCCCGGTGGAACTGGGCGTTGAAGGTGCGCGGGAAAGACGCGGAGCCGCCCGGTACCAGGGTGCCGAAGTGGCTGGCGATGGCGCCGTCGTAGGCGGCGGTGTGCTCGAAGGCTTTGACTGCCAGGTCGAAACGGGTGGCCAGCGAGGTGGCGCCGTCGTGCCGGTGCATCTCGGCGAGGATTTGCGGGTAGTCCCCGGCGTTGACCACGATGTTGACGAAGCGGTGGTTCTTGGCCGCGGCGCGCACCATGGTGGGGCCGCCGATATCGATGTTCTCCACCGCGTCTTCCAGGCTGCAGTCGTCCCGGGCGACCGTGGCGGCAAAGGGGTAGAGGTTGACCACCACCATGTCGATGGCATCGATATCGTGCTCGGCCAGTGCCGCGTCATCCTGCCCGCGGCGGGCCAGGATGCCCCCGTGGATTTTGGGGTGCAGTGTCTTTACCCGGCCGTCCATCATCTCGGGAAACCCGGTGTAGCTGGCCACCTCTACCACGTCCAGTCCGTGCTCGCGCAACAGGCGATAGGTGCCCCCGGTCGACAGCAGCTGTATCCCCAGCTCGCGCAGCGCACTGGCGAACTCCACGATGCCCGTCTTGTCGGACACGCTGAGCAGGGCGCGCTTCACCCTGACGAAATTGGCCTCACTCATGTTGACGTCCTAGTTCGATATCAGGTTGTACTGCTTCAGTTTCTTGCGCAGGGTACCGCGATTCAGGCCGAGCATCAGCGATGCCCGGGTCTGGTTGTTGCGGGTATAGGCCATGATCTCCTGCAGCAGCGGCGCCTCGATTTCGGTCAATACCATCTGGTAGACATCGGTGGACATCTGGCCGTCGAGTTCGTGCAGGTAGTGGCGCACGGCGGCGGTCACCGAGTCGCGCAGGCTCTGGGCGGGGGTGGCTGGCGCGGCGGGATCGTTGGCCGCGGCGGGTGCATCCTTGAGCGGCGGATGCAGGGGGTCAGTACTGCTCATGCTGCAAGTATCTCGTCGTGTTGCGTGCGTTGCAGTTGCGCCAGAAAGGTCAGTTGTTCCTGGGGCAGACGCAGGCTGTTGAACAGGCGGCGCTCACCGCTGCGCTCCACCCCGGGCTGCGGGTGCCGGGCCTGCAGGTACCAGGCGACGTGTTTGCGCGCGATGCGCACACCGGTGAAGTCGCCGTAAAAACGGTGCAGCGCGGCGACGTGTTCGCGCACGATGCGCAGCTGCTCGCCGGGGGCGGGCGCCGCGGGCACCTGGCCGGATTCCAGGTAGGCGGCGATCTGCCCGCACAGCCAGGGCCGGCCACGGGCGGCGCGACCGACCATCACGCCGGCCGCGCCGGTGTGGGCAAGGACCGCCGCAGCGCGCTCGGGCGAGTCGATATCGCCGTTGGCAAACACCGGGAAGGCGGTGGCCGCGACGATGGCGGCAATGGTGTCGTATTCGGCGTCGCCGCTGAAGCCGCAGGCGCGGCTGCGGCCGTGCACGGCCAGCGCGGCGATACCCGCGTCCTCGGCGATGCGGGCGATGCTCACGCCGTTGCGCTGCGCCGGGCTGGAGCCGGTGCGTATTTTCAAGGTGACCGGCACGTCGACGGCGGCCACCACGGCCGCGAGAATGGATCGCACCAGGGCCTCGTCGGCCAGCAGGGCCGATCCGGCCGCCTTGCGGCACACCTTTTTGGCCGGACAACCCATGTTGATATCGATGATCTGTGCGCCGCGCGCCACGTTGTACTGCGCCGCCGCGGCCATCTGCGCGGGGTCGCTGCCCGCAATCTGTACCGAGCGCGGCTGCGTTTCGCCAGCGTGCGTGGCGCGCATCCGGGTCTTGCGCGAGCCGCGCAGGCGCGGGTTGCAGCTGATCATCTCGGAGACCGCCAGGCCGGCACCAAAACGGGCGCACAGGCGGCGAAACGGCAGATCGGTGACCCCCGCCATGGGCGCCAGCGCCACGCGGTTGATCAGTTTGTGCTGTCCGATCTGCAACATCGAGAGCGCTTGCCAGATGGTCTGAAAAAAGAGGCCGTATGATACTCGCTGGCTGTGGCGCAAGAAAGGCGTTGCGCACAAAAAAGCCCCTCGTGCTGCGCTACATCATGCTTTGGCTGGTTTTTTCTGCACTCTGCCGCGCAGGCATACCCAACCGTCGCGCTGCGCCGCCACCTGCAGTTTGATGTGCGGCGCGTAGTGCGCGCAGAGCGTCTGCGCCTGGGTGGCCAGCAGCCCCGACAGCAGCAACGTGCCGCCGGGGCGGAGGAAGCGCAGCAGGGTGTCCGACAGTTCGAGCAGTGGTCCCGCCAGGATATTGGCGATCACCAGGTCGGCGCGGCGCGCCCATTCCCGCCCATGGTGAGCTTCCGGCAAGGCCACCTGCAGGCACTCCCCGGGCAGGTCGTTGCGGTTGGCATTGTCGCGGGTGGCGGCCAGCGCCTGGGGGTCGTGGTCCACGCACAGCGCCCGCCGCGCCCCGAGCTTTACCGCCGCGACCGCGAGGATGCCCGAGCCGCAACCGTAGTCCACCACGACGCTGCCGGCCAGCGCCATGCCGTCCAGCTCGCACAGGCACAGGGCCGTGGTTGGATGGGTGCCGGTGCCGAAGGCGAGACCCGGGTCCAGCAGCAGGTTGACCGCCTGTGGTTCCGGCGGCGCCAGCCAGCTCGGGCATACCCACAGGCGCCGCCCGAACCGCATGGGCCGGTAGTGCTGCATCCACTCGCGCTCCCAGTTCTTGTCCTCCAGAATCTCGACGCGTTGGTTGGACTGCTGCAGCAGCGCGGCGGGAAAGGCGCGCAGCACGGCGTGCATGTCGGTATCCGCGGGGTACAGGCCGGTGAGCCGGATCTGGCGCCACAGCGGGGTCTCCCCCACGGCGGGTTCCAGTACCGCCTGGTCGGCGTTGTCTTCCAGGGTGACGGCGACCGCGCCGGCCTCGAGCAGCAGCGCTTCCAGCGCCGTCACGTTGTCCGGATGGGTGTCCAGACGCAGCTGTAACCAGGTCACGACTGCAACCCTCGCAAGCGGGGCGTGGTGTATACAGCGCCGCCCGGACGCGGTGCGCTGCCGGGCGTTTGCATCGGTGCCGCGGCTCAGTCTTCCAGCTTGCTTTCCAGGTAGTGGATGCTCACTCCACCGGCCTGGAACGCCTTGTCGCACACCAGCTCCTGGTGCAGCGGCGCGTTGGTGCGAATGCCGTCGACCACCAGCTCGTCCAGCGCCTGGCGCATCCTGGCCAGCGCCACCTGGCGACTCTCGCCAAAGGTGATGATCTTGGCGATCAGCGAGTCGTAGTACGGTGGTACCGTGTAGCCGTCATACAGGTGTGAATCCACCCGCACTCCCAGTCCCCCGGGGGCGTGGAAGGTGGTGACCAGGCCCGGCGAGGGCAGAAAGGTGCGCGGGTCCTCGGCGTTGATGCGGCACTCGAAGGCGTGGCCGTGGAAGCTGATGTCCTGCTGCGTCATGGACAGGGGCAGGCCGCTGGCAATGCGCAGTTGCTCCTTGACGATATCGATGCCGGTAATCATCTCCGTCACCGGGTGCTCCACCTGTACCCGGGTATTCATCTCGATGAAATAAAAGCCGCCGTCCTCGTACAGAAACTCGAAGGTACCGGCGCCGCGGTAGCCGATCTCGATGCAGGCGTTGACGCAGGCTTCGGCCACCTGCTGGCGCAGGTCGTGGGGTATGTCCGGCGCCGGCGCTTCTTCGAGCACCTTCTGGTGGCGGCGCTGCAGCGAGCAGTCGCGATCGCCCAGGTGCACCGCGTGGCCCTGGCCGTCCGCCAGCACCTGGATTTCCACATGCCGCGGTTTTTGCAGAAATTTCTCCAGGTAGACCACGTCCGAACCAAATGCCGCCGCGGCCTCGGACTGGGTGACCTGTACTGAGTTGAGCAGCGCTGCTTCGTTGTGTACCACGCGCATGCCGCGGCCGCCGCCGCCGGCCGCCGCCTTGACGATCACCGGGTAGCCGATGCGGCGCGCAATCCCCAGGGTGCGTTCGCTGTCGCCATCGAGCGGGCCGTCGGAGCCGGGGACGGTGGGCACACCGGCCTTTTTCATCGCCTCGATGGCGGAGACTTTGTCCCCCATCAGGCGGATCGTATCGGCCCGGGGGCCGACAAAAATAAACCCGCTTTTCTCGACCTGGTCCGCGAAGTCGGCATTTTCCGCCAGGAAGCCGTAGCCGGGGTGTACCGCGCTGGCGTTGGTGACCTCGGCGGCACTGATGATGGCCGGGACGTTGAGATAGCTTTCCATGGACGGCGCCGGCCCGATACAGACCGCTTCATCCGCCAGGCGCACGTGCTTCAGGTTGCGATCGGCCAGGGAGTGTACGGCCACTGTCTTGATGTCCAGTTCCTTGCAGGCGCGCAGCACACGCAGTGCTATCTCACCGCGATTGGCGATGAGTACCTTGTCCAAGATAGGCATGTCGTGTTCCTCTGTCGGGCGCGTGCCGGGCTGTTGTTAAACGATGCAGAACAGGGGCTGGTCGAATTCCACCGGCTCCCCGTTGTCGACCAGGATGGCCTCTACCGTGCCGGCCTTGTCCGCCTCGATCTGGTTCATCATTTTCATCGCTTCGACAATGCAGATCACGTCCCCGACCTTCACCGTCTGGCCCACTTCGACGAAGGGAGCGGAGGTGGGGGAGGGCGAGCGATAGAACGTTCCCACCATCGGCGAGCGCACGGTGTGCCCTCGGCTGGGCGGGGCCTCTTCGGCAGCCGGCGCCGGGGCCGGTGGAGGCGGCGGCACGTAGGCAGGCGGCGGCGCGTAGGCAGCCGCGGCCTGGGCACCGGCCAGGAGCTGGGCGCTGTTGCGGCTGATGCGCACCGATTCCTCGCCCTCCTTTATTTCGATCTCATCGATATTGGACTCCTCCAGCAGCTCGATCAGTTTTTTTACCTTGCGAATGTCCATAGTGCAGTCTCTCGAGGTGTTGTTTATGGTTGTTCCAGTGCGCTCAGGGCCCCCTGCAGCCCGAGCTCATAACCCTGCGCTCCCAGCCCGCAAATCACACCGTGCGCCAGATCCGAAAAGTAGGAGTGGCGGCGGAACTGCTCTCGCGCATGGGTGTTTGACAGGTGGATCTCAATGAACGGAATGGCCACGGCAGCCAGCGCGTCGCGCAACGCCACACTGGTGTGGGTGAAAGCGGCGGGATTGATCAGGATGAAATTCACACCCTCGCGCGGCGCTTCGTGTATCCGCTCGATCAGTTCATACTCGGCGTTGCTCTGCATGTGCAGCAGGTGATGGCCGCGCTCGCGCGCCACCTGCTGCAGACGCTGATTGATTGCGGCCAGCGTGACGCTGCCGTAAACGTCGGGTTCGCGCGATCCCAGCAGGTTGAGATTGGGTCCGTGCAGTACGAGAATGGTGGCCATGCCAGTGGCACTCCAGATTCAAAAGGAGCGAGCGCGAAAAAGTGTGGCGCAAATTCCACCGACTGTCCATGCTTTTCGCTTATTCGTGGAATTTTGCCAGCATTTAGGGGTGGATTTGCAGAAGTTAGCTTGTTTTAACAGTTGCCTGTCTGTGTTCCGGGAGGCCGGTACGGCGCCGCTATAAAGTACCTGCAGCGGCTGTCACCACCGCCGATCGGCCCATGCACTGGCGCCGTCAACCGATACAATACCCGGCGCGCTGTCCGGCGCCGCCGCGCTCAGCGCATGCAAAACGGTGTCTTTGGTCAGCAACTGCGGCAACACCAGCGGTTCCCGGTTCGGATCGGCGGGGTACATCACGTACAACGGGATGCCGGTGCGGCCGTGTTGCTCCAGGAAGCCGGCGATGGCCGCATCGTAGTTGGTCCAGTCGGCGACCATATACACCACGTCGCGCGCGGCAAAGGCCTGCGCCACCTCGCTGGTGTGCAGTACCGCTTTTTCATTGGCGATACAGGTGATGCACCAGTCGGCGGTGACATCCACAAAAACCGCCTGTCCGGCCCCGCGCAGTTGCGCCAGGCGCTCTGCGGACCAGGCCACCCGGCCCGCGGCCAGGGCCGGGGAGGTCTCGCGGGCGTCATCGAGAGTGCGCCAGGAGCCCAGTGCCGCCGCGCCGAGCAGGCAGATCACAGCCAACAGCCTCTGCCAGCCGGCAAAGCGCCACAGCCACAGGCCCAGGGCCAGCACCAGCACGCCGAGCAGCGCGGCGCCCATGGTGTTCACCCCGGTCTGTCTGCCGGCCACCCACAGCAGCCAGATGGCTGTGGCGTACAGGGGGAAGGCCAGCAACTGCTTGAGAGTTTCCATCCACGGGCCGGGCCGGGGCAGCAGGCGGCGCGCGGTGGTGCTGTAGCTGAGCAGCAACAGCGGCGCGGCCATGCCCGCACCGAGAGCGGCAAATATCAGCAGACCCACCGGCACGCTCTGGGTGAGCGCAAATCCAAGCGCGGTTCCCATAAACGGTGCGGTGCAGGGGCTGGCGACGACCACCGCCAGTACGCCGGTGAAAAAACTGCCGCTGAAGCCGCCCCGCTCGACCAGTGTGCTGCCGGTGTTCATTACCTTGCCGCCCAACTGGATCAGCCCCGAGAGGGACAGGCCCATCGCCACAAACAGGTAGGCCAGGGCGATCACAAAGCCCGGGGACTGCAACTGGAAACCCCAGCCGACCGCCCTTCCCGCCTGCTGCAGCGCGGCGAGCAGGGCGGCCGCCAGCACGAAACTGGCTACCACTCCGGCCGCGTACACCCAGCCGTGCAGGTGGCGGTCGTGATCGGAACTGCGGGCGAAGCTCAGCACTTTCAGCGAGAGGATGGGAAACACACAGGGCATGAGGTTCAAAATGGCACCCCCTGCGAATGCCAGCAGCGCCATGTACAGCAGCGAGCGATCCGCACTGCGTGTCGCGCGCGTCTCGCCAACGCGGTTGCGGGCGCCGGGCGGGTCGATGGGCAGCGCGGTGCCGGCGGCAAAATCCAGTGAGAAGTACTGCGTGCGGGGAGGGTAACACAGGCCCGCGTCGGCGCAGCCCTGGGAGGTGACCGTGAGCACGGCCTGTTGCGGCTGCGACCGCGGCTCGAGAGTGATGTCAGCGCTGTCATAGTAAACCTGCGTCTGTCCAAAGTACTCGTCGCTGCGCTCCAGCGCGGGCGGCAGGTCGGCGGCCAGTTCGATGGGCCCGGCTGCGTCCTCCAGAGTGAAGGACAGGCGATGCCGGTAGAGGTAGTAGCGCTCTGCGATCTGCCAATAAAGGCGCAGGCTGCCATTTTCCTGGATGTCCACCGCCAGTTGATAAGCCTGCTCGACCGGCAGGAAGCGCGCAGTCGCAGCCGCGGCACCAAACGGGTCCCGCGCCAGCGTCGCCTCCCCGCGGGCGTAACTCACCGAACTGCCAGTACCACAAATGACGCTGCACAGCAGCAGGGCCGCGAACAAGGCGCGCATGGTGTCTCCTGTCGATTACTCGCCGTGGCCAGCGCCCGGCGGAGGCGGCATTGTAGCAATTCTCCCACCTGTATCACACGGGGCAGCATGCCGCCCGCCGGCAATGCTATAGTAGGACCCCGCCCGGGCGGCTTGGTTGCAGCCCCGGGCAGGTCGGTTGCATGGAGAACGCGAGTGAAAAACCTAGTGCGAGTGGCCGCGACAGTTGCCTGGCTGGCGTCGGCCAGTGGCGCGGCGATGGCGCAATTGCTGGTGCTGGAGGATGCCTGGGTGCGGGCGCTGCCGCCCACCATGAATCGCACCGCGGCCTATATGACTTTGATCAACCGGGGCGACGCCACGGCGGAGGTCGTCGGCGGCCGCGCCGAGCTGGCGCAAACAGTGGAAATTCACACCACGCGGGACGTCGATGGCTATCGGCGCATGGAACAGCTGGACAGCATCTCGATCGCGCCCGACCAGCGTGTCCGGTTGCAACCCGGCGGCACCCATCTGATGCTGTTGGGCTTGAGCCGCATGCCCGCCGCCGGAGAAACGCTACCGTTGTGCGTCGGCCTGGCCAGCGGCGCGGAGGTGTGCACCGTCGCGCAGGTGCGCACCGCAGCCGGCCGGCAGTCGGAGCCCGGCCACCACCATCAGCACCAGAAGTAGGGAGCGATATGAACGCAGTAAGCGACACCCTGGCCCGTTGGCGCGACCGCACGCCCGCGGGGAATATCGGCAAGGCAGTGCTGGCAGTCGTTGCGCTGTACCTGCTGCTGGCTCTGCTGCTGGGGATGTACTGGAGTGTGGCTCCGGCGCCCTTCGATGTGCGCGAGCGGGCCGCGGCCTACGCCGCGGCGGACGGCGGCACGGTGGTGACCGGCTCGGTTACCACGGCCGCGCTGATGGGCGTCGTGCAGACGCTGCTGGACAAACCCGGCGGCTACCTGCACAACGATGTGTTTCCGCCCGGCGTGTGGCTGGACAACATGCCGCACTGGGAATACGGCGTCCTGATCCAGGTACGCGATCTGGCGCGCGCCATGCGCGAAGTACACAGTCGCTCGCAGTCCCAGTCCAGCGAGGACCCCGATCTGGCGCAGGCCGAACCGCTGTTCAATTTCAATTCCGACAGCTGGATGCTGCCAGCCTCGGAGTCGGAATACCGCAAGGGGCTCAAGCGCGTGCACAGCTACTTTCGGCGCCTGTCGGATGCCGACGCCTCCAACGCGCAGTTTTACGCGCGGGCCGACAACCTGCGCTACTGGTTGAACACGGTGGAGAACCGCCTGGGCAGCCTGTCCCAGCGGCTCAGTGCCAGCGTCGGCAAATCGCGGTTGAACACGGACCTGGCCGGAGATGGCAGCGCCACGCAGTCTACCCCCGCACCCGCCGAGGTGTCGGTGCGCACGCCCTGGCTGGAGATCGACGATGTGTTCTACGAGGCGCGCGGCACTGCCTGGGCACTGATCCAGTTTCTGAAGGCGGCGGAGGTGGACTTCAGGGACGTACTGCGCGACAAGAACGCCCAGGTCAGTCTGCAGCAGATCATCCGCGAACTGGAGGGCACGCAGGAGATGGTGTGGAGTCCGATGATCCTCAACGGGTCTGGCTTCGGTCTGCTGGCCAACCACTCGCTGGTGATGGCCTCCTACATCAGTCGGGCCAATGCCGCGATCCTGGACCTGCGCGACCTGCTCTCGCGGGGTTGAGCCACAGGTGCTGCAGCAGGTATCGCCTGCGGTTCAGCTCCGGTCGTAGCGCAGCCGTGTTCCGGTGTCCAGGGACAGGCGGATTTCGGCCGCGCTCAGCGCCGCGGGGAAGTAGGCGCCCGACACCTTGGCGTCCTTCAGGCTGGCGCCCTCGAGCCTGGTTTCGCGAAAATCGATGCCGCTGAGATCGGCATTGCGGAAATAGGCGTTGCTGAAATCCAGCCCGGCAGCATTCATGTTGCGCAGATCGCGTCCCCGATAATCGCCGCTCTGCAACTGGCTGGTGTCGAGCGTGTCGCGCTGTTCATTGAACCCCTTGATGTCCTCGTTGCGCAGTAGCTGGTACAGGGGGTCTTGCTTGATGACGGGCTTGCTCATGGGTCTACCCTTATAGGAGCCGATTTGCCGTAGCTTAAGCTACCGCGGCAGACAAGCCCAGCCCCTGCCGCTCAGCTTTGGCCGGACACCCGATTCAGGCGCCGAAAAACTCGGCGCGCAGTGCGCGGTAATCCGCCGCGGGCAGGCGCGGGCCGTAGTGCGCGACGATGCGCCCCGCCGCGAGGCTGGCGAAGCGACCGGCGGTGGGGAAGTCCTCCCCCCGCGTGATGGCGTACAGGAAGGCGCCGGCGAACATGTCGCCGGCGCCGTTGCTGTCCACGGCCTGTACCCGGTGCGGAGGAATTTCAGTCAGGGTTTCCCCATCGAAGGTTAGCGCGCCTTTGGCCCCGCGGGTGATGACAAACCGTTCGGCAGACTGTTGCAGGCGCTCGACCGCCAACTCCAGATTGTCGCAGTGGGTCCAGCCGAGCGCTTCATCCTCGTTGCAGAAGATGAGATCCACCCGCTCGCCGATGATCTGCTCCAGAGCATCGCGGAAAAACGCCACCATACCGGGGTCGGAAAAACTCAGGGCGGTTTTCACACCAGCGGCGCGGGCTATCTCGCGGGCGCGAACGGCCGCTGCGCAACCGCTGGGCGACGTTACCAGATAGCCCTCGATATACACGTACTGTGATGCGGCGATGGCCGCGGCGTCCAGTTGCTCCACGGACAGGGTCTCACTGATACCGAGAAAGGTGTTCATGCTGCGCTCGGCATCGGGTGTGACCAGCACCAGGCATTTGCCCGTCGTGCCGGGCGCGCGCTCACCGTTCAGACAGTGCTCCACCCCGGCTGCCGCCAGGTCGGCCAGGTAGATGTCGCCGTCGGTATCGCTGGCCACCTTGCAGCACATGAAGGTCGGCCCGCCAAACTGCGCCGTGGCGATCATGGAGTTTCCGGCGCTGCCGCCGCTGGCGTGGCTGGCCTCCACCAGATGACCCTCCAGGTGCTGCAGCAGTTCGCCCTGGCGCGCCTCGTCCACCAGGGTCATCAGGCCCTTTTCCACCTGTAGTTGCGCCAGGTCCCGGTCCTGCACGCGGATCTCGGTATCCACCAGCGCCGCCCCGATGCCGTATGCCACGTATTTTTTCATGTCTGTCCCGTTACAAGCTTTGTCCGCCGGCTATTATCCGAATACGCCGCTCGATTGAAAAGCGGGGTTTTGGCTGCGTCCCCGGCCCCCTGCCGGGCGGGGGCCTTGCATCGGTGCTGCTGTTCAATATGAAAAACCGGTAATTTGTGTGCTGCGCCAGTGCTCCAACCACCCGATCCTAAATTATCCGGTGGTTGGAGCTCTAGTGTACACTCGCACTCCATGAAGCTCCCCCGCCATCTCCTGCTCAAGCTGTTGCTCGCCGCCGTCGTCGCCGGCGGCCTGCTGCTGGTCTACCTGGACGCCAGAATCACGGCTACTTTTACCGACAAGATGTGGGAGCTGCCGGCCAAGGTGTACGCGCGGCCGCTGGAGTTGTTCAGCGGCGCCAGGTTGGGTGCAGAGGATCTGGCCTACGAACTCGAGGTACTGGGCTACCGCAAGGTGACGGCTACCCGCGGTCCCGGACAGGTCGCGCGCAACCGCGATCGCTTTGAGATCTTTACGCGCGGCTTCGATTTTCCCGGCGAACGCGAGCCCGCGCGGCGCGTGCTGGTGGAACTGGACGACTCGCGGGTGGCGCGGATAAGCGCCTCCGGCAAGCAGATCGACCTGATGCGGCTGGACCCGGTGCAGATCGGCGGCATCTACCCATCCCACGGCGAGGACCGCATACTGGTGCGCCTGGACGATGTGCCACAGACCCTGCGCGGCGCTCTGCTGGCAGTGGAGGATCAGCACTTTTATTCGCACTGGGGTTTCTCTCCTGCCGGCATTGCCCGGGCGGCGCTGCACAATTTGCGCTCGGGACAGGTGGTGGCAGGCGGCAGCACCATTACTCAGCAACTGGTGAAAAACTACTACCTGACGCCGGAGCGCACCCTGCTGCGCAAGCTCACCGAAGTGATCATGGCCGTGCTGCTGGACTTTCACTACAGCAAGGACCAGATTCTCGAAAGTTACATCAACGAGGTGTATCTGGGGCAGGAGGGGCCGCGGGCCATCCACGGTTTTGCACTGGCCGCGCGCCACTACTTCGACACGCCGCTGCAGCAGCTCGGTCTGCACCAGCAGGCGCTGCTGGTGGGCATGATCAAAGGGCCGTCGCTGTACAATCCGCTGCGCCACCCCGAACGCGCCCGGGAGCGCCGCAACGTGGTGCTCGCGGCCATGGCCGAGCAGGGGGTGATTTCCGTCGAGCACGCCGCCGTGGCGCGGGCCATGCCGCTGGATTTGAACAACAAGCACCGCCTGCAGGATTCCTTTCCCGCCTACCTCGATCTGGTGCGCCGGCAATTGGGCCGGGAGTACCGGCAGGAGGATCTGGCTACCCTGGGCCTGAGTATTTTTACCAGTTTCGATCCGCTGTTGCAGCGGCAGGTGGAGCGCAGCACCACGGCGATCCTGGACCAGATCGACAAGCGCGGCGAACTGCAGAGCGCCACGGTGGTAACGCGCTTCGACTCGGGCGAGGTCGCCGCCCTGGTGGGCGGCCGCAAACTGCGCTACGCCGGCTTCAACCGCGCGCTGGATGCGCGGCGCCCCGCCGGCTCCCTGTTAAAGCCGGCGATTTACCTGACCGCGCTGGAACAGCCGCGCCGCTACACCCTGGCCACCCCGCTGTCCGATACGCCGCTGCAAGTGGAGGGGCCGGGCGGCCAGTTGTGGGAGCCGCGCAATTTCGAGCGCCAGCCCCACGGCGAGGTGCTCTTGTATCGTGCGCTGGCCAGTTCCTACAACCTGGCCAGCGCACGCCTGGGCATGGAACTGGGGCTGGACAAGGTCGTGGCGATGCTGGACCGGCTGGGCGTGGCGGGCTACACACCCGAAGTCCCCGCACTGACTCTGGGCGCCGGCGAGTACTCGCCGATGGATATGGCGGCCATGTACCAGGCAATTGCCGCCGGTGGCTTTCGCATGCCCCTGCGTAGTATCCGCGACATCGTCGATGCTCAGGGCACGCCCCTGAAGCGCTATCCCCTGGAGTACGATCGCACGGTCAGTCTGCAGGCGGTGCACCTGTTGCACTACGCCCTGCGGGCTGTAGTGCGCGAGGGCACCGGTCGCGGTGTGTATCGCTATCTGCCGCAGGACTTTGAGGTGGCCGGCAAAACCGGCACCACCAACGACGGCCGCGATTCCTGGTTTGCCGGTTTCTCGGGCGATCTGCTGGCAGTGAGCTGGATCGGGCGCGACGACAACGACGGCACCGGGCTGACCGGCAGCAGCGGCGCCCTGCAGGTGTGGGCTCATTTCATGGCGCGCGCCAGTGCACAGTCCCTGGGCTATCGCATGCCCGACGGTATCGAGACGCACTGGATAGACGACACGAACGGCTACCTCACCGGCAGGGGCTGCCCCAACGCCCGCATGCTGCCATTTATTTCCGGATCACAGCCCGCTCGCAGCACCCGCTGCGTGGAGCGTTCATCCACCATCAGGGACTGGTTCCAGTCACTGTTCGGGAGAGAAAATTGATGGCATTACACTACCTGCCAGTCCGGCTTGCGCCGCTGGGTCTGGCGCTGTCCATAGCCGGCTGCTCGATCTACAGTGCGCCGGGCTCGGGTCCGGCGCCGGTGGAGCGCTCTCCCGAACACACCACGGTGACACCGCCGCCGGCAACCAGCCCGCCGGTCACCGCGCCACAGACCCCGCGGCCACCGGCAGAGCCGGCGACCCGGGCGGCCTATCAGCCGCTGCTGGACAGAGCCGAGGCGGCGACCGTCGGCGGCGACTATGAACAGGCTCTGGCGCTGCTGCAGCGCGCCCAGCGCATTGACCCGGGCAGCGCGCAGATCTACCTGGGTATGGCGCGGACCCACCGGGCCAGGGGCGATAACGCGCAGTCCCGCGCCACCGCCGAGCGGGGCCTGTTATACTGCCGCGCTACGGCCGAGTGCGATGCGCTGCGCGCCTACACGCGCTGAGGCGGGCGGGCATGGCGATGACGCGCCGCCCCGACAGCGTCCCCGACTGTCGCCGGCAACTGACTCGCACCGCGGGTGCATTCAGACAGAGCCAGGAGTGAGGCGATGACTTTATTACCGGTCCGGCCCGCCGCCGGAGCGCCGGCCGCCAGCCTGGTGTGCGTCGGCCTGGTGTTGTGCTGCCTGCTCGGCTGCAGCGAGCGGGAGCGGGAATCATCCGCGCCTCCGCCCGCCCGTCCGGTCAAGCTGTTTGTGGTCGAGGGCGGCGTGGATGATGCGGTGCGGCGTTTTCCGGGCCGGGTGGACGCCACGCAGCGTGCCGAGCTGTCGTTTCGCGTGCCGGGCCAGGTCCAGGAAATCCTGGTCAAGGAGGGCGATCTGGTGGCGGCGGGGCAGGTGCTGGCGCGGCTCGACCCCACGGACTACGAGATAGCGCTGGAGGAGCGGCAGGCCGTCTACGACAGCATGCAGCGCAACTTCAGCCGCGCCAGGGAACTGATAGACGACGGCAATATTTCGCGCCTGGAATTCGATCGTATGGAGGCGGACTACCGCACCGCCTCCGCCGCCTTGGCCCAGGCGGAAAAAAACCTCGAATACACCGTGCTGAGCTCGCCGTTTCGCGGGCGCATCGCACGACGGCTGGTGGAAAAATTCGAGGAGGTACTGGCCAGGCAGACGGTCTTCTCGCTGCAGAATATCGAGCGCCTCGACGTCATAATCGATGTGCCGGAATCGGTGGTGCGCAGCGTCCGCGGCAGTGTGCGGATGGATGATTCGCTCAACACCGGTATGAGTGTGCTGCCGATCCGGGCCTACGCCCAGTTCGAAGGACGCCCCGGCGAGCGCTTTACCCTGACCCCGAAGGAGGTCGCCACCAAGGCGGACGAGCAGACCCGCACGTTTCGCGCCACCTTCACCATGGACGCTCCCACTACCTTTAGCGTGCTGCCCGGCATGACGGCGACAGTGGTGCTCGATCTCAGCGCGCTGGTCGATTACGAGAGCGTCAGGTGGGTGCCGGTGCGCGCCGTGCAGGGCGACAGCACACTGCAGTCCCGGGTATGGGTGCTGGACGATGCCACCATGACCGTGGTGGCCCGGGCGGTGACCGTCGGGCGCATGTCCGGCGACATGATTGAAATCGTCGGCGGACTGGAGGGGGGTGAGGAAATCGTCGCCGTGGGGGCGCCGTATCTGGCGGAGGGTATGCGGGTCACGCGCATGCCGGTGTTGGAACAGGCCCGTCCCCGCACCGACGACCCCTCCTGAAACACAGCCTCGGGACAGGGATACGCGTCACGTGAACATCGGTGAATATTCCGTGCGCAAGCCGGTCGTCGCCT
The DNA here is from genome assembly GCA_020443345.1 of Halioglobus sp. GTDB lineage: Bacteria > Pseudomonadota > Gammaproteobacteria > Pseudomonadales > Halieaceae > JARRPM01. The sequence goes on from JAGRIH010000043.1 coordinate 91,202, forward strand.
GGCTGCTGCTGGTGATCATGGTCGGCGGCGGGAGCGCGGCTTTCGAGCGCATGGGCAAGCTGGAGGACCCGGCCTTTACCCTGAAACTCGCCAAGATCCTGACCCGCTACCCGGGTGCCAGCGCGCGTGAGGTGCAGGAGGAACTGACCTATCACCTGGAAGATGCGGTACAGAAAATGCCGCAGCTCAAACGCATCAAGATGTCCGTGTCGCGCCCCGGGTTGTCCGACATCCTGATCGAGTTCAAGGACGACAGCAAAGCGTCGGATCTGCCGGCTATCTTTGACGAGCTGCGGCGCAAGATCGCGGACGTAAAACCGCTGCTGCCGCCGGGGGCACAGGAACCGGTGGTGCTGGACGACTTCGGCGACGTGTACGGGATTTATTCGGTCCTGTCCGGGGACGGCTACACCTGGCGCGACCTGTACGACACCGCGGACGTGATCAAGCAGTCCCTGGTCCTGGTTCCCGGGGTGCGCAAGGTAGTGATCGACGGCGCGCAGCGCGAAGTGGTCTACCTGGAGATATCGCGCAGCCGCGCGGCTGAAATGGGACTGGATCTCAACCATATCGCCACTGTGCTGGGTTCACAAAACGTCGTGGTGGATGCCGGTCACGTGCGGGTCGGCGACGACTACCTGCGGCTGCGCCCGACGGGCGACTTCAGTTCGGTGCAGGAGATGGGCGACGTGCTGATCAGCTCCGCCGCCGGCCGGCTGGTGCGCCTGCGCGATATCGCCACGATCACGCGAGCCTACGAGGACGTGTCGCACAAGATGTACTATGTCAACGGCCAGCCGGGTCTGAGCATCGGCATCTCGATGGTCGCGAGCGAAAATGTGGTCGACGTCGGCCGCAGGGTTGCGCGGCAAGTGGAGTTGCTGCTGCCGCGGATACCGCTGGGTATGGAGCTCGTTGCGGTGTACGACCAGCCCGCCGAGGTGCAGCGCTCGGTGGGCGGCTTTGTGACGAACGTGGCCCAGGCGGTGGCGATCGTCATCGCCGTATTGCTGCTGTTCATGGGTGTGCGTACCGGTATCGTGATCGGCGCGGTGTTGCTGACGACCGTCGCCGGTACGCTGCTGCTGATGCATATCTTCGCCATCGAGTTGCAGCGTGTTTCGCTGGGCGCCATGGTGATTGCGCTGGGCATGCTGGTGGACAATGCGATCGTTGTCGCCGAGGGCATGCTGGTGCGTATCCGGACCGGCATGACGGCCCTGCAGGCGGCAGGCGAGACGGTGGGCAGGACCATGTGGGCCCTGCTGGGGGGCACGGTCATAGGCATCCTGGCGTTTTCCGCCATCGGCCTGTCGCCGGATAACACGGGGGAGTTCGCCAGCTCCCTGTTCTATGTCATTCTCATTTCCCTGTCGCTGAGCTGGCTCACCGCCATCAGTACGACGCCGTTACTGTGCGCGCTGCTACTGCGACCGGATACCGCGAGCAAGCGGCGCGAGCCCTACGCCGGCCGCATGTTTCGCTACTACCGCGCGGTCGTCGCCGCGGCGCTCGACCACCGCTGGTGGACGCTGGCTGCGGTGGCGGGCCTGTTTGTGCTGTCGCTGATCGGTTTCGGCCAGGTCAAGACGGGTTTCTTCCCGGACTCGAGTACACCGCTGTTGTTTGTCGACATATGGGAGCCGGAGGGCGCGGATATTCGCGCCACGCGCGATGACAGTCTGCGCGTCGGCGAGTTTATCCGGGCGCAGCCCGGCGTGCTGCAGACCACCACCGCGGTGGGCGGCCCGCACCAGCGCTTTACCCTGGTCTACGACGCGAAGGAGCCGACGCCCGCCTATGCGCAGATTATCGTGCGCACGGAACACGTCGCGCAGCTACCGGCCCTGGGAGCGGCTATCCGCACGTTCCTGCGCAGGGAGCTGCCCTGGACTGACCCGCTGGTCAAGCCGCTGCGCATCGGGCCCGGGCGCGACGCCAAGATCGAAGTGCGTTTTTCCGGCCCGGATGCCGCGGTACTGCGCGCGCTGGCGGAGCAGGCGCAGGCCATCATGCGCGCCGACGGTCGCGCGGTGGACATCCGCAACGACTGGCGCTCCCCGGTAAAAGTCGCGGTGCCGGTGTTTAACGAACAGGTGGGACGTCAGCTCGGCGTCGATCGCGAGGCCCTGGGAAAGGCCCTGAAGTACGCCTTCGAGGGCAAGACAGTGGGGGTCTACCGAGACGGCAATCGCCTGCTGCCCATAGCGCTGCGCGCCCCCGAAGCCGAGCGCGACGACATTGACAATCTGCGCGATATCCAGGTGTGGAGCCCCGTGTTGAGGCGCTCTGTGCCGGTATCGCAAGTGGTGTTGCGCTACGAGACACGCCTGGAAAATGCCGTGCTGCGCGCGCGCAACCGCATGCAGACCATTATCGCCTCCTGCAATCCGGCGGCCGGTCCGGTCGGGCCCCTGCTGGAGCGCCTGCAGCCGCAGATCGAGGCCATCGAGTTGCCGCCGGGTTACCGGTTGCAGTGGGGTGGAGAGTTCGAGGATTCCGCCAGTGCGCGCGCCGGGCTCGCCGTGTCACTGCCGGTGGGCTTCCTGCTGATGATCCTGACCAGTATATTCCTGTTCGGCACCCTGCGGCAGCCGCTGATCATCTGGCTCACCGTGCCGCTGGCCATCGCCGGGATCACCGCGGGGCTGCTGGTTACCGGGGGCGCCTTCGATTTTATGGCGCTGCTCGGCGGCCTGTCGCTGGCGGGGCTGTTGATCAAGAATGCCATCGTGCTGATCGAGGAGATAGACCAGCAGATCGGCACGGGGAAGGAGCCCTATGCAGCCCTGCTCGATGCCTCGGTCAGTCGCATGCGCCCGGTGCTGCTGGCGGCGGCGACCACGATTCTCGGCCTGGTCCCGCTGCTGTCGGACGTGTTCTTCGTGAACATGGCGGTGACCATCATGGCGGGCCTGGGTTTTGCCTCGCTGCTCACCCTGCTGGTGGTTCCGACGCTGTACGCGGTGTTTTTCCGCATTTATCGTAACAGCGCAGCGCAAAGCCCGTCTGGTGCGGTTCGAAGACCAGGTGCTGATTGATGCAGGCCGGCATCTCCCCGGCCGAGTGGCTGACAAAGATGATCTGGGTGTCGCAGTTGGCGGCGATATGGTCGATGGCGCGCAGCAGCAGTTTGCGGTGGTGGCCGTCCAGGCCCAGGGTCGGTTCGTCCAGCAGCAGTACGATGGGCGACTTGACCATGGCGCGGGCCAGCAGCACCATGCGCTGCATGCCGAAAGACAGTGCGTCGAAGCTCTCGGCGCCATAGTCCGCCAGGCCCAGGGCACGCAGCCACTGCTGCGCGATAGCGCGCTGCGCAGCGCCCCAGTCGTCAAACAGGCCGATGGTGTCAAAAAACCCCGATACCACCACTTCCACTACGCGCATGCCGCGCGCGAAGTTCAGGTGCAACTGAGTGTCGAGTTGACCGTACTTTTGCTTGATGTCCCACACGCTTTCGCCGCTGCCGCGGCGTATCCCGAACAGGGTGATATCCTGGCCGTAGGCCTTGTGGTTGTCCCCGGTCACCAGGCTCAGCAAGGTGGTCTTGCCGCAGCCGTTGGGGCCGGACACACAGCAGTGCTCGCCCCGTCCGAAGGTCCAGTCGACCCCCTGCAGCACCTGCAGGTCGCCGTAGCGCACACTGACATTGCGCAGCGCCAGCAGCGGGTCCGATGCCGACAGCGTGTAGGGACGGACGGCGGGGGGCGGCAGCACCCCCAGCGGCGGCAGCGGCGGCTCCAGCAGCGCCGTGACCCGGCCATCGCCCAGCACCTCCGATCGCCGGCCGCGGACCAGTATCCCGCCGTCATCCAGTACCAGCACGTGGCTGACGCGCCCGGGTATATCCTGCGGCTGCCGGCACAGCAGCAGTGTGCTCAGCGTCGAGTCCAGCAATTCGTCGAGGATCTGCCGCATGCGCGCCTGGCTGTCGCGATCCAGTCCGTCCAGTGGATTGTCCAGAATCAGCAGTCCCGGCCGGCTGAGGATGGCTTTGATCAGCAGGGTCTTGCGCATCTCCCCGGTGGAGATGAAACGCAGCCCGCGCTGCAGGATATGCCTGATACCCAGGCGGTCCACCCAGCCATCAAAGGTCTCGTCTGCCGCGCGTCCGCCGAGTATGGCGGATTGTACGGAGGTTCCCGGGTCGCTGGCATCGGCGCGAAACTCCGAATCGTCGAGTTTCCGGTCGCGCTCGCACAGGGCGCGGGCCTGCTCGAAACAGACATAGGCCACACCGGCGCTGTGCAGTGCCGGCGAGCGCGTCATCTGCCCCGAAAAATGCGTCGCCTGGCGCGAGATCACCCGGGCCAGGCTGGTCTTGCCGGACCCGTTGGGTCCCAGTACCGCCCACTGCTGGCCCGCGCGGAGCGCCCAGTCGATATGGCGCAGGACCGGCAGGGCGCGGTACACCAGATTGACATCGCGCAGTTGCAGCAGTGTCTGTTCGTCCATGTTTTCCTACGGTGCAGCCCGGGCACCTTGTCATCGCACCACGCGGCTGGCTTAATCCCGGGGTAATCGCGGTCAAAACCCAGCGGGAGCAATCACTCAGTGCCGATCGCCACACTACAGCTTATCGAAAACCGCCTGGCCGATCACCGGCCCGGCAGGAAATGGCTGCGCCGCTTGATGACGCGTTCCGCGGTGGCCATGATACTGCAGGTTCGCGCCGGTGAGCTGCACATTCTGATGATCAAGCGGGCGCAGCGGCGCGGCGACCCCTGGTCGGGCCACATGGCCTTCCCCGGCGGGCGCATGGACAGAAACGACGCTAACGGCTATGCCGCGGCCGTGCGCGAGACACGCGAGGAGGTGGGCCTGGTGCTGGGGGCCGATGCGCGCGACCGCTGTCTGGGCCGCCTGTCGGAAATCAGCGCGCGCCCGCGTTGGGGAACCCTTGGCATGACGGTGACCCCCTTCGTCTTTCGGGTTGACCGCGAGATCGAGTTCAGCCCCAACCACGAGGTGGCCGAAGTGGTGTGGGTGCCCCTGGAATTCCTGCTGGACACGGATAACCGCCAGCAGATGGTCTGGGAATTCCGCGGCATGGAGCTGCCGATGCCCTGCTATTTCTACGGCAAGCGGCGTATCTGGGGGCTGTCGCTGATGATGCTGGACGAGTTGATGGACCTGGTGGAGGGCAGCAACCCGCGGCGACAACGCTGGCGCCGGGGCTAGGTCAGCTACTCCTGCTCCCGCACGAAAGCGCGGGTGTCCAGCATCATTTGCCGCAGCGCCGGGTCACGGCGGCTGGCGCGCAACAAGGCCTCGGCATCGACCGTGCCGTCGACATAATCCGCCACCAGGTCCAGCAGCACCGGAGTCATTCTGGGCTCGCGCGCCCAGCGCGGGGCCTGCACCAGGTTGCCGCTGACCCGGCCGCCGCTGAGGCTCAGCCAGTAGCCGCCGCAGCTGGACAGACTGTAGTCGCCGATACGGCCGTAGCTGACATTGGGTGTGTTGGGGTTGAAACCGCCCGGCACGTTTTCCTCAATGCGATCCAGCGCCATCACCCACTGGCTGCCGATGGGAAACAGCGCCGCGTCCGGGCGGCAGTAATTGGCGCTCTTGAGCCAGATACGGATGTCGCTGAAGTGCTCTGGCCCGCGCAGCAGGCGCTCGATCGACAGATCGATGGCGTTGCCCCTGTTGGCGCTGACCGTACCGCTGACCACCAGGTCCGCCCGCTCCTGCACCTCGCTGAAGGAGCCCTGCCACAGGCAGTCGCACTCTGCCCGCGCGGTATTGGCCCCCGCCAGTGCGAGCCCCAACAGGCACCGGAGCAAGTGCCGGATCACGACGCTAGCCCTGCAGCGCCCGGGCCGCCGCCAGGGCGAAATAAGTGAGGATACCGTCGCAGCCGGCGCGCTTGAATGCCAGCAGCGATTCCAGCATCACCGGCTCGCGCTGCAGCCAGCCGCGCTCGAACGCCGCCATGTGCATGGCGTATTCGCCGCTGACCTGATAGGCGAAGGTCGGTGCGCGCAGCTCGTCTTTGACGCGACGGACGATGTCCAGGTAGGGCATGCCGGGCTTGACCATGATCATGTCCGCCCCCTCCGCCAGGTCCAGCGCGCACTCGTGCAGCGCCTCATCGGTGTTGCCCGGGTCCATCTGGTAGCTGTACTTGTCGCCGCCGCCAATATTGCCCGCAGAACCCACGGCATCGCGAAACGGCCCGTAATAAGACGAGGCATATTTGGCCGAGTAGGCCATGATCAGAGTGTTGTGGCAGCGCTCGCCCTCCAGCGCGCTGCGGATGGCGCCGATGCGGCCGTCCATCATGTCCGAGGGCGCCACCACGTCCGCCCCGGCGCGGGCGTGGGACAGTGCCTGGCGCACCAGGGTCTGCGTTGTCACATCGTTGAGCACGTAGCCGCGCGCGTCGACAATGCCGTCCTGGCCGTGGGTGGTGTAGGGGTCCAGCGCCACGTCGGTGATCACACCCAGTTCCGGCACGGCATCCTTGAGTGCGCGCACGGTGCGCTGCACCAGGCCCTCATCCCGGTAGGCCTCTTCGGCCAGCAGGCTCTTGTGCGCTGCACCCACCACCGGAAACAGCGCGATCGAGGGAATGCCCAGTTGCAGTATCTCGCGGGCCTGCTGGAGCAGCAGGTCGATGCTCAGGCGCTCGATCCCGGGCATGGAGGGCACCGGCTCGCGCCGGCCCTCACCGTCCCGCACAAACACCGGGAAGATCAAATCGGCTGGCGCCAGCGTGCTCTCGCGCACCATGCGCCGGGAAAAATCGCTGGCCCGCAGACGCCGCATGCGGGTCTGCGGAAAGGGGCCGCGCTGGGTCGTGAATGCCATCTGCTGTACCTCTTCAAAGACTGGCAAAGGCGGTTCTGGCCGCCGCAATGGTTTGTGCGATGTCGCCCTCACCGTGGGCGCTGGACATGAACGTCGCCTCGTAAGCGGCCGGCGCCAGGTAGATACCGTGCTCCAGCATCAGGTGGAAAAAGCGGTTGAAGGCCGCGCTGTCGCAGGCCATCACCTGGGCGTAGTTGCTGACTTCCCGCTCCGCGGTAAAAAACCCGCCAAATAGGGTGCCCGCGTGGTTGGTGGTGAAAGGCACTCCGGCTGCGGCGGCCGCCCGGCGCAGTCCCCGGCACAGTTGCTCGGTGTGGGCGAACAGCGGCGGGTAGAATCCAGGCTGCGAAATAATATCCAGCGTCGCCAATCCCGCCGCCATGGCCACCGGATTGCCCGACAGGGTACCGGCCTGGTAGACGGGGCCCAGCGGCGCAATTTGCTCCATGACATCGCGCCTGCCGCCGAAGGCGCCCACCGGCAGGCCGCCGCCGATCACCTTGCCCAGCGTGGTCAGATCCGCCTCGATACCGTAGTGGCCCTGGGCCCCCGCCAGGCCGAAGCGAAAGCCGGTCATCACCTCGTCAAGGATCAGCAGGGCGCCGCTGGCGCTGCACACCTCGCGCAGCGTCTCCAAAAATCCCGGCAGCGGCGGGATGCAGTTCATATTGCCCGCCACGGGTTCCACGATCACGCAGGCAATGTCGCGGCCGAATGCGCTGAAGGCCTCGCGCACCCCGGCGCTGTCGTTGTAGGTGAGCGTCAGGGTGTGGTCCGCCAGGGCAGCGGGCACGCCGGGCGAGCTGGGCACGCCCAGGGTCAGGGCGCCGGAGCCGGCCTTGACCAGCAGGGAGTCCGAGTGGCCGTGATAGCAGCCCTCGAACTTCACGATTTTGTCGCGGCCGGTGCAGCCGCGCGCCAGGCGAATGGCGCTCATGGTGGCCTCGGTGCCGGAGTTGACCATGCGCACCATATCCATGCCCGGCACGACGGCGCAGAGGCGCTCGGCCAGTTCGATTTCCAGTTCCGTGGGGGCGCCGAAGCTGAGGCCCTTCTCGCTCTGGCGTATCACCGCCTCGCGCACGGCGGGGTGGTTGTGGCCCATGAGCATCGGCCCCCAGGACAGCACGTAATCGATGTAGCGCTTGCCCTGGCAGTCAAAAATATAGGGGCCCTCGCTGCGCTCGACAAACACCGGGGTGCCGCCCACCGCCCTGAAGGCGCGCACGGGTGAGTTGACGCCTCCGGGAATATGTGCCTGGGCGCGCTCAAATAATTGTTGCGATGTGCTCATGGTTCGTTCGGTCCTGCTCTGGTGCCGGTTTGGGCGGCGGTGGTTCGCGTCGGCGGTCAGGGCAAATTATCGGGGCTGTAACGCACAATATCCAGTGGCTGAGCGGCGCGGGCGCTGGACATGCACCGACACACCCTGCGGCGCAAGCTGCGCAAATGCCCGGACAGGACGCTAGAACTGGCACCGTATCATGGTGTCTAGAAAGGCCGGACTGTCGCCAGTATCACGATCAGCACCAGGAACAGCACCGGAATCTCGTTGAAAAGCCGGTAGAACACGTGGCTGTGCCGGTCGCTTGCGTCGTTGATGGCGCGCACATAGCGGCCGCACTGCATATGGTAGATCACGAGCAGCGCCACCGCGGCCAGTTTCACCCACAGCCACCGCGCGTGCAGGTAGTAGTCCGGGTGGGTGGCGATCAGGGCCAGGCCGAACGCGATGGCCAGACCCATCAGGGGCGTCACGAAGCGATACAGCTTGCGTGCCATAAGCGCGAGCTGGGTACGGGTCGCGGGGTGTTCGCTGGCGGCGTAGTAGACAAAAATACGCGGCAGGTAGAACAGACCCGCGAACCAGCACACGACGAAGATGAGGTGAAAGGCCTTGAGCCAGAGCATGCAATAATCCTCGTGTTGTCGCCTACAGCACGCTGGCCAGCGTGAACTTCTCGATGCTTTCGCGGGTGACCACCCCGTGTAGTATCTGCTTGCCTGTGTTGCGGCTGCGCTCGTACACGCAGACCGCCTCAGTGGTGCGCGCGCGCATGGTGTCCATGGCCTGGCGCAGTGTGGCCTGCATCGGCACCGGCGCCGTCGTCCAGCGCCGGATCGGCGCCTCGGTCAGGTCCCGCGTGCCGGAGGCCGCGTCGTCCTCGATGCCCTGTACCTCGCCGCTGTGCGCCAGCCACTCCAGCAGGTCCGCACCCTGCACCAGGTACAGGTCCTCGCCCTCGCGCGATATCAGGCACCAGGTCGGGGTAAATTCCAGCAGCGGTTCGATGTCCTGGGGCGCCAGCGACACCGGTACCCGCACCACCCGGCTGTCCATGGTCGAGGTGACGTCGGTGCGGTGCAGCAGCTGGTTCAGTGGATCATTCGGCACCAGGCGCTGCAACTGGCGCAGCACTTCCTGGTAGGCCGAGCGCTGGTGAAAAACCCCCCGGTTGGCCAGCGTGGCGGCCACAATGGCCAGCAGGGCGGGCATGCCGATGCCGATGTTGTGCGTCAGCTCGATCACCGCGAGGATGGCCGCCAGCGGCGCGTTCAGCATGGTGCCCATCGCCGCAGCCATGCCGATCACGACATACAGTACCGCCTCCGACGCCAACTGCGGCTGCAGCGCGGCGCCCGCCGCGCCCAGCACGCCGCCGATACAGGCGCCGAGCAACAGGCTGGGACCGATCACGCCCATGGGCATGCCCACGCCGCTGTTGACCGCTGCGCTGAGCAGCTTGCACCCGGCGATGACCAGGAGCGCGGTTATGGCGAACTCGCCGCGCATGATCAGGTTTAGAGAGTCGTAGCCGATACCCATGACCTGCGGGGCAAAGCTCGCCAGAGTGCCGGTCAGGACGCCCGCCGCGGCGAAGCGCAGTGCCACCGGCAAGTGCGCAAAACGCGCCACGATACTGCTGATGCGGATAAAGGCGGCCACTGCGATGCCGCAGCACACGCCCAGCAAGATGATATAGGGTATTTCCAGCAGGGAATGCAGTTGCACCGGGGGGACGCTGAACAGTGCGCCGCTGGGCGAAAAATACTGACTCACGGCAGAGGCCGCCACCGCGGCGAGAATCACCGGGATAAAGCCCACGACCGTATATTCGGCGACGATGACCTCCATGGCGAAGATGACTCCCGCCAGCGGCGTGTGAAATGCCGCCGCGATACCACCGGCGGTGCCGCAGGCCACCAGCACGCGCAGGCTGTTGTTGGGCAGACCCAGGCGCTGCCCCAGCAGGCTGTTGATGGCGCCCCCCAGGTGCACGCCCGGCCCCTCGCGCCCGCCGGACAGTCCGGTGGCGAGCGCAAAGACGCCGCCGGTGAACTGCACCACGGCGTTGCGCAGAGGCAGAGCACCGTAGTGCGAGTGCATGCGGCTGATCACGTGGACCACGCCGGTTTCCCGGTCCTCGGGTCGCAGCAGGGTATAGGCCAGCCCCAGCAGCAGGGCGCCGCCGGCCGGCAGGGCGAAGGCGGCCAGTGCCGGCAGCGACTCGAAGTCCTCGCCGCCGTTACCGACGCCCCAGAGGCGGCTGAGCTCGCCGATGCCCAGCCCGAAAGCCAGCACTACCAGGCCCGAGGCCACGCCGCCCGTCACGCCCAGCAGCGAGTAGGCGATCAGCGACTCGTAGTTGGTCAGTGTGCGCCGGTATTTTTGTAGCAGCTTGCCCATGCCCGCTGAAATTGTTCCCGCAAAATCCCAATATTACCAGTTATCTAGCGCCCTTATGCTTTTATACTTGAAGGCCGTGCCCCGGTAATGGCGCTGGTTGAATCCGCGCGACACGAACTGGATGGAGCTATGGTAAAGGTAGGTATCGTTGGAGGGACCGGCTACACCGGCGTGGAACTGCTGCGCCTGCTGGCCCAGCACGGGCGGGCCGACGTGGTGGCGATCACCTCGCGCGCCGAGAGCGGCCGGCGCGTCGATGAACTGTTTCCCAATCTGCGCGGGCACTACGAGCTGACCTATTCCGAACCCGATGTCCAGACACTGGCGGCCTGCGATGTGGTGTTTTTCGCCACCCCGCACAATGTCGCCATGAACCTGGTGCCGGAGCTGCTGGACGCCGGCACCCGGGTAGTTGACCTGTCGGCGGATTACCGCCTGCGCGATGCGCAGCTGTGGTCGCGCTGGTACGGCGAACCCCATGCCAGTCCACAGTTGTTGTCGGAGGCTGTGTACGGCCTGCCCGAAGTCCACCGCGAGCGGATAGCCGCTGCGCGACTGGTGGCCTGTCCGGGCTGTTACCCGACCTCGGTGCAACTGGGTTTGCTTCCGCTGCTGTCGCGTAACCTAGTGGATACGCAGTACCTGATTGCCAGCTGCGCCTCGGGCGCCAGCGGCGCCGGGCGCCAGGCCAGGGTCGACAACCTGCTGAGCGAGACCGCCGGGAGCTTCAAGGCCTATGGCGTCACCGGCCATCGCCATCTGCCGGAGATTGAGCAGGGCCTTTCCGACGTGGCCGGCAGCCTCGTGCGCATGACCTTCGTGCCCCACCTGCTGCCGATCGTTCGCGGTATTCACGCCACGCTGTTTGCGCGTTTGCGTCCGGATGCGCCAGACCTGCAGGAGCTCTATCGCAGCTGGTATGCGCAGGAGCCCTTCGTGGATGTACTGCCGGCCGGTGTGCTGCCCCAGACCCGCACGGTGTGCGGTGCCAACCGCTGCCAGATCGCGGTGACGGTGCCCCAGGGGCGCGACACGGTGGTGGTAACTGCCACCATAGACAATCTGGTTAAGGGCGCGTCCGGTCAGGCGGTGCAGAACATGAACATCATGCTGGGGCTGCCCGAGGACATGGGTTTGAGCCATCCCGGTCTGCTGCCCTGAGAGGCATGCGTTGACCGGGGAGGACGGCCGCCGCAGAGCCGGACGGGTGCTGGTTCTGGTCGGCGCTGTCTCGCTGTTGGCGGTACTCGCCGCGGGGTTTTACCTGGGCTGGCGCACAGCCTACAGCGACATGGGTCTGGACCCGCGTCGATACCGGGAAATGCAGCGCACGCTGCCACTGGCACGCGACGAGATATCACGCCTGACCGGCAAGATCGAGGTGCAGCGCACCCGCCGCGAGGTGGACCGCGCGGCTCTGGAGATGGTGCGCCAGGAGATCGCCGACTACCGGGAACAGATAAGCGACCTGGAAGAGGCGCTGCAGTTTTACCGGGGTCTCATGGCTCCCGGAAGCATCGCCCGGGGTCTGAGCCTGCGCAGTTTCGAGCTGGTCGCCACCAGCCAGCCGCAGCGTTTTGCCTATCGCATTGTGGCGCAGCAGAAAGCACGCAGGCACGCCCTGATCAGGGGCGTGTTGCGTGCCGAGGTATCTGGGGTGCTCGATGGCCGGGAGGTAAGCTATCCGCTGTCGGAGCTGTCACCGGACCTGCAGGGCGCCGCGGTGCCGCTGCGCTTCCGGTACTTCCAGTCGATCGAAGGACAGTTGACTCTGCCGGACGGCTTTGCGCCGAAGGAAGTGCGCGCAGTCGCCAGCGCCAGCGCTCCGCGCAAGACGGAAGTCCGGGAGAGTTTTCCGTGGCGGGTGCAGGAGAAATTCAGCTATGGCGGCTAGGGCGCCCGGTTGCGCCGTGGCGGTGCCGCGCCCGTGCTCGCCGGGGTATTGGTTGCGGTGTATGCTCTGTACCGTTGGGCGGTCGTTCTTTGTAGGACTTCCAGAATCAGTGACTCCAGAGGTGTCTCTATGTTGGGAAGCAGGAAATCGGCGTTCAGTGTCTCGGGTGCCACGACACTCGTATCGCGCGATACGGTGGTGGTGGGGGACATACACTTCAGCGGCAATCTTGATGTAGAGGGCCTGGTACAGGGCAGCATCATTGCGCAGCCCGACAAGGACGCCATGGTAAGGGTTGTGGACAAGGGCCGGGTCGAGGGCGAAATTCGCGCCCCCAGCGTGATAGTAAACGGCACGGTCCAGGGCGATGTGCACTCCGGCAAGCGCCTGGAACTCGCGGCCAAGGGGCGCGTGCAGGGCAATGTTTTTTACACCCAGATCGAGATGGCCGCGGGAGCGGAAGTGAACGGCAGCCTGACGCACGTGGTGGATGCGAACCAGGCAAAGGCCAGGCAGCCGGACCCCGGCCCGGAAGTCACTGCAACCGCCGCCAAGCTCAAAACGGCGGCCTCATCAAAACTTGACTAAAATAGTGGGATTTAGCATACTGACAACCCGTATCGTGCACGAGGGTAGTCCCCGCGTCCCAGAGTTGACCGATGTCTGTAGCTGAAGCATTCGATCCCGCGAGTATCAACCTGTCTGCCCGGGCCGTGCAGAAAGTGCGCGAGCTGGTGCTGGAGGAGGAGAACAGCGCATTGAAGCTGCGGGTGTATATCACCGGTGGCGGCTGCTCCGGTTTCCAGTACGGTTTCAGCTTCGAGGAGACGGCTGCGGACGATGACACCGCCATTGAAAAGGATGGCGTCACGGTGCTGGTGGACCCCATGAGCTTCCAGTATCTGGCCGGCTCCGAGGTGGACTACACGGAGGGCCTGGAGGGCTCCCGTTTCGTGATCAACAATCCCAATGCCACCACCACCTGCGGTTGCGGCTCCTCTTTTTCGATGTAGTCTGTCCCAGCGGGTCGCGTGCGCCCCGATACCATTCAATACCAGCCAGGTCGGGCCTGCAAGGCGTGTTCAACCGCCGGGGTAGATGCCCCCCAGGACGCGTGTCCCGCGCGCTCCGGTCACCACCGGCGCATTGCCGGCCAGCCCCTGCAGGGTCTGGTGTGCCAGCCAGGCGAAGGTGGCGGCTTCAACCCAGTCGGGTGCCATGCCGAGGCTGGCGGTGCTCTCCAGCTGTGCGCCGGTAAGATGCCGGGCCAACCGCTCCATCAGGTCGCGATTGTGGGCGCCGCCGCCGCACACGTAGACCTCCGCAACGGCCACCGGGCCGGATCGGATGCCGCGGGCGATACTCAACGCCGTCAGTTCAGCCAGGGTGGCCTGTACGTCTTGGGGTTCGGGCACTGCGGTCTGTTCGCCGATGCAACCGTCCAGCCAGTCCATGTGAAAGGCTTCCCTGCCGGTGCTGCGCGGCCCCGTGCGGCGAAAAAACCGGTGCTGCAACAGCCCTTCCAGCAACGCCGGCTGCACGGCGCCGCCCGCCGACCAGCGGCCGTCGCGGTCGTAAGGTTCGCCGAGGTGCCGGTGAATCCAGCTATCGAGCAGCGAGTTTCCCGGACCGGTATCGAAGCCCGCACGCAGTTGCGAGCCATCCAGCAGGCTGACATTGGCGAAGCCGCCAATGTTGACGATGGCGCGCCTGATACCGGGTCTGGCAAAAGCGGCGGCGTGGAAAGCCGACGCCAGCGGCGCGCCCTCCCCGCCCGCCGCGATGTCGCGACGGCGAAAGTCGGCCACGGTAGTAATACCGCTGTGCTCGGAGAGGGTGTTGGGGTCGCCGATTTGCAGGCTAAAACTCTCCCGGGCGCTCTGCGCGCTGCAGGGAGGGCGGTGCCGGATGGTCTGTCCATGGCTGCCGATGGCAGTGACCCGGCCTGGCGGCGTGTCGGCCCTGCCCAGCAGCTCCAGGGCTGCTGCGGCGAACAGGGCCCCCAGTTTCCGATCGAGCACTCCCAGGCGCTCTATCTCGTCCGGGCCGGCGCAGCTCAGCGCCTTGATGTCCTGCCGGATGGGGTCCGGTATCGGGTGCAGGTAGGTGGCGAGCAGGGTTGTGGCGCCGCGGTCAATGCTTACCAGGGCGGCGTCGATGGCGTCCACACTGGTGCCGGACATCAGCCCGACGTACAGGGCTTCGCTCACCCTTGCATCAGTTGGCGGCTGCGGAGGCGCCGGCCGCGGCGCTCATAGCCAGTTGGTTGTCGCTGTGCAGTGCCGCCAGTTGCATCGATGCCTCGCCGATGGCCTGTCGGAACATCGCCATCTCGCCCGCCGGCAGTGTCTTGGCCTTGGGCAGCAGTTTGTGGATTTTTCGGGGGTCGCGGTGTACCCCGTTCATGAGGAACTCATAGTGCAGGTGGGGACCGGTGGCGGCCCCGGTGGACCCCACCGTGCCGATCACCTGGCTCTGGTCCACGCGCTGGCCCTGTTTTACGGCGCGCTTGTGCAGGTGGAGGTAGCGCGTGACGTACTGGTCGCCGTGCCGGATGAACACGTAGTTGCCGTTGGCCCGGCTATAGCCCGCCTTGATGACACGGCCGTCACCGGCCGCATATACCGGTGTGCCCCGCGGTGCCGCGTAGTCCGTGCCGCGGTGCGGGCGCGTGGTCTTGTAGATGGGATGCAAACGGCGCAGGTTGAAATTGGAGCTGATGCGCGTGAAATCAACCGGCGCCAGCAGGAAGGCCTTGCGCATGCTCACACCCCCTTCATTGTAGTAGCCCGAGTCGCCGCGGCTGTCGACATAGCGAAAGGCGTTGTAGGTCTTGCCCCGGTTGGTAAAGGACGCCGCGATGATCTCGCCGTCCCTGAATTTCTCCCCGTCGAGATAGAGGTCCTCGTAGAGCAGATGAATGGTGTCGCCCTTGCGCGGGTCCTGGACGAAATCGATCACGCCGCCAAAAATGGCGGCCAGTTGCATGATCGTGGTCTGTGACAGGCCCGCTTCCTGTCCCGCCATGAACAGGGATGAGGTGATGGTGCCCGAGGCCCAGGTCCTGCGGACTTCCGGTGTGCGGGTGTCGATCGCACTCTCGAACCCGGTGGTGGTGCGTTCGTAGGTGACCGTTTCCAGCGGTGATCTGGTATGGCGTACCGCGAGCAACTCGCCGGCATCGCCGGCCCTGAAGGCGATGACCTGGCCGGGATAGATGCTGGCCAGCGACTTGCCGTCCCGCGCCTGGCTGACCAGTTCATAGACGTCCCGATCGCTGTAACCGGCCCGCTTGAAGATCAGGGACAGATTGTCGCCGCGTTTCACCACTTGCTCCACCCAGGGCCGCTGCGCCGGCTCGGGCGGTGCGGCGGCGACGGGTGGCGCGCTATCGGCCGGCATGACGGGCGTCGGTTCGAGTGTCGGCGCTTCGACCGGGCTCGAAGCAGCCGCGAGCGCCTCGGCCGGGTTCGAAGTCGCCGCGAGCGGGTCCCGGGTGTCGACATGCTCGTCGCTGTTCGGCGCAACCGCAACTGCAATGGCGACAAACAGCGACAGTGCCGCAGCGGCCGCCATGTGTGCCGGTGGCAAACTCGCTGGCAATAGCGGTGTGTCACTGCTGCGAATGGCCGTGGCTCCTCGCGGGCGTTTGACTGCTGGCATGTCCCCGTGCTTGTCGTCGTGTGTCAGTGGGCAGTATATAAAAAAATACACCGGTTCAATAGACATAGCAGGGCACATCCGGATCATTGCCGAATCGCAGGCGTATTGGCGGGAGTTTGCAATTGCACGGTGGTGTTGTAAGGTTGGCGCCCTTTCATGCAACCGGATCGATCCGACTGGCACAGTCTCCATGAGCAGCACTTTACTCGAGGACCTCCGCGCGCGCGGATTGCTATTCCAGGTGGCGGGCGAGGACGATCTCCCGGCGTGGCTGGATGGCGGACCGCGCACTCTCTACTGCGGTTTCGACCCGACGGCCGACAGCCTACATATCGGGTCGCTGGTGCCGCTGTTGATGTTGCGGCGCTTTCAGTTGGCCGGGCATAAACCCATTGCCCTGGTGGGCGGCGCCACCGGCCTGATCGGCGATCCCAGCTTCAAGGCGCAGGAGCGGCAGTTGCATAGCCCGGATGTCATCGCCGGCTGGGTGCGCAAGCTGCAGCAGCAGGTGGCCCGCTTTATCGACTTCGATGCGGGGGGCGCTGCCGCCGAGGTGGTCAACAACCTGGACTGGATTGCCGGGCTGGACCTGCTGACCTTTCTGCGCGACGTGGGCAAGCACTTCTCGGTCAATGCGATGATTCAAAAAGAGTCCGTAAAGCAGCGCATCGAGCGTGAAGGCAGTGGCATCAGCTATACCGAATTCAGCTACATGATTTTGCAATCGCTGGATTTTGCCGAGCTCAACAAGCGCTACGATTGCAGTCTGCAGGTGGGTGGTTCCGATCAGTGGGGGAATATTACCGGGGGTATCGAGCTGACGCGGCGCTTGCATGGCAAACGGGTTTTCGGTTTGACCATGCCGCTGATTACCAAGACGGACGGGTCCAAGTTCGGCAAAACGGAGTCGGGTACCGTGTGGCTGGATCCCGCGCGCACATCGCCATACGCCTTTTACCAGTTCTGGCTGGGCGCTGCCGATGCCGATGTGTATAAATTCCTGAAGTATTTCACGTTTCTCGATGTGGCTGATATCGATGCGTTGCAGCACGCGGACGCCGGGCGCCAGGGCCGACCGGAGGCACAGGGTGTGCTGGCCGGGGAGGTGACCCGCCTGGTGCATGGCCAACGAGGGCTGGATGCGGCAGTGCGTATCAGCCAATCCCTGTTCAGCGGCGCGACCGACGCGCTGGCAGAAAGTGATGTGCTGCAACTGCGCCAGGACGGTTTGCCCGCGAGTACGCTGACGCGCGGGTCGCTGCCAGCAACCCTGACCCAGATGTTGACCGAGGCGGGTATGGCCGGATCGGGGAAGCAGGTGAAGGACGCGCTGGGGCGCAGTGCCGTCAGCGTCAACAGCCGCGTCGCAGGCTGGGACGACAACGCGCAGGTGGCGCGTTGTTTCGCCCCCGACAGGGCGATGTTTGGCCGTTTCTATCTGGTGCGGCTGGGCAAGAAAAAATACCACTTGTTTGAAGTGAACTGAGGCTGCCGGGCACGCGGCGTGAATGGGGCAAAGACGGCATTATTGCGCAATTTGGGCTTTTTCCTACAAAGCACTTGCGCTGATCCGGGGCCGTGCGTATAGTGCGCCTCCCCGCAGCGTGGCCGGTGTGTTGGACAGATGAAAACCAGCGCAATTTCAGGCGCTTAGCCTGCACTTGTAAATGGCTTGCTCAAGGGAGAAAGGCGGCTGAAAGCTGGATTTTTGTGTTGCCTTGCCGGTGGCGATCGGTATAATACGCGTCCTCGGTTCGGGCAGTGTCCGGAC
>JAGRIH010000001.1 GCA_020443345.1 Halioglobus sp.
ACCCACTCGATCAGGGGAAGGCCCTATAATAAAAGCCGTCGCTGCCGCCACTGTAGCCGCTGGCCACACTGACATTGGGGGAAAAACCGGCGATATCGTCAACCGTCACGATATTGCGTTCTTCCAGTTCCCGCTCGGTAAACGCGCTGACGGCGATGGGGGTGTCCTGCAGGCTCTCCTCGTAGCGGCGCGAGGTAACGATGACTTCCTCCAGTACCCCCGGCTGGGCCAGCGCGGGCGTCACCGGCAGCAGTTGACTGGAGATTAGTACAGCGCTGGAAACAAGTACGTTGCGCATGAGCTGATGCTCCCTGTCTGGGCGTTGTTTTGGCGTGCCGCGCTCGCTGAACACGGGCCTGCAGTGCCACCCCAGTGTCCGTTCAGTGATGGCTCAAACTCAAGTGAGGCTTGGACCATCGGTCATGAAAATTTTCTATGGCGCAGTGTCACGGATGACTTGGGCAGTATGCAGCGGCTCCGTTAGGATTTCGGGCCAGTAATGCGAAGACAGTGACACAGTGGGGGCGCCGGTGGGCATCAGCAGCGAGCAGAGAAAGTATGTGGTAATGGAAACCGTGCCCAGCACGCTGGCCAACACGGTTATCGGCGGCGTCTTTGCCTGGCTGGTTTTCCCCAAGCCCGTGGCGGAGCAGCGCATTACACTGTGGGGTGAGCAGGGGTTTGTCACCGGCATAGTGTTCGACCTGGTCCCCACGATCTTTATGATTACCTTTGTCACGGTTTTCTTCGTGACCTGTATCGGTCGCAGGCGCCTGCGCGGCGGCAGGCTGGCCGGCAGCGCTGCAGTGCCGACGGTACTGCAGCGCGCACCGCAGCATCTGCTGTTGCGGATGTTGGCTTTCGGACTGTTGGCGCTGACGCTGTTTTTGCCGCTGACGCTGGCAGGGCTGTTGTTGCTGGGCGTGCACAACATGACATTCACGCCGTTTCTGGTGTTCAAACTGGCGCTCAGTGCTGCTATTGCCGTCACCATGACGCCGCTGGCGGTGCTGGCGCTGCTGTCCGACGACGGCTGAGTGCAGCCCGCACATTCGCCGGCTAGGTCTTGGCACGCCGCGCTGCGCCAGGACCTGCGCGTGCTGCGGCGCCTGGGATTCGGTGGCCTCCCGGCGGATAACCAAAAGGAATGCAGCCGCCTACCGAATGTATTTGCCTCGTCGTGCGATGGCCCTCTATCCTGCCCATTACTACAGCGTACGTATAGAGCGTCCAGAAAGCCAGTCACACGAGGTGCACAGCAATGCGAGAGTTTAAATTGTATATCGATGGTCAGTGGGTCGAATCCGGCGCGGGCACCATCGTCGACGACCTGAACCCAGCCACCGGTGAGGTCTTTGCCCGGGTGCATCATGCCAGTGTCGAGGATGTCGACCGGGCGATTGCCGCGGCGCAGCGCGCAAGTGAGCAGTGGGGCACATCGCTGCCCGCCGAGCGGGAAAAAATCCTGATGAACGCGGCCGATCTGCTCGAACAGCGCACGTCGGAGTTTGTCGATGTGCTGATCGACGAGGCGGGTGCGACTTTCGGCAAGGCCATGGCTGAAACGTCGTTTGTGGTCAATCTGCTGCGCAGCGCGGCGGGCGAGGCGCGCCGCATTACCGGTGAGACGATGCCCTCGGACAGCCCGGGGCTTATCTCCATGTCAGTGCGCCGGCCACTGGGAGTGATCGGCGGTATCTCGCCGTTTAACTTTCCGTTCCTGCTGGCCGCTAAGAAGGTTGTGCTGGCCATTGCCGCCGGCAATACGTTCGTGCTGAAGCCGGCCAGTGATACCGCCGTGATCGGTTTGAAAATTGGCGAACTGCTGGGCGACGCGGGTCTGCCGGCAGGGGTGGTCAACGTGGTGCCCGGCTCGGGCGCCGCCGTGGGTAACCAACTGGTTACGGACCCGCGCATCTCGATGCTGACTTTTACCGGCTCCACTGAGATCGGCAAGCAACTGGCAGTCGAGGCGGCCAAAACCCTAAAGAAGATTACCCTGGAACTGGGCGGTAAGAGTCCCATCATTGTGCTCGATGATGCGGATATTGCCTACGCGGTGGACGCGGCGTGTTTCGGCGTTTTTCTCAACCAGGGCCAGGTGTGTATGGCCAATTCCCGGATCATCTGTGAAGCGGGCATTTTTGACGAATTCTGTGACCGGTTTACCGCCAAAGTCGCCACGCTCAAGGTGGGCAACCCGCGAGAACACGACACAGTGATCGGGCCGCTGATCAAACCCTCGCAGTGCAGATTTCTGGACAGTCATGTGCGGGACGCAGTCGATAAAGGCGCGAAGCTGCTCACCGGTGGTTCCTCCGAGGGTGCGTTCTATGCGCCCACTGTGCTGGCCGGCGTGACACCGGACATGGTGGTCTACCATGAGGAGAGTTTCGGCCCGGTGGTGTCGATTATCGCAGTGCAGGACCACGAAGAGGCTCTGACAGTGGCCAATGATACCTGTTATGGCCTGTCCTCCGCGGTAATCACCAACGATCTGCAAAAGGCGATGAAACTCGCGCTGGGCCTGGAAGCAGGCATGGTGCACGTCAACGGCAGCAGCGCCTACGACGAACCGCACGTGCCTTTCGGCGGTATCAAGGACAGCGGCATGGGACGCGAGGGCGGGCGCTACTCGATGGAGGAGATGACCGAGGTGAAGTGGCTGACGATACAGATGGGCCAGCGCCACTTTCCATTTTAGCCTTGGCCGGCATAACCAATTTGAATGTCATTTGCTGCAAGTCTCAATTTTAATCCCCGAGCCAGGCGTTATGCTGAGCCGGTACATTCACGAACCGCGACCGGCGACGGCGCCAATTCTGATTCGTATATTTACATGACAAAGAGACTATCAGGAGTCCACGATTATGAGCATAGCAGACCTTAAAGGGTATTCCGTCCCGTTTTCGCCGCGCGGCGACTCGCAGGTGGCCGGTGCGCCACCGTGGCACTTCGGCGTGGATGTCTTGGCCGTCAACTTCCAGACCGACCCGGAGCAGATCCGCAAGCTGCTGCCCGAGCCGCTGGAGCTGTCCCGGGAAAACCCGGGCGGTGCCTACGTCTGGTTCGGCGACTGGCAGGGCCTGTGGAAAGGCCGCGAGGACATGTTGAGCCTCAACCCCGAGCGGTGCCTGTACACCGAGTGCCTGATTGGCGTGCGCTGCAGCCACGACGGCAAGGAAGGGCACCGCGTCGTGTACATCTGGGTCGACAAGGATTTCAGCATGATGCGCGGCTGGTTCATGGGCTTTCCCAAGAAGATCGGTAAAGTGGCCCTGGGCACCACCAACCGCCACCTGCACGCACTCAACCCCGGTATGCCAGCCTGCGGCCCCGGCTCCAAGTACGCGGCCGTGTGTGAAGCACACTGCGAGCGGCTGGTGACGGCTTCTATCGAGGTGACCCGCGAAGCGTCGCCCGCCGATCTCCCCAAGCCTTTCGGCACCGAACTGTACCACACCATTCACTATCCCAGCGCGGATGTCGACGGCAACACCGTACCGGTCGCGCACCAGTTGATCCAGACCGTCAGCAGCAAGCCGCAGTTCGGTCAAATCTGGGAAGGCAAGGGCGAAGTCACCCTGCACACAGCACAGTTTGACGAGCACTACGATCTGCAACCGACGTCTGTCGACAGCGCCTTTATCATTCCCGTGGGGTTCAGTATTCTGGGCAACAAACTGGTCCACAGTTACGACTACGGCCCCGAGTTCTGATGCGCTATGCCGGCAGTTGGGGCCTGCCCCGAACTGCCGGTTTTATTCATGCCCGAGGGCTGTAAACCGTTTCAAGTGCAAGCGAGAGGAATAAACTATGCCGCACCCGTGGAAGTCGTTCCGGGAATGGATCGCCGACGAAGAAAAACAGGGGGATGTTCTGCGTATTGAGGCGCCGATCAAGGCCGGTGACCCCAACTCCATCGTCGACGCTGTGCCGGCCGATCTCAAGGCTGAGCAGATGGCGGTTATCAATTGTCCGGGCGCCAACGGCAAGATGATGGAAACAGAGCTGCGAGCGACCTGCAGATACCTGCATTCGCTGCCCAATAACCCGATCGGTATTATCGAAAACCCGATCAACAACCGCCCGGACATCCCCGTGGTCATCAACCCGTGGTCCACTCGCGAGCGGGTGTTGCGCATGTCGGGCGTCAGCTCCAAGTACGAACTGATGGAGAAAATTCGCAACTTGAAGCACAACTTGATTCCCCCCGTTACCCTGGACAGGAAGGACGCGCCCTGCAAGGAAGTGATCATCACCGAGGACGAGGTGGATATCTACAAGCAGTTGCCGCGCAACTGGGTGGAATTCGAGACCGTGCCGTGGAGCCCCTGCGGCGGCGGCCAGTTTATTATTTACGATGAGGAAACCGATTCCCACGACCTGGGTATCTGGCGCGGCGGTTTTTTCGAGTGGGACGACGGCGACCCCGACAAGCCCCTGCCCGAAGAGATGCGCAAGAAACACATGTGTGCGGCCATGATTTACGACGGCCCCATTGCCAGTGATGGCGGCACCTACTACCGCGAAAAATTCCGCAAGCTCGACAAGCCGATGCCAGCCGCTTACGCGATGTGTAACGAGCCGGTGATGGCGATGGTGGCGGCGGTGCGCAGCGGGCTGGTGTGGCCGCAGGATGGCGCCGACGAATACGCCGTAGTCGGCGGCGTCAACGGCGAGCCGGTGGAACTGGTCGAGTCAGAGACCATTCCCGGACTGAAAGTGCCGGCGCACGCCGAGTTTATTATCGAGGGCGAGTTCCTGCCCCAGGACTACCTGGTGCCCAAGTTTGCCGAGGGCGTGTACCAGGGGCACCTGCTGGGCAACCACGAAATGCCGGTGTTTCGCATCAAGGCGATCACGCATCGCAAGAACCCGATGTGGATGACCACCTGGTCCGGCAGCGGTTTCAATCACGAGGGCCCGCACGTGGCCTTCGCCGACCTGTTGTTTGAAACCGAGGCGCTGATTTACCTGCGCGATCTGGGTTACAAGGTCAAGGATATCGTTTCCTACGACCTGGAAACCATCGTGGTGCAGACCGAGGTCGACGGCATGCAGAAGCCGCCACACTACGGCAAACAGGTGCTCAACGCGGTGTACGCCTGCCCGCATGGCTATATCGGCAACGGCAGCAAGTACTACATCGTGGTGGGTCCGGATATCGACCCCTACAACCTGCGCGACGTAATCTGGGCCCTGGGCACCCGGGCGCAACCGGTATCGGATTCCATCGTGATTACCGAGGGACTGTGCGCCTGGGGTGATCCCTCCGGCCTGCCGGGCCCCCTGGGTTGGCGCGCCTACGGCCAGCAGATCCTGATCGACGCGTTGATCAAGGTGCCCGAACGCCGCACCGAGTGGGAGCCGCGTACCGAGCCGCGCAGTTGGGAAACCGAGGCAATTGAGCGTATCCGAAAGAAACTGGAGGACTTTGCCGGTTAAAGCGAGACCGCTGTGACAATCTGGCCCGGGCGTCCGCAGGGTGCCCGGGTTTTTTGTCAGTTGAATCCGCCGCGCAGGGGAATATGCACGGTGAAGCGTGTGCCGCTGTCCAGTTTGCTGTCCACTTCCAGCCTGGCGCCGATGATGCGCGCCGCGCGCTTGACGATCGCCAGACCCAGTCCTGTACCTGGACGACCGTCGACATTATTGGCTCGATAGAACGGTGAAAACAGCTCATCCAGGGCATCCCCAGGAATGCCGATGCCCTGGTCTGTCACCACCAGTAATGCCGTGTTGTCCTGCTCGTGCAGCGCCACCTCGATGGCCGTGCCGGGTGCGGAGTACTTGACCGCGTTTTGCAAGAGGTTGACCAGGATATACTTGAGGTGTACGGGGTCAGTGTGCGCCGACAGCGCCGTCGCTGTAGACCTGAACGACAGACTGTGGCGCGCTGCATCCTCGCGCCGCACGTAGTCGACCAGCGTGTCGATCTCTTTGACCAGGTCGAACTGGCGGGGATTGAAGCTGATTTCGTCGGGGGAATACTTGGCGAATTTCCCAAAAGCCATGCCGCTACCTCGGTGTTGCGCCAGCACAGCATAGTGCCCGCGCCGCTGCCGGGCAATTTTCCTTTGCGCCTCATCCCATGCCGTGCGCTTATGGCCGGATTGGGGATGGCATGTGTTAGAGGAATGGCTAGAGTTGATTGCCATAGCCATTATTCAATGGTATACCTGATGCCCATTGGACTGATGCGCAGGTTGAAAGAGGGCACGCACGATGGAGTTTTCGCGCCGTTTGCGCCATTTTCTCGCGATCTACAACAGCGGCAGCCTGGGCCAGGCCGCGGAGGAGATCCACATCACCCAGCCGGCGCTGAGCAAGAGCCTGCACCAACTGGAAGATGAGATGGGCGTGCAGTTGTTCGAGCGGACACCCTCCGGTGTGGTGCCCACGGTCTATGGGCAAGCGCTGTCCGGGCATGTGCGGATTATCGAGGCAGAATTTCGCAGTGCCGAGGCCGAAATTGCCAGCCTCAGGGGCGCCACCAAGGGCCACCTGCATATCGGTGTGGGGCCCAGCATGGCGCCGCATCTCATGCCGCAGGTGTCGCTGCGGGTCAGCGAGCAGAAACCCGGGATCACCATGACTATCGTCGAAGGGCTGTCCAGCGACCACATACCGGCTCTGCGTCGCGGGGACCTGGACTTGGCTGTGGGCACCTGGCCGGCCACCAACGACAAGGACCTGGTGTCGGAAAATCTACTGACCGACCGCGTGGCGATCCTGGCCAGCAGCAAACACCCGCTGTGCGGTAAGCGCGTGACACTGCCGGACCTGCTGGATTACCCTTGGATACTACCGCCCCACACCCAGCGTTGGCGCAATCGCCTGGATGAGATATTGCTGGAGCAGGGGCACGATCTGCCCGAACCCAAGATGACGACCAATTCACCCACTTTGTTGCGTAGCGTGCTGATGAAGCATAACTACCTGTCCTTTCTGCCCACATTGTGTCTGGAGGACGATTTGAAAGCCGGCCTCATCTGCCCGTTGGAGGTGGAGGGTGTCGATGAACCGATCGACGTGATGCTCACCTACCGCAAGCGCTCGGTGGTGTCGCCGGTGTGCCATGCCTTCGTGGAAATTCTGCGCGAGGTGACCAGCAAGAATGAACGGTACGCTGTGCGGAGCTAGGCGCCAGCGGTCATTCCAAAATACCATGGGGCCGGAGGGGCAACTTATTGGCTGCAGGCCCCGGACATACGCTACGCTGCGCAGATGGATAGACGCGACTTTGTCAGACAGGTGGGCCTCGGCCTCATAGCCACCGCGGTGGGCGGGGGCAGCATGCTGCTGACGCCGCGCCAGGCCAGGGCGCAGGACGCACCTTTCAATGTGCTCAAGACCGACGAGGTCGCGCTGCTGGAGGCCTTTGCCGAGGTTCTGCTGCCCGGTGCGGCCGCGGCGGGGGTCGCCCACTTTATCGATTACCATCTGGCGCAACCGCCCCCGGACTGCCTGCTGATGCTGCGCTATCTCGATATACCCCCGCCCTATGCGCCGTTTTATTCCTCGGGCCTGGGCAATCTCGAGGCGCTGTCACAGCGACTGTACGCGCAGGACTTTACGGGCATCGATGCCGCGCAGCGCCGCGCACTGGTCGCCAGCATAGTCGGTGGCCAGCCGGAGGGCTGGCAGGGCTTTCCCGCGCCACTGTTTTATTTTGCCCTGCGCTCCGACGCCGTCGATGTGGTGTACGGCACCGAGGAGGGTTTTGAGAAGCTCGGTGTGCCCTACATGGCGCACATTGCCCCGCCCAGCAAGTGGTAGGCTGAACAGGCAATAAATACTTACTGATTGACCGCCCGGGTCTTTTTCCGGTTCTCTCTCGCGGGCGCTGTCGGCCATTGACTGCGTATCATGCGGCCGCTGTTGTGAGTTGCAGGCGGCACCAGTCCTCCAGGCGCAGAGGCGCCTCCGGTACGATTACCTCAGCGCCGTCATCGGTTTCACTGTCTACCTGCGCAAACGTCTTGAACAACGTATGCACCATGCGCAACTGCGGGTCGCCTCCGATAGTGCCCAGCAGGCGCAGCAGCGGCAGCGGGACCTGCCCCACGCCCTTGCGGGGCAGGCAGATATCCGCGTAAATTTCCAGGGCCTGGCGCATGGTGTAGGCCGCGGGTCCCAGTACGGTCAGCTTGCTGTCAATGTGCTCGCGCCGGACAAAGCTCTGTACCACGATACGGGCATAGTCCCGCGCGGCGAGGTAGTGGTAGAGGCGGCGCTGGCGTCCGGGAATGCTGGCCCTGCCCTGGCGCACGAACAGCGGCAGCGATTCCATGAAGTGGGTGGGCTTGAACACCGTGTAGGGCAGGCCGCTGTTGCGCAGCAGTTGTTCCATCTGGTACTTGATGCGCAGGGGCGGCAGGTGCGCGTACCGGGCCAGATCGCCGGCGCCGCTGATGCAGGCGATCCAGTCCAGGGTCTGGTGTCGCGCCGCGCCCAGCACATTGCGCAGGCCGATCAGTTCGGCGCTATCGGCCGGTTCGAAGCCCTCAGTGGAGCGCAGGCTGAGATAGGCGCCAGCACAGCCGGCCAGAGCAGTGCGTACCGCATCGGGATCGCGCACATCGCCCGGCACCCGCTCTACCTGTGGCCCCAGGATAGCCGCGGCGCGATCGGTGTCGCGCACCAGCGCGCGCACCGGCACGCCCGCGGCGCCGAACTCGCGCACCACCGGCAGGCCGAGTGTGCCGGTGGCGCCCAGTACCAGTACCGGGCGGTCTGGTGTCGAAGCAGTTTTGGTCATGATTGCCATTTTATCACCTCGGCCGAGGTGCTCCAGAATTTGCGGTGTGTCCCGTTTGTGCAGAGACGCCGCTGCGGCTCAGGTCTGTACCTACCTGCAGTAATTTTTTGCTTTCGTGTAGAACCGCGATATCTATTGGCACTCTACACGACTATTTTGCCGGCAGGCCGTAGGCGATTTCCTGGGACGGGAGCGTGAAGCCCTGTTGTTTTCGCCAGGTCTCCCAAGCAGCGACCATGGTTTTCAGCCGGGCGGGCTGCTGTACCGCGAGGTCGTGTGTTTCGCCGGGGTCCTCGTCCAGGTTGTACAACTGCCAGTCGCCGCTACCGAACGGTGGATACAGCCACAGCGCTTTCCACGCCCCCATGCGGATCGAGTGCCGGCCGAACAGTTCCGATGCGTAGGTGGTGCGCGGCGATGCCTGCGTGCTGCCCTCGAGGTAGCCGCGCAGTGACTGGCCGTCCAGGGGCGCAAACTCCGGTCCGGGGCTCTCGGCGCCGGCGTAGTCGAGTAGGGTAGCGACCAGGTCCGTTACGCTGGCAATGCCATCCAGGCGTCGCTGCGCGGGAATACGGGCCGGCCAGGATACCACGGCGGGTACCCGGATGCCGCCCTCGCTGGCAAAGGTCTTGTACAGGCGGAACGGTCCGCTGCTGGCGAGCGCCCAGCCCGGTCCGGTCCAGGTATAGGACTTGACGCGGCCGATATTGTCCAGGTCGTTGTCAAATGCCAGTGGTATCCACAGACGGTTCATGGGCAATTGCCCGATGTCGTTGCCCTCCGGGCCGTTGTCCGAGAGCAGTATCACCAGGGTGTTGCGCAGCTCGCCATCTCGCTCGAGTGCGGCCAGCAGGCGACCGATCTCGCGATCGACCCGCTCGATCATGGCGGCGTAGATTTCCATCTCGCGGCTGTGCTCGGCCCGCTCCTGCGCATTCATCCCAGCCCACGGTTGCAGATGTGCCGGTGCGGGGGCCACGCCGCTGTCGAGCGGTACCAGGCCGCGCCGCCGCATGGCTGCAACGCGATGGTGCAGCAGCACCTCGTAGCCCTCATCGTACACGCCGGCGTAGAGATCCAGGTCTGCGTCGGGCACCTGTAACGGCCAGTGGGGCGCGGTATAGGCGACATAGCTGAAAAAGGGTTTCCGGGCGCGCTGCGCTGCGCCAATGTAGTCCAGCGCGCGGTTGGTATAGAACGTGCTGGAGTAGAAATCCGCCGGCAGTTCGTCCACCGCCACACCATCTTCGAAATAGTCGGCGCCGCGCTCGAATACCACCAGGCCGCTGGCATCCGCGAAGTGGCTGGCGCCGCCGCCCATCAGGGCAAAGGAGCGATCAAAGCCCTTGCTTTCGGGGCGCTGCCCGTCTGCCGCACCCAGGTGCCACTTGCCCGCAATCGAGGTGTGATAGCCCGCATCGCGCAACAGTTGCGCGATGGGCATCACGCGATCATTCAGGTAGCCTTCGAATCCCGGCGAGCCGAGGCGTTCATCGGCACGGGCCGCCGCCATCGTACCCAGCCCCGCGGTGTGTGGATC
This sequence comes from Halioglobus sp., assembly GCA_020443345.1. Taxonomy (GTDB): domain Bacteria; phylum Pseudomonadota; class Gammaproteobacteria; order Pseudomonadales; family Halieaceae; genus JARRPM01. The sequence continues at coordinate 10,305 of JAGRIH010000001.1, forward strand.
GACACCGGTCATCAGCGCCGCGCGGGTGGGTGAGCAGGTGGCTGAGGCGTAGAAATTGCTGAGAAAAACCCCGCTGGCGGCCAGGCCATCGATATGGGGTGTGCGAATCTCGCTGCCATTGAAGCCCAGGTCTGAGTAGCCCAGGTCGTCCAGCACGATGAGCAGGATATTGGGTTGCGCGGTGTCGGGCGGCGTCGTGACCACGGCGCTATGGGCACAGACACCCAACAGCACGCCGGCGACTCCCAGGGTGAATCCGATCATCGTCTTGTGCATGGGGCCTCGTCTAGCGCATCAGTTGCGGTTGATTGGAGCACTACAGGCCCAGGCCCGGCGTCTGGACACGGACCATGGCTTGCGCTTCGGTTGCTCTGGGCTCCCAGCGTTCCCGGTAGTCCTCGATAAACTGTCGCATGGTGGTCGGGGGCCGCCCCAGCAGCGGCTCCAACTCGCCGGTCAGCAGCGCATTTTTGCCATAGCGCGTCAGCGAGTACACGATCGACATAAAAAACAGGGTATCCCAGGTTACGCCGCGTTTTTTCAGGCGCTGCCAGAAGGCGTACGGGGTGGGGTTCACGTAGCGAATGGGGCGTCCGAGCACCTCGCTGAAAAGCTGTGCTACCTGGTAGAAATCCAGCGCCTGAGGCCCGGTCAGGACATACCTTCTGTTGCGGTGCGATGCCGGATTGTGGGCGACCGCAAGGGCCACTTCCGCCACGTCGCGTGAATCGATAAATGAGGTGCGACCACTGCCGGCGGGAATGAATATCTCATTGTGTACGGCGATATCCACCCCGTGGGAAGAAATGTCCCGGCACATGTTCTGGCAGAAATAAGAGGCCTGCAGAATCGTGTAATCGATGCCGCTTTTGCGCAGTGCCATTTCCACACCGTGATGCGGCACTACTCTGTGCTTTTCCGCAGCCGGCACCGATACATAAATAATGTGTTCGACCCCGGCCCCAGCACAGGCGTCGATAAACGGCAGCATTCTCGTGCGCACCGCTTTCGGATGTGGCAGGGGAAACAGCAGAAATACTGTGTCGGCTCCGCGCAGGGTGGCGGCCCAGGTCTTGCGATCGTCAAAATCGAACATCTGGCAGTTGGCCCGCGGACCGAACTGCTCCCGCAGTTTTTGCGGATGACGGCTGGCGATGCGGTGCGGCAGAACCGGCTGGCGCAGCACCGCCCTGACCAGTTCAGTCCCCACGTTGCCGTTGGGACCTGTAATGACCAGCATGTTGAAGTCTCTCGTCTATCAGTTGGCTACTATTGTATTTGCCGGTGTCGCGGGTGCCGCTGCGCCAGGCACTCAACCCGGCGGCATACCGCCGGGCGGGCCACCCGCGCGGGACCGGTGGGCGGCTTCGGGCGGACGGTCTGCACCGGGGGGACCCATCTGCAGCAGGCCGCGCTCGGTGCGCAGGAAGTTTATCAGACCCAGCAGCAGCATGTCGCGGGTACCATCGCACGATTCACCGACCCACGCGTCAGTCAGGAAGTGGCTGGTGTCGTACTCCTCGGCCAGGCCGTAGCCGCCCAGGATCTTGACCGCGCGTTCGGCGTTGCGAATGGCCACGTCTACAGCGATGGTCTTGGCGGCGGGCGACAACATGCCGGCCCCGCGTGGGTCCTGCTCGTCCGCAGCGCAGGCCAGGCGCCACACCATCAGCCGGGCCGCTTCCACCTCTGCGGCCATCTCAGCCAGTTTCAGCGCCACAGCCTGGTGGTTCACAATGGGCTGGCCCCAGCTGATGCGCTCATGCGCGTACTTGAAGGCGTATTCGAAGGCGGCCCGCGCCATGCCCACATAACATGCGCCGAGCCCGGAGGCGAGGTAGGGAATGGTTTTCTGGAAGAACAGCGCGGCATTGGCGCCCTCGGCGCCGATACGATTGAACCGGGGGATGCGCACATCGTCGAGATAAACCGGTGCATGCTGGGCGGTCTTCCAGCCGATCATCTCGGTCTTGCGGCCCACCGTAAGCCCCTCCGAATCAGCCGGTACCAGGAACATGGAGGTACTGGCCATGGCCGGTTGAGTGAGGTCGGTGCGGGCCATCACAAAATAGGCTTTTGCAGCCCCGGCATTGGTTGAGAAGCCCGCCTTGCTGCCGTTGAGCACGTAGTCGTCGCCGTCGGATCGCGCCTGGGTTTTCAGTCCGATACGCGGATCGGGAATCGGGCAGAATGCGTCCGCGCCGGCCACATCGGGTTCGCTGCTGGCGCTGGCCAGCACGAAGTCGCGGGACTCGCAGATTTCGCCCAACCACTGTCTGCGCTGCGCCTCGTCGGCGCCGTTGATGATGATAATGGGCGAGGTCATGCTGACATTCAGGAATGAGGCGGCCAGCCCGAGGTCGGCGGCGCCAAACTCTTCCATGATAACCACATTGTCCAGGCACGAGCCTCCCAACCCGCCGTACGTTTCTGGTATCAACAGTTTGGTAAAGCCCAGGTCGGCAGCCTGCCCGAAAACATCGCGAAACAAATCCCATGGCGCATGGGTCTGCGGGTTGCGTCGACGGATCGCGTCCGCGGCGGGGCGCAGTTCGCGCGTGGCGAATTCCCGGGCGGTGTCGCGGTACATTTGCTGATCCCGGCTGAGCTTGAAATCGACCATAGTGGCAAGTTCCTGTCGGTGCGCTGCAAAAAAAAACCTCCACCACCCGCGAGGGCGCATGAAGGCTTCGTTACCTGTGTGCGGATCAAACTTACACCGCGGGGGGGTGGTGGTGTCAATTACCTTTAGCGGCCCCGGGCATAGATCGTAGTTATGTCAAAGCGTCGATCAATTTTTGCGCGAGTGCCTTCAGACTCAGGTTGTACTTCATACTCAGGCGCTGTAGTTCGCGGTGTGCATCTTTCTCGGCTATGCCCCGCTTCTCTACCAGCAGGGCCTTGGCGCGGTCGGTCAGGCGTCTGGCTTCCAATTGCTCGCGCAGTTCGCTCACCCGTTCGTCGAGCTGGGCGCCGCGCAGGAAATGCGTGATGGCCATTTCAATCGTCGGCGCGATATCGGCTTCACGGAAAGGTTTGGTGATATAGGCCATCACACCCGCATCGCGGGCGCTGTGTATAAAATCCGGACTGCTGTGTGCGGTCAGCATGATGATAGGGTGGCGACCGCCGATGTGCTGCGCGACTTCCAGACCATCCATACGTGGCATCTTGATATCGAGAATGACCAAATCGGGATTGTGCAGTTCGATCTGCTCCAAAGCCTCCGCACCATCGCGCGCGCTGGCCACTACACGGTGTCCCAGTCCGGTGAGCAGTTCACTCAGGTCCTGTCGTATCAGGGCCTCGTCGTCGGCCACCACGATGCGCAGGCTCATGCGGGCGCCGCCACGGCAATGATTTGCTCCAGCGGCGGCAGTGTGAACGTGACCCGCGCGATGGTTCCGCCCTCGCGCAGCAACTCAAATTCGCCGTGCAGTTCTTCGTTCACCAGCGTGCGCACGATGGTCAGCCCCAGACCGTCGCTGCGTGCGGGGTCGAAGTCATCGGGCAGGCCGGGGCCGGTGTCCTGTACGTCAATCACGATCTGTTCATCCTGTCGTGTCACGTTAACGGTAATATCCAGAGGCTGACCGGTACTTGCGTGTTGCAGCGCGTTCTGTACCAGTTCGCTCACGACCAGCGCCATGGCGGTGGCCTCGCGTGAGTCCAGTGCAATGGATTCGCGCATATCCACGGTGATGTGCGTCTGGCTGTCCGGATCGGTTCCATGCATGCTGCAAATACGCTGCAGCAGTTGATTGACATCGACTCGTCCCACGGATTCCTTGGCCAGGGTTTCGTGAACCAGTGAAATACTCTGGATGCGATTGATGCTTTCCTCCAACGCGCGCTCGGCACTTACCTGGTCGAGTCTGCGCAACTGCATGCGCAGCAGGCTCGCGACGGTTTGCAGGTTGTTCTTCACCCGGTGGTGCACTTCCTTGTAGAACGTCGAGTTCGATTCCAGCGCCTTGTTGCGGATGAAGACGGCGAGTTGGCCACTGACTGCCCGCTGGACTTCCGGAGGTTCCTCGCTGCCCCGCGCATCCAGACACCAGTGCCGGGCTTGTTCCATGTAGAGATTGAGAATGCCGAGCAGTTTGTCCTGCTGGCGAATCTGCAGGGTCGCGACGGTGAGACTGCCTCTTGAACCAGACAGGGGGTTGCGCACGACTTCGCTGCGGGTTACCGAGAGCAGTTCGCTGCACAGGCTGCTCTCGGCACAATCCCGGTCGAGACGGGTCAGTTCATCGGCGGCGGCCAGTTGCCGCGGCACCAGACACTCGCGGGCCAGCACCTGGCGGCGCGTGTCGACCAGCCATAGGGAGGCGCCCCGTAATTCGAGCAAGTCGCAGACACGACCAATTACATCGCAATAACTGACAGTGCCCGATGACGCCGCATCCAGGTACTCACCGAGATGGTTGAGTAGCTTTATGTGTTTGAGGTTGCGCAGGATAGCGGCCATTTATCGTGTCATTCTTTTAGCTTTGACAGCTGCAGACTACCCCGATGACGGGCGCCCCGCAATCCACGATGATAAGCTCAAGCGACCCGGGCCACCACGCTGACGGCGCAAACGCGTATCCAGGATAACCGACGGTTATGGCGCCTAGAGCAGGTGTAATGGCGCCACCGCACCGCTGCGCATTACAATGGTGCTGGCCCAACGGTCAATCTGCGGCACGATTGCACGAAACCATTCCATGAGTCCGCAACGTAACGAGAGGTGGCTACCATGCTGGTTACTATCACTAAATTTCCTCTGAAGCCGGGCGGTACCCGGGCAGAGGCGCTGGATTATATCGAGGGGAGCCTGCCGCACTATCGCGGCTACGAGGGGCTGGTGCGCAAGTATGTCACGCTCGATATCGAGCGCGGGGTGGGGCAGGGCATCTACCTGTGGGAGAGCCGCGAACAGGCCGAGGGGTTTTTCGAGGCGGCCCGGGCCATCCTGCGCAAGGACACCGGAGCCGAACCGGAGATCGAGTTCTGGGATGCGCCGGTCATTGTCGACAACCGCGAGGACACGGTCTGGTTTGCAGATGGCCGGCAGGTTTAATTGGCGCCTATAGGGGAAAGGCATCTCTTTCGGCATACAGTACAATGGTGGTGCCGCAGTGTTTTTCCCCGGCCGGTGGCTTCGAGTGCCCACTGGTTATGGATGCGCATGTAAAAATCATGACTGTATTGCTTGACCTGAACCACTCCGCCGCAAAAGAATAGGAGCAGAGGTAAAGGAGCCTCCCGGTCGCACGGCCGGGGGGTTTTTTTGTGTCCGGAATATATCCGGCATAGCCGGATCGTGTTGGACCAAGTCCCTGTCCAGCGGATTATTATAAGGAGGGAGCAAGATGCCTGTTATACACAGTTTTCGCCACTTGGGTCGCTGTGCCTTGCCAATGCTCTTCGCGATGACGCCGATAGCCGATGCGCTTGCACAAGAGCTTGAAGAAGTCGTGGTCACGGCGCAGAAGCGTGAGCAGAGCATCCAGGAGGTTCCGGTGTCGGTTTCCGCGTTTACCGCCAAAAACATGCAGAACATGGGCTTGCAGACGGTGGGTGATACGCTAAATTTCGTGCCCAACGTGGCGCGCTCCTCCGGTCCCAGTTCCACCTCCGATGCTTTTTTCTTTTTCCGCGGCGTTGGGCAGGTAGACAACAATGTCAACGTCGACCCGGGCGTGGCGGTGTACATTGACGACGTTTATCTCGGGCGGACTCAGGGGGCCTCCTTCGACCTGGTCGACATCCAGCGCGTAGAAATCCTGCGCGGACCACAGGGTACTTTTTTTGGTCGCAATACCGTCGGCGGCGCGGTCAGTATCCACACCACCGACCCGGCCGATGAATTTGGCTTCAAGGCCAGGGTGGCGGCGGGTGAGCGCAACCGTATGGACGCCTCCGCGGCCTGGGAGATCCCTGTGAGCGAGCGCCTGGGCGCGCGCTTCTCGCTGTTTACCCGCAACCAGGACGGCTGGGCCAGGAGCCAGTACACCGGCGACACCTACGGCGATGTCGACGACGTAGGCGGCCGCCTGAAGGTGGTCTGGGATGCCACCGACGACGTGCAGGTGGGACTGGCGGCCGATTACACCGATGGCGGGGGCTCGCCCATTCCGTCTTCCCTGCTGGCCTTCAACCCCGATGCCGGATCACTCAAGGCCGGTTCTCTCGGGCCGGGGATCCCACCCTTTGACACCCCTGGTGGCGGTCCTACCGGTGTCCCGTTTCCGCCGGACACCGCCGCCGACCTCGACAGCGACCCGTTTGATCGCGATATCAAGGTCTCCATTCCGGCCGGCCTGGACACAGACCGCGGCGGCGTTTCGCTACACCTGGACTGGACGCCGGACGCCTTTACTTTCCGCTCCATCACCGCCTGGCGCATGGTGGACCAGACCACCTATACTGACCTGGACTCCGGCGGCTACAGCATCTACGATGCCGTCTTTGGCGTCGACCAGGACCAGTTCAGCCAGGAGTTCCAGTTCCTGGGTGATGCCTTTGACGGCCGGCTGCACTGGTTGCTCGGACTGTACTATTTCGAAGAATCGGTGCAGGGCATGACCGACCTTTGTACCGGCACGAATACCGCCATTCCCTCTGGTATGCCGCCACCTTTTCCAGGATTTTTCCCCGGGCCGGCTGCGCGCGGCGATGGTCGCTGCCTGTCGTTTGTCAGTAATATCGACCTGGACGTGGAATCTTACGCCGCCTTCGGGCAGGTGGAGTACGACATCACCGACAAACTGACTGCACTGGTGGGCTTTCGCTACACCGACGAGGAAAAGACACAGGCTTTCGATACCTACTCGGATAACACGGACGGCGTGGTTTCCATCTTCCCGCCGCCCATCGCGCCACTGCCGGGCACCATCGACTACGCGGTTTCGCCCAACAATCCCTTCCTTATGGTGCCCTATGAGTACAACGACTCCTGGGACGAGTTCTCGCCGAAGCTGGGCCTGAACTACCAGGCGACGGACAACCTCATGCTGTACATTAGCTGGTCCAACGGTTTCAAGAGCGGCGGTTTTTCCGGCCGTGCCACGCCATTAAAACCCCTGGAAGCCTACGACCCGGAAACCATCGAGACCTGGGAGGTGGGCATCAAGTCGGAGTGGCTGGATCGTCGCTTGCGCCTGAACGCCGCGGCGTTTTATTCCGAGTATGACGATGTACAGTTGTTGATCCTGGAGTCCGGTATTACCGCCAATGCGCAGTTCATCACGGCCAATGGCGGCAACAACGAAATCCAGGGAGTGGAGTTTGAACTGTTTGCGCTGCCCACCCCAAACTTGCAGTTCACCCTGGGGGCCGGCTGGCTGGACACCGAGTGGGCGAAACTGGCGCTGGGCAGCGTGGACAAAGACGATGTGCTGGCCAATGCTCCCGAATACACCATAAACGCCTCGGCCCAGTACACCTTTGGTCTGGGCGATTTCGGTAAGCTGGCGCTGCGCGCCGATTACAGCTACACCGATGATGTCTCCTACCAACCCGAGAACGACCCCGGTGAGATCCAGGATGGCTACGGCTTCGTCAATGTACGGGCCAGCCTCACGCCCAACGAGAGTGCCTGGAGCATCTCCCTGTACGGCCGCAACGTGACAGATGAGGAGTACTTTCTCATCATGAACGACACGCGCGGGGATCTGGGCATCAATATCGCCACACCGGCTCCACCGGCCGAATGGGGCCTGGAGGTGACCCTGGAGTTGTAATTGCAACGGGTGAACTGGCCGGGCCAGACCACACCGTTGCATTCACACCGTAATGAGACAAAACCGAACAGGTGGAGACTTATCGCCATGCCAACCAGATACCATCCCTTACTGGTCGCACTGCACTGGCTTATCGGCATTGCCGTGATACTGGCACTGATTGCCGGTATCGCTGGCCTGGAGGCCATGCCTAACAGCGACCCCGAAAAAGTCCTGGCGCTGCGCATACATATGAGCATGGGTATTGCAATCGGCCTGTTCATGGTACTGCGCCTGGTGACCCGTCTGGCGGCCAAATCGCCGCCTCCGGCCGCGACAGGCAGGTCCGGTTTGGATCGCCTGGCCCGCGCGGTGCACGTGCTGCTGTACCTGCTGGTGTTTGCCATGGTGTCCACCGGCCTGGGTACCGCCGCGACGGCGGGTTTATTCCCGATCGTATTTGAGGGCTCCGGCGCGCCGCTGCCGCCGGATTTTTCCGCATACCCCCCGCGCGCGGGTCACGGTTTTTTCGCCAAACTGCTGATCGGCCTGGTGCTGCTGCATATCGCCGCCGCGCTGTGGCACCAGTTTGCGCTGCGCGATGGCCTGATGCGGCGCATGTGGTTTGGCGAGCGCAACTGAGTACTGCATCGGGCAGAGCCCTTCAGTTCAGCAGTGAGCAGGACGGGTCGCTGGTATCGTGGCTGCCCCGGTTGAGACCGGGATTGGTCGCGAGCCAGTCGTTTTCCAGAATGTGTTCACGTCCCCAGTCAATTACCTCGGTACGCTTGACGATGCGCCACACACCGTCGCCGCCGCGTTCCAAATTATCCAGATAGCGCGCCCCGACTACCAGTTCCACCTGCTGGCCATCGCGTTGCTGTATATGGTAGGCGTCCACGTAGCTCTCCGCGCGGGCGCGCTCACCATCCAGCGCGATCAGTACATTGGACAGGCGGTGCTGCGTGGTTTGCATGGCACCCTGGAATTCCAGCGCAAAGGGCAGAAAGGGACCTGCCGGCCCCCGGTACAATGCTTCGCCGTAGTCCAGTTGGGCGTCCTCGCTGAACACGCTGGCCAGCAGGTCGCTGTCCAGTCTATCCAGTGCCCGGCAGTAGTGTGTCAGGACCTCGGTGATGGCCTGCTTGTCCACCAGTTCCTGTATCGCTGCCACTGTATCCATAGCTATGCCTCCCGCTGCTGTTTTTACGTGTATGTTTGAAAGAAAAGAACTCTGCGATGCGGGAGTGTGAGCAGCCGCGTAGGGTGGCTATGGACTAGCCTGCGTGCTTGCCCGCACTCCAGCCAGAACTGCCGATAATATTTTGCGCCGCGTCCATCGGCGCCGCCTCGAGTTCGGTGGCCATGGTGTCATTCCAGCGATTGAGAAAACCAAACAGCGCGATAGCGCCGATGATCTCGACGATCTGTGCCTCGTCGAAATGCTCGCGCAACGCGACGAAGTGTTCGTCGGTCACCGCGTTGGGCACCAGACCCGCGTCGCGTGCCAGCCGCAATACAGCTTTTTCCGCCGCGCTGAACGTGTCATCGAGCTCGAACTCATAGACCTTCATCAGTTCCTCGGAGCTGACGCCCAACACACTGGAAAAAATTGTCATGTGCGCCTGGCAGTAGCGGCAGCCGGAAGCTGTCGAAGACATCAGTGCGGCCAGACGCTTGAGACGCACATCCACCTCGCCCTCCAGCATGACCGCCTGCGCCAGCGCCATGTAGCCGCGCAGGATACCGGGCCGGCGCGCCATGGTTTTAAGGCTATTGGGTACGAAGCCCGCCATTTTTTTCATCTGTGCAAACACGTCGAGAAACTCGCCGAGTTTCTCGTCGGGCAGGGGATTCATATGGGCCATAATGCGTTGGTCCTCGCGTCGAGTCTGGCTGCGGAGGTCGACTTTACCGCGCCCGGTTATAGGGAGCAATGTTCTGGACGACACCCCTACACATGTTCGTAGGGCAGTCCCACATATTGCTTGGCGATTACCCTGCGCCCTTCTTCCGTGCGCAGATAGAAGTCCCGTTCGGAATCCATAAAGCGGGAAAATGTTACGCCGTTCATCCCGTGGATGGTTTCATCGCCGAAGTTGTGCAACATATTGGACATCCACCAGGAGAAGCGCTCGCCGTGCCACACTCGTCGCAGGGCGATTTCAGAATAGCGTGCAATGCACTGCGTGTCGTTGTTGCGGTACACGCGAGTCATGATCTCATACAGTGCCGCCACGTCGGACGCGGCCAGATTCAATCCCTTGGCGCCGGTCGGTGGCACGATATGCGCGGCATCTCCGACCAGAAAAAGATTGCCGTACTGCATAGGCTCACAAACGAAGGAGCGTAGCGGGGCTATACTCTTTTCCAGGCTGGGGCCGGTAAACAGTTTGTCTGCCACATCCGGGGGAAGACGGCGCTTGAGTTCCTCCCAGAAACGCCCGTCGCTCCAGTCCTGCACTGTGTCATCCAGGGGGACCTGGAGATAGTAACGCGAGCGGGTCGTCGAGCGGCGACTGGCCAGGGCAAAGCCGCGCTCGCTTTTGCAGTAGATCAACTCTGCACCGACCGGGGGGGTGTCGCTCAGCAGTCCCAGCCAGCCGAAGGGATAGATACGCTCGTGCTCGGTGCGTTTCTCCGCGGGGATGGTCTGTCGGGAAATGCCGTGAAAACCATCACAACCGGCGATGTAGTCACACTTCAGTGTAAAGTCGTCCCCTCGATAATTGAAGGTGACTGAGGGCTTTGAATCTTTGACGCCATGCAGCTGAACATCCGCGGCTTCATAGTATGTTTGGAGTCTGCACTCTGCGCGCGCTTCCATCAGATCGCGCGTGATCTCGGTTTGACCGTAACAGATGACGACGTCCCCGCCCGTCAGTCCTTTGAGGTCGATATGAAATCGCTCGCCGTGAGCGGCGATTTCTATACCCTCGTGAATCTCGCCCTCAGCGTCCATCCGTTGCCCCAGGCCAGCTTCGCGAACCAGTTCGGCAAAGCCCTGTTCGAGAATGCCGGCCCGGATGCGCCCCAGGACATAATCCCCGCTTACACGCTCGACAATGACATTGCCAATACCCTGCCCGGCCAATAACTGACCCAGTAACAGACCGGAAGGCCCGGCACCAATAATTGCCACTTGTGTGTTTATTGTGTTCATACTGTCAGCCCGTTTTTCGCAAGGCGGCAAATCAAGCCCAGAGCAACAACTCAAAGGTCAGCCGGAAGTTGGGAGAAGGGGGTTCCTTGCCGTAGGGCAGATCCAGTCCGCGTAGCCGCGACGTGTTGCGGCCGAAGCGTCGCTGTGTCACCTCTCCGCTGGCCGTCGCGAACCTGACTGTACCGCCGATAACCGCACGGGTCACTGTTGCGCCCTGAATCACGCTGATGGAGATAGGTACATCGTGCAACAGCTCCGCGCGCTTCTGCGCAGTGACAATAACTTCCTCCAGCTTGCCCAGAGCCGTGGCCGCTGGTGCCGTCAGCGCCAGGTTCAGAGCGAGGGCGAGCGGCGAGGAACATATGGCGGGTGTTCGCAGAATGGTTTTCACGGAAATTTTCACCTGTAGTTATTATAGATCGGGATCTAACTGCGAAGTTGTTCGCCTCATTCCCCCGCGGCATGTCGCATTATCTATTGATGCTGACAGTCAAAGCAGCAACCGGCCAATTACTTAATGGCCTTACGTCATGACATGCAGGTATGTCTTTTCAAGAGCCGATTTTTTTTGTAGCGTGGCCGGACTCTGAGCGCTGCGCGAAGGAGTCAGCAATACAATAATCAGGAGTAACGCTATGCATGGTATCGGCAGGATTCGCCGGCGCTTTTTGGCTGTGCTGGGCGTAGGCATGGGTGCCGGCGCCCTGTCCAGTTCCGCACTGGCCGCCGGCAGCAAAGTGTCCGGCAACAAACTGGAAGTGGAGATCGATGTCGCAATCCTGGGTCACACCAATTACGATAACCAGGAGGGAGCCACCAACCGCCATCCGCACTACGCCAATCAGGTCAAGGACCCTTTGGCGTTTCGCGAGGGCTACCTGCACAGTGACCTGCGCGGCAGCAGTTATTTTCACGAGAGCCTGATTTATCCTGCCGGAACGATTCCGCAGCCCAAGGATGGCGGGGACGTCAACTGGAAGTTTGACAGCGAGCCATGGGCACCTTTTTTGATCGCGGATTGGGCCATTATCAACAACCGCTCCGACGGCCCCTAGCCCACAAGCCGTGAGCAGCGATGGCACTTGTGCGGCATCTCGAAAGTGCACTGGCAGAAAATGACGGTAGGGCCAGAGCCAGGCAGCATTGCCCAGAGCCGTGTGAACCACGAGACGATTTGCTTCCAGTGTCATCCGGTGCATATGCCAGCTGCACCTTTCCGTGCCCGTTAACCACCCATTTGAAGAGGAGTATTCTTGTATGGCACCACCGTCGTCTCCTGTCCTTGTCTACGGTTTCGATCCACTGTGTGGCTGGTGCTTTGCCTTCCGGGGAGTGCTGCGGGAACTGCGCGAAGTCCTGGGTGACACAGTGCAGTGGGAGCTGGCCTGTGGCGGACTGGTGGTGGGCGAACGAGAACAGCCTATCGGGCAGATGGCCCAATATCTGCTGGAAGGCGAGAAAATACTGCAGCAGCGGGCCGGTATCAGTTACGGTAGCGGTTTTCGCGATGGCCTGCTGGCAAACGGCAGTTGGGTAAGCCGCTCCGAACCGCCGTGTCGTGCAGTGCTGCATGCTCAGGAACTGTTCGGCGGACGGGACGCGCTGGCGTTGGGTGATGAACTGGTGCGCGGATTTTACGAGGATGGCCTGCCACCCGACCAGGAGGAAACGCTGCGACGCGCCGCGGAAAAAGTCGGCCTGGATGCTGCCGCGTTGCTGCAGCACTGGCGGGAAGGGCCTGCGGCGACCGCGGGTGCCATGTTTGCGGCGCGACAGCTCGGCGTTCGCACCTATCCGTCGCTGTTTGTCAGAAATGGCGCCATGCTGCAACCAATCTACGAAGGTTTTGCCCCGGCTGCGGAACTGCGTGAGACAGTAACGCAGGCTCTGGGTGGCCTGAGTTGACCATTGGGCTCGTGGGAGTGCTATCGGGGAATCAGGTCGGCAGCTCTTAATCGATGCGTGGCGTGTGTATGCGGTACTGTCAGAATGGTTTGGCAAGTTTGGAGTGACCCTGCATTCGGGGAAGACTCAACTCATGGAGTTTGGGCGCCCGGGGCCGAAGGACCGCCCCTGTCACGGACCGGGAATTGAACGGTCATTCGAATTGCTGTGTTTTACCCGCTATTGGATGCGTTCACGCAAGGGGAGTTGTATCGTTTGTCGCAAGACGACTGCGGGTCGATTCAGCCGCGCAATGACCGCTAACACCCCCGGGAGTTCAGCGGCTTGAGGGGTAAAACAAATTCACCGTGCGGGTAGACGATTCGTTGGGCGCTATCCCATTATCTGGTATATTTTCCACTGACACCGCCGGTGCTTTCACACCAGTGGGCAGCGGACTGTCAGGATCACACAAACACAAGCTGGCCGCGTCGTCGGCAGTGCGCGAGCGAATGGGGGCGAACCCTGATACCGAAGCGTTTGCTGCCCGGACCTGCGTGAATCCGCGCCGGGTGCCCGTCTCTTACAGTTAACCACGAGGAGCGCTGCTGTGAAAAAGATCGGAGAATTTTGGCTGCCGGATGTCGATCTGCAAATCTGGCGAAGGTTCGGCAAGACTCGCCGCAAGACCATCGAGCGATTCACCGGCGGGGGACCCAAGCTCAACGATCTGAAAGAAGTGCTTGCGCTGATCCCGGCTGGCCGGATCGCCATCGACGGCGGCGCCAATGTCGGGGCTTACGCGCGCATCCTGGCCGCGCATTTCGACGTCGTTCACGCCTTTGAGCCGGCGCCCGATACCTTTGCGGCGCTACAACGCAACATTCAGGAGTGGGGTCTCACCGGTCGCGTCATCCTCCACAACAAGGCACTGGCAGAGCGTGTGGACAGCGTCGCACTGAGCCTGAAACGCGGCGGGCGCTCGGTTTCGCGCACGATTTCGGGTCCGGGAGATCTGCCGGCGATCAGCATCGACTCGCTGGCGCTCGACGGCGTGGACCTGATCAAACTCGACGTGGAAGGTTACGAATTCCAGGCGCTGTCGGGCGCCGCAGAGACCTTGCGGCGTTGTCGACCCGCCGTGATGTTCGAGGATAAACCCGGTAAGCGCGACCCCGCGGCCGAGGCGCAGAATCCCCACGACTACCTGCAGGCGTTGGGCGCGCGACGGGTTGGAAAATTCGGCCAGGGTGAATTTGACTGGTTGTATGTGTTCGATTGATCGTCGATGACGACGGCACACCTCCGCCCGGCTGTTGCCGGCTCATTGCAGTTCGACACTCACCGGGCAGTGGTCTGAACCGAAGATGTCGTTCCAGATTTCCGCGCTCCTCACCCGTTGCTCGACAAACGCTCGGGTGCCCAGGACGTAGTCGATGCGCCAGCCCACGTTCCTGGCGCGGGCGCCCGCCCGGAAGCTCCACCAGGTGTACTTTATGGTATCCGGGTGCAGGTGGCGGAAGGTATCGACAAAGCCGGCAGCGATCATCCGGTCCATGCCGTCGATTTCTTTCTGGGTGAAGCCCGCGGTTTTGTTGTAGTTTGCCTTGGGGCGTGCAATGTCGATATCAGTGTGTGCTACGTTCAGGTCGCCACAGATAAGCACGGGTTTTTTCTCCTGAAGCTTTTTTGCAAATGCCAGAAAGGCGGCGTCCCAGGTTTCCCGGTAGGGCAGGCGCAGCAGTTCGTTGCCGGAGTTGGGCGTGTAGACGGTGACGAGGTAAAAATCGGCGAACTCCGCGGTGAGCACCCGGCCCTCACGATCGTGCGCCTGGATATCGATATCGGCGGTTACCCCCAGCGGGTGTTCCCGGGTCAGCATCGCCACCCCGGAATAGCCTTTTCTCACTGCCGAGTTGCTGTACACATGATAGCCGTCGACACCCTCCAGCGCCGCGACCACCTGCGCGTCCTGCGCCTTGGTTTCCTGCAGGCACAGGACATCGGCCTGCAGGGTGTCGAGTGAGCGGGTGAAATCCTTCTTCATCGCGGCGCGCAGGCCGTTGACGTTCCAGGAGGCGATTTTCATCGGTAATCGGGTCCGGCAATTGCCGTCTATTTCGGCGCGTCATCTGCTGTGGGCTGCACAGCCTCAAACTTGCCCAGGGGGCAGGTGCCCAGGCGCATACCGATAGCAGTATCAATCTGGGTGATGGTGTCGAGGTCGCAGTAATTGCTGGTCGATGTTTCGTGCACGAAGGTGCGGCGATTTTTCAAACCGGTGCAGCGATAGGGCAGGTGGTTGATGTAATCGGGGCCGCCTAGCATGTGAAACTTCAAGGTTTGATCGTCGAGGACTTCAATTTGATCGATCTGTGCCAGCGGCAGGCAGTGCCGCTCCCGCAGCTCGTCGCCGTTGTCATCCGCGGCCAGAACCGTTGCGCCGGCCAGCAGCAGGGCGCCTGCCAGCGTCGTGACTAAACAATTTCTTCGGGTCATTGTCGACCTCCCGTTGGCTTCGATGGTTTGAGCTCAGAGGGGCGGCGCGGGCCGGGGCGGCCCGAGCGGCTGCCCGCTCTCCAGGCAATAATAGACCATAAGCGCAGTACCAGGGTTCCAGCCACTTCCAGAGAAAAAAATCAGTGGTCCGCTTGTGTTGCAGCTTGACAATACTGAAATTACACGTGTGTCGGTGCGCATGAGCGCCGGCGTGACGCGTTGATCGCGCTGGCCTTTGAGTGTCGCGAGGGCGATTTCAAATGCCCGCTGGCGAGTGTGTTGTTGCATGGAATCGGTGCCGGGGAGGTGCTGGCGCTGGACTGACGGGGCGTCGAAACACCGTCCGCGCCGTCAATGTGCAGCCTGTGCCGCCGCCCATGAATGACTCAACAATGGCGTGCCAGGTAGCGATCCAACGCGTTGGCAAATGTCTGTTTGTCGCGATCATGCAGCGCCGCTGGCCCCCCATGCACCTCACCGGTTGCGCGCATCGTCTCCATGAAATCGCGCAGGTTCAGGCGCTGGCGCACGGTATCGCGCGTGAACTGTTCCCCCCGCGGGGAAATCACCCCGGCGCCTTTGTCGATCACCTGTGCCGCCAGCGGGATATCAGAGGTGATCACCAGGTCACCTGCCGCCACTTGTTGCGCAATGTAATCGTCGGCGACATCGAAACCCCGGGGAACCTGGCGGCAGGAAATATATGTTGAGCGCGGCACCGGCAGCGGATGGTTGGCCACCAGCGTGAGGGGACGCTGTACGCGCACGGCGGCGCGAAACAGGATTTCCCTGATTGCCCGGGGGCAGGCGTCTGCGTCTACCCAGATTGAAATCGCCATCGGCCATGTTCTGTTTTCGTCTGTGAGGACAGTTTACAGATTCGCGGGGCGCGAGACCTATAAAAACTGGCACCGGATGGTGTGTTCATAGACTCGCCAGTGCCATTTTCCCGGTGGATGTGGCAGCGATGATGGTGATCGGATCAGTACAGCGTATCGTCGGCGCGGCGCCGCTCGCGGCGTGGGTCAAGGGACCTAGCGCCGATACCAGCAGGGTGCTGCTGGACCGGGAGAGGGATCGCCGGTCGGTTCGAGCAGCAGCCCATAGGTAGACTTCGCTTCGTTGTAAAAACCATGAAAGTCAGACGTGCGCGACGCAGAACCTGGCGAAAAGAGGCGGCGAGTCGGGTAGACTGACCAGGTAGAGTAAATGGAGCGACCGGCGATGATGGGCTACCTGGATATCGAGGTAGAGGGGCAGGGTCTGCACGAATTCACGCCCCGGGTTCGCGAGGTGGTGCGGCGCAGCGGGCAGCGCGAGGGGCTGTGCACCCTGTTTGTCCGCCATACGTCCGCCAGCCTGCTGATTCAGGAAAACTGTGACGACAGCGCGCGGCTGGACCTCGAGAACTGGCTCAATCGCCTGGTGCCGGAGAACGATCCACTGTACACCCATACGCTGGAGGGCGCGGACGACATGCCTGCGCATATCAAGTCGGCGCTCACCGCCACCCACCTGGGCATCCCGTTTGCAGACGGTCAGTTGCTGCTGGGAACCTGGCAGGGTATCTATTTGTGGGAACACCGTCACGCCCGTGGCAGCCGGCAGGTAGTGGTGCATCTGTGAGGGCGCAAGGGCTTTGCGCTCGGCCATCGCGCAGGCCATACGATAGACTGCGACTGTCCTGATGGTACGCAGACGGACTGGCTTGTGCACACTGCCGATGGGACGGTACGCGCGGTGCCGGTAGTGGGCTCGAGCGCCGCGGACGAGCACGCCTACTGGATGCGGCGCGCGCTGGCGTTGGCCGATCGCGCGGCCGACGAGGGCGAGGTGCCGGTCGGCGCGGTGGTGGTGCGCGACGGCCAGTTGCTCGGCGAGGGCTGGAACCAGGTCATCGGGGCGCGGGACGCGTCCGCCCATGCGGAGGTCGTCGCGCTGCGCGCTGCGGGGCGCGCTGCGGGAAACTATCGCCTGAGTGGCGCGGTACTCTATGCCACGCTGGAGCCCTGCACCATGTGTGCCGGGGCGCTGGTCCACGCCCGTATCGCCGAACTGGTCTTTGCCGCCAGCGAACCGCGCGCCGGAGTCGTCTGCAGCAACGGCAGCCTGCTGGATGCAGCCTGGTACAACCACCGGGTGAACTGGCGCGGCGGAGTGCTGGCTGCCGACAGCAGCCAGCGTTTGCAGGCTTTTTTTCAGGCGCGCCGCGCGCCGCGTCAATAGCGCTCAGAGCGCACGCAGCGCGCTGCCGCGAATGGCCGCGGGGACGTAGTCATCTATCCGAAGCGGCGGCCGTGGCTTGCTGTCGGGAATGTCCTGCCACTGCAGTATGCTGTAGTAGTGGCGAATGTTCTGCACGTAGGTGACCGCCTCGAATCCGCGCGCGTAGCCGTACTTGACGCTTCGATAGTGTTTGCTTTGTTGCAGCAGGGGCAGCCTGGCCATGACATCGCGCCAGCTTCCGGGATTGCCGCTCTGGCGATCGGTCAGCACGCGGGCGTCTTCCAGGTGGCCCATGCCGATGTTGTAGGCCGCCAGAGCGAGCCAGGTGCGGTCGGGCTCGCGGATGTCCTCCGGCAGGCGCCGCTTGATATTTTTCAGGTAGCGGGCGCCGCCGCGCAGACTCTGGTCCGCCTGCAAACGGTTTTTTACGCCCATCTCCCGGGCCGTGGGCAGCGTCAGCATCATCATGCCGCGCACTCCCGTGCGGGAGGTGGCCCGCGGGTCCCAGTGGGATTCCTGATAGGCGATGGCGGCCAGTAGCCGCCAGTCGAGCTGGTATTCCGCCGCCACCTGTTGAATGAGGTCGCGGTAGGCCGGCAGGGTGTTGTGCATGTTGAGGGTGAAGGTGTGGGAGTCGATACGCGACACCCCGTCAGTGTGTCCAAAGTGTCGTTCGCGCAATCGCGCCAGGGTGCCGCTGTCCCGCAGGCGGCGGATGAATGCGTCGATGCGTGTGCGCAGCCGCGCGTTGTCGATACCCGGGGCCAGGTACCAGACCATACCCCGTTCGGCGCCCAGATCGAAGGCGACTTTCAGGCGCGGGTACAGGCTCTGCTGGACGGCGAACTCATTGGAATTAACCACCGCCAGTTGGCTTTCCCCCGAGCGCACCCGTTCCAGCAGCGCCATCGAGTCTGCCCCGGCGATCTCCCGCCACTGCAGTTGCGCGCTACCGCCCTCGCGCAGTTCGCGCAGCAGTTTCACGTGGCTGGATCCTTCGAGCACGCTGATGCTCATGCCGGCCATATCTTCGACGGAGCGGGGCCGGTAGCTGCCGGCCACATACACCACCTGCGGAGTCAGCGTGGCGTAGGGTATCGAATGTGGATACACGGCGGCGCGCGCGCTGCTCATGGCCAGGCCGGCCGCGGCGACATCCGCCTCGCTGCGCTGCAACTGCCTGAACACGCCGGTCAGACTGAAGGCGGTTTGCATTTTGAGCTGCACGCCCAGGTCCTGCGCCAGCAGGCCGGCCAGGGCGTATTCAAAGCCGGTGGGCCCGCTCTTGTCCAGGTAGTAGGTGGTGGGGCTGTTGCGGCTTACCACCACCAGCTCACCGCGCGCGCGGATGCGATCCAGGCTGTCGCCGCCGGTGCAGCCGGTCAGCAGAACCGCGCCCAGCAGTGCCATGCTCACTGCGTGATATGCCATGCCCCTGGTTGTGCCTATTTACAGTCAATGGTGTTAACGGTGCAAGCGCAAATACAGTACAATAGCGCCTCCCAAAAAAACACCTCCTCCAGGAGCTTTCCTGAGCATGCTGACCCTGCATGGCGCACCGGCCCTGTCGGCTTTTCGGCGGGACAAACTGGCGCAAAAACTGTCTGAAATACACCCCGGTATCCGGCTGCTGCAGGTCCAATACGTACATTTTTGCGCGTTGCACAGTGCGCTTTCGCACGAGCGGCAGACCGTGTTGTCCGGCCTGCTGCGCGGCGGTCCGGGCGGGCCGCAACACCGGGAAAATGACCAACCTGACGGTGAACTGCTGCTGGTGGTACCCAGGCCCGGCACGATTTCGCCGTGGTCCAGCAAGGCCACTGATATCGCGCACAACTGCGGCCTGCAGGAGGTGGCGCGACTGGAGCGCGGTATCGCCTGGTACGTCGCGTTTCCCCCCGGACGCGCTGCGGCGCAGCGCCGGGCGGTGGCTGCCCTGGTACACGATCGCATGACGCAGGTGGTGATGAGCGACCTGCAGCAGGCGCAGGCGTTGTTCTCGCACGCAGCGCCCCGGCCGCTGGCAGCGGTGGATGTGATCGGCGGCGGACGCGCGGCGCTGGTCGCGGCGGATCGCGTGTTGGGGCTGGCGCTGGCGGACGATGAAATCGACTATCTGCTGGACAGCTTCACTGCGCTGGGGCGCAACCCCAATGATATCGAGCTGATGATGTTCGCCCAGGCCAACTCCGAGCACTGTCGCCACAAGATATTCAATGCCAGCTGGGATATCGACGGCCAGCACCAGGCGCACTCGCTGTTTGCCATGATCCGCAACACCCATGAATGCGCGGGTGACAACGTGTTGTCGGCCTATTCCGACAATGCCGCCGTGGTGGCGGGCCCGGTAGCGGGGCGTTTTTTTCCCGACCCCGACACTGGCGAATACGGCTTTGTGCGCGAGCCGATCCACCTGTTGATGAAAGTGGAGACCCACAACCACCCCACGGCCATCGCGCCGTTTCCCGGCGCCGGCACCGGCGCCGGCGGCGAAATCCGCGACGAGGGCGCGGTCGGTCGCGGCTCCAAGCCGAAGGTGGGCCTGACCGGTTTCTCGGTGTCAAACCTGCAAATTCCCGGTTACGAGCAGCCCTGGGAGCGCGACTACGGCAGGCCGGAACGCATTGCGTCGGCGCTGGATATCATGCTGGAGGGGCCGATCGGGGGCGCGGCCTTCAACAACGAATTCGGGCGCCCCAATCTCTGCGGCTACTTTCGCAGTTTCGAGATGGAGGTCCCGGGGCTTGCCGGGCGCGAGGTGCGCGGCTACCACAAGCCGATCATGATCGCCGGCGGCTGTGGCAACATTCGCCAGGAGCACGTGGCCAAGGGGGATTATCGCCCGGGTGCCAAACTGATCGTGCTGGGTGGCCCGGCCATGCTGATCGGCCTGGGGGGTGGCGCCGCCTCATCCATGGCCAGCGGGCAGAGCCACGAGGACCTGGACTTTGCCTCGGTGCAGCGCCAGAACCCCGAGATGGAGCGGCGCTGCCAGGAGGTGATCGACCGCTGCTGGCAGCTCGGCGCCGACAACCCCATCGCCTTTATCCACGACGTGGGCGCCGGTGGGCTGTCCAACGCCTTTCCCGAACTGGTCAAGGATGCCGGCCGCGGCGGTCGCTTCGAGCTGCGCGAGGTGCCGAACGACGAACCGGGCATGTCGCCCCTGGAAATCTGGTGCAATGAATCCCAGGAGCGCTATGTGCTGGCGGTGGAGCCACAACACCTGGCGCGCTTCGAGGCGATCTGCCGCCGCGAGCGCTGTCCGTTCGCCGTGGTAGGCGAGGCCACCAGCGACCTGCACCTGTACGTGGGCGACCGTGCATTCGGCAACGCACCGGTGGATCTGCCCATGTCGGTGCTGTTTGGCAAGCCGCCGCGCATGCACCGCACCATCCATCGCCAGACACTGCAGCACCGGCCGCTGGAGTTGTCCCTGTCGGTGGCCGAGGCGCTGGAGCGCGTCCTGCAGGTGCCCGCGGTGGCCAGCAAGAACGTCCTGATCACCATCGGCGATCGCACCGTGACCGGGATGGTGGCGCGCGACCAGATGGTGGGTCCGTGGCAGGTCCCGGTGGCGGATTGCGCGGTGACCACCGTGTCCTACGACACCTTCGCCGGCGAAGCCATGGCGGTGGGCGAGCGGACCCCGCTGGCGCTGATCGACGGTGCCGCGTCCGGGCGTATGGCGGTTGCCGAGGCGATCACCAATATCGCCGCCGCGGCCATCGCGGATATCCGCGATATCAAACTGTCGGCCAACTGGATGTGCGCGGCCGGCTACGGTGCCGAGGATGCAGCACTGTACGATACGGTGCGCGCGGTCGGCATGGAGTTCTGTCCGGCGCTGGGCATCACCATTCCGGTGGGCAAGGACTCCATGTCCATGCGCACCACCTGGCGCGATGGCGGTGAGGAGCGGGCGGTGACCGCGCCCCTGTCGCTGATTGTCTCGGCCTTTGCACCGGTGGTGGATGCCCGCCTGTCGGTGACCCCGCAACTGCACAGCGCGGTGCCCGCTGCGCTGCTGTTGCTGGATTTGGGGCGCGGTGCCAATCGCCTGGGCGGCTCCAGCCTGGCACAGTCCTGCGCGCAACTGGGCGATACGGTTCCCGATATCGCCAGCGCAGCAGACCTGAAGGCCTTTTTTACCCTGGTGCAGGAACTGCTGGCCGAGCGGCGCCTGCTGGCCTACCACGACCGCTCCGACGGCGGGGTGCTGGTCACCCTGCTGGAAATGGCGTTTGCCGGGCACTGCGGCCTGGCGGTGGACGTGGCCGCGCTGCCGGGCGAGCCGCTGAGTGCGCTGTTCTGTGAGGAGGCCGGCGCGGTGCTGCAGGTCGCGGCTGCCGACCTGGACCATGTCATGGCCCGCGCGGCGGCCCTCGGTCTGGGCGAGTGTATCCACCGGCTGGGCCGGGCCGTGCCCGGCGACAGCATCCAGGTGGCGGCCGGTGGCACCGAACTGTTGCGGGAGTCGCGGGCGCGGCTGCAGCAGCTGTGGTCGCGTACCAGTTACGAACTGCAGGCGCTGCGCGATAACCCCGAGTGTGCGCGGGAGGAGTACCAGCGGCTGGCGCAGGATGATCCGGGGCTGTCGGCGCGCCTGAGTTTCGATCCCGCGCAGGATATCAGCGCCCCCTACATCGCCTCCGGTGCGCGGCCCCGGGTGGCGATACTGCGCGAACAGGGGGTCAACGGCCACGTGGAAATGGCCGCGGCCTTTCACCGGGCGGGTTTCACGCCCTGTGACGTGCACATGAGCGACCTGCTCAGCGCCCGCATCAGCCTGTCGGATTTCAGCGGCCTGGTGGCCTGTGGCGGTTTTTCCTACGGCGATGTGCTGGGCGCCGGCGAGGGCTGGGCCAAAAGCATTCTCTACAACGAGGTACTGCGCGAGCACTTCAGCGCGTTTTTCGCGCGCCCGGACAGTTTTACCCTGGGCGTGTGCAACGGCTGCCAGATGGTGTCTGCGCTGTGCGATCTGATTCCCGGCGCCGGCCACTGGCCGCGTTTCGTGCGCAACCGCTCCGAGCAGTTCGAGGCGCGCTTGGCGCTGGTGCGGGTGGAGGACTCGCCCTCGGTGCTGCTGGCGGGCATGGCGGGCTCGCACCTGCCGATCGCGGTGGCACACGGCGAGGGCCGCGCGGAATTTGCCAGCGCGGCCGCACTGGATGCCTGCGAGGCCACGGGCACCGTCAGCCTGCGCTATCTCGAGAACGATCTGTCAGTGGCCCGCCGCTACCCGGCCAATCCCAATGGCTCGCCCGCCGGTATTACCGGCCTGACCACCGTGGATGGGCGGGTCACCATCATGATGCCGCACCCGGAGCGGCTGTACCGCACAGTGCAGCACTCCTGGGCGCCGCCCGAGTGGGGCGAGGACGGTGGCTGGCTGCGACTGTTTCGCAACGCGCGCCGGTGGCTGGACTAGCCCCGGCCTTGTGGCGCCCCGCGGTTTCCTTATAATGACGCCCTTTTTGACGGACTGTCCCTGTGCGTCGCCTGCCAGAGCACCGCTATGCTGAATAAGTACCCACTGTGGAAGTACCTGCTGGTACTGTTTGTGTTGTTGCTGGGCCTGTTCTACGCCGCGCCCAACCTCTACGAACCGGACCCGGCCCTGCAGATCACCGGCCAGAGCAGTTCCCAGCAGATAGACCGGGACACACTGGATCGCGCCCTGACTGCCCTCGACAAGGCCGGCATTGCCCATTTTGGCGAGACCATCGACGAACAGGGGCGCAACGCCCTGGTGCGCCTGCGCGACGCCGAACAGCAACTGGCGGCTCAGGCGCGGGTGCACCGGGCGCTCGGCGATGGCTTTATCGTGGCGCTCAACCTGGCGCCCACCACACCCGACTGGCTCACCGACTGGGGCGCACAGCCCATGAAGCTGGGGCTGGATCTCAGTGGTGGGGTGCATTTCAAGCTGGAAGTGGACGTCGATGCGGCGCTCGAGCGGCGCATGGAGTACTACGTCAACGCCACCAAGCGGGCGCTGCGCGAAGAGCGCATCCGCGGCCTGGTGAGCCTCAACCGGGACGGCGTGGTCGAATCCAGTTTCAAGAGCGAGGCGCTGCGTGAACAGGCCCGTGCCGTCATTGCCGAAAAGCAGCCGGAACTGGTGCTCAGCCGCAGGCAGGAGGGCGACCAGTGGCAGCTACTGGCGGCCATGTCGGACCAGACGCGCCGCGAGATTGCCGACTACGCGGTGAGTCAGAACCTCACCACCCTGCGCAACCGGGTCAACGAGCTGGGCGTGTCAGAGCCCCTGGTACAGCGCCAGGGCCAAAACCGTATCGTGGTGGAGTTGCCCGGTATCCAGGATACGGCGGAGGCCAAGCGGATACTGGGCAAGGTGGCCAATCTGGAGTTTCGACTGGTCGCCAATATGGACGCGGCGCCCTCCGAGAAGCAGCGCTTTGAATACCGCAGCCCGGATCGCGCCGGCATGAGCGAGTGGCTGGAGCGCGATGTCATCATCACCGGCGAACGGGTGGCCAACGCCCAGGCGAGTTTCGACCAGAACGGCCAGCCCAATGTGCAGATCAGCCTGGACAGCGAGGGCGGCACCCTGATGTCCCGCGCCACGCGCAATAACATCAAGCGCCGCATGGGCGTGCTGTTTATCGAGCGCAAATACCGCACGCGCTACGAAAAACAGGCGGACGGCACGGAACAGGTGGTCAAGATACCCTACGATGAAAAGAAACTGTTGACGGCGCCGGTGATCCAGTCGGCGCTGGGTGCCCAGTTCCAGATAACCGGGCTGGACAGCCCGATGGAGGCGTCGGAACTGGCCCTGATGCTGCGCGCGGGAGCGCTGGCGGCGCCTATCTCCTTTGTGGAGGAGCGCACTGTGGGGCCCTCGCTGGGCGCGGAGAATATTCGCATGGGGGTCAAGTCGGTGCAGTACGGTCTGGCCCTGGTGGTGCTGTTCATGGTGCTGTATTACCGGGTCTTCGGCGTCGCCGCGGTGATTGCCCTGACTTGCAACCTGGTGCTGCTGGTGGCGCTGATGTCCCTGATCGGGGCGACGCTGACCCTGCCCGGCATCGCCGGTATCGTGCTGACCGTGGGTATGGCGGTGGATGCCAACGTGCTGATTTTCGCGCGCATACGCGAGGAGCTGCGCAATGGCATGTCGCCGCAGATGGCCATCCACGCCGGCTTCGAGCGCGCGGTGGCGACGATTTTCGATGCCAATCTCACCACCCTGATCGTGGCGGTCATTCTCTACGCGGTGGGCACCGGCCCGGTCAAGGGTTTCGCCGTCACCCTGTCGCTGGGTATCGTGACCTCCATGTTTACTGCCATCATGGGCACCCGCGCCCTGATCAACCTGATCTACGGCGGCCGCCGGGTACAATCCTTGTCCATTGGGGGGCGCGCAGCATGAGCAGTACAAAAGTCATCGATTTCATGGGCCGGCGCAAACTGGCTGCGGTGTTCTCGCTGGTTCTGATCGCGGTGTCACTGGTCTCGCTGGCCACCCGGCAGCTCAACTGGGGGCTGGATTTCACCGGCGGTACCCTGCTGGAGGTGCACTACAGCGAAACCGCCGATCTCAACGCGATCCGCAGCACGCTGGAGACCGGCGGCTACACCGGCGCTATCGTGGTCAGCTTCGGCACCGATCGAGACGTGTTGATTCGGCTGCCGCAGAGCTATACCGACAGGCAGGGCGCACAGTTGCTGGCCACGCTGGAGGCGGCTTTTGCGGGCACGGTGGAGCTGCGCCGTATCGAGTTTGTCGGGCCGCAGGTGGGCGATGAGCTGCGCGAGCAGGGCGGCCTGGCCATGCTGCTGGCGCTGGGCCTGGTGATGTTGTACATCGCCTTTCGCTTCCAGTTCAAGTTTGCCGTCGGCGCAGTGGTGCCGCTGATCCACGACGTCATCATCACGTTGGGCTTTTTCTCGGTGACCGCTCTGGAGTTCGACCTCACGGTGCTGGCCGCACTGCTGGCGGTGATCGGCTACTCCCTGAACGACACCATCGTGGTGGCCGACCGCATCCGGGAGAACTTTCGCAAGCTGCGGCGCACCGAACCGGTCGAGACGATCAATATTTCGCTGACTGAAACCCTGGATCGCACGCTGGTCACCTCGCTCACCACCATCATGGTGCTGGTGTCACTGGCGCTGTTTGGCGGTGAGATGATCAAGGACTTTGCCATCGCCCTGATCGTGGGTATCGTGGTCGGCACCTATTCGTCGATTTATGTGGCCACCAATATCCTGTTGATGATGGGGGTCAGCAAAGAGGATTTGATGATCCCGGTGAAGGAAGGGGCCGAGCAGGAAGACCTGACGCCCTGACCCCAACGGCACTGACTTAGCCCAACAGCGGTCGCGTCACCTGCAATACGGCTTTAAAGCACTTGGGATTGCCGCACACGATATTGCCCGATTCCAGGTAGCGATCCGAACCGTCGATATCCGCCACCAGGCCGCCGGCCTCGCGTACCAGCAGGGCGCCCGCGGCGATATCCCACGGGGACAGCCCGATCTCCCAGAACGCGTCCAGCCGGCCCGCGGCCACGTAGGCCAGATCCAGCGACGCCGCACCGGCGCGGCGGATACCGGCGCACTGAGCGGCCAGTGTCTCCAGTGATTTGCTGTAGGGAGCGAGCTGGTCGTCGCAGTGGTTCTTGAAGGGGATGCCGGTTCCGAGCAGGGCCCCCTCCAGACCTGGCAGTTTGCTCACCCGCATGCGCCGCCCGTTCAGTTGCGCCCCGCGACCGCGGGAGGCGGTAAACTCCTCGCGACGCACCGGGTCGACGATCACCGCGTGTTCCAGCTTGCCCCGGTACAGGCAGGCGATCGACACGCCGTAGTGGGGAATGCCGCGGATAAAGTTGGTGGTGCCGTCGAGGGGGTCGATCAGCCAGCGGTACTCGGCGTCCCGGCTGCCGCTCAGGCCGGTCTCTTCGCCCTGGATGGCGTGCTCGGGGTAGGCTTTTTGCAAGTGGTAGACAATCTCCCGCTCCGCGGCGACATCCACATCCGTGACAAAGTTGTTCACACCCTTGGCCTTCACTTCAAATCGCTCGAGATCATCCGAGGCGCGCACGATGGTTGCTCCCGCTTTGCGGGCGGCGCGCAGCGCTATAGTGATCATCGGTTCCATGCGGTTTTCCGGCTGGTGGTGGTTGGGCGCGCGATTATAGCAGCATAGCCCCCTGCGCAAATAGATTGTGGGCCCGCAAGAGCAATACCGTTCGAGGAATATCTGCTAGACTTGCCCGCCAATCGCACTGGTTGCCCGTTAATCCCGATATTATCCGCCCATGAATCTCGACAATATCCGCATCGTGCTGGTCAATACCACTCACCCGGGCAATATCGGCGGCGCGGCGCGCGCCATGAAGAACATGGGTCTGTCGCGACTTTACCTGGTGGCGCCGCACCGCTATCCGGATGAGCAGGCCGACTGGCGCGCGGCATCTGCGGTCGATCTGCTGGACAATGCCGTGGTCACCGCGACACTGGACGAAGCGCTGGCCGACTGCCAGTTTATCGTGGGTACCAGTGCGCGGGAGCGGCGAATTCCCTGGCCCCTGCTCGATGCGCGCCAGTGTGCGGACCGGGTGGGGCAGGCCTCCGCGCGCGAGCAGGCGGCGGTGCTGTTCGGGCGCGAGGACCGCGGCCTGACCAACGAGGAACTGCAGGTGTGCAACCTGCATCTGAATATTCCGACGTCGAGCGACTACAGCTCGCTCAATCTGGCCATGGCGGTGCAGATTGTCTGTTACGAGTTGCGCATGCTGGGCGCCGCGCAGTGGCCGGCCGTGCAAGACGCAGTTTGGGACACCCCCTTCACCACGCGCGACAACATGGAGCGTTTTTACGCGCACCTGGAACAGACGCTGGTGGAGCTGGAATTCCTCGACCCGGCAGCTCCGCGCCAGTTGATGTCGCGCCTGCGGCGCCTGTACGGCCGGGTGCGCCTGGACGAGATGGAGCTCAATATCCTGCGCGGTATTCTCACCGAAACGCAGAAATGGGTGGCGCGGGCGCGCCGCGCGCCACCGGCCGGTTGATCCGGCGACTGCCGGGTCGCATACTGGTGGTCGCTTCAACGGTAATGGCGTTAGTTAGTCAAGTATCCCGGCGTCGCATCGAGTACCGGTGGTCGGGACGCGCCGTAAATACAGCCATGTACGCTCGGGCGACGGATGGCCGCCCCCGGCATCCACGCCGCACACCGTCCCGACCACCTGTTACTCGATGCGACGCCCCTACATCCTGCTAACTACCGCCGCAGTGGCCTCATTAGCATTAACAGAGCGTGGAGATTATGCAACAACCAATCTATCTCGATTACCTGGCGACCACGCCCGTCGACCCGCGCGTGGCCGAGAAGATGCAGCAGTGCCTGACCATCGAGGGCAATTTCGGCAATCCCGCCTCGCGCTCCCACGTGTACGGCTGGCGCGCCGAAGCGGCGGTGGAAAACGCGCGGCGCCAGGTGGCCGACCTGATCGGCGCCGATCCGCGCGAGATCGTGTGGACTTCCGGAGCCACCGAAGCGGACAACCTGGCCCTCAAGGGCGTGGCGCACTTGCACCGCGACCGCGGTCGCCACATCGTCACTTCCAGTATCGAGCACAAGGCGGTGCTCGATACCTGCGGGCAGTTGCAGCGCGAGGGCTTCGAGGTCACCTTTGTGGCACCGGCCCCCAATGGCCTGATCGACCCCGAGCGGGTTGCATCGGCCCTGCGCGAGGACACTGTCGTGGTCAGTATCATGCATGCCAACAACGAGATCGGCACTATCAACGATATCGCCGCGATAGCAGAGCTTACCCGCGCAGCGGGCGTCCCGCTGCACGTCGATGCCGCCCAGAGCGCCGGCAAGATCGAACTCGACATGCAGCGCATGCACGTCGACTTGCTGTCCATGTCCGCCCATAAAATGTACGGTCCGAAAGGCGCCGGTGCCCTCTACGTGCGGCGCCGCCCGCGTGTGCGCCTGGAAGCGCAGATGCACGGCGGCGGCCACGAGCGCGGCATGCGTTCCGGCACGCTGGCGACCCACCAGATCGTGGGTATGGGCGAGGCGGCGGCCCTGGCACAGCAGTGCATGCGCGACGAGTCAGCGCGACTGCTGGCGCTGCGCGAGCGCTTTTGGACGGGCCTCGAACCGCTCGAGGGTGTGCGCAGCAACGGCGATCCCGAGCGGCGCCTGCCGGGCGCACTCAACCTGGCCTTTGCCGGTGTGGATGGCGAGTCGCTGCTGCTGGCACTGCAGGGCCTGGCGGTGTCCAGTGGTTCGGCCTGCACCTCCGCCAGCCTGGAGCCCTCCTACGTCCTGCGCGCGCTGGGCCTGGACGACGACTTGGCGCACAGCTCCCTGCGCTTCAGCTTCGGGCGTTTCACCACGGCCGAAGACGTGGACGCGGCGGTTGCCCAGGTGCGCGATGCACTGGAAAAACTGCGCGAAAACTCACCGCAGTGGGCCAGGTACCTGGAGGCCCGTTCTGCAAGGTGAATCCGCGTGTCCCGACAATCCGGAACCGCTTTGGCGCCGGACGCAATTAAAATCAGAATTGTCGTTTGACAGTCAACGGCAATCAAAGGCCTTGCCGGTGACGCCGGCGCTGTCATCCCCCATCAGGAACAGGTAGGCCAGCATGATGTCCTGTGGTGCGGGATTGCGGTTGGGGTTTTCGGCGGGGTAGGCGCTGCGCCGCATGGCGGTGTTGGTGGCCCCGGGATTGAGGCTGTTGACCCGCACTTTGGAGGTGTTTTCGAGCTCGCTGGCCAGCACCTGCATCAGGCCCTCAGTGGCAAACTTGGACACCGCATAGGCGCCCCAGTAGGCATTGCCCCTGCGCCCCACGCCGGAGGAGGTGAACACCACGGAGGCCGCCGGTGCAGCCTGCAGCAGCGGCAGCAGGTATCGCGTCAGCAGGAACTGCGCATTGACGTTCACCTGCATCACTTCCAGCCAGCTGGCATAGCTGGCACTTTCGATGGGGCGGCGCTCGCCGAGGATGCCAGCGTTGTGCAGCAGTCCGTCCAGGTGGGTGAAGGTATCGCCCAGGCTGTCCGCCAGGCGCTGGAAGTGGTCTTCGGTCGCGCTGGCCAGGTCCAGCTCGACAATCGCCGGCTGCGGCCCGCCGGCCGCTTCGATTTTATCGTACACCGCCTCCAGTTTCGCGCCGGTGCGACCCAGCAGGATGACCGTGGCGCCCCTTGCAGCGTAACACTGCGCCGCGGCGCGGCCGATGCCGTCACCGGCCCCGGTCACCAGGATCGTCTTGCCGCGCAACAGGTCGGGGCGCGGTCGATAGCGGCTTGAGACAGTGATGGTTTCCATGGCTTGTTCCTCCTGTTAGCGAGCCAGGATCAGCCGCGCCAGATCGCCGGGACTGTCGGCGTGGGCGTCGGCGCCCCAGCAGCGCGGATCATCGCCCGGCTCGATATAGCCGTACAGGGCGGCGATGGTGTATATGCCGGCGCGGCGTCCGGCCTCGATGTCGCGCCGGTGGTCGCCGATGTAGATCGCCTCGTGCGGCGCGCAGCCCAGCTCCCGGCAGTTGCGGTACAGGGATTCGGGGTGCGGTTTGCGTTCGGTCACGTCGTCCGGGCAGACGACGCTGCCGGCCTGCGGCTGCAGACCCAGGCGCGCCAGCAGGGGCTCGGTGTAAGCGCGCGGCTTGTTGGTGGCAATGCCCCAGCCGATATCGAGCTGCTGCAGTTGTTGCAATAACTCGCGGATCCCGGGGTAGGGCCGCGCCAGGGTGCCCAGGCTTTCGCCGTACAACTCCAGCAGCCGCAGGCGGCCGGCTTCAAATTCCGGTGTGTCCTCGGCTAGCTCCAGGCCCAGGCGGACCAGTCCCCGCGCGCCGTTGGAAACCGAGCTGCGAATGCGCTGCGCATCCATCGGGCCGCGCCCGTGTTCAGCCCGCAGGGTCTGCACTGCGGGGACGAATTCATCCGCGGTATCCACCAGCGTGCCATCCAGATCGAACAGCACCGCGCGCAGCGTGCGTGGCACACCGGTCATGCCGGTTTCACCGCCCGCACGATGTAGTTGACGTCGAGATCTTTCGGGTTGAGCCGGTAATTTCTGGTCAGGGGGTTGTAGGTCAGACCGGTCATGCCCTCGAGCACCAGGTCGGCGTCGCGCAGCCAGCCGGCCAGTTCCGACGGGCGGATAAATTTGGCGTATTCGTGCGTGCCGGCCGGCAGCAGCCGCAGGATGTACTCGGCGCCGACAATGGCCAGGGCAAAGGCCTTCGGGTTGCGGTTGATGGTGGAGAAATACAGCGCGCCGCCGGGGCGGGCCAACTCCGCGCAGGCGGCGATGACCGCGCCCGGGTCGGGTACATGCTCCAGCATTTCCAGGCAGCACACGATATCGTAACGGCCCGCTTCGCCCTGTGCCAACTGCTCCGCACTCGTGTGTACATAGCGGATATCCAGCTCGGATTCGCGCCGGTGCAGCTGCGCGACGGACAACGGCGCTTCACCCATGTCGATGCCGGTGACGATGGCGCCGCGCTGGGCCATGGCCTCGGCCAGGATGCCGCCACCGCAGCCCACATCGAGCAGGCGTTGGTCACACACCGGGGAGTGCTGGTCGATGTAGTTGGCGCGCAGCGGGTTGATGTCATGCAGCGGCCGGAACTCGCCGTCGCGGTCCCACCAGCGCGACGCCAGCGCTTCGAATTTGGCGATCTCGTGCGGGTCGACATTGCTACTGCTGGTCATGAAACAGAGTCCTTCATCTTTTTGACAGCCTTGTTACTGGTCCAGGGTCTGGCCGGCAGTGCTGCCGATGCGTTCGCGCCAGGCGCGGATACGCGGCAGCAGGTGATCCAAGTCTATAGTGGTGAGCCGCCCCTGTGCCAGCACGGGTCGGCCGGCGACCCAGCTGTGGCTGACCTGGCTGCCGTTGCAGGCGTAGACCAGCTGCGACAGGGGGTTGTACAGTGGCTGCGTTTCCGGTCCGCCCAAATCCACTGCGATCACATCGGCCTGCTTGCCGACCTCCAGGCTGCCGATGCGATCCTCCAGACCCAGGGCGCGGGCGCCGTTGATGGTGGCCATGGCCAGCGCCTCGGAGGCGGGCAGTGCGGTGGCGTCGCCGGACTGCAGCTTGGCCAGCAGTGCGGCGCACTGCATCTCGGCAAACAGGTTCAGGTTGTTGTTGCTCGCGGCGCTGTCAGTGCCCAGCGCCACATTGACCCCGTGTTGCAGCAGGCGGGTCACCGGGCAGGCGCCGGAGGCCAGTTTCATGTTCGACTGCGGGCAGTGCACGACATGCGCCCCGCTGGCGGCCAGCCGCGCGATATCCTGGTCGCCCGCATCGGTCATGTGCACGCACTGGGTGCGCGGCCCGAGCAATCCCAGTCGGTGCAGCGACTCCAGCGGGCGCTCGCCGTACTGCTCTACCGCCTGCAGCACTTCGCCGCGTGTTTCGTGCAGGTGGATTTGCACGGGCGCATCCAGCTCCGCGGCCAGCACCGCTACCTTTTGCAAAGTGTCCGGGGACACCGTGTAGGGCGCATGGGGGCCAAAACCCACGGTCACCAGATCGCTGTGTTTGACAGCGTCGCGCAGCGCTAGGCCCTTGCTGATGTACTCGTCCGCGTCCCGCGCCCAGACGGTCGCGTTGTCCAGTATCGGAAAGGTGACCTGGCAGCGCGTGCCGAGACGCCGGGCCTGCGCGGTACACACATCCGGGTAAAAATACATGTCACTCCAGGTGGTGGTGCCGGCGCGGAGCATTTCGGCGATGGCCAGTTCCACGCCGTCGTGCACGAATTGCGCACTCACGTGGGTCGTCTCGGCCGGCCAGATGTGCCGCTGCAGCCAGGGCATCAGCGCCCGGTCGTCTGCATAGCCGCGCAGCAGGCTCATGGCCGCGTGACCATGGCAGTTGACCAGCCCTGGCAGCAGCACATGATCGGGTAATTCCAGTTCATCGGCGGCCTCGATGACCCCGGCTGCGGCCCGGGGCAGCAGCGCGCTGATCCGGTTGCCGCTGATCGCGAGACTGTAATTCTCCAACACCGCGCCGCGCGGCACCACGGGCACGATCCAGCCGGCGTGTAGCAGGGTGTCTGCGGTAATCGCTTGCGAGTTCATGGCGGTGGTCTGTGCTCCCCGAAAGTCGTGGTTGCGGCCTGGAAACACCACCGTCGGCGTGCTGTTTCGCCGCCGCGCGGGCGTTCGCGCGCAAGTATAACCGCAAATGCCGCGCGGCTGCGCCACGGACCGCCACACGATGCAAAAACATGGCGGGCAGGGCCCGACTTCCCGTATAATTGATCGCTTGTGTCCAGGGGCGCAAGACGCAATCCACCCGGCCGTGACTGGCCGCGAAAACAGGGCCGGCCGCGGCCGCCGCAGCACGTTTGCTCTTAGTGAAGGAAACCGTTGTAAATGGGTGAGTTAGCCAGGGAAATCCTCCTCGTCAATATCGAGGACGAACTGAAGCAATCCTATCTCGACTACGCCATGAGCGTCATCGTCGGCCGGGCTCTGCCCGATGTGCGCGACGGCCTCAAGCCGGTGCACCGGCGCGTGCTGTTCGCCATGAACGAACTGAGCAACGACTGGAACAAGCCCTACAAGAAGTCCGCACGCGTGGTGGGCGATGTCATCGGTAAGTATCACCCCCACGGGGATTCAGCGGTTTACGATACCATCGTGCGTATGGCGCAGCCCTTTTCCCTGCGCTACATGCTGATCGACGGCCAGGGCAATTTCGGCTCGATTGACGGTGACAACGCGGCGGCCATGCGCTACACCGAGATCCGCATGCGCAAGATCGCCCACGCGATGCTGGCCGATCTGGACAAGGAGACGGTGGACTTCGTCGACAACTACGACGGTACCGAGCGCATTCCCGCGGTCATGCCCACGCGCGTGCCCAACCTGCTGATCAACGGCTCCTCCGGTATCGCGGTGGGCATGGCCACCAATATTCCCCCGCACAACCTCACCGAGGTGGTCAGCGGCTGCCTGGCGCTGCTGGCCAACCCCGGGATCAGCGTGGACGAATTGATGGAGCACATCCCCGGCCCGGACTTTCCCACCGGCGCCATCATCAACGGGCGCGCCGGTATCATCCAGGCCTACCGCACGGGCCGCGGCCGGATTTACGTGCGCGCCCGCGCCGAGGTGGTGACGGACGACAAGCGCGGCAGGGACACCATTCTCATTCACGAACTGCCCTACCAGCTCAACAAGGCGCGGCTGATCGAGCGCATTGCCGAACTGGTCAAAGAGAAGAAGATCGAGGGCATCACCGAGCTGCGCGATGAGTCCGACAAGGACGGCATGCGCGTGGTGATCGAGCTGCGCCGCGGCGAGATCGGCGATGTGGTGCTCAACAACCTCTACGCGCAGACGCAGCTGCAAACCGTGTTTGGCATCAACATGGTCGCCCTGCTGGACGGCCAGCCGAAGATCCTCAATCTCAAAGAAATCCTCGAGGCTTTCATTCGCCACCGCCGCGAGGTGGTGACGCGGCGCACGGTGTACCTGCTGCGCAAGGCGCGCGAGCGCGGCCACTTGCTGGAGGGGCTGGCCATCGCGCTGGCCAACATCGATCCGGTGATCGCCCTGATCAAGTCCTCGCCCAGTGCCGCCCAGGCGAAGGAGAAGCTGCTGGCGCGGGCCTGGGAACCGGGCGAGGTCAGCGGCATGCTCGAGCGCGCGGGGAAGGACGCCTGTCGACCCGAAGAACTCGAACCACACTATGGGCTGCACGAGGGCGGCTACGTGCTGTCGCCGGCCCAGGCGCAGGCTATTCTGGATCTGCGCCTGCATCGCCTGACAGGGCTGGAGCACGAGAAACTGCTCAGCGAATACCAGGAAAAACTCGCCGAGATTGCCGACTACCTGGATATCCTGGCGGACCCTGAGCGCCTCAAGCTGGTGATTCGCGAGGAACTGGAAGAGATTGTCAAGGAATACGGCGACGCGCGCCTGACCCAGATCAGCGCCTCGCAGCACGATTTGACGGTCGAGGATTTGATTACCGAAGAGGACCGGGTGGTCACCATTTCCCACGGCGGCTACGCCAAGACCCAGCCGCTGAGCGATTACCAGGCGCAGCGGCGCGGCGGTATGGGCAAGATGGCCGCGGCGGTAAAGGACGAGGATTTCGTCGAACACCTGCTGATTGCCAGCACCCACGCGACGATTCTGTGTTTCTCCAACGTCGGCAAGGTGTACTGGCTCAAGGTCTACCAGATACCGCTGGCCGGGCGCAATTCGCGCGGCCGCCCGATGGTGAACCTGCTGCCGCTGGAGGCGGGAGAGCGGGTCACATCCATATTGCCGGTAGAAGACTACACCCAGGGCCACTACATTTTCATGGCCACGGCCGACGGCACAGTGAAAAAGACCGCACTGACCGATTTTGCGCGACCGCGCAGTGTCGGGTTGCGGGCCCTGGAGCTGGACGAGGGCGACGTGCTGGTGGGCACGGCGATCACCGACGGCCGCTGTGACGTCATGCTGTTCAGCAGCGAGGGCAAGGCCGTGCGTTTCCGCGAGACCGAGGTACGCGCGATGGGACGCACCGCGCGCGGCGTGCGCGGCATCCGCCTGGGCGAGGGGCATCGCATGATTTCGCTGATGATCCCGCAGCCGCAGGGCAAGGTGCTCACCGTCACCGAAAACGGCTACGGCAAGCGCACTCCGGTGGCGGAGTTTCCCACCAAGGGGCGCGGCAACAAGGGCATTATCGCGATGGCCACCAGCGCGCGCAATGGTCCGCTGGTCGGTGCGGTACAGGTGTTTGATGGCGATGAACTGATGCTGATCTCCAGCCAGGGCACGCTGGTGCGCACCCGCGCCGATGAGGTGTCGCAGTTGGGGCGCAACACCCAGGGTGTGCGCGTCATTCGCACCAAGCAGGGCGAACATCTGGTGGGTGTCGAGCGCATCGACGAGCCCGCTCCCGACGCTGTGTTCGACGGCACACCCCATGACGGTAGCAGCCGCGACGATACAACCGGAGATGGCGACGCCGACTGATGCGCCACTCATCCACCGCTACAAGGAATACCGCACCATGACCCGTTGTTACAATTTTTGCGCCGGGCCGGCCTCGCTGCCCGAACCGGTACTGGAAACGGCCCGCGACGAGCTGCTGGACTGGCACGGCAGGGGGCTGTCACTGATGGAAATGAGCCACCGCAGTCCAGAGGTGATGGGCGTGGCACAGCGCGCCGAGCAGACGCTGCGGGAGCTGCTGGGCGTGTCACAGGACTACGCGGTGCTGTTCCTGCAGGGCGGGGCCAGCACCCAGTTCTCCGCAGTGCCACTGAACCTGCTGGGCGAGCACCGCCGTGCCGACTACGTCAATACCGGGCAGTGGTCCAAAAAGGCAATTGCCGAGGGCAGGCGCTACGGCGATATCAACGTGGTGGCATCTTCGGAGGATACCCGTTTTTCCACCATCCCGCCGCGCGACACCTGGCAGCTTGGCGCCGACGCCGCCTACCTGCACTATACCCCCAACGAAACCATCGGCGGGGTGGAGTTTTTCTGGACGCCGCAGGTGGACGCGCCGCTGGTTGCCGACATGTCATCGACCCTGTTGTCCCGCCCCATCGGCGTGGACGACTTCGGCGTGATCTACGCCGGGGCGCAGAAAAACATCGGCCCGGCCGGCCTGACACTGGTTATCGTGCGCCGGGACCTGCTCGGCCGCGCCCACGCCCTGTGTCCGGCCATGCTCAACTGGCAAATCGCCGCCGATAACGACTCCATGTACAACACGCCGCCGACGTTCGCGCTGTACCTGTCCGGCCTGGTGTTTGACTGGCTGCAGGAGGGCGGCGGCCTGGCGGCGATGGAGGCGTGCAACCGGCGCAAGGCGCAAAAACTGTACGCCGCAATCGACCACAGCGATTTTTACGCCAACCCGGTGGAACTGGCCAGTCGCTCACTGATGAATATTCCGTTTACCCTGGCCGACCCGGCACTGGACCAGCAGTTTCTGGCCGAGGCCGAGCGCGCCGGACTGCTCAACCTGAAGGGCCACCGCTCGGTCGGCGGCATGCGCGCCAGTATTTACAACGCCGTGAGCGAAGCCGCGGTGGATGCCCTGATCGCGTTCATGCGCGATTTCGAGCAGCACAGGGGGTAGTTGCTTCACCATGGACGACGACAGGGAGCTCGATCAGGTCAGGGCGGACATCGATGCCATCGATCGGGATATCCAGGCATTGATTGGGCGCCGGGCCCGGTGCGCGCAGCGCGTGGCACAAATCAAGCTGGCCGATAGCGCAGCGGCGCGGCAGCGCGGCGAGTCGGTCGAGGACGTGGTGTACTATCGCCCCGAGCGCGAGGCCCAGGTGCTGCAGCGCATTATCGAGCGCGACACCGGACCGCTCTCTGCGCAATCGGTGGCGCATATCTTCCGCGAGATCATGTCGGCCTGCCTGGCCCTGGAGAAGCCGCTGCACGTGGCCTACCTCGGCCCCGAGGGCACATTCACCCAGGCCGCCTCGGTCAAGCATTTCGGACATGCGGCCATCTGCGTGTCCCAGCCCACCATCGACGCCGTGTTCGCCCAGGTGGAATCCGGACAGTGTAACTACGGCGTGGTGCCGGTGGAAAATTCCACCGAGGGCATGGTGAGCCACACCCTGGACAGTTTTATGGATTCGCCGCTGAAAATATCGGGCGAGGTGGAAATGGTCATCGCCCATCACCTGCTGGTGGCGCCGCACACCACTGCCGCCGCGGTGACGCGCATATGCGCCCACCAGCAGGCGCTGGCCCAGTGCCGCAACTGGCTGGAGCGGCACTGGCCCCATGTCGCAAGGGAGGCCGTGAGCAGCAATGGCGAGGCGGCCCGACTGGCCGCCGAAGTGCCCGGCGTGGCGGCTGTCGCCGGGGACATGGCGGCCGAGTTGTACCACCTGGACAAGCTGGCCGAGCACATCGAGGACTACCCGGATAACACCACCCGCTTCCTGGTGATCGGGCGCGAGGACGTAGCGCCCAGCGGGCGCGACAAAACCTCCATCATCGTGTCCAGTCGCAATAAGCCGGGAGCCCTGTTCCATCTGCTGGACCCGTTCCGACGCGGCGGTGTCAGTCTGACCCGCATCGACACCCGGCCGTCGCGCACCGAGAAATGGGCCTATGTGTTCTTTATCGAATTCGAAGGACATCTGCGCGACCCGGTCATTGCCGCGATCATCGACGAGCTCGAGGAGCAGTCCATTCTGCTCAAGCCGCTGGGTTCCTACCCCCGTGCGGTGTTATAGGCCCCGCCCGTGAGTTATGCCGCGGACACTCTCGCCATTGTCGGGCTCGGCCTGATCGGCGGCTCCCTGGCCAGGGCCCTGCGCGAGAACGGTTTCAGTCGGCGGTTTATCGGCTGCGGTCACCGCCGGGCCTCGCTGCAGCGCGGGGTGGAGCTGGGCGTCATAGACAGTTACACATTGGATGTGGACGAGGCGCTGGCGCAGGCCGACATCCTGGTGATCTGCACGCCGACTCTGGTGGCGGCCGAACTGCTCAGGCAGATTCTGCCGCGGCTGACGGCGGTGCATAGCAATACCGTTATTACCGATGTGGCCAGCGTCAAAGGCAACCTGCGCGACGCCGCGCTCTCCGTCGACGGCCGCATGCCGCCGCGGCTGGTGCTGGGGCACCCGATTGCCGGGTCCGAGCGCAGCGGTGTCGATGCCTCTGACGCAAAACTGTTCGTCGACCACCGGGTCATCCTGACGCCGGAACCGGGTAACGACCCCGATGCGGTGGCGCTGATCCGCGCCATGTGGCGCAGCGTGGGTGCGCAGGTGCTGCAGATGAGCGTGGCGGACCACGATGCGGTACTGGCGGCGACCAGCCACCTGCCGCATGTGCTGGCCTATACCCTGGTCGATGCGCTGGCGCGCTCCTCGGCCAGCGACGATATTTTTCGGTACGCCGCGGGGGGCTTTCGCGATTTCACCCGTATCGCCTCCAGCGACCCGGTGATGTGGCGCGATATCGCCATCGCCAACCGCCCCGCGCTGCTGCACGCCATCGATAATTTCAGCGTGCACCTGGGCCAGCTGCGCGAGGCGGTGGCCGCAGCGGACGCGCAGCAGTTGCATGACACCTTCGCGCGGGCCAAGCGGGCGCGGGACGGCTGCGCCGAGACGCTGTCCGGGGACGCTCCCGGCGCGGCGTCGGGCAATACCAAAACAGCTGCGTGCGACAGCGGCAAAGACTGAGACAAGCGCTATGGAGTTCAGGTTACTGCCCGGCGGTGCCATCACCGGTGAGGTGCGGGTCCCCGGCGACAAGTCGATATCGCACCGGGCCGTTATGCTCGGCGCGCTGGCGCAGGGCGCCACGCGGGTCAGCGGCTTTCTCGAGGGCGAGGATGCGCTGGCCACAGTGGCGGCCTTTCGCGCCATGGGTGTGACCATCGACGGTCCGCACGACGGCGAGCTGCTGATCCACGGCGTTGGTCTGCACGGGCTGCAGGCGCCGTCGGCGCCGCTCGATCTGGGCAACTCCGGCACCAGCATACGCCTGCTGGCCGGCCTGCTGGCGGGGCAGTCCTTCGATTCGGTATTGACCGGAGACGTCTCCCTGCGCGCCAGGCCCATGGCCCGCGTGATGCAGCCCCTGGCCGCGATGGGCGCCGCTATCCGCGCCGCCGAGGGCGAGCGACCGCCGCTGCAGGTGCGCGGCGGCAGGACGCTGCGGGGCATCCACTACGACTTGCCCATGGCCAGCGCCCAGGTGAAATCCTGTGTTCTGCTGGCCGGGCTGTACAGCCGCGGCCGCACCTCAGTGACTGAACCGGCGCCGACGCGCGACCACACCGAGCGCATGTTGCGTGGCTTTGGCTACGACGTGGCCTGTGCTGACGGCGCGATCAGTCTGGCCGGCGGCGGCGCGCTTCGCGCCATCGATATCCATGTGCCGGCCGACATATCTTCCGCCGCCTTTTTCCTGGTGGCCGCCACTATCGCACCGGATTCGGAACTGCTGCTCACCCACGTGGGGGTGAATCCCACCCGCACCGGGATCATCACCCTGCTGCGCCTGATGGGCGCCGATATCACCCTGAGAAACCAGCGCGAGGTGGGCGGTGAGCCGGTGGCGGATATCCTGGTGCGCCATGCGCCGCTGCGCGGCATCGACATTCCACGCGAGCAGGTACCGCTGGCGATCGACGAATTCCCGGTACTGTTTATCGCCGCCGCCTGTGCTACAGGGCGCACGGTATTGCGCGGTGCCGCCGAGTTGCGGGTCAAGGAGAGCGACCGCATCGCCGCGATGGCCGCGGGGCTCACCGCGCTGGGGGTCAGTAACGAGGTGCTCGAAGACGGTATCATTATCGACGGCGGCGCCATGGGCGGCGGTACCATCGACACCTGTCACGACCACCGTATCGCCATGTCCTTCGCCATCGCGGCGCTGCGCGCCGAGGACGAGATACGCATTGTGGACTGCGACCACGTGGCGACGTCATTCCCCGGTTTCGATGCCCTGGCCCGCGGCCTGGGGCTGCAGATTTCCACGCTGGCGGACTGAACAGTGGCGCAGTGTCCGGTCATCACCGTTGACGGCCCCTCGGGGGCCGGCAAGGGGACCATCAGCCACTTGCTGTCCGCTGCCCTGGGCTGGCACTTCCTGGACAGCGGCGCCCTGTACCGGGTGACCGGATACGCCTGCGTCCTCGAGGGCGTGAGCTGGGACGACCACCCGGCAGTGACAGAGATCGCCCGGCGCCTGGACGTGACCTTTACCACCTGCCCCAGCGGTGAAATACGGGTGGCCTACCAGGGGGTGGACGTCAGCCGCGCTATCCGCACGGAGCAGGGCGGTCGCGGCGCCTCCACCGTGGCGGCCATTCCCTCCGTGCGCGAGGCCCTGCTCGCGCGGCAGCGGCAGTTCCGTCAGCCGCCCGGTCTGGTGGCCGACGGCCGCGATATGGGCACGGCGGTATTTCCCGATGCGCCGCTCAAATTTTTCCTCACCGCGAGCGCTGCGGAACGCGCTGAGCGGCGCTATAAGCAGTTGATTGCAAAGGGGGAAAGTGTTAGCCTGCCGCGCCTTCTGGCGGATATCCAGGAACGGGACGCACGCGACAGCAGCCGCGCTGTCTCGCCACTGGTACCGGCCGAAGACGCCATTGTTATCGACAGCACGGCCACTCCCATCCCCGAGGTGTTTGAGCGGGTCATGCAGGCGGTAAGGCAACAAGGTTACTAGCCGCTGTACGCTGCGGCAGGGTCCTTTGGGTGGCGGCAGATCTGCCGGGCGCGCCGATTCCAGTCAGGGCGCGAGCGGCAGTTGACTATGGATGACCCGGGTCGGCTGGAGACGCGGTAGCGATCATATTTTTACAGGTAATGTGTAATGAGCGAATCTTTCGCCGAATTATTTGAAGAGAGTCTGAAAACCGTCGATATGAAGCCGGGTGCGATTGTCACCGGTGTGGTCATCGACATCGATAACGAGTGGGTCACCGTACACGCCGGTCTCAAGTCCGAAGGCGTCATCCCGCGCGCCCAGTTTACCGACGCCAGCGGCGAGTGCAGCCTGAGCATCGGCGATGAAGTCCAGGTCGCCCTGGAGACCGTGGAAGACGGCTTCGGGGAGACCAAGCTGTCCCGCGAAAAAGCCAAACGGGCGGAGTCCTGGAAGGAACTGGAAGCGGCATACGAAGCCGACGAAGTGGTTACCGGAGTGATCAACGGCAAAGTCAAGGGCGGCTTCACCGTCGATATCAACACCATCCGCGCATTCCTCCCCGGCTCTCTGGTGGATGTGCGTCCGGTGCGCGAGACGCAGCATCTGGAAGGCAAGGAACTGGAATTCAAGGTCATCAAGCTGGACCAGAAGCGCAACAACGTGGTGGTGTCGCGCCGTGCGGTGATGGAGGCAGCCAACAGCGTCGAGCGCGAGGCCCTGCTGGAATCGCTGCAGGAAGGCATGTCCGTGAAGGGTATCGTCAAGAACCTGACCGACTACGGCGCCTTTGTCGATTTGGGCGGCGTGGACGGCCTGCTGCACATCACCGACATGGCCTGGAAGCGCATCAAACATCCATCGGAGATCGTGGAGGTCGGCCAGGAAATCGAGGTCAAGATTCTCAAGTTCGACCGCGAGCGCAACCGCGTGTCGCTGGGCCTGAAGCAGCTCGGTGAAGACCCCTGGGTCGAAATCACCGGCCGCTACCCCGAGGGCAGCCGCGTCAAGGCACGCGTCACCAACCTCACCGACTACGGCTGTTTCGCCGAGCTGGAAGAGGGGGTGGAAGGCCTGGTTCACGTATCGGAGATGGACTGGACCAACAAGAATGTGCACCCCTCCAAGATCGTGCAACTGGGCGACGAGGTGGAGGTGATGGTGCTGGATATCGACGAGGAGCGCCGTCGTATCTCGCTGGGCATCAAGCAGTGCCAGCAGAACCCCTGGGACGCGTTCGCTGCACGGTATGCCAAGGGCACCAGAATTGCCGGCACCATCAAGTCGATCACGGACTTCGGTATCTTTATCGGCCTGGAAGGGAACATCGACGGGTTGGTGCACCTGTCCGACATCAGCTGGAACGAGGCCGGTGAAGAGGCGGTGCGCAACTACAAGAAGGGGGATGAGATCGAGACCGTCATCCTGTCCATCGACCCGGAGCGCGAGCGTATCTCCCTGGGTATCAAGCAACTGGAGGACGACCCCTTCGGCAACTATGTATCCGAGCACGATCGCGGTGCGATCGTCAGCGGTGCAGTCACTGCGGTCGATGCCCGGTCGGTGACCGTCAAACTGGCCGAGGAAGTCGAGGGCGTATTGAAAGCCTCCGACATCAGCCGCGACAGGGTGGAGGATGCGCGCAGCGTGTTCAAGGTCGGCGACACGGTGGAAGCCAAGATTGTCTCCGTGGACCGCAAGAATCGGGGCCTGGGCCTGTCCATCAAGGCCAAGGACTACGAAGATGAGCAGGAAGCAGTGAAATCGCTGAAAAAATCGGAGCAGGAAGTAGCCTCTCCGGGCACCATCGGCGACCTGATCAAAGCGCAGATGAACGACAAGTAAACGCCGCTGCGGGGGTCGCCTCCGCGTCCTGCAAGGCTCGCTTCGGCGGGCCTTTTTTCTTTATAAAATAACAACTTGTGCATTCGCCTAACAGGGTACACAATAGCCGCTGGATGTGTCGGCGTCGGTAAGAACACCACGGGGGAAGGGCGGCCGGATGACGAAAAGCGAACTGATAGAAATGATCGCAGCCAGACAGAGCCAACTCTCGTCAAAGGATGTGGAACTGGCCGTCAAGACGATTCTGGAACACATGTCCTCGGCCCTGTCGGCGGGGGAGCGAATCGAAATTCGCGGCTTCGGCAGCTTCTCGCTGCACTATCGCGAGCCGCGCCGCGGTCGCAATCCCAAGACCGGAGATGCAGTGGAGCTCACCGGTAAGTACGTACCGCACTTCAAGCCCGGCAAGGAGTTGCGCGAGCGCGTAAACCTGGGTCTGCAGATGGGGCTGTAGCAATGACGTTTCTGCGCAATGTCGCGACCGTTCTGCTGGTGCTGGCCACGATCCTGCTGGGGGCGCTGTTCGCCCTGCAAAACACCGCACCGGTACCGCTGGATCTGCTGGTGTACACCTTCGCGCCGCGCAGTGTCGCGCTGTGGGTGCTGGCGGCGCTGGCGGTGGGTGGGGTGCTGGGCATGCTGCTGTCCTCGATCCTGATGCTGCGCCTGCGGACCGCACTGGCTGCCGCCAGGCGCCAGTTGGCCGGCGCGCGGGCCGATGTGCACAAATTGCGCGGACCGGGAGATGCGGGGCCGGGCGCGCCGTGACCACGCCGGTAGTCGTGGCGCTGGACTATGCCGCCGCCGCGCCGGCGCTGCAACTGGCTGAGCGGCTGTCGCCGCAATTGTGTCGCCTCAAGGTGGGCAAGCAGTTGTTTACCAGCGCCGGACCGCAGTTGGTCGAGCAACTGCAGCGGCTCGGTTTCGAGGTCTTTCTGGATCTCAAGTTTCACGATATCCCCAATACGGTGGCCGGCGCGGTGCGCGCGGCGGCGCAATTGGGGGTGTGGATGGTCAATGTACACGCCGCCGGCGGGCGCCGCATGATGCTGGCGGCGGCAGAGGCTCTGGCCGGATACTCCCGCA
The DNA here is from genome assembly GCA_020443345.1 of Halioglobus sp. Classification (GTDB taxonomy): domain Bacteria; phylum Pseudomonadota; class Gammaproteobacteria; order Pseudomonadales; family Halieaceae; genus JARRPM01. The sequence continues at coordinate 53,904 of JAGRIH010000001.1, forward strand.
GGCCGCTGCTGATCGCGGTCACGGTGCTGACCAGCCTCTCGGACGATGACCTGGCCGAACTGGGTTGTGCGGAAAGCGCCGCGCAGCGCGTGCAGCGACTGGCGCGGCTGGCGGCCGACAGCGGACTGGACGGCGTGGTATGTTCTGCCATGGAGGCCCCTGTGCTGCGCCTGGCCCACGGTGAGCATTTCTGCCTGGTCACGCCCGGAATCCGCCTGGCGGGCGATGCCGCCGGCGATCAGCGGCGCGTGTTGACACCGGCCAGCGCCCGGGACAATGGTGCGGATTACCTGGTGATCGGCCGCTCGGTGACGGCGGCGCCGGACCCGCTGGCAGCGCTGCAGCAAGTGCACGCCGATCTCAGGACGACGCTGTAACATCAAATACGGGCGCGCGTGCTGACGCGCCGCCGACTCCTGCTAGACTGTTCTCCGATACGGGTGCCCGCAAGGACGCAATTCGCTATATGGAGATCAGCCTATGAACACATCCTGTCCAACACACGCACACATCCGGGGCCTCGCGGCACCGGGGCATTTCGTCACCTCCCGACCGCGCAGACGAGCCGCGCTGCCGCTGCTGCTCGCGCTCGCTCTCACCCTCGGTGCGGGCCTGCTCGCCGGCGGCAGCAGCGTTCACGCCCAGGACGCCGCAGCGGCGCCGGGAACTGCAGTCAACATCAACTCGGCAGACGCCGCCGCGCTCGCCGCCGCACTGAGCGGTGTCGGGCAGTCGCGTGCCGCCGCGATCGTGCAGTACCGGGAGACCTATGGGCCTTTTTCCACGGTGGAAGAACTGACCGAGGTGAAGGGAATCAGCAACAAGACACTCGACAAGAACCGCGCCGTAATAACGCTGGAATAAGCCTGGCGCATCCGTATCATAGGGGGGCTTTAGCCCCCCTTTTCGGTACAGGGCACCTCTGGAAATGCGCGTTTCACACCCTGGCGGCGTCAGGTCCGTGCCCGGTCAGTCGCCGTGTGGCGTCCCTGCGCCAGCCCCGCGCGCCCGCCTTGCTCGCCAGCGCCCGCGTGCCAATAAAGCCCCGTGGTGACCGGCCAGTGAACTGCCTCGTCACCGGTGCCAGCGGTTTTGTCGGACGCCAACTGTGCCGGCAACTGGCCCGGCGCGGGCATACTGTGACGGCGCTGAGTCGTGCGGGGGGCGCTCTGGCTGACGGCAGGCCCACTTTCGCTCACGACCTGTGCAGCGCCGACCTCGATAGCGCGTTGCTGCGCGGTGTCGATGTGGTATTTCATTTGGCCGGCATTGCCCATCGGCGCGCGGATCGGGCGGTGTACGAGCAGCTCAATCACCTGGCTACCGCGCATCTGGCGCGGCAGGCCGCGGCCGCCGGGGTGGGTCGTTTTGTCTTTCTCAGCAGCGTCAAGGCGATGGGGGCGGGCGGCGGCCACGCGCCGCGGGCGGAACTGGATTGCACCCCGCCCACGGATGCCTATGGGCGCTCCAAGTGGCGCGCCGAGACCGCGTTGCGGCAGACCCTGGCAGACAGTGCAATGTCAGTGGTCATCGTGCGCCCGGCGCTGGTCTACGGCGCGGGGGTCAAGGGCAACCTGGCGCGCCTGGTCCGCGCCGTGGCCCGGGGGCTGCCGCGCCCGCCGCCCGGCGGTGCGCGCGCCATGCTCGCCATCGACGACCTGGTCACGTTGCTGTGCCTGCTGGGGGCCGATGCGCCGCCGGGCGTACACACCTGGATAGCCTGTGACGACGAGGGCTACAGCACCCGCTATGTCTACGACCTGTTGCGCGAGGCCGGCGGCCGCGGCAGGGGCCGCGCCTGGCTGCCGCCGTGGGGCTGGCGCCTGGCGGCGGCAGCCCTGGATGCGCGCACCTTGCGCGGGGGCGATGAATCGACCTACAGCCGATTATTTGGCGCAGACCTTTACAGCAGCGCCGCGGTGCAGGCCGCCACCGGCTGGCGGCCGCGCTGTCGCCTGCGGGAATTTGCGGCGGCCGTGTCAGCGGGCGATGGGGGCGGCCCGGGGTGATCATCGTGGTGTTCACCGCGCTCTTGTCGGCGCTGTCGTGCGGCGTGTACCTGCTGCTGGCGCGGCGCTGGCGGCTGCTCGATCACCCCAACGCCCGCAGCTCTCACGTGCGGCCCACGCCGCACGGCGGCGGTCTGCCCCTGTTGTTGGCATTTGCCGCCGGCCTGGCGCTTGCCGCCCCGTACTATGGGGCGTGGTCGAAACCCTACCTCGCGCTCGCGGCCGGCGGCCTGTCGCTGCTGGCGCTGGGCGTACTGGATGACCTGCGCGGACTGTCGATCCGTCTGCGCTTCGTGCTTTACAGTCTGTGCGCTGCGCTGGTCGCTGTGTATCTGCTGCAACCGCTGTGGCGCGGCGCTGCTGCGGCCCATTCGCTGCTGGTCGCCGCGTGGGCACTGGCGATCTTGTGGTCGCTCAATCTGTACAATTTCATGGACGGTATCGATGGGCTCGCCGCATTGCAGTGTGTGCTGGCCTGCGGCGGCGCCGCACTGCTGTCATGGCAAGCCGGGGGCAGTGGCAGCTATATTTTATTTTGTTTGCTGCTCGCGTCCGCGCACCTAGGCTTCCTGGTGTGGAACTGGCCCATGGCCCGTCTGTTTATGGGGGATGCGGGCAGTGTGCCCAGCGGCTTTTTACTGGCGGGCCTGGCGCTGCTGGGCGCCGTGCAGGGGCAGTTGCAGCCGGCCTGCTGGCTGGTGCTGCTCGGCCTGTTCGTGGTCGATGCCAGTTGCACGTTGGCCTGGCGCCTGCTCGGCGGGCAGGATGTCACCCGGGCCCACCGCGCGCACGCCTACCAGCGACTGGCGCGACACTGGGGCTCACACCTCAAGGTGGATCTTCTGTGCCTCGCCGTCAACGCACTGTGGCTGTTGCCGCTGGCGCGGGCGGTGCAAATCTGGCCCGAACAAACACTAATATTGGTAATTTTGGCCTATGTTCCGCTGCTGTTGGGCATGGTTAAGGTACGTGGTTTGGCGTAGAATTTCTCCCCACTTGGGTGCTGCCGAAGCAAAACTGATTTGCGCCCATAACGACCATCAGGGATAGGCAAGACTTGCTGAATCGTCTGGGCAGCTATGTAACGCGCTCTGCTTCCGGTTTTGTCGGAAGCATGCGGGACGTTCTCGAAAAAATTGTCGAATTGCCGCGCAACATCAAGCAGGCCTGCCTGCTCTGCCTGGATATGGTGTTTGTCACCTCCGCGATGTGGCTGTCGGTGGCATTTCGCTACGGCCACCTCAACTTTCACCTGGGATTGACCGAGTACACCTGCGCAGGGGTCACAGTGCTGGTCAGCGCCGTGGTGTTTCTGCGCCTGGGCCTGTACCGCGCGGTGATCCGCTTCATGGGACAGCAGGCCATCTGGGCGGTCATTACCGCGGTCAGCTATTCCGCCCTGATCCTGGCCGCCACGGTCTTCTTCACCCAGGCCGCGGTGCCGCGCTCGATGCCGTTTATCTACTGGGGTCTGGCCTTGCTGTGTATCGGCGGTACACGGCTTACCGTGCGCGCCTACTACCAGGCCAAACTGCGCTCCCTGTCGGAAAACGTGATTATCTACGGTGCGGGAGAGTCCGGGCGGCAGCTGCTCACCGCGCTGCATCACGGCGACCAGTATCGCGCGGTGGTGTTCGTCGACGACGACCCTTACTTGCAGTATTCCGTGATCAACGGCCTGCAGGTGGCGCGCCCGGAAGACATGGAACAACTGATCGCGCAGCACGATATCACACAGGTACTGCTGGCCATTCCCTCCGCCTCCTCGGAGCGGCGCCGCGAGATCATCAACTCGCTGGTGGGCCTGCCGGTATATGTGCGCACCGTCCCGAAAATCAACGAACTGGTGGCCGGACAGGCCGACATCAACCAGATCAGGGACATCGATCTGGACGACCTGCTGGGCCGCGAGCCGGTCCCTCCGCGCCCGGAACTGATCGAGCGCTGTATCACCGGCAAGGTGGTTATGGTGACCGGGGCCGGCGGCTCGATCGGCTCGGAGTTGTGTCGGCAGATACTGATGTGCGGTTGCAGCGAGCTGTTGCTGCTGGATAATTCCGAATACTCCCTGTACAGCGTCGAGCGCGAGCTGCGCGAACTGATGGAGCGCCTCAATCTGCAGGCGCAGATCGTCGCCCTGCTCGGGTCGGTTAGAGACCAGCGCCGGCTGGAGAGCATCTACCGCAGTTTCGATGTGCAGACGGTGTATCACGCCGCGGCGTACAAGCACGTTCCGATCGTGGAATACAACATCGCCGAGGGTGTGTCCAACAATGTATTCGGCACCTGGTACGCTGCCGAGGCTGCGCGCCGGGCGGGCGTGGAGACCTTTGTTCTGATCTCTACCGACAAGGCGGTGCGCCCCACCAATATCATGGGTGCCTCCAAGCGGTTTGCCGAGATGATCCTGCAGGGGCTGGCCCAGAAAGACACGGCTACACGCTTTTGCATGGTGCGCTTCGGCAACGTGCTGGGCTCCTCGGGCTCGGTAGTGCCGCTGTTTCGCGAGCAAATTGCCAGCGGGGGACCGGTCACGGTGACCCACCCCGAGGTCTCGCGCTACTTCATGAGCATCCCCGAGGCCGCGCAACTGGTGTTGCAGGCCGGCGCCATGGGTACCGGTGGCGACGTGTTCGTGCTGGACATGGGCGAGCCGGTGCGAATCGTCGATCTGGCGCGGCGCATGATCCGCCTCAGCGGCTACGAGATGAACCACGATTCCCACGTGGGAGAACACATCGACATCGAGTTCATCGGGCTGCGGCCGGGGGAAAAACTCCACGAGGAACTGATGCTTGGTACCAACGTCACCGGCACCGGCCATCCAATGATCATGCGTGCCGAGGAAGAGTGTCTGTCCTACAATCAGATCCATCGCCACCTCACCGACTTGATGCGCTACTGTGATGCACTGGATTGCGCCGGTATCAGTGCGGTACTCAGTGCGGCGGTCAGCGGCTTTGTCAACCACCAGGTGCGTCACGACCACCTCTGGAACAAACAGGGGCGCGTGCTGCATCTCGACGCCGTGGCGACGTCGAACGTGAAAGAGCTGTTCCCCGACAAAACCTGATGCGCGGTTGGACGCCCCGCTGCGTGGGCGCGTGTGGCTGAACCGCTCCACGCCAACCAGACACAGGGATCACAAGGATTAAGAAATGACGGATTTCGACGTATTCAACGGCGACGCGGACGGCATCTGCGCCCTGGCGCAGTTGCGCAACGCCGAGCCGCGCGACGCGCGGCTGATTACCGGAGTAAAGCGCGACATCAACCTGCTGCAGCGAGTCGAACCCGGCGCCGGCGCGCGGCTGACGGTGCTCGATGTGTCGCTGGACAAGAACCGTAGCGACCTCGAGCGCGCGTTGGCAGCCGGTGCCGAGGTGTTTTATTGCGACCACCACTTCGCCGGCGACATCCCCGACCATCCGAACCTGCACACCCTGATCAACACGGCGCCCGATGTATGCACCAGCTTGCTGGTGAACCATCACCTCGACGGCGCATTCCTGGCATGGGCGGTGGTGGGCACCTTCGGCGACAACCTGCGCGACAGCGCGCAGCGCATCGCCCGACCTCTGGGGCTGTCCGCTGAGCGTCTGGCGAGCCTGGAAAATCTGGGGGTGTACATCAACTACAACGGCTACGGCTCGCAGCTGGAGGACCTGCATTTCGAGCCCGCGCAACTGTACCGCCTGATCAGCGCCTATGCCAGTCCCTTTGATTTCATGCGCGACGGCGCGCAGCATTTCCAGAAGCTGGAGCAGGGCTACCGGCAGGATATGGCCAGTGCAGCCGCCCTGCAGCCGCACTACAGGAATGGCGCGGTGGCGGTATACCTGTTTCCCGACGAACCCTGGGCGCGTCGCGTCAGCGGTGTGTACAGCAATGACCTGGCCAATGCCGATCCCCACCGCGCACACGCGGTGTTGACCAGCAGGCCCAACGGTTGTTATCTGGTCAGCGTGCGCGCACCGCTCAACAACAAGACCGGCGCCGACGAGTTGTGCAGGCAATTTCCCACGGGAGGCGGGCGCAAGGCTGCCGCGGGCATCAATGACCTGCCGGCGGAACAACTGCAGAAGTTCATCGATACGTTCGCGGGCTTTTACGCCCAGTGAACTCCCGCTGGCAGGCCGCGCAGCTTACGGCACAGCGCACCGACCGGCTCAGTCGTCCACATCATCCACGTCGAACTGCCCGGTGAGGCGGCGCCGGATATGGGACCAGGACATCCCCACGGCCAGCAGCACAGACAGCAGCAGCAGCGCCAGCCAACTGATGGTGCCGGGCGCATTGATATTCAACCAGCCCAGGTCTACCAGCAGCCAGATGAGGCAGGAAAAAAACGCGGCGCCCAGAATAATGCCGAGCCATCCCATCGACATGAAGGTGGCGCGCAGGAAGATGATCCAGCCAATGAGCAGCAACACCCCCACCAGCGCCAGCACCGGGCCAAAGGTCGCGTTTGCGGAAAATACCCAGCTCAGATAGGAGTAGTCGGTCGGGTTGTAGGTGCCGAACACCAGTGCGGCCGCGAACACCCAGCGCCCCAGAAAACTACCTGCATTGAATCCCCTTGCCATGACAGCGGCTCCCCGTTAGTCAAGTTATTGGCCGGCCAGTGTTGTCTGCCTGGCGTCATGATAAGCGCTACCCCGGGGGTGAGGCCAGCCTCGTGCCGGAAAGCGGCGGATGCGCCGTGCCGCGGTGGCCCGCCGGCCTCTGAACAGCCCGCCAGGCGGGTGGACTGGCGGGCGTCCAAGCAAGTAAAATGCGCGCCCCATCGAGGGCTTCAACGGTTGAGCTGACGTGCCAGAATTGTCCCGCAAGGAAAAAACCGAATACAACAAGTTGCAGAAGCGCCTGCGCCGCAACGCGGGCAATGCCATCGCCGATTACCGGATGATCGAGCAGGGCGATACGGTCATGGTGTGCCTGTCCGGCGGCAAGGACTCTTACGGCATGCTCGACATCCTGCTCAACCTGCGCCGCAGCGCGCCGGTGGCCTTCGACCTGGTCGCGGTCAACCTGGACCAGAAACAGCCCGGTTTTCCCGAGGACGTGCTGCCCGACTACCTGTCCGGGCTGGGTATCGCCTATTACATACTGGAAAAAGACACCTACAGCATCGTCAAACAGGTGGTACCCGAGGGCAAGACTACCTGTGGCCTGTGCTCGCGGCTGCGCCGGGGCAGTCTGTACGGCTTTGCGCAGGAAATCGGCGCCACCAAGATCGCCCTGGGGCACCACCGGGACGATATCGTGGAGACGCTGTTTTTGAACATGTTTTTCAACGGCAGCCTCAAAGCGATGCCGCCCAAGCTGCTCAGCGACGACGGGCGCAACGTGGTAATCCGGCCCCTGGCGTACTGCCGGGAGCGCGACCTGGCGCGCTTCGCCCGCTATCGCGACTACCCCATCATTCCCTGCAACCTGTGCGGCTCCCAGGAAAACCTGCAGCGGGTGCAGATCAAGAAGATGCTGGCGCAGTGGGAGCGCGACTACCCGGGGCGCACCGAGAGTATCTTTCGCAGCATTCGCAACGTGGCGCCCTCGCAACTGGCCGACACCGAACTGTTTGATTTTGCCGGCCTGCGCGCCGCCGAGCCCGGCATCGACGACAACCTGTACGTCCCGGCTATCCAGGTGGTCAATTTATAGTGTCCCGCCCCGGACCGGGCGCGTTGTGCACACTCGGGGAGGCGGGCGGCCCGCTACTGGCCGCTCGGGACGTCTCCCTGGAGCGCGGCGGCCGCCAGTTGTTCACGCGCCTGTCCTTCGAGGTGCACGGCGGCCACCTGGTGCAGATCGAGGGGGCCAACGGCGCCGGCAAGACCAGCCTGTTGCGGATTCTCGCGGGCCTGTCGCGCCACGGTTTCGAGGGGCGCGTGCAGCGTGGCGCGGCGCTGCTGTACCTGGGCCACGCCAGCGGCGTCAAGGGGCTGTTGAGCCCGCGCGAAAACCTCGCCTGGCATGTCGCCGGGGAGGGCAGCTACAGCGCTGCGCAGATCGAGGCGGCACTGGCGGCCGTGGGGCTGTACGGCTATGAGGACGTGCCCAGTAACACCCTGTCCGCGGGCCAGCACCGGCGTGTCAACCTGGCCCGACTGCACCTGTCGCGCAGCCCGCTGTGGCTGCTGGATGAGCCCTTTACCGCCATCGACCGGCGCGGCGTCGGCGAACTGGAGGAGTTGCTGGTGGCACACGCCGAGCGCGGCGGTGCGGTGGTTTTTACCTCCCACCAGCCTCTGCGTGTGAACTACGACGTGCGCGCGCTGTGCCTGCTGCGCGGGCTGCTGCCGTGACGCGCCCCGGCGCCCTGGCTTTCAGCGCGCGAGTGCTGCGCCGGCAACTGGTGCTGGCTGTGCGCCGCCCGGTTGAAATTGGCAACCCCCTGCTGTTTTTCGCCATGGTGGTGGCCCTGTTTCCCCTCGGTCTGGGGCCGGCGCCGGCGCAGTTGAGCCTGTTCGCCCCGGGTATTTTGTGGATCATCGCCCTGCTGTCCAACCTGCTGACCTCGGATGCCGTGTTTCGCGGTGATTTCGAGGACGGCGCCCTGGAGCAGTTGCTGCTGGCGCCGCAGCCGCTGTTCCTGTCGGTGCTGGCCTATATCTGCGCCCACTGGCTGGTGACCGGCCTGCTGCTGGCGCTGGTGTCGCCGGTGTTTGCCGTGATGCTGCACATGGCGCCGGCGGGGATCGCCGCGCTGGTGCTCAGCCTGCTGCTGGGCACCGCGGTGCTGAGCCTGGTGGGCGGTATTGGCGCGGCGCTCACCGTGGGCCTCAGGCGCGGCGGCATGTTGATCTCCCTGCTGATTCTGCCGCTGTACATGCCGGTGCTGATTTTTGGCAGCGCCGCCGTGCAGGCCGCGCTCAGCGGCCTGGCGGCGGGCCCCTACCTGGCGATTCTGGGGGCCATGCTGTGCCTGGGCATGGCACTGGCGCCCCTGGCGATAGCCGCCGCACTGCGCATCAGTGTGGATGCCTGATGATGGACTCTGGCAGTCCCATGTGCCAGATCAGGTTCGCCGCCGAACACTGGTTGTCCGGCGGCGCCCGCGCTGTATAATTGCCGCCGCTATGTGGTCCTTCTTCCATAAACTCGGCTCCCCACCCTGGCTGTACGCCATCTCCGGCAGCATTCTGCGCTGGCTGTTGCCCGCCACCCTGCTGGCCCTGGCGGTGGGCCTGGCCTGGGGGCTGTTGTTTACCGGTCCGGAGGCCCGCCAGGGCAACAGTTACCGTATTATCTATATTCACGTGCCCGCAGCGGTCGTGGCGCTGGCGGGTTATTACGTGATGGCCATCGCCGGCGCGGTGAATCTGATCTGGAAGATGAAAATGGCCGATGTGGCGATGAAGTCCGCCGCGCCCATCGGCGCGGCACTGACCTTTATCGCCCTGGTGACGGGGGCTATCTGGGGCAAGCCCACCTGGGGCACCTGGTGGGTGTGGGACGCGCGCATCACCTCCATGCTGATTCTGCTGTTTCTCTACCTGGGGGTGCTGGCCCTGTACGAGGCCTTCGACAACAAGGCGGCGGCCGGCAAGGCCTGCGCGGTGCTGAGCCTGGTGGGTATGGTGAACATTCCCATCATCTACAAATCCGTGGACTGGTGGTACAGCCTGCACCAGCCGGCCTCGATCAAGTTCATCGGCCAGTCCACCATAGATTCGAGCATGCTGCATCCCCTGCTGCTGATGATTGCGGCCTTTTATGCGCTGTTCACCTGCTGCCTGTTGCTCAATATGCGCGCCGAGCTGCTGCAGCGCGAGGCCCGCACCAACTGGGTGAAGAAACTGGCGGTCGCCGCGGACAGCCGCGGGTGAGTATCGGTCAGATGTGGGAGGCGCTGTCACAGAAGCTGTATTTTCACAGTATCGACGCGCTGCTGGCGATGGACGGCCACGGAACTTTTGTGTGGTCCGCGTACCTGATTACGGTAGTGGTGGTCGCCGCCATTCTGATCGCGCCGCGGCGGCGCCAGCGGCGTTTTCTGCGCCGGCTGGCGGGCGAGATCAAGCGTGCCCGCGGCGACCGCGCCAACGTTAGAGAGGACATCTGATGCATCCGGTTCGCAAACAACGACTCTATCTGGTGCTGTTCGTGGTGCTGTTTTCCAGCGCCGCGGTAGGCCTGGTCACCTATGCCCTGCGCGGCAATATCAACCTGTTTTTCCCGCCGGTGGATGTCGCCGCGGGAAAGGCGCCCAGCGGCCAGTCGATCCGCGTGGGCGGCATGGTGGTGGAGGGCAGTGTGCAGCGCAGCGACAGCAGCCTGGACGTGCACTTTGAACTCACCGATTACGAAGCCAGTGTGCCGGTGGTCTACTCCGGCATCCTGCCCGACCTGTTCGGTGAGGGGCAGGGCGCCGTCGCCTCCGGCGTACTGGACGCATCCGGCGTGCTGCAGGCCACCGAGGTGCTGGCCAAGCACGACGAGAATTACATGCCGCCGGAGGTGGCCGACGCGCTGGAAAACTCCGGCTACGATCACAAAGGTAACGCCAAATGATTCCCGAGGTGGGCCACTTTGCGCTGATCCTGGGCTTTTGCCTGGCGCTGGTGCTGGCCTGTGTGCCGTCCTGGGGCGCCTGGCGGCGCAACGCCGTCGCGATGGCGCTGGCCCCGCGCCTGGCGCTGGGGATGCTGGTGTTTGTGGCCGTCAGTTTCGCCTGCCTGGCCATCGCGTTCCTGCAGGATGACTTCTCGGTCAAGGTGGTGGCGTCCAACAGCAACACGTTGCTGCCGGCAATCTACAAGTTTTGCGCGGTGTGGGGTAACCACGAGGGTTCCCTGCTGTTGTGGGCTTTGATCCTGTGCCTGTGGACGGCGGCGGTGGCGCTGTGCAGCAGCCAGTTGCCGCTGCTCATGCTGTCCCGGGTGTTGTCGGTGATGGGCGCGGTGGGGGTGGGTTTCCTGTCCTTTTCGCTGCTTACCTCCAACCCCTTCGAGCGCCTGCTGCCGGGCGTGCCGGCCGATGGCAGCGACCTCAACCCGCTGCTGCAGGACCCGGGGCTGATCATCCACCCACCGCTGTTGTACATGGGCTATGTGGGCTTTTCGGTGGCGTTTGCCTTCGCCATCGCGGCCCTGCTGGGCGGTCGCCTGGACGCCTCCTGGGCGCGCTGGTCGCGCCCCTGGACCAACGTCGCCTGGGCCTTTCTGACCCTGGGCATCATGCTGGGCAGCTGGTGGGCCTACTACGAACTGGGCTGGGGCGGCTGGTGGTTCTGGG
>JAGRIH010000070.1 GCA_020443345.1 Halioglobus sp.
GCTCCACGACTACAGGAACTTCAGGCTAAAGCCGCTGCGGCGTCCGTTTCACCCGCCGCAGCTCATTCTCCGCTGATCATCTGCCACAGCAGGGCCGCCCGGCCCTGCGTGGGATTGCGGTGCACCCGGTAGGCGGCGTGCTCCTCCGGCGGCGCACCGGGCCGCAGTTCAATGCTCCACAACGGTTCCACTTCGTTGGGAATCAGCGAGTAGCGGATATCCATCACGCGATTGGCCGCGCGCGGGTCGCGGGCGATATAGCCGTTGCTGAACCAGCGAAAGCGCTCGATGTCCCGCGCCTGTTGGGAACCCGGCTGCAGCCACGGAATATCCCGTTTGAGGTCGAGCTTCGGCACCGAATCACCGGTGAAAACGCGCGGCGCGAAACGGGCCCGCACCGCGTCCACGTAGTAGCGCTCAGGCGTTTCATAGACGATTTTCCACACCAGGATATTGGCAAAACTCGGCTTGGCTTCCAGCCGCAGCGGGCTGTGGCCGCGCTGAGCAGCCAGGACATGGCCCATCTCCAGCGCCGCATTGCGCTGGGACAGGCCCATGGCCAGGTAAAGACAGGCCCACACCAGGGCCAGGCGCGCATACAGGGGTTTGCGCGTGCGGCCGCTCCACACCACCCCCGCCAGGATCGGCAGGGTGAACAGCGGATCGATGATGGAGACGCTGTTCCAGGCAATACGCTGGTCGCTGAACGGCCACAGCAGCATCGTGCCGTAGGTGGTGCAGGCGTCCAGCAGGGCGTGGGTGGCGTAGCCCAGGGTGCAATACAGCCACGTCTGACGCAGCGACAGCCACCAGCGCCGGGCCAGCAGGTAGTGCAGTATGACGGCGCAGATCAACCCACCCACTGGAATGAACACCAGGGAGTGGGTGAATTGGCGGTGGTACTCGAGAAACAGCAGCGGATCGTTGCTCGAGCGGATCAATACGTCCAGGTCCGCCGCCATACCCGCGAGAAAACCCAGCAGGCCGGCGGCGACCGCGCGGCGTCCATCCGCCACCGCCTGCGGCAGTGCGGCGCCCAGGACGCCCTGGCTCAGCGGGTCCATCGAACGGGTACGATCCGCGGTGACCGATGCATGGCGGGATTCTCCAAGAAAACTGGACGGTAACGGTCCCGACCCCGACTGGTCGCGGTACAACCACCGGCCGGACAGGCCATGATACGCGATGACCTGGCGCTATCACCAGCTACTGTTGCGCGCACTGGATTGACCACCCTGCGTGTGAGACTGAACCCGCTAGTACTTGCAGTGTCCAAACCGCGCTTGCAAAATGGCGTGTCACATTCGACTCGAATCATCGCGTGCCCGCAATCCGTCAGGAGACCTTACGATGCGCAGATTACTGCCGCTTACTTTTGTTACTGCAGCGCTGCTGGCAGCCTGCACTACCAACCCCTACACCGGCGAGCAGCAGGCCAGCAAGGCGGCCACATACGGCGCGGGAGCGGCAGCGGCCTGTGCCCTGGTGGGCGCCATCGAGTCCGGCCAGCACGCACGCAACGCTGCCCTCGGGTGCGGTATCGTGGGCGCCGGTGTCGGCGCCTACATGGACGTACAGGAGAGCAAACTGCGCGAACAGTTGCAGGGCACCGGAGTCCAGGTGGTGCGCGAGGGCGACAATATCCGCCTGATCATGCCCGGCAGCATCACCTTCCAGACCGATTCCTACAACCTGCGGCCGGAGTTTTATGCGACGCTCAACTCCGTCGCCCTGGTGCTGTCGAAATACGCCGACACCACCATACGGGTCACCGGTCACACCGACAACACCGGCGCTCGCCAGTACAACCAGACCCTCTCCGAGCGCCGCGCCAATAGCGTGGCGGACTACCTGGCCACGCAAAACGTCGCGCGCTCGCGCATGCTCGTGCAGGGCCTGGGTTTCGATCAGCCAATGGCCGACAACGGCACCGCCGAGGGGCGCGCCCGCAACCGGCGGGTTGAGTTATATATTTTGCCCAAGGCGGTGTAGCGGCCGCTATTGTCAATCGAGCCACAGCACAGCAGTTGCTCAGGCTGACAAGCGGTTTGAGCAAGCGCCACCAGACACGACTCAAGCCGCGAAATCTTTCCAGTTGTCGGCCATAAACCGGGCCGACT
>JAGRIH010000044.1 GCA_020443345.1 Halioglobus sp.
GCTTTATCTACTACGTGGGGCCGGTGGACCCGGTGCGCGACGAAGTGGTCGGACCCGCCGGGCCCACCACGTCCACCCGCATGGACAAGTTCACCGACTTCGTGCTCGAGCACACCGGGCTGCTGGGCATGATCGGCAAGGCCGAGCGCGGCCCCGCCGGCATCGAGGCGATCCGCAAACACCAAGCCGTCTACTTGATGGCGGTGGGCGGCGCCGCCTATCTGGTGTCGAAGGCCATCACCGCGGCGCGGGTGGTGGCCTTTCCCGAACTGGGCATGGAGGCGATTTACGAATTCGAAGTAAAGGATATGCCGGTCAGTGTGGCGGTGGATACGCAGGGCACATCGGTCCACGAGATCGGCCCGCGAACCTGGCGCGCGAAAATCCAGGAGCAGGCCCTGGAGGTCACCTGAGCGCGTGCCGCCTCCCACCTTTTACTGGCACGACTACGAAACCTTCGGCGCGGACCCGTCGCGGGATCGCCCCGCGCAGTTTGCCGGCCTGCGCACCGACGCCGAACTGCACCCGATCGGCGAGCCGCTGGTGATCTACGCCAGGCCGGCGAACGATTTCCTGCCCGATCCGCGGGCCTGCCTGGTGACTGGCATTACCCCGACCGAAGCGCTGGAGAGGGGCCTGCCGGAGTACGAGTTTATCCGCCGCATTCACGTTGAACTGGCCCGTCCGGGCACCTGCGGCGTGGGCTACAACTCGCTGCGCTTTGACGACGAGGTCACCCGCTATACGCTGTACCGCAATTTTTACGACCCCTACGCTCGCGAGTGGCAAAACGGCAATTCCCGCTGGGACATTATCGATCTGCTGCGCACCGCCCGGGTACTGCGGCCCGATGGTATCGAGTGGCCGCAGCGGGAGGACGGCCTGCCCAGTTTCCGCCTGGAGGATTTGACTGCCGCCAACGGTATCGCCCACGAGGCCGCCCACGATGCGCTGTCGGATGTGCGCGCGACCCTCGCTCTGGCGCGGCTGGTGCGGGAGCGCCAGCCGCGTCTGTACGACTATGTGCTGAACAGCCGCGACAAGCACTCTGCGCTGTTGCTGCTCGATATCGCCGCCATGAAACCGGTGCTGCATGTGTCGGGTATGTTTGGCGCGCAGCGCCACAATATCGCCCTGATCGCGCCGCTCGCGCAGCATCCGGTGAACAAAAACGAAGTGATTTGCTACGACCTCGCCGCAGACCCCGCGCCCCTGTTTGAACTGGAGCCCGAGCGCCTGCGGGAACTGTTGTTCAGCCGTAGCGCCGAGCTGCCCGAGGGCGCCGAGCGGCCGGCCATCAAGTCTGTGCACATCAATAAATGTCCGGTTTTGGTCACCGCCAGAATGATGGATGCCGCCACTGCCGAGCGCCTGGGCATCAGCGGTGAGCAGTGCCGCAAACACCTGGCCGCCCTGCGCGCGGGCCGCGCGCGCGACCCGCGCGCATTTACCGATAAAATACAGGCCATCGTCGCCGGCCGCACCTTCGAGCCCGTGACCGATCCGGAGCGCATGCTGTACAGCGGCGGTTTCTTTTCCGCCGCGGATAAACAGGTGATGGAACGGGTGCGCGCCAGTGGGCCGGAGCAACTGGCATCCACCAGTTTTCCGTTTGAGGATGAGCGCCTGCCGGAACTGTTGTTGCGCTATCGCGCCCGCAATTTCCCCGCCAGCCTGTCCCCGGATGAGCGCGCCCAGTGGGAGGAGTATCGCTTCGCGCGACTCACCGAGCCCGGTGCCGGCGCGAGCATCTGTATGGAAGAGTTCCAGAAGACGATTGCGACGCTGTCGCGCGATGCGTCGCTGTCGACTGAACAACAAGCGCTGTTACAGCAACTGCTGGACTACGGCGACAGACTGCTGGCCTAGCCATATCTTACCGAACGGCAGACACATCGAGAGTTTGTACCGTTTTCTCCTGACATAATTTGCCTATTTGGTGTCGCCGGACCTTGCACGCTGTACGACATTTTTCTCCTGCGGCCATAGCTACGGCTATGCCCACAGTCGGACAACACCGTACAGCGCACAATCTCTCGACGAGAATTCCAAATAGCGGTGAGTTAAGGCGGCTAGTGCCACCATAGTTTGGTATTACGCACATGGGCAGGAGCGGGGCGCGCCCGTATAATACCGCCGTGTCACTGCCAGCGACGATCCACCGCGGCTCGGTGCCACAACAGCCCAGTGAGCCAGGAGACCACAGCGTGCAATTTGCCGGCAGCCATATCCTCTCGGTCGAACAGTTTGCACGCGGCGATGTCGAGCGCATCTTTGCAGTGGCCGACCGCATGGAGCCCTACGCCCACCGCCGCCGTGTTACCCGGGTGCTCGACGGGGCGATTCTCGGCTCCATGTTTTTCGAACCCAGTACCCGCACCCGGGTCAGCTTCGGCAGCGCGTTCAACCTGCTCGGCGGGGAGGTGCGCGAGACCACCGGCTTCGAACACTCGGCGATCGCCAAGGGCGAGTCGCTGTACGATACCGCGCGGGTGCTCAGCGGCTACTCCGATGTGATTGCCATGCGCCATCCGGCGGCGGGCTCGGTGGCCGAGTTTGCCGCCGCCAGCCGGGTGCCGGTGATCAACGGCGGCGATGGCAGCAACGAACACCCCAGCCAGGCGCTGCTGGATTTGTATACCATCAAGAGTGAAATGGCCGGGCGCGGGCGCGGCATCGACCGCCTGCGCATCGCCATGGTGGGCGATTTGCGCTACGGTCGCACCGTGCACTCGCTGTGCAAGTTACTGCGCCTGTTCGATGCGGTGCAGGTCACCCTGGTGTCGCCCCGGGAACTGGCGATGCCCGCAGATATCGTCGAGGAAATGCGTGCCGGCGGACACCAGGTGGTGGAGTCCGACGCCATGGAGGCCAGTATTTCCCATGTGGACATCGTGTACGCCACGCGCATCCAGGAAGAGCGTTTCACCTCGCAGGCGGAGGCGGACCTGTACCGCGGCCGCTACCGGCTCAACCAGAGCATCTATACCCATCACTGTGAGCCCAACACAGTCATCATGCACCCGCTGCCGCGCGATTCCCGCGATCATGCCCGGGAGCTGGACGACGATCTGAACGACAACCCGAACCTGGCCATTTTTCGGCAGACCGACAACGGTGTGCTGGTGCGCATGGCGCTGTTCGCCCTGGTACTGGAAGTCGTCGAACAGGTGGACCGCCACGCCCGGGATGTCAACTGGTATACCGCGAGGCGTTTTTGATGGCCTGGCAGCGCCGCTTCGGCGCCCATGACGTGCGCGTGCTGCAGGAGGAAATCGCCTATTCGGGCTTCTTCACCATCCGCCGCCTCACGCTGTCACACCGCTGCTTTGCCGGGGGCTGGCAGGAGCCGGTGGTGCGCGAGGTATTCGAGCGCGGCGATGCGGTCGGTGTGCTGCCCTACGACCCGGTGGCGGATGCCGTGGTACTGATCGAGCAGTTTCGTCCGGGTGCGCTGCGCGGCGCAGACAGCCCGTGGATGCTGGAACTGGTGGCCGGCGTGGTGGAAGCCGGAGAGAGCGACGCCCAGGTGGCGCGGCGCGAGACCCGCGAGGAGGCCGCTTGCGAGGTGCTGGAGCTGGCTCCGATCGCCACGTTTCAGCCCAGCCCCGGCGCCTGCTCGGAACAGGTGCGCCTGTTTTGCGGCCGGGTGGACAGCGCCGCGGCCGGCGGTATCCACGGGCGGCCGGACGAGGGTGAGGATATCCTGGTGCACACCTTCTCCCGCGCGGCGGCGCTGCAACTGGTGGCCGACGACCGCATTCCCAACGGCCACACGCTGATCGCCCTGCAGTGGCTGGCCATGCACGGCGAGACCCTGCGCGAGCGCTGGTGCTGAGGCGCCGCGCCGGCAGCCGCTCCGCCATGCCTGAACCCGTCACTGCAACCCGCCAAAGCGCCGGCCCCGGCCTGCTGCGTTCCAGCGCCACGGTGGGCAGCATGACGCTGCTGTCGCGGCTGCTGGGCCTGTTGCGGGACGTGGTGATTGCCGCCTTTGTCGGTGCCAGCGCCAACGCCGATGCGTTTTTCGTCGCCTTCAAGATTCCGAATTTCCTGCGCCGGCTGTTTGCCGAGGGCGCCTTTTCCCAGGCCTTCGTCCCGGTGCTGGCCGATTACCGGGAAGAGGGCAGTGTGGCGGCGGTCAGAGTGCTCATCGATCGGGTGGCGGGGATGCTGGGCGGCAGTCTGCTGCTGCTCACCTCGCTGGCGGTGCTCGCCGCCCCCTGGGTGGCGGCCGTGTTCGCCCCGGGCTTTGTCTCCCAGCCGCTCAAGTACCAGCTCACCTCGGACATGATACGCATCACCTTTCCGTATCTGCTGCTGATTTCCATGACCGGGTTTTGCGGCGCCATACTCAACAGCTACGGCCGGTTCGCGGTACCGGCCTTTACGCCGGCCTTTCTCAACCTGTCGCTGATCTTTGCCGCCACGGTTGCGGCGCCCTGGTTTGCCGAACCGGTATTCGCCCTCGCCTGGGGGGTGTTGCTGGCGGGGATCATCCAGTTGCTGTTTCAGCTGCCGGCCCTGCACCGCCTGGATCTGGTGCCCCGGCCGGTGTGGGATACACAGCACGCGGGGGTGCGCCGCATCCTGCGCCTGATGGTGCCGGCACTGTTCGGGGTGTCGGTCAGCCAGATCAACCTGCTGCTGGATACCGTGCTGGCCTCCTTCCTGCCGACCGGCAGCGTGTCCTGGCTGTACTATTCGGACCGCCTGGCGGAGCTGCCCCTGGGCGTGTTCGGTATCGCCATCGCCACCGTCATCCTGCCCAGCCTGTCGGCGCACCGCGCCGCACAGCGCGACGGGCAGTTCAGTGTCACCCTGGACTGGGCGGTGCGCAGTGTACTGCTGATCGGCGTGCCGGCGACGGTGGCCCTGGTGATGTTGGCCAGGCCGGTGCTGATCACGCTGTTCCAGTACGGCGCGCTGACGCCGGCGGACGTGGATATGGCCGCCCTCAGCCTGCGGGCCTACAGTGCCGGCCTGGTGGCCTTCATGCTGGTGAAGGTGCTGGCCCCGGGTTTTTATGCGCGCCAGGACACCGCCACCCCGGTGCGGATCGGCATTGTGGCGATGGCGGCCAACATGGTACTGAACCTGCTGTTCGTGCTGCCGCTGATGTGGTACTGGAATGCCGGGCATATGGGGCTGGCGCTGGCCACCAGCGTCGCGGCGTATCTGAATGCGGGGCTGTTGCTGCGCGGCCTGTTGCACAAGGGTATTTTCCGCTTCCAGCCGGGCTGGGGTGTCTACGGCGCCCGCCTGCTGCTGGCCACCCTCGCCATGGCCGCTGCGGTGTCGTGGCTGGTCCCCGACGTGGCGGCCTGGCTGGACTGGGACTGGCGCCGCCGGGCCCTGCGCATGGCGCTGTTGTGCGGCGCCGGCGCCGGGGTTTACACGACGGTACATCTCGCACTGGGTACGCGGCTGCGGCACTTGCGCGGCAGTGCCTGAGGCGCCCGGCGCGGCGCAGCCGCCCCGTTGGGGCGTCGCAACCTTCCGGCGACCTATTGACCATAGGCTATGACGGTCGATTTCGCTATACTTGCGCGTTTGGTTTGAACAGGCGATTGCCCGCGCTATGGAACTGATTCGCGGCCTGCACAATTTGCGTGCCAGACATCGCGGGTGCGTGGCGACCATCGGGGCCTTTGACGGAGTGCATCTGGGACACCGGGCCGTTATCCGTCACCTGCTGGACAAGTCGGCGGCGCTGGGCCTGCCGTCGCTGATCATGGTCTTTGAGCCCCTGCCCCGGGAGTATTTTGCGCCGCTGCAGGCCCCGGCGCGCATCATGAGCTTCCGGGAGAAATGCCAGGCCCTGCAGGCGCTGGGTGTGGACCGCCTGCTGCGTATCCGCTTCGATGAAGCGCTGCGCAGTATGTCGGCGCAGCGCTTTGTAGACGAGGTATTTGTCGCGGGGCTGGGGGTGCGCTATGTGGTCCTGGGCGATGACTTTCGCTTCGGCAGCGACCGCGAGGGTGATTTCCGCTTCATCCGCGAGCAGGGCAAACGCCACGGTTATGCGGCGGAACCCACGCCCACCGAGACGGTGGACGGGGAGCGGGTCAGCAGTACGCGCATCCGGGAGGCGCTGGAGAGCGCCGATTTCGACACGGCGCAGCGTCTGCTCGGCCGGCCTTACAGTATTTCGGGCAAGGTGGTTTACGGCCGTCAACTGGGCCGGGTCATCGGCACGCCGACGGCGAACCTGCAACTGCACCGCCTGCGCGCACCGCTGGCGGGTGTCTACGTGGTGCAGGTGAGTGGCGGCGGCCTGGAGAATGCCAGGGGGGTGGCCAACGTGGGGGTCAGGCCCACGGTGGATGACAGTATCAGGGCCAACCTGGAAGTGCACCTGCTGGACCGACAGATCGAGTTGTACGGGCAGCACATCGAAGTGACCTTTCGCCACCGTTTGCGCGATGAGCTGAAGTTTGATTCCGTGCAGGCGTTGCGGGAGAACATCGCCAGGGATATCGACCATACGCGGGCCTGGTTTGAGCGCCAGTCGCGACGCACACACTGAATTGGACTGACGGAACCCGACTGACCCGACCATGAGCGACTACAAAGACACCCTGAACCTGCCGCACACGGCCTTTCCCATGAAGGCCGGCCTGGCCCAGCGCGAGCCGCAGCGCCTGGCGCAGTGGCGGGAGATGGGGCTGTACGAAAAAATCCGTCAGGTGAGTGCCGGGCGACCCAGGTTCATCCTGCACGACGGGCCGCCCTATGCCAACGGCGATCTGCACCTCGGGCACGCGGTCAACAAGATACTCAAGGACATCATCGTCAAGTCGAAAACCCTGGCGGGCTACGACGCACCCTATGTGCCGGGCTGGGATTGCCACGGCCTGCCGATCGAGCTCAATGTCGAGAAAAAGGTGGGCAAAGCGGGCGTCAAGGTCAGCCCCGCCGAGTTTCGCCGCAAGTGCCGCGACTACGCCGCGCGCCAGGTGGAGGGACAGCGCACCGAGTTCATGCGCATGGGTGTGCTGGGCGACTGGTACCGGCCCTATCTCACCATGGACTTCACGTTCGAGGCAAATATCGTCCGCGCCCTGTCGCGCATCGTGGCCAACGGCCACCTGCACAAGGGTTTCAAGCCGGTGCACTGGTGCACGGACTGCGGCTCGGCACTGGCCGAGGCCGAGGTGGAGTATCGGGACAAACAGTCCCCGGCTATCGACGTGGCCTTCCCGGCGGTGGATGCGGCGGCGATCAATGCCCTCTGCGGCAGCCACTACAGCGGCCAGATCGCCGTGCCGATCTGGACGACCACCCCCTGGACCCTGCCCGCCAATATGGCAGTCAGCGTGCACCCTGAACTGGAGTACGTATTAATCGAAGGCGAGGGGCGGGCGCTGTTGGTCGCCGCGGAACTGGCCGCGGCCTGCGCAGCGCGCTACGGCCTGCCGGGCGTGAGCGTGCTCGGCCGCTGCCGGGGCCGTGCGCTGGAGCGGCAGTTGCTGCAGCACCCCTTCCTGGACCGTCGGGTACCGGTGATTCTCGGCGAGCATGTGACGACCGAGGCCGGTACCGGCGCCGTGCACACGGCCCCTGCCCACGGCCAGGATGACTTTGCCGTGGGCTTGCAGTACGCCCTGGACGTGTACAACCCGGTGGACGGCAACGGCGTGTTCCTGCCCGCTACCGAGCACGTTGCCGGGCTGCACGTGTTCAAGGCCAACGCCGCCATTGTCGAACTGCTGCGCGCGCGCGCCGCCCTGCTGCACTGTGCACAGTACGAACACGCCTATCCCCACTGCTGGCGCCACAAGACACCGATCATCTTTCGCGCCACGCCGCAGTGGTTTGTGGGTATGCACCAAAACGGTCTGTTGGAAAAGGCGCTGGCAGCGATCGAACAGGTGCAGTGGCTGCCGCAGTGGGGCAAAGCGCGCATTGACGGCATGCTGGCGAACCGTCCCGACTGGTGCATCTCGCGGCAGCGCACCTGGGGTGTGCCCATCGCCTTGTTCGTGCACCGCCAGACGGGGGAGTTGCACCCGGCTACCGGCGAGTTGATGGAACAGGTGGCCCAGCGCATGGAGCGCGGGGGCATAGAGGCCTGGTTCGAGCTGGACGCGGCGGAGTTGCTGGGCGCTGCCGCGGCGGACTACGAAAAGGTCACCGACACCCTCGACGTCTGGTTCGACTCCGGGGTGACACATGCCTGTGTGCTGCGCCAGCGCGAGGAACTGCACTCGCCGGCCGATATGTACCTGGAGGGTTCCGACCAGCACCGCGGCTGGTTCCAGTCCTCGCTGCTCACCGCTGTCGCGATCGACGGCGCGGCGCCCTACCGCACGGTGCTGACCCACGGCTTTACGGTGGACAGCCAGGGGCGCAAGATGTCCAAGTCCATCGGCAATATCATCGCGCCCAAAACGGTCATGAACGAACTGGGCGCGGATATACTGCGCCTGTGGGTGGCCGCCACCGATTATCGCGGCGAACTGACGGTGAGCGATGAAATTATCAAGCGCACGGCGGACGCCTACCGGCGTATTCGCAATACCGCGCGCTTTTTGCTGGCCAACCTCAACGGTTTTGCGCCGGCGGCCGATGCGCTGCCCTTTGCGCGGATGCTGTCGCTGGATCGCTGGGCGGTGGATCGCGCGGCCGGGCTGCAGCGCGAGATCGAGCGGGCCTACGCCACCTACCAGTTTCACCAGGTCTACCAGAAGCTGCACCACTTCTGCGCCAGCGACCTGGGCGGCTTTTACCTCGATGTGATCAAGGACCGCCAGTACACCACCGGGGCTGACAGCGTCGCGCGCCGCTCCGCGCAGACCGCCATGTACCATATCGCGGAGGCGCTGGTGCGCTGGGCGGCGCCCATTCTCAGTTTTACCGCCGAGGAAATCTGGGAGAACCTGCCCGGTGAACGCGATGCGTCGGTGTTGCTGAGCCAGTGGTATGAAGGCTTGACCGAGCTGCCCGACGACGCGCCGCTGGGGCGGGTGTACTGGCAGCAGTTGATGGCGGTGCGCGCGCAGGTCAATGCCGAGATGGAGGTGCAGCGCGCGGCCGGCAAGCTGCGCGGTTCGCTGGATGCCGAGGTGTGGCTGTACGCTGCACCGCAGCTGCTGGAGCAGCTTCAGATCCTGGGAGACGAACTGCGTTTCGTGTTGATTACCTCCGGCGCCGCTGTGGCGCCGCTGGAGGACGCGCCGGACGCGGCGGTCGCCACACAATTGCCGGAACTGCGCCTGCGGGTTGCCGCCTCGGACCTGGACAAGTGCGAGCGCTGCTGGCATCGCCGCCCCGAGATCGGGCAGATTGCCGCGCACCCCACGCTGTGCGCGCGCTGCGTCGAGAACATCGAAGGCGATGGCGAGCGGCGTCGTTTTGCGTAACGGCATCGCGGCGCTGCGCTGGTACACGCTGGCGGCTGTGGTGGTGCTGCTCGATCAGTACACCAAGAGCCTGGCCAGCACCGTGCTGGAGTACGGCCGCCCGGTGCCGGTTTTTTCCTGGTTCAACCTGACCCTGCAGCACAACACGGGCGCGGCATTCAGTTTCCTGAGCAGTGCCGGCGGCTGGCAGCGCTGGTTGTTCAGCGGCGTGGCGCTGGCGATCAGCGGCGCGCTGCTGGTGTGGCTGTACCGCATGCCGCGCGGGCAGTGGCTGCTGGCGCTGGGCCTGGGCCTGATCCTCGGCGGCGCCCTCGGCAACCTCTGGGACCGGCTCGCACTGGGCTATGTGGTGGATTTCATCTCCGTCCACTACGGCGGGCGCTACTTCCCCGCTTTCAATCTCGCCGACTCGGCAATCTCGGTCGGCGCGGCAGCCATGCTGCTGGACACATTCACCAACCGGGGCCAGGTCAATGAGGCCCACAGGAGCCGCAGCCAGTGACTATGGTCAACGTACCGGTCAGTGAGGGCACCCGTGTCACGCTGAATTTTTCCGTCAGTCTCGCAGACGGTGCGCAGGTAGACAGCAACTTCGGCGGCGACCCGGTGGCTTTCGTGGTCGGCGACGGCAGCCTCCTGCCCGGCATGGAGCGGCTGCTGTTTGGCATGCTGGCGGGACAGCGGCAGCTCTTTACCGTGCCGCCCGAAGACGCCTTCGGACAACCCAACGACAACAACGTGCAGCGCCTGCCCCGCGACCAGTTCGACGATGATGTGGAACTGGAGGTCGGGCTGGTGTTTTTGTTTGCCGACGCCGCCGGTGGCGAGGTGCCCGGCATGGTCGTGGCCTTTGACGCAGAGCAGGTCACGGTGGACTTCAATCACCCGCTGGCGGGGCGTACAATCCTGTTTGATGTGCTGGTACATCGGGTGGAGCCCGCAGAATTACACTGATGGAGATACAACTGGCCAATCCCCGCGGCTTCTGCGCGGGCGTAGACCGGGCGATCGATATCGTCAATCGCGCGCTGGAGGTATTCGGTACGCCCATCTACGTGCGTCATGAGGTCGTGCACAACAAGTTCGTGGTGGACGATTTGCGCAGCCGCGGCGCGGTATTTGTCGAAGAACTGGGCGAGGTGCCCGATGGTGCCATTGTCATATTCAGCGCCCACGGCGTGTCGCAGGCAGTGCGTCGCGAGGCGGATCGACGCGGCCTGCAGGTGTTCGATGCCACCTGTCCGCTGGTCACCAAAGTGCATATGGAAGTGGCCCGCTACAGTGGCGAGGGCCGCGAGTGCATCTTGATCGGGCACCGCGGGCACCCCGAAGTCGAGGGCACCATGGGGCAGTACGATGCGCGCGCGGGCGGCGCTATCTACCTGGTGGAGGACGAGGCCCAGGTGGCGGCGCTGCAGGTGCGCAACCCGGACAAGCTGTCCTACGTCACCCAGACCACGCTCTCGGTGGACGATACCGCCCGCGTCATCGGCAGCTTGCGCCGGCGCTTCCCGCAGATACAGGGCCCGCGCAAGGACGACATCTGCTATGCCACGCAGAATCGCCAGGATGCGGTCAAACAATTGGCCGCCAGGTGCGACCTGATGCTGGTCGTCGGTTCGCCCAACAGCTCCAACTCCAACCGCCTGCGCGAACTGGCCGAACGCATGGGTGCCGAGGCGTACCTGCTGGACAGCGCCGAGGATATCGATCCGGACTGGCTGGAGGGAAAAAGCCGCATCGGGGTCACGGCGGGTGCCTCGGCGCCCGAGGTGCTGGTGCAGGAAGTGCTCGACGGCCTGTGCGAACTGGGCGCGGATGCACCGGTCGAAGTCGCCGGCCGTCCCGAAAACGTGACGTTTTCCCTGCCCCGCGAACTACGGATCGAGACCGCCAACCTCGACTGAGCGGCGCGCCGCTGATCTGATCCGGGCAACTTCCACCATCTGAAGCCATTGTGTGGCGCTTCCCGCGCACGGGTATTAGCTTATCCGTACACGGAGGTGCGCTATGGACAGGAAGTCTGGCTGGATGCCACACAGGGCGGGCGCTCGCGGTTTCACCCTGGTGGAGCTGATGATCGCCGTGCTGTTGCTGGTCATCGTGCTGGCGGTGGCCGCACCGCCGCTGCGCCAACTGGTGCATGGCAATCGTCTGCGCACCGAAGCCAGCCGCCTGCTGCGGGCCCTGAACCTGGCGCGCAGCGAAGCGGTGCTGCGCAATCAACCGGTGAGTGTCTGTCCCTCGTCCATGGCCCAGGATGGCAGCGCCCGCTGTGGCGGCGAGTTCGCCCGGGGCTGGCTGGTGTTCAGCAATGCCGATCGGGACCGCATCGTGGATGCCCCCGGCGACAGCGTGATCCGGGCCTTTGCCGCCATTCCCGCCGGTTACAGCCTGACCAATCGGGCCGGCACGCGCGCCGCGACAGATCTCATTACCTATCTGCCGGACGGCTCCTCCAGGCGCAGCCGCACGCTGCTGCTGTGCGCGCCCGCCGGGCTCGGAGTGGCGTCCTGGAGTATCGTGCTGAACAATGTGGGCCGGCCGCGCGTGGCGCGGGGGGAGGGCGCATGTCCATCGTAGTGGTCCGCCGGGGCGGCCGGCAGGCGGGATTCGGGCTGGTCGAGGTGGCGGTAGCACTGCTCGTTTTCTCGCTCGGGGCGGTGGCGCTGGCGGGCTTGCAGATCAGCGCGCGGCGCGCCGGTTACGAGGCCCTGCAGCGCACCGAGGCGGCGCTGCTGGCAGTGGACATGCTGGAGCGCATACGCGGCAACCGCGCACGGCTTGCGGACTATGCCAGCAGTGGCGTGGGGGCCGCATCGGGCAGCGCCCTGCCGGTTCCCGCCAGCGACTGCAGACACTTGCCCTGCACCCCCGGACAGCTGCGCGCGCAGGACTTGTGGGAGTGGGAGCAGGCGCTCGACGGGGCCGCCGCCACCCGCGGCGGCAGCGGCCTGGTCAACGCGCTGGGCTGCCTGCGCGTGAGCGGGCGTCTGGTGACGGTGGAAATCGTCTGGGAAGGGTTTCGCGCGCAGCAGCCGCCGCCGACCGGCAGCTGTGGCAGCGGCCGCTACGGCGCGGCGGCTGAGCGCAGACAATCGCTGCAAATGACCTCCTTTATCGCCGCGGGAGAGGCGGGATGACGGGGCCCGCCGCGCGTACATCGGCCGGGGAACGCGGCTTCTCCCTGGTGGAGCTATTGGTGGCGCTGACCCTTGGGGTCACGCTGTCCTTCGGCGCCGTGGGGCTGCTGTTGCGCAGCAAGGTCAGCTACCTGCAGGACGAAGCGCTCGCGCAGATACAGGAGAACGGCCGCTACGCGCTGCGCTACATAGCGCGCGAATTGACCATGGCGGGCCACCTGGGCCGGGCGGCCGGAGACGCGCCGCTGCGCGCCGCACCGGCCGGCTCCGCCTGCTTTACATTGCTCAGTGCGACGCAGCGGCCGCTGGAGCACGTCGACGATGTATCCGCCGCCGGGCTGGGAACGCCGGCGCTGCCGGCGGATTGCCGCGTGCCGGACCACCATGTCCCGCGCACGGATATCCTGGTGATTCGACGCACGGCGGATGCGGCCCATGTGCTCGACGGGCGGGAGTTGCTCGCGCGCGAACCCGGCGCGACCTATCTGCGAGTGGACCATGCCCGGGACGCCACCAGCCTGGAAACGGGCGGGGGAGCGCCCGGCCCATCGGTGGACATCTGGGAGTACACACCGCAGATACTGTTCCTGCGCGATTTCGCGATTGCCGAGGGAGACGGCGTGCCCACCCTGTGCCGTCGGCGCCTGGCGCGCAGCGGCCATCGCATGGCGCCGGTGCAGTGCCTGGCCGAAGGCATCGAAAACCTGCAGGTGGAATTCGGTGTCGACGAGGACGGCGACCGGCGCGCCGACCGCTTCTATGCGCGGCCGACCGCGGCCCAGTTGCGCGCCGCGGTCGCCGCACGTGTTTTCCTGCTGCTGCGCAGTGTGCGCAAACTGCACGGGTTTACCGATACCAGCGCATACCGGCTGGGCGGCACGCGGGTCGCGCCGCCGCGGGACGCCTATTACCGCCGCGTGTTGCATACCACGATACTGCTGCGCAATGCCGGGGCTGCGCCGTGGTGAACCGGGTGATACCCGCGACACTGCAGCGCGGGCTGGTGCTGCCGGTATGCCTGCTGGTGCTGCTGGCATTTGCGGCGTTGTCGAGCACCGTGGCCGGCAACAGCCTGCTGCAGTTGCGCATGGCGGGAAATGAGCAGGCGCGGCTGGTGGCGCTGCAATCGGCTCTGGCGGTGGTGGATGCGGTACTGGCGCAGCCGCAGAATATTCCCCTGGACGGCCCCGTGGGCCAGCGCATCTGCGCGCGCGGCGCCCCCGGTGGCGACTGTGACCGGCGTCTGCTGGAGGTGGCGGCGCGGATACTGCCGCGCGGCGCTCGCGCCGCGTACCACGTCACCCGGATGAGTCCATTGACGGCGGCATTGCCGGTACTGCCCGAGGCAGCGGTCAGCAGCAGCGTGGCTTATCGCGCGGCGAAATTTGAGGTGTTTGCAGCCTGCGATGGCATCGATAGCGGCAGCGCCCGGGCCGCCGTGACCCAGGGTGTGCTGCTGCGCCTGACGGCGGCGGCGCGGTGAGCGCCGCGGGAGGTGTGAATTGGTAACACGCCGGCCGTTGATCGCCCTGGCGCTGGGTCTGTTGGGTCAGGCGCTGGCGCAGCCAACCGGGCTGCGCGCCGACGATATCGACAGCTACACCTGCGGCGCCGTGGCGCCAGCGGACCAGGCGCCGCAAAGCAGCGGCAGCCTGGTCGCGGTGTCCCCCTCGGTGGATGTGCGCCAGCGCCCCGCACTGACCGGCGACGTGTTTTTCAGCCTGTTCCAGACGCATCCATCCGGGCGCTGGAGCGGCAATGTGAAGAAACTCAAAATAGCCGCGCTGGAAGTTGCAGATCCCAACAGCGCGGTACCCGACCAACGGTATGTGGTGGTGCAGCCCGGCTACGGCCTCACCCCGCAGCCGGCACTGTCGGATGCGGACGGCGGCATCGCGCCGGACGCCCTCACCTACTGGACCGATCCGACCGGCGCCGATGTGCTGGCGTTCAATCCCGAGCGGGGCGAGGTGGCCGGCCGCGATGGCCGCGCCGTGCGGCGCGGCGGTGCCGGCCAGCAAATACCCGGGCTGCTTTCCGGCATGCCGAGCGACGCCAACCACGAGCCGCATGCGCGGCAGCTCTTTACCCAGGACCCGCGCTCCCCCGATGCGCTGCTGCCGCTGGATGCCGACAGCGCGGACCTGGCACTGCTCAGCCCTTACCTCGATCCGCACGGTGTTTTTTCGGCAGTTGAACACAGGCGGCTGTTGCAGTGGATCAGGGGGCGCGACGTATTCGATGCCGATGGCGATGGGAATGCGGTGGAAACCCACGACTGGCTGCTGGGCGACGTGCTGCACTCCAGGCCGCTGGTCATCAACTACGGGGCGCGGCCGGGTAGTGGCTATACCGCCGGCAACCCGGATATACGCCTGTTCTTTGGCAGCAACGACGGCATTTTCCACATGCTGCGCAACACCGAGGCCGGCGGCGGCGAATCCGGCCGGGAAAGCTGGGCCTTTCTGCCGCTGGAGTTGCTGCCGCTGCAGGCCGCCCTGGCCGGTCGCGCGGCGCCGCCGGTACCCGGCCATATCTACGGCATGGACGGTGCGCCAGTCGCCCTGGTCGATGACAGCGACGGCAATGGCGTGATCGAGCGCAGCGCAGGCGACCGGGCCTGGGTGTTTATCGGCCAGCGGCGCGGCGGCAGGGGGATTTACGCCTTCGATATGACGGACCCCGATGCACCGGCCCTCAAATGGAAGATCACCGGCGATACACCGGGCTTCGGGCAACTGGCCCTGACCTTTTCCACGCCGGCGGTGGCCAGGCTGGACCTGGGCGGCACTGAACTGACGCCGGCGCTGGTGTTTGGCGGCGGCTATCGCGGCGGCTGGCAGGGGTCGACGCGCCTGGGCAAAGATGCAGGCGACGCCGATGACACCGTGGGCAACGCGATTTACGTGGTGGATACCGACACCGGCAGGCTGATCTGGAAAGCAGTGGGGCCCGATGGCAGCCCGGCGCCAGCGGATACGCCGGCCAGGCATTTCGCCGCCGGCCTTACCGACAGCATTCCCTCGCCGGTGGCGGTGGTGGACAGCGACGGCAACGGCATTGCGGATCGCGCCTATGTCGGGGATACCGGGGGCACGCTGTGGCGGATCAATCTGGGTGAAGCGGCGTACCGCGCACCCGACAGCGAGGTCACGGACAACAGCAACTGGTACCTGCGCGAACTGGCGCAACTGGGCGGCAGCGGCGCGCAGGATCGGCGCTTTTTTCACGCGCCGGACGTGGTCAGAACGCGCGATGCGGCGGGCGAGTATACCGGCGTGGTCATCGTCTCGGGCAACCGTGCGGCGCCCGGGGATGTCGCGGTGCGCAACTACGCCTATCTAATCAAGGATCGCGCGCCAGCGCTCGACCGGGGCCCGCCGCTGCCGCCAGTGGCGCACCGTGATCTGGCGGACGTAACGCACCTGTGCACGCCCGGCGCTGCCACCGCCTGCGCCGCTCCGGACCTGTACCTGGGCTGGAAACTGGCGCTCGAGGGTGCGGGTGAGAAGGGTTTGTCGCGGCCCCTGGTCAGCAGCGGCACCGCGTTGTTTACCACCTACCTTCCGGCCGCACCCGCAGCCGGCGGCGCCTGCCGGCCGGGTATGGGGCAGGGGCGCGCCTATGCGGTGCGACTGGAGGACGGGGCGCCCGCACCCCGCGTGCAGGATATCGGCGAGCTGGAACTGGCCGGTGGGCGAGCGACCGCCATCGGCAGCGGGATGCCGGCGGAACTGCTGCCGCTGGACAATCAGCTACTCGTGCCCGGCAGCGGTCTGGATGGCCGGCACCTGTTTGCGGTTCCCGGGGGCGCCCGCTGGCGGGTCTACTGGCGCGAAGACGGTGTGGACAGATTCTGAACCAGGCGCAAAGCGTCCGGCCGATCCCCCTGCGAAGGGTCAGGCCGGGGCCGCTCCCGCGCCCCGCGGCTTCAGCCTGCTCGAGCTGCTGATCAGCCTGCTGCTCGTCGGTATCCTCCTGGGGGTGGCGCTGCCCGCGTACCAGGGCTCTGTCCTGCACAGCAACCGGGCGGTAGGCCGGGCTGTACTGCTGGATGTGCTGGCGCGCCAGGAGGCGTACTTTCTCAACCACCGGGACTACGCCGCGGCCCTGACCGACCTCGGCCTGCCCGCGCCGTACTATGTGGACGGCCAGGCGCAGCCCGCGGATAGGGCGCGCGCCATCTACCGTATCCGCCTGGACCTGCTGGCATCGGTGTATAGCGGCGTGCGGGCCGTGCCCCACAATCTCCAGGCGCGCGACACGCAGTGCCAGATCCTGTCCATCAGCCGCCAGGGCGTGCGCGCGGCCAGCGCTTCCCCCGGCACGGCCGGGCGGCGCTGCTGGTGAGACCCCGCATCTGAACGCCGTTGCAGCGCGTCCCGTGCCGCTGCGCATTTTGTGATCCGCTTCACAAAATCCTGGTCATGATTACCGTTTATCCGTCCAACGGCGCCTGTTGTCGATTGTCGCGCGACAAGCGCGCGGCCGCTGTTATGCTGTACGGTGACTGAGTTTTCCAACGCATGTGCCCGTGGGAGAGAGGCGCTCGATATGGCAGCCAGATGCACAGCCAGGCACCGCAAACCTGCCCGCCCCGGCAGCGGTAACGGGGGATTTACGCTGGTCGAGCTGATGATCGGCCTGCTGGTGCTGTCGGTACTGCTCGCTATCGGCGCGCCGGCGTTCACCAACCTGATCAAGGACAATCGCCTGCTCTCGGAAGTGTATGCCTTGCGCGCCAGCTTGAATCGCGCCCGTTCCGAGGCCCTGGCGCAAAGGACGTTTGTCATCGTGTGCCGCAGCAGCGACCTCAGCGCCTGTGATACCGGGAACTGGAATGCGGGCTATATCGCTTTTACTGACGAGGATGGCACTGGCAACCCGGCAGATCCCAACCAGATTTTTATTACCCATACGCCGCCTGAAAAACTCACTGTTACGTACACCGACACAATACCAACCGCGGAATCTGATCGTATTCGGTTTAACAGCCGTGGGTATGTGATGGCGTACGACGGCACCCTCACCATTTGCGATGACCGTGGCAACCCGGAGGCGCGCGGTGTCATCGTCGCTTCCACCGGCATCGTCAGAGCGGCGCTTGTCGACCCCAACGACCCGGGAGCGGATACCCTTGCAAGCTGTCCCTGAAACACAGCGCGGCTTCACGCTGATCGAAGCGCTGATTGCCTTTGTCATCCTGTCAGTCGGCCTGCTGGGTATTGTCAGCCTGCAGGCGCTGTCCAAGACCTCGCAGCACCAGGCCATTCAGCGCAGCCGCGCCGTGACCCTGGCCGATGCCATGGTGGAACGCATTCGCATCAACCCCTCGGCGGTGCAGACCTACATTGCCAGCAACCCGCTGGGCGATGATCCCAACAGCCCCGAGCCCAGCCCGGATTGCCGCACTGGCCCCTGTGATCCCAATGATCTGGCGGCACACGACCTGTGGGAGTGGGAGCGCGAGCTGGCCGGTGTCATGGTGCAGGCCGGCGGCGCCAGTGCCGGCGGGCTGATCGACCCGCGCGGCTGTATTACGTTTACCTCCACCAATGGCCGCCTCAGCACCGGTATCATGCGGGTGGCTGTACAGTGGCGCGGCCTGCAGGAAACGAGGGATGCGGTGCAGGGCGGTGAGCCGGTCTGCGCCGGGGCGGCTGCCGGTACCGATGCCAATCGGCGGCAGGTTGTCATCAACACCTTCGTGCTCGACGAGGACGATCTATGATGCCTGCGCTCACAGCCCGCAAACACCACCGCGGCTATTCTCTGGTGGAACTGATGATCGGCATGCTGCTGGGCATTATGCTGATCGCCGGCGCCGTCTCCGTCTATCTCGCCTCCAAGCGCTCCTTTGTGGAAGTCGAGCAGGTGGCGGCGCTGTCGGAAAACGCGCGGTTTGCCGAGCAGTTGATTGTCGATTCACTGCGCCATGTCGGGTTTCTGGGTGAAACCACGGCCGGAAGGGTAGACCGCGCCCCCGACCTGAACCTGGCCGTTGTGGGCGACTGTTCTGGGTTGGCGGGCGTCTATGACTTTGCTACGGATATTTTTGCTGATGTAGTGGATGCTTCCAACAATGCTATCGGCTGTATTGACGATGGGGTAATCGGCACCGATGTGCTGGTGATCAAGCACGCGGTGCCGCAGGCCTACACCGATGGACCGCGCGGCGCGAAAGACCCCAACAACCCGACCCACAACGACGGCACTATCGATTCACCCACGGCCCTGTCGGCCCAGCGCACCTATATCATGACCAACAATATCCGCGGCCTGGTATTCGACGGCGCGGACCCCCACCCGACCATCGTCACCGGCGGCGATGTGCCCGACGGCGTGGCCTGGGAGTACCGCTTTGAAGTGTACTACGTGCGCCGGCCCGTGGCCGGCTCGAACAGGCCGCCGCGCCTGGCCCGCAAGGTCCTGGCTTGGGACGGTGCGGCCATGGCGGTGCTGACGGAAGATGTGGTCGAGGGCGTGGAGCGCTTGCGCTTCCTGTTTGGCGTCGATACAGACGGCAACGGTGAAGTCGATACCTATGAGAATGAAAGCGGTCTGTCCTCTGCCGCCGACTGGGCCAATGTGGTCTCGGTCGAGTTGTTTATGCTGTTGCGAGGGGCGGAGCCAGACGCCCAGTATACCGATACCAAGTCCTATGTGCTGGCTAACGACCCACCCTATGTCCCGAACGACAATGTTCGCCGGTTGCTCACCCAGACCAGCATCTCCCTGAGAAACATCAAGCTGATCATTCGAGGTGGCGCATGAAATCCGTGCACGCAGGCAAAGCACAGACCGGCGTGGCCCTCGTGGTCGCCCTGCTGTTCCTGCTGGTGGTCACTATTATCAGCGTGATCGCCGCCAGCAACAGCACCCTGGGCTTGAAAATGGCATCCAATATGCAGGATGCCTACGCCTCGTTTCAGGCGGCCGAGGCGGGAGCGATCGCAACGCTGGGACTGGCCGGCACCGCGAACAATCCCTTTGATGTCAACGGTGACACACTGACGCCGTTTGCGGCCTTCGACCCCAACAGCAACCACCCCCTGCGCGATGTCTTTGGCGGCGCCGGGGCGGTGGACGTGGACGTGTTTTTGACCAATACCCGCCTGGCGTGCCCCCGCAGTGCCGCGGGCTCCAGCGTCGGTCTGCTGGAGTGCGACTATTACCGGGTCGCATCCGAACATGCGGTGGCGCAGCGGGCCAGAACCCGGGTGCAACTGGGCGTGGTAAAGACAACAATTGGCAGTAGCGGCCAGTAGCGAGTGCGCCAATGAGTGCAGTGGCAGGGCCGGGGCTGCGAGTGGTACCGGATTTACCGGAGGGGAAAGCGATGAAAACAACAACGACAGGCCAGGGGTGTCGCGCGCTGTGTTTGGCCGCCGCGGCCCTGTTGAGCGCCAGTGGCAGTCTCCAGGCGGACGACACTGAAATTTACCAGTCGACCTACAGCGCGCAGGATACCGGGCGGCCGAAAGTTCTCATTATCTTCGATGACTCCGGCAGTATGGGCACTAACGTGACCTTGGATCGCCCCGCCTACGATCCCAATGCCACCTATCAAAGCCGTTACGATCATTCGCGAATTTACTGGTCGAGCAACGGCAGTGCGCCGGGATCAGGTACCAGCAGGTGGTATCCCGCCAGTATGAATCGCTGCGCGGAATCCTACACTGCACTGGCCACGGTGGGCTACTTTCAGGATCATGTGCGCCGCTACCGGGAGAGACTCTCTGTGCAGTATACCGGCACCAACCAGCTCGTATACGACGCCGACTGGGTGTCATTGGACCCCGATGAAAAGGACATAACCAAGCATCTGGACTGTCAGGACGATGTCGATAACGCGAACCCGGGTAACGGCAGCGGCCAGGCAGACGGCTACCCGTTTGCCTCGCCCTATATCGTCAAGCCCAACTATGCGAGATACCGCCAGCCCGGTACGGAATACGACGCGGCGACAGCCGCTGATTCCAACGTGGACTGGGGTTCGTCCGGGTATACACTGTACACGGGTCACTACCTGGACTACCTCAGTGATACGTCGATCCAGACCACCCGCACGCGCCTTGCGATTGCCCAGGAGGTCGTGGGCAATTTGATACAGGGTAATCCCGGGATCGATTTTGGCGTGGTCAATTTTAATTCCAACAGTTCAGCCAGTAACAGTGGCGGGCGGGTTACCAAGCGTATTTTCGACACCGATGACAAACCGACCCGGGATGCCTACCGCAGTTCCCTGGTCAGCCATGTCAACGGCATCAATGCCAGTGGCTGGACCCCGCTGTGCGAGTCCACCTACGAGGCCTACCGCTACCTGGCCGGGGAAAGTGTGCACTACGGGGCGCCCTATCCGGGTTCCCGGGATCAACTGGCGGAAGACCCGGTGGGCACCTACAAATCGCCGGCCACCAACTGTGCCTATACCTACGTCATTCTGATGACGGACGGCTTGCCGACCTATGACGAAGACGCCAATGCCGCAATCGAGAGCCTGACCGGCAAGACCTGCAACCAGTACCGCGACGACCACGGCAGTGACAGTTACAGCAAGAACTGTCTGCCGGAGCTGGCCGAATATATGGCCACCACAGACCTGGACGGGGATACCACCAACGGCAATCAGTTTGGCATCACCTATACCATAGGCTTTACCACCAACCAGACCCTGCTCAGTGATACGGCGACAAAGGGTAAAGGCCAGTACTTCACCGCCGATTCCGCGGATGAGCTGACAGCGGCGTTTCAGGGCGCGATTTTGGCCATTCTCTCGACGGATTCCACCTTCACCTCGCCCTCGGTGGCGGTGGATTCGTTCAACCGGACCCAGAGTCGCAACGATGTGTATTTCGCGATGTTCAAACCGATCGAGACAACGGACTGGCGCGGCAATATCAAGAAACTCAAGCTGGCGATCAGCAACGGTACGGCGCGGCTGGAGGACAGGGACGGTGACGCGGCGATCGACCCCAGCAACGGACAGATCAAAGTCGATGCCGACACCTACTGGAGTACCGCCGATGGCGGCGATGTGGAGAAAGGCGGTATCGGTGGGCTGCTGGCCGCCAGGGACCCCGCGACCCGCAGCATAAAAACCAACTCCGGCACCAACGGGGCACTGGAAGATTTCAGTAGTGCCAACCTCGATGCGCAGGCCTTTGGTTTCGACGTAACGGACCCCAATGATCCGACCACCGCGCTGTTTGATTTCTTCGGTGTCAATGACCAGGCGGGACTGGATGCGGCCATCAACTACGGCAAGGGCTATGACGTCGCACCCGATGGCACGATCTCGGGAACCCGCCAGTGGATTCTCGCGGACATGCTGCACAGTAAACCGGTTGTGGTGAACTACGGGACTCTGGGGGCTTTTACCGATCCCAACGAGCCGGATCAGCGCATCGTGGTGGGCACTAACGGCGGCTTTCTGCATATGTTTGGCAACGACAATGGCGAGGAGGACTGGGCATTCTTCCCCAAGGAGCTCGCGCCCGTGCTGCGCCAGCGACAGGACAATGCGACATCGGGTGACCGCGTTTATGGCATTGACGCATCACCCATCGTCTACACCCGAGATTACAACCACGACGGCACTATCGACGCCGCCAACGACGGCGACAAGGCCTACGTCTACTTTGGTTTGCGCAGGGGCGGCCGGTTGTTGTACGCGCTGGATATCTCGACACCCGGTTCGCCGGCCTTCATGTGGCAGGTCGGCCCCACCACAGCCGGCTTCGGCGAACTGGGCCAAACCTGGTCGAATCCAGTGGTAACCCATATACCGGGGTATGTGGACAACAACAATGTTCGCAAGCCGGTACTGATATTTGGTGCCGGCTACGACGAGAACAAGGATGCCACCGGCGTCGCCACGCCGGACACCATGGGTCGGGGCTTGTTCGTGGTCGATGCCACCACCGGCGCGCTGATCTGGAGTGTGACACCGGCGGCCAATTCCGGCACCAACCTGCAGGAAACCGGCCTGGTGCATTCCGTGGCCGGTGCGGTGACTACTCTGGACAGCAATGGCGACGAACTCACCGACCGGGTGTATTTTGCCGACACCGGAGGCAACGTGTGGCGGGTCGACATGGGGGGCAATGCACTGCCCACATCGGCGCAGGATACCTGGCGCATCGTCAAACTGGCCGCGATGAACGGCGGTACGGCGGCCACCGATCGCCGCTTCTTCAACGCGCCTGACGTGGTCCGTGCCATATACCATGGCCTGCCGATAGATGCCGTACTGATCGGCAGCGGTGACCGCACTAATCCCAATGCGACGGACGTCAGTAACGAGTTTTACATGATCCGCGATGAGCAGGTTGCCCCGTATTTCACGGCCGCCCCCAGCTATTCTGATTGCAACGGGGCCGATCCGGTCGATGATTTCCGCTGCCAGCTGCCGCTGGACCCGAATGATCTCTATGATGTGAGTGCCAATCTCATCCAGGACGGTACCACCGCCGAGCAATCGACAGCGGCGGCGGCGCTGTTGGCTGCCAACGGCTGGCGTCTGCCGTTGCCCGCCACTGGCGAGAAGAGTCTCGCGCGCTCCCTGACCATCGATGGCAAGGTGTATTTCACCACCTTTTCACCCGACGCGGCGCTGACCAGCATCTGCGAGCCGACCCCGGGCACGGGGCGCCTGTATGTCGTTGATCTCCTCACGGCCGCCGCCGAAGTCGACTTTGATGACGATGACGATCTGGAGCGCAGTTGGATAATTGGCTCGCTGATCCCCGATACGCCGGCCCCGCATTTCGGCAGTGACGGTGAAATCCGCCTCCTGTTGCCTCCGGGTAGCGGTGGCAATGGTTTCACCGACAATCCTTTCCTAACCGGTGCAACGATGCCCGAGCCCTACGGTTCCTACTGGTACCGGGAGGAATATTGATGGCCTCGGCAGAACGCAGAGCACACCGGGACAGGCGCCGCGCGCAACACGCGGGCTTTACCCTGATCGAACTCATGATCGCGGTAGTGATCGTCGCGGTGCTGATGGCCATCTCGCTGCCCTCCTACCAGGAGAGCCTGCGCAAGGGGCGGCGCAGCGACGCCAAAGCCGGGCTGGCGGACGTTGCAAATCGCCAGGAGGGATTCATGCTGGATCGCTCGACCTACACCACGGATATGCAGGAACTGGGCTACACCAGTGATCCGATGGTCAGCGAGGAAGGGTACTACACGATCGATGCGGCCGCGTGTGCCACCGGCACTATAGCGACCTGCTATGTGTTGACCGCAACCCCTGTAGCCGGCGGTGCTCAGGATGACGATACCCGCTGCACGGTATTTACTCTCAATTCCAGCGGAGCGAAAGCAGCTACCGGCTCCGGCGGATCAAGCTGCTGGTAGGGCCACTACCTGGAGACAAAGGACCATGAAAATGTTGCAAAAAATGTCGGGGCTGGGTCTCGGCGCAGTCGTCTCGATCAGTCTGTACAGTGCCGTTGCACTGGCCGCAATGCCCCCGCACGAGTTTGCCTGCCAGGTGCAGACCCGCATCGGGCAGGACGGCCTGCTCATGTTGCAGGCCGCTTCCCGCGAGGAGGCCGCGGCCGCGGCCGTCGGGATAAGCGCCAGCACGAATGCCGGGACAAAAAGTACCGCGCTTGCAGTAAAAGAGTGCATACACCTGCCGGATGAGCAGTTTAAGGACAAGGATTTCCAGCGCTTTTTTGAGCGCACGCCGCTTTAATCATCCAGCCCCAGCTTCTGCAGCCGGTAGCGCAGGCTGCGAAAGCTGATTCCCAGCAGCCGGGCGGTAGCCGTTTTGTTCCAGCGGCACTCCTGTAGCGCGTCGCTGATGATCGTGCGTTCGATGTCCTCCAGATACCCCTCCAGATTGCCGTAAGCCTCCGCGGTCGACCAGCCGCGCGACCGTCCCGCGTCGACCGGGGTTTTTCTGGTGGCTGATTGCGTGCCGCCCGGGGCACTGCTGGCGAATTGCAGGTCGCCAGCGGAGACGGTGTTGCCATCGCTGAGCGCCAGGGCCCGCTCCAGCATATTCTCCAGTTCGCGCACGTTTCCGGGAAAGGTATAGCCGCACAATGCGTCGATGGCGGAGTCGTCCAGTTGGGCAGCGTCGCTGCCCTGGCTGGCGCAGATGCGCTGCACGATGGCTTTGGCCAGTGCCGGCACGTCGTCGATGCGTTCGCGCAGATTGGGCACATGCACGTCGATGACATTGATGCGGTAGTACAGGTCGTTGCGGAAGCGCCCGGCATCGACTTCCGCGGCCAGGTTTTTGTGTGTGGCGCTGAGCAGGCGCACGTCGGTGGGCTGCTCGGCGCTGGCGCCCACCGGGCGCACGGCCTTTTCCTGAATGGCGCGCAGCAGTTTTACCTGCATCGCCAGAGGCAGATCGGCCACTTCGTCGAGAAACAGGGTGCCCGCAGCGGCGGCCTGGAACAGGCCGACCTTGTCTTGGCTGGCGCCGGTAAAGCTGCCCCTGACATGTCCAAACAACTCGCTTTCCATCAGTTCCGGCGGTATGGCCCCGCAATTGACTGCCACAAACGGGCCCTCGGCGCGCGGACCGTGCTGGTGAATGAGGCGCGCCACGACCTCCTTGCCGCTGCCGGATTCGCCGTGGATATGCACCGGCGCCTGGCTGCGCGCGAGTTTGCCGATCTGTTGTCGCAGGGCGCAAATACTGGGAGCGGAACCGATCAGATCGCGGTCCATGGCCCGGTCCGTCCTGCCGGTGTCCACGTCCAGTTGCAGGGCGGTGCTGACCAGGCGGCGCAGTGTGTCCAGTTCGATGGGTTTGCTGATGAAGTCGAACGCGCCCGCCTTCAGTGCGGAAATCGCCGTTTCCACGCTGCCGTGAGCGGTGATCATGGCCACCGGAATCTGCGGGTATTCCCGCTGGATGTATTCCACCAGGCTGATACCGTTGCCGTCGGGCAGGCGCATATCGGTGAGGCACAGGTTGGGCTGCACGGTCGACACCGCGTCCCTGGCCTGCGCGAGT
This sequence comes from Halioglobus sp., assembly GCA_020443345.1. GTDB lineage: Bacteria > Pseudomonadota > Gammaproteobacteria > Pseudomonadales > Halieaceae > JARRPM01. The sequence continues at coordinate 25,494 of JAGRIH010000044.1, forward strand.
GTTGCCGCCGCGTGGGTAGCCAGGCCCATGCGGCTCAGGGTTATCTCCAGTAACTCGCGGATATCGGGTTCGTCATCCACCACTAAAACGCTCTGTGTCGCCATCGCTCCGACCTACATTGCACGCTGGTTCAAGGATATGCGAAAACAGCTATGGCCGTTCGGGGTCGGCTGATAGCTAAGGTTCGCGTTATTGATTTCACACAGTTCCTGGCACAGGTACAGGCCCATGCCGCTGCCTTTTTCCACAGTGGTGAAAAAGGGTTCGAACAGTTTGTCCTGGTCTGCAGCGGGCACCCCGGCGCCGGCGTCGATCACCTCCAGCAGGCACTGGTGGGAGGCGAAGTCCAGGTTCACCGCGATACGCGCGGTCTGCCTGCCCGTGGCCAGGGCGCTGTGGCGCAGGGCGTTGTCCAGCAGGTTGGTCATTATCCGCTGCAGGTTTCCGGGATCAAACTCTATCAGTAACTCCGGGTAGCCGCAGTCGATGGTGATGTCGGCTGGCTGATCCAGTCCTTTGAGGTAGTCTTCCACGAATTCCGTCAACCACGCTCCGACCAGCAGGTATTCCGGCCGGGGCGGTTCGCGCCGGGATATTTGCATAACGCTCTCGACGACCTGGTTCACCCGTTCGCAGTGTTTCTGGATGATATCCGCCATGCGCCGGTCGGCCTCGGACAGCTCGGGTGACTCCCCCAATAGCTGGGCGGCGTGGCTGATGGCTCCCAGCGGATTGCGAATCTCGTGGGCGATGCTGGCGGTCAGACGCCCCAGCGAAGTCAGCTTGAGTGATTGTGCATACCGCGCAACCGGTGCGTAGTCCTCGACGAACACCAGCGTCTCGCGCCGGGCATTGAGCTGCAGTTCGCGAAAGTTTGCGATCAGCGGCGCAGCGCCCTCGGTTATGCTGAACGGCCTGGCTCGGTGCAGGCCGGTATCCTTCCAGTGCTCGAACTGGTAGGCCAGTTCCGCGCAGTAGTCGGCCAGTTGACGCCCCTGCTCCACTGTGACGGGGCGCTCCGGCGCCAGCAGGCTGGTGGCGGCCTTGTTCATGACCCGCACCACGCCCTCGTCGTCGACCAACAGTATCCCGGTGTCCATGTGCTGGACGATCTGTTCATTCAGGCGCTGCAGGTTGTACAGGTCGCTGGCCCGGTTGCGCGCCAGTTCCTCGGCGCGGCCCAGGCGGTGGGCGATGGCCTGCACCATCAGCGACACCCCGAAAATCAACAGGCCGAGCAGTCCGGCGGGAAACAGGGCGCCGGAGTCGAGTACGCCGGTGACGATCAGCCGCAGGGTGTCGATCAATACAGCCAGTACGCTCACTGCGGCGATCAGCGTCGCGACGGTGCGTTTGCTGATGAGGACGGCGCTGGCGGCCACGGTGATCACCAGCAGTACCGGCAGTCCGCTGGCCATGCCGCCGCTGGTGTCGGCCAGCACCGTAATGGTGCCGATATCCACCAGGAAAACCAGGAACAGCAGTTTCTGGTTGCGGTTCAGACGGGTGGACAGGGAGCCCACCAGGGGAATGCTGGTGGCCAGGTACGCCAGGGCCACGGCGACATACAGGGGCGGGTTCAACACGCCCACCAGGGCGCGGGTATTGGGGCTGACCAGCATGATCAGCAGCACCACGGAGAGCAGGGAGCGATAGGCCACATAGATGCGAAACAGCGCCAGGTTCTGCTGGCTGGGCGCGTGAGTTGCAGGTCGCGTGAGTATGGCGGGGCGATGCACGATTCAGGTAAGCCTGTTGTTACTGTGGTGTGGCTGCTGGTGGCTGCCAGTGTAACAGGCATCTGGCACAAATTGCGCAGTCTGCCATGGCTCCAATATTTCTTAGGGGCTGGCTTAGGCGGGCAGTTTTCCGGACAATAGCGCTCTCAACCCGAGTGGTGCTTACTTAAGTTGGTAATCGGAATGCAGGCGTTGAATCGAGTACAGGTTGTCGGGACCGTGTGCGGCATGGATGCCGCACCCGAGCCTACAGGGATGTACTTGCGGCGTGTCCTGACGTCCTGTATTCGGTTTGGCGCCGGTCTAATAGCTTTAAGTAATTGCCATTTCACTTAACGCAATGTCCCTTGTCCAGACCGCCGCCTTATGAAAACGCTCGACATCCTGATGGCCCAGATCAACACCCTTGTGGGGGATTTCGAGGGCAACACCGACAGGGTGATCGAGGTGATACAGCGCGCCGAGCGCGAGCGCGAGGTGCCGGTGGTCGTGTTCCCCGAGCTGACGCTCAGCGGCTATCCCCCCGAAGACCTGCTGCTGCGGCCCAGTCTCGACGGGCGCGTGCAGCGCTCGCTGGATCGCATCTGCAGCCGGATGACGGGGCGGGCCTATGCGGTGATCGGATACCCGCGGCGCTTCGCTGGCCGCCTCTTCAATGTAGCGGCCGTGCTGCATGGCGGGGCGGTGGTCGCGGAATATCGCAAACAAAGCCTGCCCAACTACCAGGTGTTTGACGAAAAACGGTATTTTAGCGCCGGCCAGGACCCCTGTGTGGTGGATATCGCCGGCGTTCCAGTGGGGTTGAGCGTCTGTGAGGACCTCTGGGAGGACGGACCCACGCTGAAAACCGCGGCGGCCGGTGCCCGGCTGCTGTTGAATATCAATGCCTCGCCCTACCATCGCGGCAAGCGCGGCGAGCGCTGGCATCTGGCAGCCGAGCGCGCGCGCCGCGCCGGCCTGCCCATTGTCTACGTCAACCAGGTGGGCGCTCAGGACGAGCTGGTTTTCGATGGCGGCTCCTTCGCGGTCACCGCTGACGGTACGGTGGCCGCCGCGGCGCCCAACTTTGTCGAGGGCGAGTACTGGCTGACGCTGGACGTCGCTGCGCGGGATGAGTCCGGCGCGGCGGTGATTGGCGGAACGCCGGTCTGCCCGCCCCTGGACGAGCTGGAGGCCACCTGGCACGCCCTGGTGCTGGGAGTGCGCGATTATGTCGAAAAGAACAGTTTTCGGGGCGTGGTCCTGGGCCTGTCCGGCGGCATCGATTCAGCCCTGACGCTGGCAGTGGCGGTGGCGGCGCTGGGTCCGGCGCGTGTCGAGGCGGTGATGATGCCGTTTAGGTATACCTCTCAAATGAGTATCGAGGACGCGGCACAGCAGTCGCGCCTGCTCGGTGTGCGGCACGTGGTAATTTCCATCGAAGCGATTTATACCGCCTTTATGGCTGGCCTGCGGGAGGAGTTCGCTGCAACCCGTCCGGATAGTACCGAGGAAAACCTGCAGGCGCGCTGTCGCGGTGTGCTGCTCATGGCCATCTCCAACAAGAAAGGGCTGCTGGTGCTGACCACCGGCAACAAGAGTGAGATGGCGGTGGGTTATTCCACGCTGTACGGCGATATGGCCGGGGGCTTCGATGTATTGAAGGATGTGTCCAAAACCCTGGTCTTCGAGCTGTGCCGCTACCGCAACACGCTGGGTCCGTGCATACCCCAGCGTGTAATCGATCGGCCCCCGTCCGCCGAGCTGGCCCCCGACCAGAAAGACGCGGACAGCCTGCCGCCCTACGAGATACTGGACCGCATTATCGAGCTGTATGTAGAGCTGGATTACAGTGCCCAGGAGATCATCGCGACGGGCATGGATCGCGAGCAGGTATTGCAGGTGCTGCGCCTGGTGGATCTCAACGAGTACAAGCGCCGGCAGGCGCCCATTGGTCCGCGCATCACGCGGCGCGGCTTCGGGCGCGATCGCCGCTACCCCATCACCTCGGGCTGGACCATCGGTGATTAGGCTTAGAGCCGCGGCCGGTTGTCGAACTGGGGCGGTTGGGGCGGATCGAACAAACCGAAGGTGGCCCTGTTGATCCAGGAGCGCTGCAGGCCGTCCAGGGTGTAGACGCTGACAAACTCGCCGTTCTTGTCCAGTGAAGGGTGCTCGGGATAGTTCAGCGCCAGTGTATCGATGGCGTCCTGTGCCAGGTCGTCCAGTCCCAGCAGGATATAGCCCTGGGCCATGACGGCCAGGCCGTCCGCCACCGCCGGGGTGCGCTGGAAATTCTCCACCACGTAGCGGCCCCGATTGGCCGCCGCCATATAGGCCCCGCGCCGGAAATAGTAATTGGCCACATTGATCTCGTGGCGCGCCAGCAGGTTGCGCAGGGCTATCATGCGCGCCCTGGCATCTGCGGCGTAGGGGCTGTCCGCAAAGCGCGACACCAGTTGCGCGAATTCGGCAAAGGCCTCACTGGCGTGGCTGGTATCGCGCAGGGTCTGGTCGGTGGGGACGAAGCGCGCGAAGATATCCTCGTTGGCGGTGTAGGCGGCCAGGCCCTTCATGTAATAGGCGTAGTCGACGTTCGGGTGCTGCGGGTGCAGCCGGATGAAGCGCTCGGCTGCCTCCACGGCCGCCTCGTGCTCGTAGGCGCTGTAGTGGGCATAGATCAGTTCCAGTTGCGCCTGCTCCGCGTATTTGCCGAAGGGGTAGCGCGACTCCAGCAGCTGCAGGCTGCGCACTGCCAGATCGTAGTTGGAACCGCGCAGATAGCGCTGGGCCTCCTCGTAGATCTGCTGTTCGCCGGTATCCGCGGCAATGGGCTGTTCGTCATTGCCGGAGCAGCCGTACAACAGCAGGCTGAGGAACAGGATGAGGGTGTATCGCAAGGTTGCCACCAAATGGATTCGCGCCGCCGTGCTAAGATGCCCGTGTGCGCCTGGACTGTAGGTGCCGTATTTAACCACAGGGCGGTGGGTGTATAAAGTGTGGTTTTTCCAGCGATGTGGCGCCCACCGGCCCGGGCGGGGCGCTGTTTGCAATAACCGGACACGCAATGACAGAAACGATTGAACTTCGGGCCCGGGTTCCCGAACTGCTGGGCGGCGGCAGGCTGGACCAGGTTGCGGCGCAGTTGTTTCCCGATTACTCCCGCTCGCGCCTGCAAAGCTGGATAAAGGCCGGTCAGTTGTGCGCGGACGGGCAACGGCTGCGGCCGCGGGACAAAGTGCCCGCCGGTGCGCTGCTGCAGATTGACGCGCAGTTGCAGCGGGAGGTGGGCTGGCGGGCGCAGGCCATGGCGCTGGACGTGGTCTACGAGGACGAGAGTATCCTGGTGCTGAACAAGCCGGCCGGTCTGGTGGTACACCCGGCGGCGGGACATAGCGACGGCACGCTGGTAAACGCCCTGCTGGCGCATGCGCCGGAACTGGACCGGCTGCCCCGGGCCGGCATCGTGCACCGGCTGGACAGGGAAACCTCGGGCATCATGGTGGTGGCCAGGACGCTCGGGGCCCACCGCCAGCTCGTGGCGCAACTGCAGGCGCGCAGTGTGCGGCGCGAATACTGCGCGGTTTGTGTCGGGGCCCTGACGGGCGGGGGCACTATCGACGCGCCGCTGGGCCGTCACCCCGGGCAGCGCAAGAAAATGGCGGTGCTGTCCGCCGGCGGCAAGCCGGCCATCACCCACTACCGGATCCTGCAGCGCTTTGCCCACCATACGCAGATTGCCGTCAGTTTGGAGACCGGGCGCACCCACCAGATCCGCGTCCACATGGCGTACCGGCACCATCCCCTGGTTGGCGATCCGGTCTATGGCGGGCGTCCACGGGTGCCGGCCGGTGCTTCCGGCGCAATGGTCGATGCGCTGCGCGGCTTTAAGCGACAGGCGCTGCACGCCCGGGTTCTGGGCCTGGTGCACCCGCGCTCCGGCCGCGAGGTGGTGTTTGAGTGTCCCCTGCCGGAGGATCTCGCGGCGCTGCTGGATGTGTTGCAGCGCGAGGACGCGGCGGATGCCCCGGCGCCCGGTTGAACCGAACTGGATCGAGCCGAACTGGCGCGGCGCGCCGCCCGGCGTCAGGGCGCTGAGCACCACGCGCTGCGGCGGCGTGAGCACGGCGCCGTGGGACAGCTTCAACCTGGGTGATCACGTGGGCGACGACCCGGCCGCCGTAGCCGCCAACCGGGCGGTCCTGGCGGCGGCTTTGCCCGCTGGCACGGCCATCCAGTGGTTGTCCCAGGTGCACGGCGCTGCCGTCGTGCGGGCGGAGCGGGAAAAGCCCGCTCCGGCAGCGGACGCGGTCTGGACGGACGATCCGGGAGTGGCCTGCGCCGTGCTCACCGCGGACTGCCTGCCGGTATTGTTTTGTACGCGCCGCGGCGACCGGGTGGCGGCCGCTCACGCCGGCTGGCGCGGCCTGCTCAGCGGTGTACTGGAGGCCACTGTCAGCGCCCTGGCCGGCGACCCGGGAGAGCTCCTGGCATGGCTGGGCCCGGCGATCGGCCCCGGTGCTTTCGAGGTTGGCTCAGAGGTGCGTGAACAATTTATGAGCCTGGCACCTGCGGTCCAACAGCCCTCGGTGGCCACCTGTTTCGTCCCGCACCCGACCCGCGCCGGCCGCTGGTGCGCGGATATCTATTGCCTTGCCCGGCAGCGACTGCGGGGGGCGGGTGTGGGGGCGATCTGGGGCGGGCATTACTGTACGTTTTCGCAGCCCCGCCGTTTCTTTTCCTACCGGCGCGACGGCCAGACCGGCCGCATGGCGAGCCTCGTGCTGCTGCAGCAGTAGCGCTCTGGTCACTTGAAATAGGGCCATCCGGCCCCCATTTATGGCTGGACGAAGAAGTTGCCTGCCGCGACGCACAGTCGCGTATCGAGGAGCGTGACCAGCATGAGAATGGATAAACTCACCAACCAGTTGCAGACCGCTCTGGCGGATGCCCAGTCCCTGGCCGTTGGCCGGGATCACAATTTTATCGAGCCGATACACCTGCTCAGTGCCCTGCTCGACCAGCAGGGAGGGTCCGCCAGACCCCTGCTGCAAAAAGCCGGCGCGAATCTGGCCGGCCTGAAAACCGGGCTGAAGTCCGCGCTGGAGGCGCTGCCAACGGTCAGCGGTACAGGCGGCGATGTGCACATGTCCAACGACCTGGGGCGCATCCTGAACGTCGCGGACAAGCTCGCCCAGCAGGGCGGGGATACCTATATTTCCAGTGAACTGGTGCTGCTGGCGCTGTTGGAGAGCAAGACCTCCGCCGGGGAGCTGCTCAAATCGAGTCGCGTGACCCCCGCTGCGCTGAAAACGGCCATCGACGAAGTGCGCGGCGGTGAAGCGGTCGACAACCCGGAGGCCGAGGGGGCGCGGCAGGCGCTGGAAAAGTACACCATCGATCTCACCGAGCGCGCCGAACAGGGCAAGCTGGACCCGGTGATCGGGCGTGACGACGAAATCCGCCGCACGATCCAGGTGCTGCAGCGCCGCACTAAAAACAACCCGGTACTGATCGGCGAACCCGGTGTGGGCAAGACCGCGATCATCGAGGGGCTGGCCCAGCGCATCATCAACGGCGAGGTGCCCGAGGGCCTGCGCGACAAGCGGATCCTGTCGCTGGATCTGGGCTCGCTGCTGGCCGGCGCCAAATTTCGCGGCGAGTTCGAGGAGCGGCTCAAGGCGGTGCTCAGCGAGCTGTCCAAGCAGGAGGGCCAGGTCATCCTGTTTATCGACGAATTGCACACCATGGTCGGTGCGGGCAAGGCCGAGGGCTCCATGGNNGGATGCCGGCAACATGCTCAAGCCCGCCCTGGCGCGCGGCGAGTTGCACTGTGTCGGCGCCACCACGCTGGATGAATACCGCAAGTACGTGGAAAAAGACGCCGCCCTGGAGCGCCGCTTCCAGAAGGTCCTGGTGGACGAGCCCAACGAAGAGGACACCATCGCCATTTTGCGCGGCCTGAAAGAGCGCTACGAGGTGCACCACGGAGTGGATATCACCGACAGTGCCATTATCGCGGCGGCCAAGCTGTCCCAGCGCTATATCACCGACCGCAAACTGCCGGACAAGGCAATCGACCTGGTGGACGAGGCGGCCAGCCGCATTCGGATGGAGATCGACTCCAAGCCCGAGGCCATGGACCGGCTGGAGCGCCGCCTGATCCAGCTCAAGATCGAGCGCGAAGCGGTCAAGAAAGACACGGATGCAGCGGCGAAGAAGCAGGTTGAATTGCTGAACGAGCAGATAGCCAAAGTCGAACGGGAGTTCTCCGATCTGGAAGAGGTGTGGAAAGCCGAAAAAGCCTCGGTACAGGGCGAAGCCCAGATCAAGAGTGAGCTGGAGCAGGTCAAGCTGGAACTGGAAGCGGCGCGCCGCGCCGGCGACCTGACGCGGATGTCGGAGCTGCAGTACGGTCGCATGCCGGAACTGGAAAAACAACTGGCGGCGGCCCAGCAGGCCGAGGCGACGGAGCACACCCTGTTGCGCAACAAGGTGACCGATGAGGAAGTCGCCGAGGTGGTGTCGCGCTGGACCGGTATTCCCATTGCCAAGATGCTGGAGGGCGACCGCGAGAAACTGTTGCGCATGGAGGACGCCCTGCACGCCAGGGTGGTCGGCCAGGACGAGGCGGTCAAGGCGGTATCCAACGCCGTGCGCCGCTCGCGTGCGGGCCTGTCCGATCCGAATCGCCCCAACGGCTCGTTCCTGTTTCTGGGGCCGACCGGCGTCGGCAAGACCGAACTGTGCAAGGCGCTGGCCGAGTTCCTGTTCGACAGCGAACAGGCCATGGTGCGGGTGGACATGTCGGAGTTCATGGAAAAGCACTCGGTGGCACGCCTGATCGGCGCCCCTCCGGGATACGTCGGTTATGAAGAGGGCGGTTACCTGACCGAGGCCGTGCGGCGCAGGCCCTATTCGCTGCTGCTGCTGGACGAGGTGGAAAAAGCCCACCCGGATGTGTTCAATATCCTGCTGCAGGTACTCGAAGACGGTCGCCTGACCGACGGCCAGGGCCGCACCGTGGATTTTCGCAACACCGTGGTGGTAATGACGTCCAACCTCGGCTCACACCTGATCCAGGAGATGTCCGGCGAGGAAAATTACGAGGCCATGAAAGCGGCGGTGATGGACGTGGTCGGCACCCATTTCCGGCCGGAGTTCATCAACCGGGTCGACGAGTCAGTGGTCTTCCATCCGCTGCTCCGGGAGCAGATTCGCGGTATCGCCGGTATTCAGTTGCGCTCCCTCAGACAGCGTCTGGCCGAGCGCGAGCTGTCGCTTGAGATCAGCGATGACTTCCTGGACCGCCTGGTTGCCGCGGGCTTCGATCCGGTGTACGGTGCGCGACCGCTGAAGCGGGCGATCCAGCAGGAGCTGGAGAACCCACTGGCGCAGCGTATCCTGGCCGGGGAATTCGAGCCGGGACACACTATCGTCGTGGGGCTGGAAGGCGACACGCCGGTGTTCAGCCATCGCTAGCTCGGGGGCCGCGCGCTGCTACTCGCAGTGCGTGGCGATCGTCGCCTCGGCTACCTTGCGCTGTTCCGCCTTTTCTTCCTCGGTAATATAACGCAGCTCGCCCTGGTCGTTGCGCAGTCGAATGCGCGCCGCCGTGTTCAGAGTTTGCAGATTGTCCCGGGCGCGCTGACAGAACTCGGGGTTTTTCTCGATCATTTGCGGGGCGGTGTTCACCTGCTCGAACTCGTTCCCCACACGCGGTTCCACCTCGGGCGGCACCGCGCCTTCATCGGCGTCGACCTGTCGGACCATACTGGAGTTGGTTGAAATGACCTCGTATTCGGTGCCCTTGGGCGGCGGGCGATCGCTGTGTACCGGGTCGCCCCGCTCGTCGACCCAGCGGTAATACACCTTGCCCGCGCTGACGGACAGGCTGGACAGTGTCAAGGCGCCGACCGCACTGGCGATAGCGCAGGTATGCAGAACCCGTTTCACGTTATCGATTCCCCCCTTCTGAGGCAGCGTATCAAGCTAAAAGTAACCCAAACCAGTGCCCCGAAGCAATTGCGCATTATCGACGGAACCAGTCAAAAGAGATGTGCGTCACAGTTGACATTATCGCGGGTACTTACAACAATAGGTGCGTCTTGCAAATGGCAATGGCTAACGTCGAGTACCCTCGGCCTCTGGCTTACTGTGTCGATCCCATTATTCGGTACAGCTGTTTGCGAGTCCCGTAATCGATCCGCGTCGCACCGGCCGGGTCGAGGGCCAGACACTGCGCTACCCCGCAGGGCGACCGATACACGGGTTCGTGATCGAATTTCCCTCAAGGAGCGTCCTGAGGGGCAGGTCCGGGCAGTGTATCGAGCTTGACAGGGGGTGGCGCGGCCACGTGGGTGCCGGTTCCAGGCAGCCGCACAGCAACGTCCACACGCTACTTGTGAAATGCACCGGTGAGGGTTACGCGCCGGTCGCTTTCAATCGGGAGATTACTTGTGGAGTTGTTATCCGGCGGTGAGATGATCGCCCGCGCACTGGAAGACGAGGGTGTCGAGTACATCTTCGGCTACCCCGGCGGCGCGGTTTTACACATATACGATGCCCTGTTCAAGGACTGTAAGGTGCCCCATATCCTGGTGCGCCACGAACAGGCGGCCACACACGCGGCCGATGGCTATGCCAGGGCGACCGGCAAGCCCGGTGTGGTGCTGGTAACCTCCGGCCCCGGCGCGACCAATGCCATCACCGGTATTGCCACGGCCTACATGGACTCCATACCCATGGTGGTGATCTCGGGGCAGGTGGCCAGCCACCTGATCGGCGAGGACGCGTTCCAGGAAACCGATATGGCCGGGATCTCACGGCCTATCGTCAAACACAGCTTTATGGTGAGGCGGGCGCAGGACCTGCCGATCACGATAAAAAAGGCCTTTTATATTGCCGCCAGCGGCCGGCCCGGTCCGGTCGTCATCGATATTCCCAAGGATGTGACGCGGCCCGACGAGAAATTCGAATACCAGTACCCCCAGTCGGTGAAAATGCGCTCCTACTCGCCGGCGCAGCGCGGTCACACGGGACAGATCAAGAAGGCCGCCAAGATGCTGTTGGCGGCCAAGCGCCCGGTGATCTACGCCGGCGGCGGCGTGGTGCAGGGCGAAGGCAGCGAGTTGTTGACCCGGCTGGCGCGGGAGCTGAATTACCCCGTCACCAACACGCTGATGGGACTGGGCGGGTTTCCCGCCAGCGACCGCCAGTTTCTCGGGATGCTGGGCATGCACGGCTTTTACGAGGCCAACATGGCCATGCATCACAGCGACTGCATCCTGGCGGTCGGCGCGCGCTTCGACGACCGCGTCACCAACACCGTGGCCAAGTTTTGCCCGGGTGCCAAGGTGATCCATATCGATGTGGACCCCGCGTCCATATCCAAGACAGTGATGGCGGATATTCCCATCGTGGGCCCGGTGCGCTCGGTACTGACGGAGATGCTGAGCCAGATTGCGGCGCTGCGCGAGAAAGACGCCGACCTGCCCGATCGGGCGGCGCTGGAGCGCTGGTGGCGGCAGATCGATGAGTGGCGCGCGGCCCACGGACTGTGGCACGGCAGGCGCTACGCCGACAGCGATATGATCATGCCGCAGCAGGTGATCGAGAGCCTGTACCGGGTCACGAAGGGCGATGCCTATGTCACCTCTGACGTGGGCCAGCACCAGATGTTTGCCGCGCAGTACTATCGCTTCGACCAGCCCCGGCGCTGGATCAACTCCGGCGGCCTGGGCACCATGGGCTTTGGCTTGCCGGCGGCGATCGGAGTGAAGTTGGCGTTTCCGGACCGGGAGGTGGCCTGTGTCACTGGCGAGGGCAGTATCCAGATGAATATCCAGGAGTTGTCCACCTGTACCCAGTACAGTACGCCGGTGAAAATCATCAATCTGCGCAACAACTATCTGGGCATGGTCAAGCAGTGGCAGGACATGCAGTACGGCGGGCGGTACGCCATGAGTACCTACGAGGACTCGCTGCCGGATTTTATCAAGCTCGCCGAAGCCTATGGCCATGTGGGTATGCAGGTGACGCAGCTGGCGGATCTGGATGCGGCCATGGAGGAGGCGTTTGCCCTGCGCGACCGGCTGGTGTTCCTGGATGTCTTCGTCGATCGCAAGGAGCATGTCTACCCCATGCACATTGCGCCAAACGGGTCCATGAAAGACATGTGGCTGAGCAAGAACGAGAGGACCTGACATGCGGCGAATCATTGCAATACTGATGGAAAACGAACCGGGTGCCCTGTCCCGTGTGGTCGGGCTGTTTTCGCAGCGCGGGTACAATATCGAGACGCTCAATGTCGCGCCGACCGACGACCCGACCCTGTCGCGGCTGACCCTCACGACCATCGGTGACGATCTGCGCATCGAACAGATTACCAAGCAGTTGAACAAACTGGTCGACGTGGTAAAACTGGTGGACCTGACCGAAGGCGCGCACATCGAGCGGGACCTGATGCTGATCAAGGTGCGCGCCCAGGGCGCGCTGCGCGACGAGGTAAAGCGAACCACCGACATTTTCCGCGGCCAGATCGTGGACGTGGGCCCCAGTGTCTACACCATCCAGCTCGCAGGCACCAGCGACAAACTGGACTCCTTCGTGGCGGCGATGGCCGACGTCGACATCCTCGAGGTGGTGCGCTCGGGGGTGGCGGGCATCTCCCGGGGGGAAAAAGTCCTCAGTCTGTAGCGGTAACGGTCGGGGGCTGGTCGGCTGGTACTAATGCCCCCGGCGTGCTTCCATGCGTCGCAGCAGTGTCTCCATGATGCGGCGGTAGAGCTCCATACCGAGAAATTTATCTTCTACGCTGTGGTCGATGTTGGGGTTGTCGTTGACCTCGATGACGTAGCCCCTGCCTTTGCTCTCTTTCACGTCGACCCCGTAAAAACCATTGCCGATCGGTCGCGTGGCGCGCAGGGCGGCGCTGAGCACGGGTTTGGGTACCTCACTGGTGCACACCGTGTCGAATCCGCCCGAATCGGTGCGGCTGCCGTGACGGTAGATCTGCCAGTGGTTTTTCACCATGTAGTAGCGGCAGGCATACAGCGGCTGGTTGTCCAGGACCCCGATACGCCAGTCGAAATCCGTATACAGAAACTCCTGTGCCAGCAGCAGTGTGGAGCGCTGGAACAGGCGCTTGCAGATGTCCGTCAACTCGGTTTTGTCGCGCGCCTTCTCCACGCCTTTGGAAAATGCCCCGTCCGGGATCTTCACGACGATGGGATAACCCAGGCTGGCTTCCAGGTCCAGCAGCTGCGCCGGCTGGTCCTTGTACAGCACCACGGTACGCGGCGCCGGCACCCGATTGCTGCGAAACAAATCCGCAAGATAAATCTTGTTGGTACAGCGCAGGATGGAACTGCTGTCGTCGATGACCACCAGGTCTTCGCTCTCGGCCTTTTTCGCAAAGCGGTAGGTGTAGTGATCGATGTTGGTGGTGGTGCGTATGAACAGGCCGTCGAATTCGGGCAGGCGCAGGTAGTCCCGCTGAGTGATCAATTCGCAGTCTATGCCTTTTTCCTTGCCGGCGCGGATAAAGCGCTTCAGCGCGCCTTTGTCCGAGGGCGGCAGTTTTTCATCGGGGTCGCACAGAATGGCCAGGTCGTAGCGCGCGGCTTTCTGCTCGCGCTTTTTGCGCCACACCTTGCGGCTGAAGTCGTCCAGTGCCGCGGCGAACTGGTCCTCCTCCGCGTCACTCAGACCGTGCGGCGACAGCGGCTTCAGGCTGGCGATTTCCCACTGCTTGCGGTGGCGCAGGACGATTTCGAGGATGGGGCAGGGGAAGACCTCGAACAGCTTCTGCGACAGGTCGTGGTAGAGCGTGTCGGCCGTGCGGCCGAAAAAGCTCTTCAATACGATGGGCGCGCTGGTGTCACTGCGCTGCAGGAACCTGTAGATCGACTCGCTGAACTCATCGATATGCATGCGGTACAGGGCGCGCTTGCTCAAATCGTTCAGGGTGCGCACCGAGGGTATGACGTGGTGGCCGCGCGCCTCGGCCAGCAGTGAGCAGTAGTAGCCCTCGGACAGATAGCCGAAATTGCGACACAGATTGATGATGCGCGTGCGCGACGCGCTGCGCTCCTGCTGGCCGTGCATGTAATCGGGAAAGGTGATGACCTGTTCGCTGGGGTAGTAGGAGGCCCAGTCTCTGGCGTTATTGATGACGATGAGCGTCTGGGACATGAAAAAGGGTTCCCGCGCGGCGGCGCCTGAAGTATGCAGTGGATAGGGGTGTAAGTATTTTCCACAGGTAACTGGTAGTCAATTGGTCTTCGGGCTATATTTCGGTGGTTGTTGGCAGAGCCATGAAATGTTCCAGAACCCGGCACCCGATACCGCCTTCCACCTGTGTTCGATCCCTGTTCCGCCGCGCCGCCGGGCGGGTCGGCGCGGGGTGGCCCGGTGACGGTCATCCGCAGGGCGCGCGCTGCAGACCTGCCGCGGCTGCTGCGCCTCGAAGAACTGGCCTTCAGCAGCGACCGGCTAAGCCGCAGGAGTTTTCAGCGCTGGTTGCGGCACGCAGACTGCATTTTCAGCGTTTGCGAAGCGTCGGACGCGCTCGCAGGCTATATTCTCGTGATCCTGCGCCGCGGTACACGGCTGGCGCGGCTCTACTCGCTGGCGGTGGACCCGCAACTGCGCGGGCAGGGTATTGCGCGGCGCTTGATCCAGCATGCCGAGAGCGAAGCGCGCCAGGCCGGCGCGTTGTTCATGCGTCTGGAAGTGGCCAGCAACAACGACAGCGCGATAGCGCTCTACCGCAAACTTGGCTATCTGCAGTTCGGCAGGTACCGCGACTACTACGAGGACCACGACGATGCACTGCGGATGGAAAAGTGCATACATGTCTATACACCGGCGGGTGACAGCCGGGTCATACCGTGGATCTCCCAGAGCCTGGATTTTACCTGTGGTCCGGCGTCGCTGATGATGGCGATGGCGTCGCTGGCTCCGGACTACGTGGCGGACGCCATGGAAGAGATTCAGATATGGCGCGAGGCCACCACCATTTTCATGACCTCCGGTCATGGAGGCTGCCATCCCGTGGGTCTGGGTCTGGCGGCTCACACGCGCGGCTTCGGGGTCGAGGTGCTGGTGAATCAGCCCGGTCCGCTGTTTCTCGACGGGGTGCGTGACCCCAACAAAAAGCGGGTGATGAGCCTGGTGCATGAAGCGTTTCTGCTGCAGGCGCGCGAGTCGGGTGTTGCGGTACACTATACCGACGTGGACCAGCAGCGCCTGTGCGACAGTTTTGTGCGCGGCGACAACGTGTTGATTTTGATTTCGACCTACCGCATGGCCAATCGCAAGGCGCCGCACTGGGTGCTGCTCAGCGGGTTCGACGACAGTTGCCTGTACGTGCACGACCCAGACCTCGACAGCGAAGTGCCCAGTGACATCGTCGCGGAGAATCTCAGCGCGCTGGACTGCCAGCATATCCCCATAGCAAAAGAGGACTTTGCCGCGATGAGCCGCTTTGGCAGCAACCGCCTGCAGGCCGCCGTCATCGTGCGGGCCCGGGAGCCGGTCGATGGGTGACGCCAATGCCCGCTATCTCGCCCTGGTGCGCGAGCTGTCCGACCGAATCGTGGAGGCGCAGCGGCCGATTCGTATCCTGGACTCCATAAAATGGTGCCCGCGGGTGCGTGCCGATTTTTTTGCCAGTGGGTGTAAAGTGCTGCCGGCAGTGGACGCGGCTTATTACCAGAACAACAATCCGCTCGAATTCAAGCCGGGCGAGGTGCGCAGTGTGCTGCACCGGATAGAGCGCGACATCGTGCGCAACCTGGGACAGCTCAATCCGCTGTCCACGATCATGCGACGCATATGCCGCGAGTACCAGTTGGTGGTGCGCCTGCTGGAAGCGCGCGGTACAAATGATTTCAACCTCCTGTCCGAAGAGCTTTACGGTTCTGCCTCGGACGTCTTCCACGCCGGCGATCCCACCCTGGCGGATCTCGGCACACAGATGGAAGCCATACTGATCAATCTGCTCAAGAATGCCTCCATGGTGGAGTCACCCAAGGACATCCCGGCGCGCCAGGCGGTGGAGGTGCTCAACCAGCGCCTGCTGCAGGTATTCCCCAATGCCGGGATACGCGTACTGCTCAACGACCAGATGACGGCCGATGCCGCGGCCGGCTCGGACTACCTCAAAGTTCGCAGCGATGCGTGTTTCAATGCGCTGGATATCGACGTACTGGAGGTACACGAGGGCTGGGTGCACCTGGGCACCACCCTCAATGGCATGTCCCAGCCCTGGTGTACCTTTCTGGGCAAGGGGCCGCCCTCGTCCACCACCACGCAGGAGGGCCTGGCCGTACTCACGGAGATTCTGACCATGCGCTCCAGTCCGGCGCGGCTGTACCGTCTGATCAACCGGGTGCGCGCGGTGACGTTGGCCGAGGACGGCGCGCATTTCATCGACGTGTACAACTACCTGCGCGAGCACAACATGTCCGAGGATGACAGTTACTCTATCGCCGTGCGCATCTTTCGCGGCAGCACGCCCGACGGCAAACCGTTCACCAAGGATCTGGCCTATATGCGCGGTTTCGTGCAGACCTACAATTTCATGCGCCTGGCCATGAGCGAGGGCCGGCTGGATAACCTGCCGCTGCTGTTTTGCGGCAAGATCACGCTGGAGGACATCAAGACTTACCGTCTGCTGCTGGAGGAGGGTGTGGTGATGGCGCCGCAATTCGTGCCGCCGCATTTTGCCGATCTGAAAGGGCTGGCGACGTGGATGAGTTTTTCCCGCTTCATTTCCAGTTTGAGCTTCGACCAGTTGGAATCGGATTACGGCGCGCTGCTGTAGTGGCGAGGTTGCATCCGTCTGGCAGTCTGCCCCGGTCGCTGCGCCAATGCATCACGACAAGCGGCACTTGAACGCTTCGTAGCCAAATTCCTTTATCACCTCGAGCGCGTCGGTCTGCGAGTTCCACAGGGCGATGGCGGGCAGTCGGGTGCCGTTGAACGTGGATGTCTTGACCATGGTGTAGTGGGCCATGTCACTGAATATCAGCCGCTGTCCAACCTCCAGCGGCGCGGCAAAACTGTAGTCGCCGATCACATCCCCGGCCAGGCAGGTAAGCCCTCCCAGCCGGTAAGTGTGCGGCAGTACACCGGCCTCCTGCGCGCCGACAATATCAGGGCGATAGGGCATTTCCAGAACATCGGGCATGTGGCAGGTGGCCGAAGTGTCGAGTATGGCCTGGGGCAGCCGGTTCCAGGCGGTGTCCAGCACCTGGGCCACCAGCACACCGCTGCCGATAGCCACGGCTTCCCCCGGTTCAATATAGACCTGTACGCCATGGCGCCGGCTGAAATCGCGTACACAGGTGATCAGGTCGTCCACCTGGTAGCCGGGCCGGGTGATGTGATGCCCGCCGCCGAAATTCACCCATTCCATGCGACCCAGCAGGTGGCCGAAGCGCTTCTCGAGCGCAGCGAGCGTCCTTTGCAATGGCGGAAAATCCTGCTCGCACAGGGTGTGGAAGTGCAGGCCGCTGATGCCGTCCAGGGCGGCTTCGTCCAGTTGCGACAGGGGGATGCCCAGGCGCGAGCCCGGAGCGCAGGGATCGTAAATCGGCACCGTGCCCTCCGAGTGTTCGGGGTTGATACGCAGGCCGAATGCAAGCCCGGTGCGCCGCGCCTGTACCGCTGTTGCGCACTTCTGAAAGCGCCGCCACTGGCTGCAGCTGTTGAAC
This sequence comes from Halioglobus sp., assembly GCA_020443345.1. Classification (GTDB taxonomy): domain Bacteria; phylum Pseudomonadota; class Gammaproteobacteria; order Pseudomonadales; family Halieaceae; genus JARRPM01. The sequence continues at coordinate 42,934 of JAGRIH010000044.1, forward strand.
ACCACGTGATCGGCTATCTCGAGAATCTCCAGCAGGTCCGCCTCGCTGTAGGCGGCGCTGAACACATGCACTTCGCCCCCGTAATGCTCCCGGCCCAGCCGCGCTTCGTGCAGGCCGCTGGCGCAGGTGCCGGACAGGTAGCCGGCGATCAGCGGGCCCAGGCGCCACATGGAAAAGGCCTTGAGTGCGGCCAGGACTTTGGCGCCGCTGGCATCGGCTACCTGTCGCAGGATACGCAGGTTGCGCTCGATGGCGACCTCGTCCACTACGAAACAGGGTGACGGCAGGCGCTGCAGGTCCAGCTTGCTGAAATCGGTAAACTGCATCAGTTTGCGTTACAGGTTCTGGCCGGTGATCACCTCAAGCTGAAAGTCAGACGGCAGTTCCACGACCTGCCACGGCAGACCGTAGCGGTTCATGTCGTCCATAAAGGGCTGGGGGTCGAACTGTTCCACGTTCCACACACCGGGCCTGCGCCAGCGGCCCTCCAGGATCATCTTGGCGCCAATCATCGCCGGCACCCCGGTGGTATAGGAAATGGCCTGTGACTGGACCTCCCGGTAGCAGGCCTGGTGATCGCAGATGTTATAGATGTACATCACGCGCTCGTTGCCATCTTTGAGTCCGCGCACGATACAGCCGATGCAGGTCTTGCCGACGGTGCGCGGCCCCAGGCTGGACGGATCCGGCAGCAGCCGCGCCAGGAACTGGATGGGCACGATCTGCTGGCCCTGGAATTCCACCGGCTCGATGCCAGTCATACCGACATTTTCCAGTACTTCCAGGTGTTTCAGGTAGTTGTCGGAGAAACTCATCCAGAACTGGGCGCGCCGCAGACTGGGAAAGTGCCTGCTCAGAGATTCCAGTTCCTCGTGGTACATGCGGTAGATATTGAACGTCCCGACCTCCTCGGGGCAGGTGAACCGGGCTTGCTTGGACATCGGCGCGGTCGTGACGAACTCACCGTTCTCCCAGTGGCGGCACTGGGCGCTGACTTCGCGAATGTTGATTTCCGGATTGAAATTGGTGGCAAAGGGATAGCCGTGATCGCCCCCGTTGACGTCCACGATGTCCAGCTCGTGGATCTCGTCGAAATGGTTGCGGGCCAGGTAGGCGGTAAAGATGTTGGTGGCTCCGGGGTCGAAGCCGCTGCCCAGCAGCGCGGTGAGACCGGCGCGCTCGAAGCGCTCGCGATAGGCCCACTGCCAGCGGTATTCGAATCTGGCGGTGTCCGGCGGCTCGTAGTTGGCTGTGTCCATATAGTGTACTCCCGCTTCCAGGCAGGCATCCATGATCGCCAGGTCCTGGTAGGGCAGGGCGACGTTGATGACCAGTTCGGGTTGTTCGCGGCGCAACAGCGCGGCCAGCTCGGCGACGTTGTCCGCGTCCACCCGGGCGGTGCGGATGGGCCGCTCCAGTTGCCCGGCAATGGCGCGACACTTGGCCTCGGTGCGGCTGGCCAGCACGATATCCGTGAAGACTTCCGGCAGTTGGGCACACTTGTGCGTGACCACCTGTCCGACCCCGCCGGCGCCGATAATCATGACTTTCGACATGGTTGTGCTCCTCGTCTGGTGGTGCTGTCAGTGTTTTTCAAAGTAGGTATAGCCGTGCAGACTTTCCCGGAACGCCTGCAGAATCTTCTGCCGGTCAGCGAGGCTGATCTTGCCGTTGCGCACGGCCTGTTCTGCCGCCAGGCGAAACTTTTCCTGCAGTTGCTTGGGCTCGTACTCGACGTAACTGAGCACGTCGGCAATACTGTCCCCCTGAAATTCGCAGGCGAAATCGAAACTGCCGTCCGCCTGTATCGCGACGTTGACCACGTTGGTGTCGCCAAACAGATTGTGCAGGTCCCCCAGGGTCTCCTGGTAGGCGCCCACCAGGAACACGCCGAGGTAGTAGTCCTCGCCCGGCACCAGGGAGTGCAGTGGCAGGGTGCTGCAGTTGCCGTCGGGCATTGAAAAGCGATCGATCTTGCCGTCGCAGTCGCAGGTCAGATCGGCCAGTATCGCAGCGCGTTCGGGCTTCTGTGCCAGACGGTGGATCGGCATGATCGGAAACAGCTGGTCGATGGCCCAGATATCGGGCAGTGACTGGAACAGACTGAAATTTCCGTAGTAGACATCCGACAGCTCTTCGGGAAGCGCCTGTAGCTCCTGTGGCACGCGATCGAGTTGTGGCAGCATGCAGGACAGGCGCTGCATGATCTCCCGAAACACATCTTCCGCCATGGCCCGTTCGCGCAAAGTGGCGCCACCGTGATGAAACAGTTCGCGCAGTTCGTCGCGATAAAACAGGGCGTCGTTGTAGCACTCCTGCAGATTCTTGAGCGTCATACCCGCTCTTACCGCATACAGGTTGTGCAGCGTGTCGGAGCTGTCCGGCGGTGGCTGCTCCGGCGCCGCGGACGGGCCGTTGTGGCCGACATTGAGGATGTTGAACAGCAGCATCGAGGAATAGGCTACCGTCGCCCGGCCGGATTCGGTCACGATCACGGGGTGCGCGATGTCCAGCGGGTCCAGCGTCTCGCGTATGCTCTCCACGATATTGACGCAGTATTCTTCGAGCTGGTAGTTCATGCTGTGCGTGCTGTTGGTGCGCGTGCCTTCGTAATCCACCGCCAGACCGCCGCCGAGATCGAGATACCCCATGGCAGCACCTTCCTGCACCAGGCCGGCGTAGAACCGGCAGGCTTCCAGTACCCCGTTGCGCACGTTGCGAATATTCGGTATCTGTGAGCCGAGATGGCAGTGCAGCAACTGCAGGCAGTGCAGCAGTCCCGCTTCGCGCAGCTCATCGACAATGGCCATCAACGCCGCGGTGGACAGGCCGAAAATCGAGCGGTCGCCGCTGTCCTGGCTCCAGTAGCCGTCGACGGCAACGGTGTTCTTGATCCGCACTCCGATCAGAGGCTCCACGTTCAGTGCGCGGCTGTGCTCGATGATGGTGGCCAGTTCACTGGCGGTTTCCAGAACGAAGAAACAGGATACACCCATCTGCCGGGCGTAGAGGCCAAGCTCGATAAACTCCGCATCCTTGTAGCCGTTGCAGATGATCAGACCGTTCAGGTCCTGCAGCTGGGACAGACCGATGATCAGCTCGGCTTTACTGCCGGCTTCGAAGCCATGGCTGTAGCGTCGGCCGTACTCGGCGATCTCTTCGATCACATGGCACTGCTGGTTGACTTTGATCGGAAACACACCGCGATAACAGTTCTGATAGCCGCCCTGCTCGATAGCGCGCGCAAAGGTCTCATTCAGTACTTTTATACGGTGATCCAGCAGGTTGCGAATGCGCAGTATGGCGGGCATGTGCAGGTCGCGCGCGTGCATACCCTGCACGATGTCCATCAGGGAAACTGATACCGGCTGACCGTCCACCTCAGTGGTGACCTGTACTTCGCCGCGTTCGGAGACGTTGAAATAGCCCGCGCCCCAATCGTCGATTCCGTAGAGCCGCGCGCTCCGTGTGCTGTCCCAGTCGCTATCGCCTGCCGGCAGTACCGGGTCGCCGTTGCCGTCCTGCGACATACATCCTTCCTGTTTCAGTGATCCAGTCTCGCCGCTGCGGTTCCAGCGTATTCAGGTGGCGTGGCGCCGACGCTCAGACGGTGTTGCGATAGATTCCTTCGCGTGGCGTCGCGCCGCCGGTATTACGATAGCACAGGCCCTCAGACCCTGCTCAGACGATGCGCTTCATCGCCGTCATATAGCCGCGCAGCGTCCTGCCGACAATTTCCACCGGGTGCGAGCGGATGGCGGCGTTGACGGCGATCAGTTCCTGGTTGTCAACGCCGTTGTCGCCTCCGAGGCCGACGCCGATGACGTCGGTATCGATCTTGCTCATGAAGTCCGCCAGCAGCGGGCGGCAGGCGTGATCGAACAGGTAGCAGCCGTATTCCGCCGTATCGGAGATCACCACATTCATTTCATACAGCTTCTTGCGGGCGATCGTATTGGCGATCAGCGGGGTCTCGTGCAGTGATTCGTAGTAGGCCGATTCGTCGATGATACCTGTCGAAACCATGGTTTCAAATGCCAGTTCCACGCCGGCCTTGACCATTGCCACCATCAGGATAGCGTGATCGTAGTAGGCCTGCTCGGTAATCTGTGCATCGGTGTTCACGGATTTCTCGAAGGCGGTTTCCGCCGTTGCCGCCCGCCACTGCAGCAGGTTGGCATCGTCGTTGGCCCAGTCTTGCATCATGGTGCGGGAGAAGTGTCCGGTCATGATGTCGTCCTGGTGTTTTTCGTAGAGCGGACGCATGATGTCTTTCAGTTCCCGGGCGAGATGAAAGGCGCGGATCTTGGCCGGATTGGACAGGCGATCCATCATGTTGGTGATGCCGCCGTGCTTGAGTCCTTCGGTGATGGTTTCCCAGCCGAACTGGACCAGCTTGGATGCGTAGGCGGGGTCCACGCCCTTTTCGACCATTTTGTCGAAGCACAGAATAGAGCCGGTCTGCAACATGCCACACAGGATGGTCTGTTCGCCCATCAGGTCGGACTTCACCTCGGCGATAAAGGAGGATTCCAGGACGCCCGCGCGGTGCCCGCCGGTACCGGCAGCGTAGGCTTTGGCCAGTTCCAGACCCTCGCCATTGGGGTCGTTTTCGGTGTGCACGGCGATCAGGGTGGGCACGCCAAAGCCGCGTCGGTACTCCTCGCGCACCTCGGTACCGGGACATTTGGGGGCCACCATGATCACGGTGATGTCGTCGCGGATCTGCATGCCCTCTTCCACGATATTGAAGCCGTGGGAATAGGCCAGGCAGGCGCCGTGCCGCATCAGGGGCATGATCTGCTGGATCACGCTGGTGTGTTGTTTGTCCGGCGTCAGATTGAGGACCAGATCGGCCCGGGGTATCAGTTCTTCGTAGCTGCCCACGGCAAAGCCGTTGTCCGTGGCGTTTTTCCAGGACTGGCGCTGCTCTACGATGGCGCTCTCGCGCAGCGCGTAGGAGACATCCAGTCCGCTGTCGCGCAGATTCAGACCCTGGTTGAGTCCCTGGGCGCCGCAGCCTACGATAACCAGCTTTTTGCCGCGCAGTTTGTCCACCCCGTCGGCGAACTCAGAGCGATCCATAAAACGGCACTTGCCGAGCTGCTGCAGTTGCAGACGCAGCGGCAGCGTATTGAAGTAATTCTGTCCCATGTCGGTAGTCCTCGCTTGGGGTGGTATTGCGGTGCTGTCGATCCGGTGGCACACGATACTGGAAACGCCCGTACAGTTCTATATTTCCACTGGGGATTGTGCCGCGCAGGCACCGGCGCGAGGCCTGGCCGGCCCACTGGTGGCGTCGCTGCGGGATGTGGCGGTCAGACGTGTGGCGCGCATCTTTGGTAGTATAGTGTGGCTGCGACTCAAGGTATGTCCGGAGGTGTTGGTATGGCGGTGACTGAGACGGGTAAGGAGGATGGCGCTGAAACCGGCGCGAATCCGGATGCAGGTAGTGCCGCGGAGCAGCAGGCGGCCGCCAGTGTCGCGCCGGGCCTGGATATGCTGGTAGATGAGCACGAGGAAGAGGTATCGGAAAACGGCCGCACTGTGCGCCGCAAGGGTGTGTACCTGCTGCCCAACCTGTTTACGACCGGCGCGCTATTTGCTGGCTTTTACGCCGTTATCGCCGCGATGCGCGGGGATTTCGAGAGCGCGGCCATTGCCGTTTTCTTCGCCATGGTGTTTGACGGCCTGGATGGCCGGGTGGCGCGGCTCACGCACACGTCCAGCAAGTTCGGGGCCGAGTACGACAGCCTTTCCGACATGGTGTCATTCGGTGTGGCGCCGGCTCTGGTCGTGTTTAGCTGGGCGCTGGGCGGGCTGGGCAAGTTCGGATGGAGTGCCGCCTTTATCTATGTAGCATGCGCGGCGCTGCGACTGGCGCGCTTCAATACGCAGATAGACACGGCGGACAAGAACTACTTTACCGGACTGGCCAGTCCAGCGGCGGCCGGCATTATTGCCAGCACGGTCTGGGTGTGCCACGATCTGGGATGGGTCGGCAGCGCTCTGCCGGGGGAATTGTCCATTGTCGTGGGCATCCTCACCGCCACCGTCGGCTTCCTGATGGTGGCGAACTTCCGCTATTACAGCTTCAAGGATATCGATTTTCGCGGCCGCGTGCCTTTCGCGGTCATGTTCGCGGTGGTCCTGGTTTTCGGCCTGGTGACCCTCGATCCACCCCGGATTCTATTGCTGGCATTTCTTGCCTATGCCGCGTCCGGGCCCGTGCTACAGGTGGTCAATTCGCGTCGGCGCTGAGCGCCAGCCGGAGCTCAGCCCCCCCCGTGGTACTGCGGCCGCGGGGGCCTCTTGCAAACGCAGCGCCGCCCGGTGCCAGGTGGGTGGAATGGGTGGCTCGGGTGACTGTGCAACCCCCCAAAATATTTCTCCAAAAGGTATTGCAGGGGCAGGCGGCATCCGTATAATGCGCATCCTCGGTTCGGGCAGTGTCCGGAC
>JAGRIH010000045.1 GCA_020443345.1 Halioglobus sp.
AAATCGAGGATAGTTTTTCGCGTATTTGAGGCGCATAGTGGTGCCTATGTAACGAAAATACGCGGAAAAATAGACCGATTTCCCGCCGCCGCAGTAGAATCATCCTGAGTCCGACAGACTCCTGGGCCATCATCTTCAGGAAAAACGAGCGACAGCAATGCACACGAGCCCCGTGACACTCATCCGGCAACTGATCCTGATCCTGGCAATCGCCTGCGTTCCCGGTGCCGGCGCGCGCGAGGCCGCCGGGCAAACTCCCATCATCGACTTCCAGGAACGCTTTCTGCCGCAGGTGGCGCGCCACGCCATGGTGGTCGGCCCGGAGCGACTGGCGGCGGAAATCGGCACCCGGATCATGCGCGCTGGCGGCAATGCGGTGGACGCCGCGGTCGCCACCGGCTTCGCCCTGGCCGTGACCTATCCGCGCGCCGGCAACCTCGGCGGCGGCGGTTTCATGCTGATCCATCTGGCGCGGGACCATCGCCAGACTCTGATCGACTACCGGGAGAAGGCGCCGGCCGGGGCCACCGCCGATATGTTCCTGGACGCAAACGGCGCGATCGATCGCATGCAGGAGTTCTTCAGCCACCGCTCTGCTGGGGTCCCGGGCACCGTGGCCGGCCTGCTGTACGCGCTGGACAGGTACGGCAGCATGAGCCGCGAACAGGTACTGGCCCCGGCCATCGCCCTGGCGCAAGAGGGACTGACCGTGTCCTTTGCGCTCAACTTCGAGATCAACTCCCGGGCCGAGCGACTGCGGCTGAACCCCGAGGCGCGGCGCCTGTTTTTCAAGGCGGACGGCAGCGCCTACGACATCGGCGACACCTGGCGCCAGCCGGACCTGGCCCGAACCCTCCAACAGATTGCCGAACACGGCGCCGAGGGCTTCTACGGCGGGGAAGTGGCGCGGCGTATCGTGGCGGAGATGGAGGCCGGGGGCGGTCTCATCACCGCGCGCGATCTGGCCGCCTACCGGCCCGTGGAGCGCACGCCCCTGCGCGGCCGCTTCCGGGAGTTCGAGATCGTCGCCACCCCGCCGCCGTCCTCGGGCGGCGTGCACATCATCCAAATGCTCAACATCCTGCAGGGCTACGATCTGGCCGCCATGGGCCACAACAGCGCCGCCTACCTGCACCATCTCACCGAGGCCATGAAGCTGGCCTATGCCGATCGCAGCCGCTACCTGGGCGATACGGACTTTGCCGAGGTGCCGGTGGCCGCCCTGATCGACCCGGCCTACGCCGCACGGCAGCGGCGGCTGATCGAGCCCGCACGCGCCACGCCCTCCGCCAACATCGCCCCGGGCCGGGTGCTGGGCGGCGAGAGCACCGATACCACCCACTACACCGTGGCGGACAGCGCGGGCAACGTGGTGAGCAACACCTATACTCTGAACTTCAGTTTCGGCTCACACATCGCGGTGCCGGGCACTGGCTTTCTGCTCAACAACGAAATGGCGGACTTTGCCGCCGTGCCCGACACGGCCAACGCCTACGGGCTGGTGCAGGGCGCGCCCAACGCGATCGAGCCGGGCAAACGCCCGCTGTCCTCGATGAGCCCCACTGTGGTGCTGCGCGATGGCCGGCCCTGGCTGGCCACCGGCAGCCCCGGCGGCAGCATCATTATCAGTACGGTGCTGCAACTGCTGCTCAACGCCATGGAATTCGACATGAATGTCGCCGCCGCCGCGGCCGCACCGCGCATCCACCACCAGTGGGAGCCGGACCGGCTGCTGGCGGAGCAGGGCATCAGTGAGGACACCCTCCGATTGCTGCGCAGCATGGGTCACCAGGTGGATACTGGGGGCCGCACCCTGGGCCGCACCCAGTCGATCATGCTGCGCGACGACTGGCTGTTCGGCGCCACCGACACGCGCCGCCCCGGCGGCTGGGTGGCCGGCTACTGAGCCGGTTCGGCGCCGGGTCCGCGACAGGGGGAGCCGGTGCAGGGGAATTCTCGCGGCCACCGCAGGTCCAATAGCACATGGGTGTGTGGCGCCGCAGCAGCGGGCACTTTGTCCCGACCCGGTGGGGGCGTCTATACTGCACAGTAGCGGGTTCAGACAGACAGTGAGTGGTAGCGGCCGTGCACACAGCAGTACACGGCAGAGTGAGGCGATGAACAGAGCTGCGGGCATCTGCACTGGCCTGGCGGTGTCGTTGCTGGCCAGCCTGGTCGGCGCGGCTGGGTACGCACAGGGTGCTGAGTACCCGGCGGGTGAAGTACTGCCGCCTGCGGGCGCGGGCGTGACGGGGGAACTGGCGCAAGCGGTGCAAGAACAGGCGCTGGGCCAGGTCATCGCCGACCTGCAGGCCGACGAGCGCGCACTGCGGCAGGCTATCGCCGCGCTGGAGGCGAGCGACGGCGCCTACGCTCCGGGTCTGGCACAGCCGCTGCTGAGCCTGGGCCTGGCGCTGCAGACCCAGGACCGCCACGCCGAGGCGGTGCAGTTGTTTCGCCGCGGCGCCCACCTGGCGCGCGTCAACGACGGCCTGTACAGCCCGCAGCAACTGCCCCTCATCGAAGGAGAAATCGCCAGTGCGCTGGCCCAGGGACAGTACGCGGCGGTGGATGAACGCCAGAGCTACCTGTACCGGGTACAGGTACGCTGCCTCAGTCCCGGGCCGGAGCGCGCCCGGGCGCTGATCCAGCAGGCCAACTGGCAGCGCCAGGCCTATCAACTGCAACTCGACAAGCAGGGCTATGGGCGCCTGATGAATATGTGGGAGCTGTATCGCGTGGCCCTCAACGACCTGGTCGATCTCGAGGGTGAGACCTCACCCACACTGTTGCAGCCGCTGCGCGGCATGCTGCAAACGCAGTACCTGATTTCCGCCTACGACCTGGACAGCGGCGGCACCACCGGTTTTGTCTCCCAGGACAACATGGTGCTGCGCCAGCAGTTGGGGCGCTTCTACGCCTATCGGTCGCAGAGCTACGACAAGGGGCGCGCGGTCATACTGGCCATCTACGATATCGAACAGGAGCATCCCGAGGCGGCTACCGATAGCAGCGCCCTGGTCATGCTGGGGGACTGGCATCTGTGGCACGACCAGCGCGAGGCCGCCTGGCAGGCGTACCGGGACGCCGCCGCGGAACTTGCCGGGCGCGCCGATGCCCAAACAGTGGCACAGCGGCTGCTCGGTGCGCCGGCGGCGCTGCCGGATATCGACGGCATACGCCCGCTGCCGCCGCCGGTGCCCGAGCAGCAGGGCAATGTGCTGCTGGCGTTCGGGATCAACGAGCGCGGCCGCGTGGTGGGGCTGGAGCGCCTCGATGACGACGACGCCAGCGATGGCAGCGCGAACCGGCTGATGCGACAATTGCGCCGCACCCAATTCCGCCCGCGCTTTGCGGCGGGCGAACCGATAGAGACACAGGGTATCGTCCGGGCCTATGACATCCATTGACTCCATACAGCGACGACTGGCCGCTCTGGCGGGGGTGGGCTGCGCCTGCCTGCTGCTGGCCGGCTGTCCCAGTGCCAGCAACCCGAGCGTGCCACAGCCGCCGTCTCCCCCGGGCGCCCCCGCCGCCACGCCGCCCGGTGGCGGCAGCCCGTCCAGCGGTTCTGCGGGCAGTCCCGGCTCGCCCTCCGGCAATGCGCCGGGCAGTTCTGCACCGGAACAGGGAGACAGCGGCAGCAGCGGGCAGCTTCCCGACGCCACAGCACCTGGCGACGCGGGCGCTCAATCGACCGCCGCCACCAGCTCCGGACAGTCCGACAGTCAGGGCAGTGAGCCCGGCTTCGGCGACCCCGGCCAGGCGGGCCGCGCCGGCACGGAACCGCCCGATCTGCGCGATACACCCGCGTCCGGCGACATTGCCGGCACCGGCCCGCCGGGGCAGGGCTTCCCGGAACCCGGTAGCGGGAGCGGCGCGGGTACGGACAGATCCGGCGCGCTACCGGGCGGTTCCGACAGCGGCGCGGCCAGCGTTGGTGCCGGGGATGCGGAAACCGGGACCGGCGGCAGCGGCCCACTGACACCGGCGGAACAGGTGGCGATACTCGACGCGCAACTGGAACGCGGCACCGGCGAGTTCGACGCCATGATTCTCGAAGAACAGACCGCCCAGCGGCGCGCCGCCAGGCAGAGCGGCAGCGCTGCCGGGGCCGCTGCGGAAACGGCGGGCGGCGCCAGCAGTGGCGGCGGCGACAGTCCCTACGGTGATGACGTGGCCGCCGCCGGCGGCTACAGCACCGGCGGCGGCATCGGGGGCATCGGCGGCGGCGGGGGCGACTTACCGGCCGACGCCGCCAAGTATCCTCCGCCGCGGGACATCCCCAGCGGCAGCGATGACGATGTGGTGGCCCGCCAGCTGCGCGAGGCGGCGATGCGCGAACCCGATCCCGCCGTGCGTGAAAAGCTGTGGGACGAGTACCGCAAGTACAAGGGGCTGGACCCGGGATGATCCTGCGCCTGCTCGCGATAATCGGCCTGGGCCTGCTGCTCAGCGCCTGCGTCAGCCAGTCGATCAAGAGCACTTCGATACCGGCCATTGACCACCCCTCCTCCACTGTGGACGAGGCACTGCTGCTGGATGTCGGCATCGCCGTGTTCGATCCCGGCCTGGACGACTACGAAGAGCAGCAGCAGGTCTACCCCGAAGTGCGCAAGGCCGAGGCGCGCTACATGCCGCGGCTGCTGGCGGGGGCGCTGCAGGACAGCGGCGCCTGGGGGGCGGTGCGCTTGGTGCCCGACGCCGGGCGCATCACCGACCTGATGGTACAGGGCAAAATCCTGCACTCCGACGGCGAGGAACTGCGGCTGCACATCACGGCGCGCGACTCCCGCGGTTACGTGTGGCTGGATCGGGACTACACCGGCAATGCCAGTCGCTACGCCTACCAGATGACCACCCGGCGCTCGCAGGACGCCTTCCAGGCGGTGTACAACACCATCGCCAACGATCTGCTGCAGCACCTGGAGCAACTGCGTCCCGCCGAGCGCCGCGAGGTGCGCCTGGTGAGCGAGCTGCTGTTTGCGCGCAGCTTTTCACCAGATGCCTTTGACGGCTACCTGGACCAGGACCGCAAGGGCCGCTATCGGGTACAGCGCCTGCCCGCCGCCAGCGACCCCATGCTGCAGCGCGTGCAGGCCATTCGCGAGCGCGACCAGATGTTTGTCGACACCCTGCAGGACTACTACGCCGGCTTCAGTGGCGCAATGACCCCGCCCTACCAGGAATGGCGCAAAATGAGCTACGAGGAGGTGGTGGCGCTGCGCGAACTCAAGGCGCAGAGCACGCGCCGCCTGATCGCCGGGGGCGTGGCGATACTGGCCGGCATCGCCGGTGCCGGCAGCAATGACCGCAGCGCCCGCACCGCCGGCAGCGTGGCCATCCTCGGCGGCGGCTACCTGCTCAAGAGCGGCCTGGAAAAGCGCAATGAGGCGCAGATTCACGTGCAGGCGCTGGAGGAACTGGGCATGTCGCTGGAGGCGGAGATCACGCCGCAGGTGATTGAACTGCAGGATCGCACGGTGCTGCTCACCGGCAACGCCGAGGACCAGTACGCGCAGTGGCGCGAGATCCTGGCGGATATCTACCGCGCCGAGATCGGCGCCCTGGAGCTGCCCGAGGACTCCGCCGCGGCAACTGATACACTCTGATTCTGGCCCGTCACCGAGCAAGGCCCCGGCAAGCGCATGGCACCCCAAGACGAACCGCTGCAACCCACGCCATTTGACGCCGCCCGGGACGCTCCGCCAGCCCCGGCCGCGGCGCCCGCCGACTCGCGCCGGGGAGCGCGAGCCTGGGTGTTGCCGGCCCTCGGCGCGCTGGTACTGCTGGCGCTGGTGGTGGTGTTCTGGCTGCCGCAACAGCTGGCGCCGCCGACACCGGTGCCGGCCGCGGGCCGGGGTTCGGCGGACGGCGCCGCCGTGCAGCCCGGGCCGGCGACAGCAGCGGGGCGGCGCGAGCCGGCCAGCAGCGATGCCAGCCCCTGGTCGGAGGCACAGCTGGCGAAGCTGCGCAAGGAGGCACAGGAAGTGCTGGCGCAGCTGCTGGACACACAGTCCGGGTTGGAGGAGCGCGCCGTGCAGCGCTGGGCGCCGCAGCAGTTCGACGCGGCAACGGCCAGTGCCGGCGCCGGCGACGAACTGTACCGCACGCGGCAGTACGAGGCCGCCACCGCCCGCTATCGGGAGGCGCTGCAGCAGATGCAGGCATTGCGCGAGGCCCTGCCCGGCGCAGTGGACGAGCTGCTGCAGCAGGCGCGCCAGGCAATCGACAACGGCGATACCAGCGCGGCCACCACCGCCCTGGAACTGCTCGGCCAGATGGAACCCGAAAACGCCGCACTGGCCGCCCTGCAACAGCGCGCCGCGCAACTGCCACGGCTGCTGGCGCTGCTGGAGCGCGCCGCTGCCGCCGAGCAGGCGGGCGATCTGGCCGGCGCGGCGCAGCTGCTGGAGCAGGCCGTGGCACTGGACCCAAACCATCCAAGCGGCGCTAGCCAGTGGCAGCGGGTGAGTGCAGCGCTGCGCAGCCAGCGCTTCAGTACCGCGATGAGCGAGGGCTACAGCGCGCTGGACAAGGGCGACTTCGATGGCGCGCGCCAGGCGTTTGAACGCGCCGCCAGGCTGCGGGAGAATTCAGCCGAAGCGGCCAGCGCGCTGCAGGAAGTCGCGAGCGCCGCCACCGCGTGGTGCCTGGCCGCGCTGCAGCGGCGCGGCGGCGATCTCGAGCAACAGGAGCAGTGGGCCGAGGCCGTGGGCGCCTACGAGAAAGCGCGGGAAATCGACCCCAGCGTGCTGTTCGCGCAACAGGGGCTGCAGCGCAGCCGCGAGCGCGCACGGCTGGATGGGCAACTGCGCCGCGCCATCGAGGACCCGCTGCGCCTGTCCGACGCGCGGGTGGCCGGCGCCACCGCCGAGCTGCTGCAGCGGGCGCGCCAGGCATCCCCCACTGGCCCCGTGCTGCGCCAGCAGATCGAGACCCTGCAAGAGCTGCTGCAACGGGCTGCCGAGCCGGTCGCAGTCACCCTGCGCTCCGACCGGGAAACCGAGGTGACCGTGTACAAGGTCGCCAGGCTGGGGCGCTTTGCACAGCGCGAGCTGTCCCTGCGGCCCGGCACCTATACCGCAGTGGGTATGCGCAACGGCTACCGCGACGTGCGCCGCACCTTTACCGTCACGCACGACAGCGCCCCGCCGACCGTCACCATCATCTGCACGGAAGCGATTTAATGGCGGGCGACGACGAACACAGGGACCGGCGCGATGGGCAGCGCCAGAGCCCGGGCACTCGGCCGCTGAGCATAGAGCCCAGCGCGTTTCAGCCACTGGATCGCGCCAGCCCGGCACGCCGCCAAACCATGCGGCCCGGCCGCTGGCTGCTGCCCCTGTGCGCACTGGTGTTCGTGCTGGTGATGGCCTTTTTGCTCAGCGCGCGGTCCCTGCAGATCGTGGTCGATGCGCAGGCCCCGGCGCAGGTCTCGGTGAGCGGCCTGGCCCTCCCCTTCGGCGAGCGCTACCTGCTGCGGCCGGGCAGCTACACGGTGCGCGTGACGGCGCCGGGCTACCACCCGCTGCGCACTGCAGTGCAGGTCGACGGGCGCGACAGCCAGACCCTCGAGGTGGTCCTGCAGGCCCTGCCGGGACGGTTGCAAATCGACAGCGCGCCGCCCGGTGCCAGCGTCAGCCTGGACGGCACCCCGGTGGGCACCACGCCGCTGCGCGATGTCGAGGTGGCAGCCGGCGAGCACACCCTGCTGCTGCAGGCACCGCGCTACCGGGCGCTGCAGCGGGCGCTGCAGGTCAGCGGGCGGGGCCTCGAGCAGTCACTGCAACTGGCACTGGAGCCCGCCTGGGCCGAGGTGACCGTGGACAGCACGCCCGCGGGAGCCACCGTCCTGCTGGACGGAGAGCGCGCCGGCAGCACACCGGCCACGCTGCAAATACTCCAGGGCGAACACCAGCTCATCCTGCAGCAGCCCGGTTTCGCCGACTGGCAGACGGCCCTGACTACCGTGGCCGGACAGGCACAGGATCTGGGGCAGGTGCAGCTGCAACCGGCTACAGGCTCCCTGGAGCTGGCCAGCGTACCGACCGGCGCCAACGTCACCCTGGACGGGGAATTTCAGGGCCAGACGCCACTGCGGCTGGAACTGACGCCGGACCGCCCGCACCAGCTCGCGGTATCCAAGCCCGGTTACCGGCGCCACACCAGCGAAGTGCAACTGCCCGCCGCCGGCACCGACCAGCGCAGCGTCACCCTTGAGGCGCGGCTGGGCGAGGTGCGGTTCGAAATCCAGCCGCAGGACGCCACCCTGCGCATTGACGGTCGCCCGCGCGGCAGCGGCAGCCAGACCCTCGCCCTGCCCGCCTATGAGCACACGGTGGAGGTGAGCCTGCCGGGATACGCCACCGTCAGGCGCCGGGTGACCCCGCGCCCCGGATTGCAACAGCGGGTGGCGGTGACGCTGGTGACCGAACGGGCTGCGCGCATGGCGCGCATTAACCCAGAGATCACCACGTCCCTGGGGCAGACCCTGCTGCTGTTCAGGCCCGCCGAGTCGGAACTGGCCGACTTCACTATGGGCGCCTCGCGCAGGGAACCGGGACGACGCGCCAACGAGGTGCTGCACCCGGTGTCACTGCGCCGCATGTTCTACCTGCAGACCACCGAGGTCACCAACGCCCAGTTCCGCCAGTTCCAGGCGGCGCACAACTCCGGCCAGGTGGACGGCAACAGCCTCAATCGCGAGCACCAGCCGGCGGTGCAGGTCAGCTGGCAGCAGGCTGCGGCCTTCTGCAACTGGCTGAGCCGGCGCGAGGGCCTGCCGCCGTTCTACGAACAGGTCGACGGTATCGTCACCGGCTTCAATCCCGAGGCCACCGGCTACCGCCTGCCCACTGAGGCGGAGTGGGCCTGGGCCGCGCGCGCCGACGGCGGGAAACTGCTCAAATTTCCCTGGGGCGAGCACTATCCGCCCACCGCGGCGGTGGAAAACTATGCGGACCAGAACTCGGCCCGCGTCACTGGTCGCATTCTCAGCGGCTACACCGACGGGCACATCGTCACTGCCCCGGTGGCCTCCTTCGAACCCAACCACAAGGGCCTGTACGACATGGGCGGCAACGTGGCAGAGTGGGTGCACGATGTCTACGGTATCCCCCCGACCAATGGCGCCACGCAGGTGGACCCCCTGGGGCCGCCGAGCGGCGACAACTATGTGGTGCGCGGCGCCGGCTGGGCGCACAGCAGGATTGCGGAGCTGCGCCTGTCGTATCGCGACTACGGGCAGGCCGGGCGGGATGACGTGGGCTTTCGATTGGCACGTTATGCGGAGTAAACGATGAACACCACAGGATGGCGGGCGGCGCTGCTGGCCGCGGCACTGCTGACCTGCCCGGTACTGTCGGCACAACCACCGGCGGGCGCTGCAGAGCCGCGCGGTGAGCCACAGGATGACACCGCCAACCAGGGCGTCGCGTCGAGCGCGGCTCCGGCAACCGCGCCCGATGGCGACAGCGCCAGGCCGTCACCGCGCCGTGAGGATTCGCCCTTTGACTACCGGGCCTCCGAGCAGATTTCCGAGGATTTATCAGTCTCCTTTCCAGTGGACATTTAATCGATACCCGAATGACTGGTGACTTTTTTAACATGCTGCTCAACACCACTGCCAGGACCCGCCCATGAAGCACCGACTGTCGTCCGAGTTTATCTACCAGTTGTTCGCGCTGCTGCTCGCCGTGATTGTGGTGCACGCGATTTATGTCGGGGTCATCCGGCCCAGCGCCGACGCACAGATCCAGCGCGAGATGGCGCTGCAGGCGGCGGGCGGGGATTTCGTGCCCGAGCGCAGCTTTGCCGTGGTGATTCGCGATTTCGAACAGGAGGCCTGCTTCATCCTGCTGCTCTGGGCGCTGGCCATCATGGGCTACAAGGCGCGCTGCACCCTGCGCGAGCAGGAGCTGCTGCAGCGGCGCCTGCTGGAGATTCCCGAGGGCACCAGCGTGCTGCCGCAGGACGCGCGCGAATACAGCCGCTCGCTCGAGGCCCTGCCCGAGCCGGAGCAGGATCTGCTGCTGCCGCGCACCCTGCTGTCCGCGCTGCAGCGCTTCGCCACCACCGGCAGCATCCAGGCCGTGTCCGATACCATCAAGGAGAGCTGCGAGGTGGAATCGGAGCGACTGGATTCAGAGCTGTCGATGGTGCGCTATATCGCCTGGGCTATCCCGTCCATCGGATTCATCGGCACCGTGCGCGGTATCGGAGCGGCGTTGGGGCAGGCCTACAAGGCAGTGGAGGGCGATATTTCCGGGGTGACCGTGAGCCTGGGCGTGGCTTTCAACAGCACCTTCGTGGCGCTGGTGCTCAGTATCGTGATCATGTTCTGCCTGCACCAGCTACAGTTATCCCAGGAGCGCCTGGTGCTGGACTGCCAGCGCTATGCCGACCAGCGCCTGCTGCGGCACCTGGTGGCCCATTGAACCGCACTGGCGCGCACCGATGAACATCACCTGCCTCGACATCTGCGACAGCAACCTGCAGCTGTGGCATCGCGACACCCACCTGCAGAGCCCCGGCTACGCCCTGCTGGAGGGTGCGGAATACCGTTTCGGCACAGCGGCACGGGCTGCGGCCCGACTGCAGCCGCGCAATATCAATACCCGCTACTGGTGGCAGCTGAGCACCGAGACATTGCAGCCGGCGCTGGGGCCGGCGCGCCACACCGCCGATCTGGTGCACGCTCACCTGCAGGTCCTGCACCGCGAGGCGGGGCAGCCGCAGGAGATACTGCTGGCCGTGTCCGGCAGCATGCAGCGCGAGCAACTGGCACTGCTGCTGGGCATCGTACAGCAGTGCCCCTTTGACGCCGTGGGGCTGGTGCACCGCAGCGTGGCGCTGGGCAGCCTGTTCGGCGACGCCGAGCGGGTGTTCCACCTGGAGGTGCAACTGCACCAGGCCCTCGTGTCGGAGCTCAGGCGCGTCGGCGGGCACATGCAGCTGCACCACAGCACACCGCTGCCCGGCTGCGGCTTGCTGCAACTGCAGGAGCGCCTGGTGGAACTGATCGCCGGCGCCTTCATTCGCCAGACCCGCTTCGATCCGCGGCGCAAGGCCGCCACCGAGCAGCAGCTCTACGACGCCCTGCCCGCCGGCCTGCGCGCACTGGGCAGCGCCGTTGAAACCAATATCGAAGTCAACGGCTACCGCGCACGCGTCGGCGCCAGCGAACTGCACAGTGCCGCACAGCACCTGTTTGACAGCGCCGGGCGGGCTACCGGGGCGCTGCACAGTGCGAACCGGTTGGTGGCCGACCCGCTGGTGGGCCTGCTGCCGGGGCTGTCCCAATATTTTCCAGATATCGAACTGCTGAGCGCAGACAGCCTGCCGCGGGCGCTGCGCCGGCACGAGGCGCAACTGGTGCAGCGCGAGCAGGCGCTGAACTTCGTCACCACGCTGCCCTGCTCTCCGCACCGCACCCCGGCCACGGCGGCGGCCGCAACGCCAGCGCCGCGCGCGCAGCGGCTGGCCACGCACCTGCTGCGCGGCGCCCTGGCGCGCCCCCTGGGCGCCGCGGGCGCCGCGGTGCAGCCCGGATGGGAGCTGCGCCGTGCAGACGCGGGCTGGACCCTGCACGGCAGCGGCGCGACAGCGCAGGTAAATGGCGTCGACTACCGCCCGGGGCAGGTGCTGGCCTGCGGCGACCGCATCAGCATTGCCGGCGAAACCCCGATCGTGCTGATCCGGGTCGAGGATTAGGGTCGCGCCGCGATGGCCAGGAAGAAGCGCAACTTCAGCACCTTCAACCTGAGTTTCCTGGACATCATGTCCTGCGGTTTCGGGGCGGTGGTGCTGGTGTTTCTGATCATCGACCACTCCATCGAGGTGCGCTCGCAGGAACTCAATGCCGACCTGTTGTCCGAGGTCAACCTGCTGCAGGAGGACATCACCGAGGGCGAGGCGGGCCTGGTGCGGCTGCGCAATACCCTGTCCGAGGTGGACCTGCAGATCGTCGAGGCGCAGGGACTGGCCACGCGCATTTCCCGGGAAAAAGAGGAGTACGAGGCGCAAATCGACGACCTGCGACGGGAGGGCCTGACCGAGCGCTCCGCGATCGACGCACTGCAAGCCGAAATCCAGTCGCTGGAAGACGAGGTAAAGAAGCTGCGCGAGGCCAGCCAGCGCGAACAGGGCACCAGCGCGCGCAGCTTTATCGGCGAGGGCAACCGGCAGTACCTGACCGGGCTCAACCTGGGGGGCCGCCACATTGCCATCTTGCTGGACACCTCAGCCAGCATGCTGGCGGACAAGCTGGTCAATATCATCCGCCTGCGCAATATGGACGGCGCCATCCAGCGCGAGGCAGGCAAGTGGCAGCAGGCGCTGGACACCGTGGACTGGCTCACCGCGCAACTGCCGGTGGGCAGTGAATACCAGGTGTTCACTTTCAACACACAGGCCGCCACCGCGCTGCCCGACACCGCCGGCAAATGGCTGGAGGTGGCCGATCAGGCGCAGCTGGAGAAAATTTCGCGACAACTGCGCACCGTCACTCCCGCCGGCGGCACCAGCCTGGTCAGTGCCTTTGCGGCGCTGCGCGGGCTGTCGCCGGCGCCGGACAATATTTTTCTCATCACCGACGGCCTGCCCACCCAGGGTACGACGCCGCCCAAAGGCAGCAAGGTCAGCGGAGCGGCCCGGCAGAAACTGTTTCGCCAGGCGGTGCAGGCGCTGCCGCCCGGGGTGCCGGTGAATATCATTCTGGCACCGATGGAGGGCGATCCCATGGCGGCCGCCGAGTTCTGGCAACTGGCCCAGGCCAGCCGCGGCACCCTGCTCAGCCCGTCGCGGGACTGGCCCTGATGACGCGGCGCCGCAACCGGGCTCCCGAGGAGTTCTCCCTGTCCTTCCTGGACGTGATCTGCTGCGGTTTCGGTGCCGTCATCCTGCTGCTGATGATCACCAAGACTGTGCAGCCGCAGATTATCGAGGCCTCCGCGGTCAACCTGCAGGGCAGGGTGGCCGCCCTGCAGGAACAGCTGTTCGAGATTCGCGGTGACACCCGTGTGCTCAATCGCGACCTGAACGCCAAACACGAACAACTGTCTGACTACGAGCAGCGCATCGCGATTCTGCGCGGGCAGTTGGCCAGCGCCAGGTCACGCTACGACAGCACCCAGGTACAGACCAACACCAACGATGTGGTCGCCGGGCAACTGGCCGTGGCCAGGCAGCAGCTGACAGAGGAAATGCAGCGCCTGCTGGGTTCGCAGCACCAGTCGCAGAACAGCCTGATCGGCGGCATACCGGTGGACAGCGAGTACATCATTTTCGTGATCGACACCTCGGGCTCGATGTTCTCCTATGCCTGGGAGCGCATGCTCGAGGAGTTGGAGGCGACCCTGAGTATCTACCCCGATGTCAAGGGTATACAGGTGCTCAACGACATGGGCAATTACATGTTCAGCCGCTACCGCGGGCAGTGGATTCCGGACACGCCGGGGCGCCGCCAGGTGATCATGCAGAACCTGCGCAACTGGAACGTGTTCAGCAACTCCAGCCCGGTGGAGGGCATCACCCAGGCCATCCGCACGTTTTACGATCCCGGCAAGAAAATCAGTATTTTCGTGTTCGGCGACGAGTTTACCGGCGAATCCATCACCCAGGTGGTCGACACGGTCGACCGCATCAACCGCGAGGATGCGCAGGGCAATCGCCTGGTGCGCATCCACGCCGTCGGTTTTCCCGTACAATTCATCCGGGCGCCCCACCTGCAGACCACGGGGATACGCTTTGCCACCCTGATGCGGGAGCTCACCTATCGCAACGGAGGTACCTTTGTCGGGCTCAATGATTTTCGCCCCTGACTGGCGCCGCGCACTGGTGGTGCTGGGCGCACTGGCACTGCTGGCGGGCTGTGGGCCGACCGAAGTGGTGGTAAAAGGCAGTTTTCCGCCGCCGCTGCTGGAGCCCCTGCCGCTGACGCTGGGCGTGTGGTATGGAGACGACTTCGCGCACCACGAGTTCTCGGACGAGGCGACCGGCCGCTCCGGCTCCAGTTGGGTGGTCAAATCCGGCGAAGCCCAGGTACAGATGTGGGACACGCTGCTGACCGGCATGTTCGACCGTCTGGTGCACCTGGACGACAGGCCGGGGCCAGGCCAGGTGACCCCGGTGGTGGACGCGGTACTGATACCCCACGTCGATGAATTGCAGTACGCTATACCTGCGCACACCAATGTCAAGGTCTATGAGATCTGGATGCGCTACCGCTTTGAGCTGGTCACCACCGATGGCCAGCCCATCGCCGAATGGACCATGAGCGCCTACGGCAAAACGCCCACGGCGTTCATGCAAAGTGACCAGGCCGCGGTCAACCTGGCGGCAGTCGTCGCACTGCGCGATGCCGGCGCCAACTTCGCCACCCTCTTCACGCGGGTGCCGGCGGTCCGGGACTGGCTGCAACACCGGCCGCAGCGAAGGCCGCGCCATGCCGCAGAGGTGCAACTATGAACCATACTCTACTGCGTTTGATCATCCCGGGGGTCTTTCTCACTCTGGCCACCGGCTGCGTCACCTCCACCGTGGACGAAATGGTGTTTGACGAGCCCAGCGAGGGCATCGGGGATGCCACCGTGGTCATCCTGGGGCGGCGACACGCCAGTGACTACGAAACCGAGCCGGATTTCATCGAGTGCGTGGGCAAACACATCGCCGCGCGCGACAAGTCCATCGAGGTCATCGGCGAGCTGGAATTCCTCAATGCACTGTATCCCTGGTTCGAGCCGCGCACCGCGCCGCTCAAACCGTCGGATATCGACAAACTGATGCTGCAGCGCCCGGTGGCGCAAAAGCTTACGGCACTGAAAACCGAATACCTGATCTGGATTGACGGTTCCACCGTGCGCAACGATTCCGCCGGCTCCATGGCCTGCGGCATCGGTCCCGGGGGCGGCGGCTGTTTCGGCTTTGGCACCTGGAGCAACGATGCCGACTACGAGGCGACGATCTGGGATTTCACCGACCGCGCCGAGGTGGGCCGGGTCAACACCAAGGCCACCGGCCAGTCGTACATGCCCGCAGTGGTGATACCCATCCCGATTATCGCACCGGTGCAGGGCACTGCCTGTGACGGCATCGGTGAACAACTGCTGCAGTTCCTGTCCGGCCACTACTGAGCGCGGCATCCAGTATGGGAACACACGGTCTGTACAGCGTCGCCCTCGCCGCCCTGCTGTGCCTGGCGGGCCTGGCCGGCGGCTGCGCCGGCAACCCCGCCACCGGCGGCACCGACATCGTGGTGACGACCCAGGGCCGGGAAATCGCCATCGGCCGGGAGATGCATCAGAAACTGGTGGAGGAGGGGGCGGCCTACGACGACCCCGAACTGCAGGCCTATGTGAACCGCGTCGGTCAGCGGCTGGTGGCCGCCAGCGACAAGCCCGATATGACGTTCACCTTCACCGTGATCGACAACCCGGACATCAATGCCTTTGCCACCCCCGGCGGCTATATCTACGTCAATCGCGGTCTGCTGGCCTACCTGGACAGCGAGGCGGAACTGGCCGGTGTGCTGGCCCATGAAATCGGCCACGTCACCGCACGCCACGCGGCGCGGCAGCAGACCGCCACCATTACCAGCCAGGTACTGGCCACCACCGCCTATATCCTCACCGGCAGCGGCGACCTGGCACAAGCCTCCAGCATGTACGGCACGGAGCTGGTGCGCGGCTACGGCCGCGAACACGAACTGGAGGCCGACGGCCTGGGCGCAAAATACATGTACCGCGCCGGCTACGACCCGGATGCACTGCTGGCAGTGATCGGCGTACTCAAGGACCAGGAGCAGTTCCAGCGGGTGCAGGCCAAGGAGGGCGGCAAACCGGCGGGTACCTACCACGGCTTGTACGCCACCCACCCGCGCAACGACCAGCGCCTGCAGCGGGTGATTCGCACCGCCGGCGAGCTGGACGAGGAGCGGGTGGCATCCAACCCCGAGATTCCCGGTGAGTTCCAGCGGCAGATCGAGGGGCTGGTATGGGGTGCCAGTATCCAGCACGAGCGTCAGGACAACCGCTACTACCACAACAAACTGGCCTTCAGTTTCGAGCACCCGGCACAGTGGACGGTCGACGCCGGTGCCAGCGCCATCGTGGCGGCGGCCGACGACGGCAGCGCGACACTCACCCTCACCGTGCGGCGCCGCGACCCGGCAGGCACGCCGCGCGCGCTGCTGGAACACAGCGCGAGCGGCGCGCTCAGTGGCGGCAAGGCGCTGGAACAGGCCGGGCTGACGGGCTACACCGCCGTGGCCAGCCAGGGGGGCAGCGACCGGCGTCTGGCGGTCATCGACTACAACAACCTGAGCTACCTGTTCGAGGGCAGGGCGAACGACTTTGCCGCGGCAGACGCGCAACTGCTGGCCATCATCGAGAGCTTCCGGCCCCTGCACCCGCGCGAGCGCAGCGCCGGCACGGCCCACTATATCCACTATATACAGGTACCGCGCGGCGCCACCATGGCCAGCCTGGCCAGCAGCGTGCGCCTGCCGGATGCCGAGGCGCGGCTGCGCCTGCTCAACGGCCTGTACCCCCGCGGGGAACCGCGCACCGGAGACTGGATAAAAATTATTCGCTAGTGACCTGTGGCGCGGCGCCGGGAGCGCGCCTGCTTGCGCGCGGCGGGATCGGACCCGGCGTTGCTTTTTTTCTTCCCGCTGCCGGCCGGCGCTTTTTTGCGTCCCCGAGTCGTTTTCCCGGCGCGCGCCGGGCGCGTGCGCCGCGGCGCTGCGATGCCCGCTTCCAGATTCACCAGTTCCTCTTCGAGGTAGTCCAGCAGCCGCTGCATGCTGGGCACGGTTCTGCGGCAGGCGATCAGGCCGAAGTCGACGAAATCGTGCCGGCTGACCAGGGTGATATTCAGCGCACTACCGTCGATATTCAGCGAGGCGGGGTAGATACCGCACAGCCGGGCGCCCTGCCAGTACATGTCGCGCCGCGGCCCCGGCACGTGCGAGATGACCACATTGTTGATGGCGCTGCGCTCGGCGCGTCCCAGCAGGTTGCCCACCTGCCCCGGTACCATGGTGGCGGCGGTATACGCCATGATCTGGCCGGACGACAGCCGCTTCAGTCGCTCCTTGTTGTAGTCCATGCTGCTCTTGATGGTGCGCAGGCGCACCGCCGGGTCGTCGATATTGGTGGCCAGTGTGGTCAGGGTGAAGGTGATTTCATTGCCCGCGTGGCCGCTGCCCCTGCCCCTGGTGGAAACCGGTATCGCGGCGATCAGGGGTTTGCGCGGGAGCGCGCCCTGCTCGGCGAGATAGCGCCGCAGTGCGCCGGCGCACATGGCCAGCACCACGTCGTTGAGCGTGGCGTCACTGGCCTCGGCTACCGCCCGGATACGCGGTGTGGCGTAGGACTGGGCGGCAAAGCGCCGGCTGGCGCTGATTTTCTGGTTGAACAGAGTTTCCGGCGCCTCCCCGCATGCGGCCTGTTCCGGATGGTCTTGGCCGCTCTCGCCGTAGGTGTCACGCAGTTCGCGCACGATCGGCGCGATCGACTTCCAGCCCCCGCGAGCCAGCCTGCCCAGTGCCGGAACACTGTCGGCGGCGGGCGTGGGCACCGGCAGATACCCCGCACTGGACTTCCCGGTGTGCACTTCCCACGGCGCCGGCAGCGTCTGCGACTGGGCCGCGTGGGTACTCATGGATTTCATCAGCAGGCGCATGCCGGCAACGCCGTCCACCAGCGCGTGGTGAATTTTCAGGTAGAGCGCGATGCGGCCGCCTTCCAGCCCCTCGATGAGATACATGCGCCACAGGGGATACTCCCGATCGAGGTGCGCCGAGTGTACCCGCGATACCATCTCCAGCAGTTCGCGCACCCGTCCCGGCCGCGGCAGTGACAGGTGCACGAAATGCTGGTCCAGGTCGAACTCTTCATCCTCCTGCCAGTAGTGCAGACCGCTGCGGCGGACCAGCCGGTGGTTGAATGGCGGCGCCGCGCGCGTGGACTGGCGCAGGCGCTGGGCGATGCCCGCGGTGAAGTCCTCCCCCGCCTGCGCCGGTGGCTCCAGCAGCAGCAGCACACCGATGTGCAGTGGTATGCGGCGCCCTTCCAGGCGCAGGAAGGCGTCGTCCACCAGACTCAGTTTTTTCATCGGGAGGCAACCCCGGCACGCTTTGTCGCCGCCCGTGCGCGCAACTCAGGGCGCTTCACTCTGCACCGCCTGGGCCACATCGCCGGGCCGGCGCAGCATCTTGTCGATATCGCTGATATGTACCGCCTCCTCGGCAATGAGGCGCCGTGCGTATTCCTCCAGGGTGATGGAGCCGGAGTCCTCGGCCAGTGCCAGCAACTGCCGGTACAGCTCGACGCCCTGGATCTCGAATTCCATGGACTCGTTGAGTATCTCGGCCATGTCGTGCCGGTGGGTTTCCAGCAGGGAACCGATGCCCAGCGAGGGGTGGCCGCCGAGCATGGTAATCATCTCTCCGGCCTCGGTGGCGTGAGCCAGGGTCTCGGTGGCAGCAGAGCGAAACCAGCCGACCACGGGAATTCTGCTGTAGCCGAAAATCATAAAGGAGTAATGGGTATAGCGCACCACGCCGGCGAGCTCGTGTTCCACGATGGCGTTGAGCTGGTCGATGATCTGGGCCTGATTGGGTAGTTCCGGGCGCATGGCTTGACCTCTGTGCTGATGTTGCTTCAAGTATAGCCGATATCCATGGGCCGGACCGGCGGGTCTATCCCGGTGTGTCTGCGCCGGCGGTATCTACGCAGGCGGCGGCGGGCTGCACCAGTATCCACGGGGGGGCCACTACCGCCCACAACTGCGTATCAGTTTCGTGCCATTGCAGCGCCTGCCCATCGCTCACCGGCGCCACCTCACCCCCCGCTATCCAGCGCTGGAAGTCCTCGGTATTGTCCAGGCCCAGTTGCACCGCGACTTCCACCAGATCGAGGTCGCCGGATACACGCACCACATTGCCGTGGGCGAAGTAGGGCTGCAGGTCTCGCCAGTGGATGCGCGCCGTCTGGCTGTGGAAGACCCGGCGCAGCAGGGCCGCCCGGTGATCGCGCCGCTCAGCCAAACCGCGGGTCCGCCACGAAAGGATTGGTCCGGCGCTCGCGGCCAAAAGTGGAGGTGGGACCGTGGCCGGGCACAAAGGTAATATCGTCACCCAGCGGAAACAGCTTGTCGCGAATGCTGGCGATCAGTTCGTTGTGGTTGCCGCGCGGGAAATCCGTACGCCCGATGGAGCCCTGGAACAGGACGTCGCCCACCCACGCCAGGCGCTGCGATGGGTGCAGAAACACCACGTGACCGGGCGTGTGGCCCGGACAGTGGATCACCTGCAGGATCTGCTCGCCCACGCTCACGGTGTCGCCGTGCTCCAGCCAGCGATCCGGCAGAAACGACCCGGCGCTCGGGAACCCGCCCATCTGGCACCACTGGGGCAGTTGCTCCAGCCAGAACTCATCCCCGCGATGGGGTCCCTCGATGGGCACCTGCAGTTGGCGGCGCAATACGTCGGCCGCGGCACAGTGATCCACGTGGGCGTGGGTCAGCAGAATCTTCTCCACGGCAGCGTCCATCTGCCGCACTGCGGCGAGAATGCGCTCCTCATCGCCACCCGGGTCCACCAGGGCAGCGCGCCCGCTGGCCTCGCACCGGATCACGGAACAGTTTTGCTGGTAGGGCGTTACCGGCACGATCTGGCATTGAATACTCATAGGGAGAACGGTCGCGTCCTGTGTTGCACGGTAGTGTTAGGCATTGCGCGCAGTTTCTCAAGGATCGCGCGGCAGATTTTTATTTTCAGTAGCGCAGGGGCGGCCCGCGGTCCCCCTCCCCGGCCTGGTCGGCCCGCGGGTCCTCGAATACGGCCACCTCCAACTGCCCCTCACTGCGACCCACAATCACTGAAATGGTGGCGTCGCCGGTGACATTGACCGCCGTGCGCACCATGTCCAGCAGGCGGTCGACGCCGATGATCAGGGCGATACCCGCCACCGGCAGCCCGGCCTGCTCCAGCACCAGGGCCAGGGTAATCAGGCCGACCCCGGGCACCGCGGCCGTGCCGATAGAGGCCAGGGTGGCGGTGAGAATCACCGTGATATAGGCGCTCATGGACAAGTCCACGCCGTAGACCTGGGCGATAAACACCGTCGCCACGCCCTGCATGATGGCGGTGCCGTCCATGTTGATGGTGGCGCCCAGCGGCACGGTGAAGCCGGCGACCGAGTTGTGCACGCCCAGGCGGCGCTCCACGGTGCGCAGCGTGACCGGCAGGGTCGCACCCGATGACGCCGTGCTGAAGGCGAAGGCCCACACCGGGCGCATCTTGGCTAGCAGCAGTCGCGGCGACAGACCGGTAAAGCCCTTGAGCAGCAGGCTGTAGACCAACAGGGCGTGACACACCAGCACGGCCAGCACGGTAAAGAAATACGCCGCGAGATCGGCGATGGCAGAGATACCCATGGTGGAAAACAGCCGGGCCAGCAGGGCGAAAACGCCGTAGGGCGCCAGCGACATGAGGATCTCGACCATTTTCATCACCACCGCTTCGGTGTCGCGAAAAAACCCGGCCAGGCGCCGCCCGGCTTCCCCGGCATGGGAGATGGCGTAGCCGAACAGCAGGGCGAACACGATGATCTGCAGCATCTTGCCCTCGGCCATCGCCTGCACCGGGTTGGAGGGAAAGATGTCGACCAGCACATCCACCAGCGGCGGCGCCGCGGACGCCTCGTAGGTATAGTCGCCACCCAGTTCGACGTGACTGCCGGGACCGATGACCACCGCGGCCAGCAGCGCCAACGATACGGCGATCGCCGTGGTCGCTAGGTAGAAGCACAGGGTCTTGACGGCGATGGGCCCCATGCGCGCGCTGTCTCCCAAAGAGCTGGAGCCGCAGATCAGCGACACCAGAACCAGCGGAACCACCAGCAGTTTGAGCGATGCGACAAAGATCCGCCCCACCACGTCGAACACGCCGTCGACCAGTACATCGTCGAGGACCGCCTGCACCGACTCGGGCGCCGCGCCGCTGTGCGCCAACAGGTTCAGCAGCGAGCCGAGCGCGATGCCCGCCACCATGGCGATGAGGATGCGGTTGGTCAGGCTCATGCGGTCAACTCTCTCCGTCGGACGCCGCCTGCATGCGGCGCTGCCAGCGGCGCTTGGCGTACCGAACAGAAAAAAGACACGGCAATCGCGACAAACGCAAATAAAAACAAGGTCAGCATTGGAGACTGGCGGGCGCTCCCGGCGGTGTAGCGACCACTGTACTACCTGGCGCCGGCCATCGCCATGCTGCGCGCACTCAACGCGCCCCGAGCTGCAGCATCCGACGCGCCACTTCGATCGATTTTTCGTAACTCTCCACGGCGATATATTCATTGGTACCGTGGATGGACGAGGCCTGCTGCGCTTTGACGACAACGCCGTGGAAGCGGTACTGGTTGTCGGCCAGGTCGATGTAGTGGCGTGTGTCCGTGGTGGCCATCAGCATCGAGGGCACCACCACGGCCTCGGGATAGACCTCTGCCACCGCCGCCTCGATCACCGCAAAGCCGCTCCCCTGGCTGTCGGCGACGGCAGGTATATTGTCCCACTGGTCGTAGCTTATCGCTATCTGCGGGTCATCCACGATGGCTTCGATGCGCTGCACCACATCGGCGGGGGTGGTGCCCGGCAGCAGGCGAAAGTTGACGCTGGCCCGGGCGCGCTGCGGCACCACATTTTCTTTCACCCCGGCATTAAACAGGGTCAGTGCCGTGGTGGTGCGCACCAGCGGCTGGGTCTGCCGGTCATCCGCCATGCGCCGTGCCACCATGGAGCCGGTCAGCCACAGGTTGCTGAACAGCAGCCGTTCGGGCAGTCCAAGATGCGGCGCCAGGCTCTGCAGCATGGCGCGCACGGGCTCCACCAGACGCGGTTCAAAGGGATTTGCCTCGATGCGCGCCAGCGCCGCACTGAGCCGGCCAATGGTGCTGATTTTCGGTGGATTGGAGGAGTGCCCGCCCTCGCCGGTGGCCTCCAGCGTGAGCGTCAGGTAGCCCTTCTCGGCCACATTGATCATCGCCAGGGGCCGCTCCGGCAACAGCGGGTTGCCGGTGAACAGCATACCGCCCTCGTCCACCATCCAGGCGAAGTGCAGACCCAGTTCGCGCATGCGCCGGGCGAGTGCGGCGGCGCCGTGGCGGCCGCTGATCTCCTCGTCGTGCCCGAAGGCAAACACAATGCCGCGGCGCGGCACAAAGCCCTCCGCCAGAAGTTGTTCCGCGGCTTCCAACAGGCCCAGCAGGCCCTGCTTGTCGTCCAGCGCACCGCGCCCGTAGACCCTGCTGTCCGCGATGACACCGGCAAAGGGCGGGTGCTGCCAGTCTTTCTCCGTGCCCGGCTCGATCGGCACCACGTCCATGTGCGCAGTGAACAGGATGGGCTGCGCGGTCGCATCCGAGCCCGCCCAGCGCAACAGCAGGCTGTGGTCGTTCACCGCCTCCACCTGCAGCGTGGCGAACACACGGGGAAAACTGCTGCGCAGGAAAGTGTGGAAACGCTGGAACTCGCCGTAGTCGATCCGCCGGGAGTCCTGGTAACTGACGGTCTCGATGCGTATCGCTGCGGCCAGTCGCAACGCCGCCGGGGAATCGCCGGCGGCTGACGTCGACCGGGAAAACAGTGCACACACTAATACAGCGATAAACGTCAAACGCGGCATAGCCGGGATCCTCACTCCAGTGGCCTGTGCAATCGTGCGGCGCCAGGGCCACAAAGAGGCAGCCTTGCGCAACTGAACAACGATGCAGCAAGTCGATGCCTTGGTCAATCTGCGGTTGCGCTGCGCCGAGCCCCGTTGCGCACCGCGACACGCGGTTCTGCAGCCAAAAATTGCACCTGCTGCCCGAGCGTCCCAGTGGATTTTCACCGCGCATCTTGCGTTTGGATTTTAACCTAGCTAGAGTCTGCAGCGTTGTAAGTGGTAACTGTACCAGGTCGATTGACTTACCCCGGTGGTTGGCAGTACGGGCAAGTGACCTCCATGTGCGCCCTCGTGGATACTGGAGTTCCAATGCACAGACGCAACACGGCAGTAGCCCATTGCAGACAGGTTGCAGCGCGCGGCCTGCCCTGCAGTCCCTTGTTTTATACGTTTTTCCCGCTCCCGCAACACCCACCCGCTGCACCCGGCCAGCGGACTGGCGCCGCGCCGCGGAGACTGCCGATTTGACCGATGCAGTGACCTCCCTGTGGCCCTTTCTGGTCTATGTCGTCGCGGTGCTGCTGCTGGTGGCGACGATGCTCGGCCTGTCGTTCGTGCTGGGCCAGCGCCGCGCCAACCGCGCGACCAACATGCCCTTCGAGTCCGGTGTGTTGTCGGTGGGATCGCCGCAAATACACATCGCGGTGGAGTTTTACCTGGTGGCGATTTTCTTCGTGATCTTCGACCTGGAAACCGTTTTTATCTTCGCCTGGGCGGTGGCTTTTTTCGAGCTGGGCTGGGAGGGCTTTATCGCAGTGCTGGTGTTTATCGCCATCCTCGCGGTGGCCCTGGTCTACGAGCTGAGTACCGGCGCGCTGGACTGGGGGGTGAAGACCCGCGCCGGCGCACCGCGCCCGGAAAGCCGCCAGCCACAGGAGGAGCAGCACTGATGGAGTGGAGCCTCAGCCGCCCGCAGGATGTGATCGCCGCCGCCCCCGGCGGCGCAGGCGTGGAGGAACAGGTCCGGCGCAATGTGTTTCTCGCGCGGCTGGAGGACCTCATCGCCTGGGGCCGGGCCCACTCGCTGTGGCCGTTCAACTTCGGGCTGTCGTGCTGCTACGTCGAGATGGCGACCTCCTTCACCAGCCGGCACGACATCGCGCGCTTTGGCTCTGAGGTCATTCGCGCTACGCCCCGCCAGGCCGACCTGATGGTGATCTCCGGTACCGTGTTTCGCAAGATGGCGCCGGTGGTGCAGCACCTCTACGACCAGCTGCTGGAACCGCGCTGGATCATCTCCATGGGCTCCTGCGCCAACTCCGGAGGCATGTACGACATTTACAGCGTGGTGCAGGGCGTGGACAAGTTTATACCCGTGGATGTCTACGTGCCGGGCTGTCCACCGCGGCCGGAGGCGCTGCTGCAGGGCCTTATCATGCTGCAGGACGCCATCGAACAGGAGCGGCGCCCGCTGAGCTGGGTGGTCGGCGACCAGCGCGTGACCAAAGCGCGACTGCCCGCGCAGCGCGACCTGCTGCAGGAAGCGCGCAACCGGGCGACCCGACTGCGGGACCCCGATAGCGTGTAACACATCAACACCGGTCGCGGCGCAACGGCAACTGTGCGACCGGCCGTCAGGAACATGCGGATGCTGCATGCGCAGGTGACAGGAACCAGCGAGGCCGTGGACGATCTGTTCGCCCGCTTCGGCGCCGCTGCGCTCGCGCGGCAGGCCACCGCGGATGACACGCCCACGCTGTGGGTGGCGCCAGAGCAGCTGCTGGAGGTGCTGGCACACCTCAAACCGCGCTTTCCGATGCTGCTGGACCTGTTCGGCATCGACGAGCGCCACCGCCAGCACAAGCCGACCGCCGCCGGCGACTTTACCGTGGTCTACCACCTGCTCAACCTGGCTCACCCGGACGAAATCCGGGTCAAGGTGGCAGTGGCCGATGGCGGCAGCGGCGTGCCCTCCGCCGCGGGCATCTGGCCCAACGCCAACTGGTACGAGCGCGAGACCTGGGACATGTTCGGTATCGAGTTCAGCGGGCATCCCAATCTGCGCCGCATCCTGCTGCCGCCGACCTGGGAGGGGCACCCGCTGCGCAAGGAACACCCAGCGCGCGCCACCGAGATGCCGCCCTTTAGTCTCGACGACGACAAACAGGCTATGGAACAGGAGGCATTGCGCTTCGTGCCCGAGCAGTGGGGCATGGCGCGCGCCACGGACGATGCCCAGTTCATGTTTCTCAACCTGGGTCCCAACCACCCCTCGGTGCACGGCGTGTTTCGCATCGCGCTACAGCTCGATGGTGAGGTGATCGTGGATGCGGTCCCGGATATCGGCTATCACCATCGCGGCGCGGAGAAAATGGCCGAGCGCCAGAGCTGGCATTCGTTCATCCCCTACACCGACCGCATCGACTACCTGGCCGGGGTGATGAACAACCACGCCTACGTGCTGGCGGTGGAAAAACTGGCGGGCATCGAGGTGCCCGAGCGCGCCAGGGTCATCCGCATCATGCTGGCCGAGCTGTTTCGCATCTGCAGCCACCTGGTGTTTTACGGCACCTTCGCCCAGGACGTGGGCCAGATGTCCCCGGTGTTCTACATGTTTGCCGACCGCGAGCGCCTGTTCGGCATTATCGAGGCCATCACCGGCGGGCGCATGCACCCGGCCTGGTTCCGCATCGGCGGGGTGGCGCAGGATCTGCCCAGGGGCTGGCAGCGCCTGGTGCGCGAGTTTATCGATTTCCTGCCCGCGCGCCTGGACCACTACCAGGCGATGGCCATGGACAACAGCATACTCAAGCAGCGCACCGTCGGCATCGGCAGCTACAGCGTGGCCGAGGCGCTGGAGTGGGGCATTACCGGTCCCGCCCTGCGCGCCGCCGGCATGGACTTCGATCTGCGCCGCGATCGGCCCTACGGCGGCTACGAGCAGTTCGAGTTCGAGGTGCCCGTAGGCCACCGGGGCGACGCCTACGACCGCGCCGCGGTGCGGGTGGAGGAAATCCGCCAGAGCCTGCGCATCGTGCGCCAGTGCCTGGATAACATGCCGGAGGGGCCCTACAAGAGCGAACACCACCTGACCACACCGCCGCCCAAGGAGCGCACCCTACAGGACATCGAGACGCTCATCCACCACTTCCTGCACGTCAGTTGGGGGCCGGTCATCCCGGCGGGCGAGGCGTCTTTCCCGATCGAGGCCACCAAGGGCATCAACAACTACCACCTGGTCAGCGACGGCGGCACCACCTCTTACCGCACGCGCATCCGCACGCCGTCGTTCCCCGCCCTGCAGCAGATACCGCTGATCAGCCGTGGCCTGATGATCGCAGATCTGATCGCGATCATCGCCAGCATCGATTTTGTCATGGCGGATGTGGACCGGTGACTGCGTGAGCGATCTCATCCCCACACTCAGCGAACAGGAACTGGCCGCTATCGACGCCGAGATCGCCCACCTGCCCTACCGCGCGGCGGCCGCCATCGACGCTCTGAAGATCGTCCAGGCGCATCGCGGCTGGGTGTCCGACGACAGCCTGCGCGCCATCGCCAGCCACCTGCGCATGTCGGCGGACGAGCTGGACGGCATCGCCACGTTTTACAACCTGGTCTACCGCCGCCCGGTGGGCGAGCAGGTGATTCTGCTGTGCAACAGCATCAGCTGCTGGATCAAGGGCTGCGACAAACTGCAACAAACTATCGGCGAGCGGTTGGGTGTGGGCTTTGGCGAAACCACCGCCGACCGGCGCTTCACCCTGCTGCCGGTCCCCTGTCTGGGGGCCTGCGACAAGGCGCCGGTGATGCTGGTGGGCGAGGAACTGCACGAAAACGTGTCCGGGGAACTGCTGCAGCAACTGTTTGGCGCGCCCGCGCAGGAGGGGTCGTGAACAGCGCCACTGCCGATCTGGACAGACCGCTCACGCGCAACGTGCGCCCGGATCGCGCGCCGACGGATATGGCGGCCTACGAAGCCAACGGCGGCTACCGCGGCCTGCGCCGTGCGATCGGCGAACTGTCGCCGGCCGACTGCCTGCAGATCATCGAGGACTCGAAGCTGCGCGGGCGCGGCGGCGCCGGCTTCCCCACCGGCATGAAGTGGAGCTTCGTGCCCATGCAGGACGTGTCGCCGGGACCCAAGTACCTGATCTGCAATGCCGACGAGATGGAACCGGGGACCTTCAAGGATCGCCTGCTGCTGGAGTGCGACCCGCACCAGCTGCTCGAGGGTATGATCTGTGCCGCCTACACTATCCAGGCCGACATCGCGTACATTTTTATCCGGGCGGAGTACCACAGGGCCGCGCGCCTGCTGCGCGAGGCGATCGCCGCCTGCCGCGACAAGGGCTACCTGGGCAATGACATCCTCGGCTCCGGTTACTCGTTGAGCATCCACGTGCACGCCAGCGCCGGCCGCTATATCTGTGGCGAGGAGACCGCGCTGATCAATGCGCTGGAGGGCAAGCGCGCGATTCCGCGGGCCAAGCCGCCGTTTCCCCAGGTGAGCGGACTGTGGGGGCGACCCACCATCGTGAACAACGTGGAAACCCTGTGCAACGTGCACCACATCATCGAGCGCGGCGCCGACTGGTTTCGGTCCCTGGGACGCACCGCCGATGCCGGCACCAAGCTGTACGGGGTCAGCGGCCGGGTAAAGAATCCCGGTTGCTGGGAGCTGCCCATCGGCACCCCCGTGCGCGAGATCATCGAGGACTGCGCCGGGGGCATGGAGCGCGGCTACCGGCTGCGCGGCTTCCTGCCCGGCGGCGGCTCCACGGATTTTCTCACCCCCGAGCACCTCGATCTGGCCATGGATTACGACACCATCGGCAAAGCCGGCAGCCGCATGGGCACCGGCACCATGATCATCCTGGACGACAAAACCTGCCCGGTGGCTTTTGTCGGCAACCTCATGGCTTTTTTTGCGCAGGAGTCCTGCGGCTTCTGCACGCCCTGCCGCAACGGCCTGCCCTGGTCGTCCCAGGTGCTGCAAGACATTGAGCACGGGCGCGGCCAGCCGGTGGATATGGACACCCTCGAGCGCCAGGTGGAATTCAGCGGCACCATCGGCAACACCCACTGCGCCCTGGCGCCGGGCGCCATGGAGCCGCTGGCCAGCGCCCTGAAGTACTTTCGCGAGGACTTCCAGCGGCACATCGACGAGCGCAGGTGTCCCTGGTGCGACGGGGGGCGCGGTTAAGTGCCGGTCATCCATATCGACGGACGGGCCTTTGCCGTCGAGGCGGGCGGCAATCTGCTGGAAACCTGCCTGTCCCTGGGCATGGACCTGCCCTATTTCTGCTGGCATCCGGCCATGGGTTCGATCGGCGCCTGCCGTCAGTGCGCCGTGGTACAGTTCCGGGATGAGAACGACGAGCACGGCCGTATGGTGATGAGCTGTATGACCCCGGTTACCGACGGCGCGCGCTTTTCGCTCAGCGGCGAGCGGGCCGCGCGCTTTCGCAAAACCGTCGTGGAAGGCCTGATGCTCAACCACCCGCACGACTGCCCGGTCTGCGCCGAGGGCGGCGAGTGCCACCTGCAGGACATGACGGTGATGACCGGCCATCGCGACCGCGTCTACCGGGGCCTGAAAAACACCCATCGCAACCAGTACCTGGGGCCGCTCGTACACCACGAGATGAACCGCTGTATCACCTGTTATCGCTGCACCCGCTTCTACGTGGACTACGCCGGTGGCACCGATCTGGCGGCACAGGCCAGCCACGACCACGTCTATTTTGGCCGGCAGACAGACGGCGTGCTGCAAAGCGAGTTTGCCGGCAACCTGGTGGAAGTGTGCCCCACCGGCGTGTTTACCGACAGAACGCTGGTGTACGACTACACGCGCAAGTGGGATCTGCAATCCGCGCCGTCGGTGTGCGCCGGCTGCGCGGTGGGCTGCAACACCATCCCCGGGGAGCGCTACGGCCGGCTCAAGCGCGTGCACAACCGCTTCAACGCTGCCGTAAACGGGTATTTCCTGTGCGATCGCGGGCGCTACGGCGCCGGCTTCGTGAACAGCGAGCGGCGCCTGCTGTACCCCGGCCTGCGCAACGCCGAGGGGCGCTACGATGCGCTCGACCACCGCGCGGCATTGCAGCACCTGCAGCGCGCCTGCAGCGGCGCCAGGCTGGCCGGCATCGGTTCGCCGCGCGCCTCGGTGGAGGCTAATTTCCTGCTGCGCGAGCTGGTCGGCGCGGACCACTTTGCACCGGGATTCTCCACCCGGCAGCAGGCCCTGGTAGAACTCGCCCTGCGCCTGCGGCGGGACAGCCGCGCCG
The DNA here is from genome assembly GCA_020443345.1 of Halioglobus sp. Lineage (GTDB taxonomy): Bacteria > Pseudomonadota > Gammaproteobacteria > Pseudomonadales > Halieaceae > JARRPM01. Next base: position 28,957 of record JAGRIH010000045.1, read on the forward strand.
CGCTGCCGGATATACGGGGGATCGAGTCCGCCGATGCCGTGCTGGTGCTGGGCGAGGATGTCACCAATACCGCCCCGCGCATCGCACTGGCGCTGCGCCAGAGTGTGCGCAACGAGGCCTTTGCCCTGGCCGCCGAGCTGCAACTGCAGCCCTGGCAGGACGAGGCAGTGCGCACCCTGGCCCAGGACCGGCGCAGCCCGCTGTACATCGCCGCGGTGGGCGACACGCCGCTGGATGACGTGGCAGCCGCACGGGTGAGCCTGGCGCCGGATGATATCGCCCGCCTGGGCCTGGCAGTGGCGGCTTCGGTTGCCGGCGCGCCCGCGGCGCACGAGGGCGAGCGGACACCGGCGCTGGCGGCGCAGATTGCCGCGGCGCTGACCGCGGCGCAGCGGCCGCTGGTCGTATCGGGCACCGGCAGCGGCAGCGGCGCCGTGATGGAGGCGGCCGCACAGGTGAGCGAGGCGCTGTGCGCCGCGGGCAAAGCGGCCATGCTCTGCCTGGCGCTACCCGAAGCCAACGCCATGGGACAGGCACTGCTGTGCGGCCCCGGCGCACTGGATCTGGCGGGGCTGACGGCACGCGCCGCCAGCGGCGATATCGACACTCTCATCGTACTGGAAAACGACCTGTACCGCCGCGGCCCCCGGGCAGAAATCGAAGGGCTGCTGGCAGCCTGCCGGCACGTCATCGTGCTGGACGGCATGGACAACGCCACCACCTCCGCCGCCACGCTGGCGCTGCCGGCGGCGAGCCATATTGAAAGCGAGGGCACCCTGGTGAGCCTGGAGGGCCGCGCCCAGCGCCACTACCCGGTATTCCAGCCGCCGGCCGAGCGCTACCCCGGCTGGATGTGGCTGCTGGCCTGCATGAAAGAGCTGGAGCGGACGGAGGTGCGCGAGCTGCAGCACTTTGACGATATTATCCGCGCCTGCGCGGCGCGCATTCCCGCCCTGGCCGGTATTACCGCTGCGGCACCGGATCACCACTACCGCAACGCCGGGGTGCGGGTGCCGCGCCAGCCGCATCGCTACAGCGGCCGCACCGCGATGCACGCCGACCTCTCGGTGCACGAACCGCAACAGCCGGTGGACGAGGAATCGCCGCTGGCCTTTTCCATGGAGGGACTCAACCGCGACCAGCCCGGGGCCCTGCTGCCCTTCGTGTGGACGCCCGGCTGGAACTCCAACCAGGGCGTGTTCAAGTTCGAGACCGCCGTCGGCGGCCCACTGCGCGGCGGCACGGCGGGCGCGCGCCTGTTCGAGCCCGGCGCGGGGGTCACTGCAACCGCCGCTTTCGCCCCGTTTGCAGCGCAACCCGGCACCTGGCAGCTGGTGCCGCGCCAGCGTATTTTTGGCAGCGACGAACTCAGCGCGCTGAGCCCCGGCATCTGCGAACTGGTGCAGCCGGGCTACCTGGAACTGTGCGCCGCGGACGCGGCGTCGCTGGGCGTCGGCAGCGGCGACGGTGTGACAGTAGGGGATGATCTGGCCACCCTGGAAGTGCGGGTGAACGACACCCTGGTGCCCGGCTGCGCCGGCTACGCCGAAGGGCACGCCGGCACCGCCAACCTCGCGCCGCTGGCGCGGGTGAGCCTGCGCCGGGCACCGCAGTGGCAGCGCCACTCGGCGCAGCTTATCGGCAGCGACGGGGGCGGCGGGCATGTCTGAGCTGGGCACCGTCACCTTCGGCCTGCTGCTGATCGCCGCCGCGGTGGGCGGGGCCGCCGTGCTGACCTGGTTCGAACGGCGTCTGCTCGGCATCTGGCAGGACCGCTACGGCCCCGACCGGCTGGGGCCGCTGGGCATTGGCCAGGTCGTCGCCGATATGCTCAAGCTGCTGACCAAGGACGACTGGGTGCCGCCCTTCTCGGATCGTTTCGTGTTCGTTTTTGCACCCACCGCCATCGTGGTCGCCATGCTGCTGGGTTTTGCCGTGGTGCCCTTTGCTCCGCAGCTCTACGTGCTGGACATCAATATCGGCCTGCTGTTCTTCCTCGGCATGACCTCATTGGCGGTGTACAGCGTGCTGCTGGGCGGGCTGGCCTCGAACAACAAGTACGCACTGCTAGGCGGGCTGCGCAGCGCGGCGCAGATGGTCAGCTACGAGGTGTTCATGGGCCTGTCGCTGATGGGCGTGGTAATGCTCACCGGCAGCTTCAGCCTGCGTGCCATCGTCGAGGCGCAGCGCGACCTGTGGTACTGTGTGCCGCAGGTGCTGGGGCTGTTCACTTTTCTCATTGCGGGTATCGCCGAGAGCCACCGGCTGCCCTTCGATTTGCCGGAGGCGGAGCACGAACTCACCGCCGGTTTCCACACCGAGTACGGCGGCATGAAGTTCGCCATGTTCATGTTGGGCGAGTACCTGGGCCTGATTCTGATTTCCTGCATGATCACCACGCTGTTTTTCGGTGGCTGGCTGGGGCCGTGGCTGCCCCCGCTGCTGTGGTTCTGCCTCAAGACCTTCGCGCTGATCTGTTTCTTCGTGCTGCTGCGCGGCGCCATACCCAGGCCGCGCTATGACCAGCTCATGACACTGGGCTGGAAGTACATGCTGCCGCTGACCCTGCTCAACCTGGTGCTGACCGGCGCACTGGCCCTGTTGCTGGAGGGCCAGCGCCATGTTTAGCGCCCTGCGCAGCCAGTTGCGGACGCTGTGGACCATACTCCAGCACACCTTTAGCCGCGCCGAAACCGTGCCCTACCCGGAGCAGCAGCCCTACCTGGCGCCGCGCTATCGCGGCCGCATCGTGCTCACCAACGACCCGGACGGGCAGGAGCGTTGCGTGGCCTGCAACCTCTGCGCGGTGGCCTGCCCGGTGGACTGCATTGCGCTACAGCAGGGGGTGAAGCAGGACGGGCGCTGGTACCCCGAATTTTTCCGCATCAATTTCTCACGCTGCATCCTGTGCGGCATGTGCGAGGAGGCCTGTCCCACCAACGCCATCCAGCTCACCCCGGATTTCGAGATGTGCGAGTACGAGCGCAGCAGTATGGTCTATGAGAAGGAGCACCTGCAGATCGACGGCACCGGCAAATACCACGACTACAGCTTTTACCGGGTCGCCGGCCTGGCCATTGCCGGCAAGGACAAGGGCGAGGCGCAAAACGAAGCGCCGCCCGTCGACGTGAAGAGCCTGCTGCCGTGATCGCGTCCGCCGCCATGCCATTGGTGAAGAGCCATCAGCCATGTCTTTTGTGATTTGTGAAGAGCCCTCAGCCATGTCTTTTGTGAAGAGCCCGCAGCCATGCTAGAGACCCTGTTCTACGGCGCCGCGCTGATCGCCCTGACCGCCACCGCCGCCGCACTGACCCGCGCCAACGCCGCGCACGCGCTCATCTACCTGATCGTGTCACTGCTGGCGGTGGCCGTGCTGTTTTTCCTGCTCGGCGCGCCCTTCGCCGCGGCGCTGGAGATCGTCATCTACGCCGGCGCCATCATGGTGCTGTTCGTGTTCGTCATCATGATGCTCAATGTGGGGGAGTCGGGCCGTGCGCAGGAACGCGAATGGCTGCGCGCGCGCCACTGGATCGTACCGGGTATCCTCGCCGCCGCGCTGCTGCTGGAACTGCTGCTGGCGCTGCGCCACAACCCGGTCGCGACCAGCGCCATGGAAGTGGACCCCAAGCGGGTGGGGCTGGCCCTGTTCGGCCCCTACGTGCTGGCGGTGGAGATCGCCTCCCTGCTGCTGCTGGCCGCGCTGGTGGGCGCCTATCACCTGGGGCGCCATTTTATCGTGCGCCGCGAGGACCAGCGCTGATGGGCGGACTGCAGATACCGCTGGAACACGTGCTGCTGCTGGCGGCCGTCCTGTTCTGTTGCGGCCTGCTGGGCCTGATGCTGCGCCGCAACATCATCTTTATGCTGATGTCGCTGGAGGTCATGCTCAACGCGGCGGCCCTGGCTTTCGTGGCCGCGGGGGCGCGCTGGGCGCAGGCGGACGGCCAGATCATGTTCCTGCTGATCCTGTCGGTGGCGGCGGCGGAAGTGGCGGTGGGGCTCGGCCTGGTGCTGCAGATCCAGCGTCGCTTCAGGACCCTGGACATGGACATCGCCAACCGGTTGCGAGACTGATATGGACGCATTCTGGCTCATTCCCGCCCTGCCCCTGGCCAGCGCCGGTGCGTTGCTGCTCAGCGCGGGGCGGATGCCGCGCCTGTGGGCCGCCGGCCTGGGGGTCGCCTCAGTGGGGCTGGCGGCGCTGTGCGTGGCGCTGCTGGCGCGCGACTTTCTGGCACAGCCCGGGGTGCGCCAAATAACGCTGTGGACCTGGATGGCAGTAGGGGATTTCACCCCGCGCATCGCCTTTTATGTCGACGGACTCACCCTCGTCATGATGTCGGTCATTACCGGCGTGGGCTTTCTGATCCACCTGTACTCCGTGGAATTCATGTGGGAGGACGCCTCCCTGTGCCGCTTCTTCGCGTACATGAATTTGTTTGTCGGCGCCATGCTGATTCTGGTGCTGGCGGACAATCTGCTGCTGCTCTACCTGGGGTGGGAGGGCGTCGGGCTGTGCTCCTACCTGCTGATCGGCTTCTGGTATCGCGACCCGGACAACGGCAGGGCCGCGCGCAAGGCCTTTATCGTCACCCGCGCCGGCGATACCGCGATGATCCTGGGACTGTTCCTGCTGCTTACCGAGCTGGGCACCCTGGATATTCAGGCCCTGCAGGTGGCGGCCAGCGCACAGTGGCAGGTGGGGGATACGCTGCCCATCGTGGCCACGGCCCTGCTGCTGGGCGGGGCGCTGGGCAAGTCGGCGCAACTGCCGCTGCACACCTGGCTGCCCGACGCCATGGCCGGCCCCACGCCAGTCAGCGCTTTGATCCACGCCGCCACCATGGTCACCGCCGGCGTCTACCTGATCGCCCGCCACTACCAGCTCTTCCTCCTCGCCCCGCCCACCCTGGAGGCGGTGGCGTGGATCGGCCTGCTGACCCTGCTCTTGGCGGCGACTACTGCGCTGGCGCAGAACGATATCAAGCGCATCCTGGCGTGGTCCACCATCAGCCAGATCGGCTATATGTTCCTGGCGCTGGGCGCGGGCGCCTTCGCCTCCGGCATCTTTCACCTGATGACCCACGCCTTTTTCAAGGCCCTGCTGTTTCTGGCGGCCGGCGCGGTGATCCACTGCCTGCACCACGAACACGACATTTTTCGCATGGGCGGCCTGCGCACCCGGCTGCCGGTGGCCTTCTGGAGTTTCGTCATCGGCTCTGCCGCCCTGGCCGCCCTGCCCTTTACCGCGGGCTTTTACAGCAAGGAGGCCATTTTGCGCGCCGTCTGGGACATGCCCGGCAGCGGCCACTGGCTGTGGGCGGGGGGCCTTCTGGGCGCGCTGCTGACCGGGATCTACAGCTTCCGCCTGGTGTTCACGGTGTTTTTCGGCCGGGCCCACACCGAGCCCGACCGCCGGCCCGGCTGGAAAATGGCGCTGCCGCTGGGCACCTTGTGCGCCCTGTCCCTGGTGGGCGGTTTCTTCGCCCTGCCACTGGCGGGGGTATTTCCCGCGCGCGATCACGCTGTAGTGAACCACGCGGTGGAATACCTGGGCATCGGCGTGCCGCTGCTGGGGCTGGCCGTGGCCTACCTGCTGTTCCTGGGGCGCCAGGTCTCCATCGCCGCGCTGCTGGCAAGCCCCGTGGGCAGGGCACTGCAGGCGCTGTGGCAACAGGGCTGGCGCGTGGACGCACTGTATGACGCACTGCTGGTGCGGCCCTTCACCGGGCTGTGCCACTGGTGGCGCAAGGAGCCGGTCGACTTGGCCTACAACGCGGTGATTGCCGCCGCGCACTGGGGACATCGCGGCCTGGCGGCGCTGCAGAGCGGCCAGTTGCGCTGGTACGCCACGAGCATGGTGCTGGGTTTGATCCTGCTGCTGGCCGCCGTGCTGAGGCACGCCGCGTGAGCATGCCGGCGCTGATTCTCGTGCTGCTGGCCGGCGGCGCGCTGGCGTGGCTGGCGCAGCGCGCCAGCGACGAGCTGCCGCGCTGGGTGGCGCTGGCCACGGTGATCGGCGCACTCGCCCTGCTGTATTACATGGCAGTGGAGCTGCCGGCGGGCAGCCTGGCGCTGGCATCCGATCCGCGACAGGCGCCGAGTTGGCCGCTGTATCTGAAGCTGGACTGGATTCCCCGTTTCGGCATCGCGCTGGAGTTCGGCATGGACGGCTTGAGCCTGCTGCTGCTGGCGCTGACCCTGTTGCTGGGCCTGATAGCCATCGCCTCGTCCTGGACTGAAATCGACTTCAAGCCGGGTCTGTTCCAGGCCAACCTGCTGTGGACACTGGCGGGGGTTTGCGGTGTCTTCCTGGCCCTGGATCTGTTTCTGTTCTTCCTGTTCTGGGAGCTCATGCTGCTGCCCATGTACCTGTTGATCGCAGTCTGGGGACACGAAAACCGCGCCTATGCGGCGATGAAGTTCTTCATCTTTACCCAGGCCTCGGGTCTGCTCATGCTGCTGGCCATCGTGCTGCTGGCATGGCGCGGCGCGAGCGCCGGCAACGGTGTCAGCTTCAGTTACCTCGACCTGCTGGGCCTGGAACTGGACCCCCGCCTGGCCTGGTTTGCCATGCTCGGCTTCTTCCTCGCCTTCACGGTGAAACTACCCGCCTTTCCCCTGCATACCTGGCTGCCCGATGCCCATACCCAAGCGCCCACCGCGGGCAGCGTGCTGCTGGCCGGAATCCTGCTCAAGACTGGCGCCTACGGGCTGTTGCGGTTCTGTATTCCACTGTTTCCCGAGGCGTCGGCGACTTTCGCGCCAGTGGCCATGAGCCTGGGAGTGGCCGGGATACTGTACGGCGCGCTGCTGGCCTTTGCGCAGACGGACTGCAAACGCCTGGTGGCCTACAGCAGCGTCAGCCACATGGGCTTTGTGCTGCTGGGCCTGTACGCCTGGAACCACCTGGCGCTACAGGGCGCGGTGGTGCAGATGTTGGCGCACGGCCTCAGTACGGCGGCCCTGTTCATGGTGGCCGGCGCGCTGCAGCAGCGCCTGCACACGCGCGATATGCGCGCCATGGGCGGGCTGTGGCACCAGGCGCCGCGCATGGGCGCGGCCACCATGTTCTTTGTCCTGGCCTCCCTGGGCCTGCCCGGGCTGGGGGGCTTCGTGGCCGAGTTCCTGGTGCTGGCGGGACTGTTCGCAGTACAGCCGTGGTTCGCCGCCGCCGCGGCGCTGGGGCTGATCACCGCTGTCATCTACGCCCTGTGGTTGCTGCAGCAGACCTTCCAGGGCGCCCCCGATGAACGCCGCCAGATGGCGGATTTCGGGGTGCGCGAGATGCTCGCCATGGGCCTGATGATGATCGCCCTGCTGTGGCTGGGCCTGTACCCGCAGCCCGCGCTGGACCTGGCCCAGCCGGTGCTCGATGGCCTGCACGACAGCGCGCTACAGCCGCCCGCCGCCCCGCTGGCCGCCGCCGGGAGCGCCCCGTGAACGCGGCGGATTTCCAGGCGCTGCTGCCGCTGCTGGTGCTGTCCGGCGGCGCCGTCCTGCTGATGCTGCAAATTGCCTTTGTCCGCGGCGTAAACCGCAGCGCGGCACTGGCGACCCTCACGCTCGTTCTGGCGGCGCTGTCGTGCGCGAGCGCAGTGGAGCAGGCGCCGCGGCAGGTCACGCCGCTGCTGGTGATGGACGCCTTTGCGCTACTGTTTTGCGCCGTGTTCTGCCTCGCCGCCGCGGTGACGGTGCTGCTGTCGGGGGATTACATCAGCTATCACGGCGACGAACCCGAGGAGTACTTCCTGCTGCTGGTACTGAGCACCCTGGGCGCCTGCGTACTGGTCAGTGCAAACCATGTAGCCTCCCTGGTGCTGGGGCTGGAACTGCTGTCGGTGTCGCTGTACGCCCTGATCGCCTACCCCAACAAATCCATACTGCCGCTGGAAGCGGCTATCAAGTATCTGGTGCTGTCCGGCACCGCATCGGCCACCACCCTGTTTGGTTTCGCCCTGCTCTACGCCGCCACCGGCACACTGGCGTTCGACGCACTGGGGGAGCAACTGACCGCTACCGCCACGGGCCGCCCGATGCTGCTGCTGGCCGGCGCCATGGTATTCGCCGGCCTGGGCTTCAAATTTTCCCTGGTACCTTTCCACCTGTGGACACCGGATGTCTACCACGGCGCGCCCGCCCCGGTTACCGGCTTCCTGGCCTCGGTGTCAAAGGCCGCCGTGTTTCTGGTGCTGCTGCGCCTGTTCCTGGACGCCGACTTGTTCCGCTACCGTATCCTGGTGGAACTCACCGGCCTCATCGCCATTCTCAGCATGCTGGCGGGCAATCTGCTGGCCCTGCTGCAGACCAATATCAAGCGCATGCTGGCCTATTCGTCGATCGCCCATATGGGCTACCTGCTGCTGGTCTTCATGGTCTGCATCGAACGCGACAACCGCGGCCTCGCCGTGGAGGCCGCGGCCTATTACCTGATCGCCTACATCGCCACCATCATCGCCGCCTTTGGCCTGCTGACCCTGGTCAGTGCCCGGCAGGTGGAGCGCGAAGACGTGCAGTTGCAGCATGTCAGCGGCCTGTTCTGGCGCCAGCCGCTGCTGGCCTGTCTGCTGCTGGTGGCGCTGCTGTCGCTGGTGGGCGTGCCGCTGACCGCGGGCTTTATCGCCAAGTTCTATCTCGTGGTAGCGGCAGTGGACGGGTCGAACTGGGTACTGCTCGGCGCCCTGATCGTGGGCAGCGCCATCGGGATTTACTACTACATGCGGGTAATTTACTACATGAGCCGCAAGCCGGAGCAGCAGGTCTCGCAAGCGGCGCCAGCCGACGGCTTGGCGGTGCGCGTGCTGTCCGGGGCGCTTATCGTCATCATACTGTTGCTGGGCACGGTGCCACAGCCGCTCATGGCGTATATACGGTCTATACTCTAAGAAAATCCCCTTGGCGGGTAGGGAGAATGTCATGCTGCGATCGGTCAACCTCAGGGACTACATGCTGCACAATCCGGTGAAAGTGCAGGCCCGGGACAGCCTGCTGGATGCCATGCAGGTCATTATCGACAACAAGATCTCCGGCGTTTGCGTGGTGGATGACGAGGGCAATCTGGTCGGCATTCTGTCGGAGCTGGATTGTCTGCGAGCCGTGCTGGGCGCGACCTACAACGAGAGCGGGATCGGCCAGGTGCAGGAGTATATGGCCCGCGACAACCTGGTGGTGGCCCACCCCGATGAAGACATCGTCGACGTGGCCCAGGATATGCTGCTGAAGAACAAGCGGCGGCGCCCGGTGGTGGAGAATGGCCGACTGATCGGACAGATCACCTGCCGCCAGTTGCTCAGCGCGGTAAAAAAATTCAGAAGCTGAGCGCGCTCGACCCGCCGCCGCGCTCAATGAGTGACTCAGTCCGACGCTGGCAGCCCGGACCAGGCACGCACCCACGCCTCGAATTCGTCCCGGGGCAGCGGCGGTGTGAAATAGTAGCCCTGGGCGCAGTCACAGCCCAGTTCACGCAGGAGGTCCAGGCTCGCGCGGTCCTCGACGCCCTCGGCGACCACCCGCAGGCCAAAGCGATGGGCGATGGTAATCATGATTTTAACCAGTTCCAGGTCCTGGTCATCCTCGGTCATGCTACTGACAAAGGACTTGTCGATCTTCAACTCCGCCGCGGGTATCTGCTTGAAATAGGACAGCGAAGAGTAACCCGTGCCAAAGTCGTCGATGGCCAGATTGATGCCCTGATCGCGCAATTTGACCAGGTTGTCAAACCCGGACTCCTTGTCCTCGATAATGGCGCTCTCGGTAATCTCGACCGTTACCCGGGCCGGCTCGACACCCCAGATGGCCATGGCGTCGTGCAGCAGTGAGGGCAGGTCCTGATTACCGGCCAGCCCCGCCTGGATATTGATCGCCACTGTGATATCCAGGGATGACTGCCACCGCCGCAACTGGCGCAGCGCACTGTGCACCACCCACTTGGTGAGGTCATAGGCGCGGCCGGCCGCTTCGGCCAGTTCCACCACAGTCTCCGGAGACACCGGCGCATGATCCTGGGGCAGCCAGCGCAGGAGGGCTTCGGCGCCGTCCACCCGCCCTGTGCCCAGGTCGATTTTTGGCTGGAAGTACAGCTCGAAATCGTTGTCCTGCAGCGCTTCGGCAAAGCGCTGTTCCAGGTGAAAGTTGGTGTTGGCGGGCTCCTCCTCTCCCATGAGGTCGTCCAGACCCGGAGTGCCGCCGAGTTTGACCGCGGCCAGGGAGGATTCCGCACGCGACAGCGTGGTCATGGCATCGCGGCGGCCCTCGCGATTGACCGCCAGTCCCACTGTTATGGCCGGCGCCACCAACTGCGAACCGACACACAGCTCCTGTTCCAGAACGCGCCGCACCCGGTTCATCGCCAGGGCGATAAATGCCGGATTGCCCAGATCCGGCAAAATAAAGGCAAAGCGGTGATCGCCTACGCGGTACACGGTATCGGGCAGCTTGCTGATGCCGAGCAGTTGTCCGTGCACCGTCGCCAGAACCAGATCGCCGGTACGGTAGCCGTGGTAGCGGTTGATTCTGGAGAGATTGGCAATATCGATCAGCATCAGGCCCAGGTGGGTGGTGCCCCGTGCAGCGGCCGCAACAGCAGCGCCCAGGGCCTGCACAAAACCCGCGCGATCTATGTGGGGAACGTCATGCACAACGATTCACCGCTCAAAGCTGGATGCCGGTCAGATCGATACCATAGGCTTCCGGTTCCAGGCTGCTGACGATTTCCAGTCGCTCACCGTCGTCGGTATGCGTGCACTGCAGCAGGTCCAGTTGCCTGACATGGGTCAGCGGCTGCTTGTCGGCATCGAGCAGTACCATCACCTGGGGGCGCAGGCGGCGCGTACGATATTCCGCTACGACGACCGCTACTTCACCGGAGGACAATTCCACCAGGGAGCCCGCCGGGTAGATGCCCACCGCCTGGATGAACTCCTCGACCAGTTCACCCTGGAAATCGACATCCTTCCACTCATACAGCATCTTGATGGCCGTCGAGGGCGGTATCGCCCGGGCATAGCTGCGATGGCTGGTAATGGCATCGTAACAGTCCACAATGGCCGCGATTCGCGCGAAAACGGGAATGGCGTCCCCGCTGAGCCCGTTGGGGTAGCCGGAGCCATCGTGGCGCTCGTGGTGATAAGCCGCCATATCCACGACATCCGAGTTCATCAGGCCGCTGTCCTGGATCATTGTAACGCCCAGGCGCACATGGTCTTGTACCTGCTGGAACTCGTCATCGCTCAGTGCCCGGGAGGCTTGCAGCAGTCGCCGGTCCACCCGCAGTTTTCCCACATCGAACAGCAGGCCGCCAACCGCCAGCGACCGCAGGTCAGAGCGCGGCAGGCCCAACTGGCGCCCCAGGGCCACGGCCCAGATGGACGCGCCCAGGGAGTGGCGGTAGGTGTACTGATCCTCCTGCTTCATGCGCGCCAGCCACATACAGGCATCGGGGTTGCGCGTAATGCTGTCGATCATGGGATCCACGGATTTCTTGACTTTGATCACATCCAGCGGACCGCCCCTGGTGACGCTGTCAAAAATGCTGTCAACCCCCTGGGACAGTTCCCGTACCGCGGCCTTGGCCTGGGGATACTCCTCGGTCCAGCCGGCACTGTCGGCGTAGGTTTTCAGGTGGCGATCGTGAAAAATCTGCTGCTTGGTGCGGCGCGGGCGCCGGTTGGCCTCGCGCGCCACCTGCGGTTCCTCTATCGCACTTTTCTTAAAATCGATGTACACGAACTGGCAATAGCGCTGGATGCGCTCGATATCACCGGTGGATTCGATGCGAAAGCCCTGCAGGGAAAAAGGCGTGTCCAGCCAGGGGCGATCCAGGTTGGAGACGAACATTCCCAGCTTCAGTTCGGACGTGTGAACTTTGAGTATCTCTATCATCGGGTAAACTGGTGATCGGATGCAGCACAGAGGGCGAAAGGATAACGCCTTTCGGGGCGTAAATCCTCACCCGGATCACCTGGATTTCAATAAATGTCCGGTTTTATGGCCGGCGTTTCCCCCTGCTCGGCAGTTTCCCAACCATAGCGCGCGGCATCCAGTTCAACGCGCGAGAGCGCCTCGCCGGCGGCGCGCGACCGCAACCAGGGGACGAGGTCCCGCAGCAGGGCGGGGCTAGTGTTGAGCAGGGGCAGCGCACCCAGTATGGCATCGCCGCGGGTGTTGAGTTGCACGAGTTGTTGCGTGGGCCGGGGTGTCGAGCGGATAGCCAGCGCATCCCACTGGATAACGACGCCTTGCCTGCGCTGCCAGATCATGTCATCGGCCAGAGCATGTGCTTCGCGCAGCAACTGCGCACAGATGGCGCGGTAGCGCGGCAGGGCAGCGGTATGCGCAAAGCGCACTGCGATGCCGCCGCGCGCGCATTGCGCGCCATTGTTTGAGAACGTCCAGTCCGGGCGCGCCGGCGCGGGCGCTACGGGGATCGGTGCGCCAGACGTCTTGTCAGACGCAGCGTCCGCACACGTATGGCGTGCGCAATACGCCATCAGCACCCGCTGCTCGTACGCCGCCTGCTGCTCTGGCCGCGGGTGACCCAACAGCACCGCTCGCCCGACAGCCGTGAGGCTGACACCGCCCTCGCGCAGGAGGGAAAGCTGCACGGGCTGGCCGCGTTCGATACCGTCCATCATTACCATCAACTGGTCCGCATAGCGATCCACGGCTCGAGACCAGCCGGCGAGCTTCGCATCGGCGTCCGGCACGACGGCTTCCCGGCGCGCGAGGTCTGCTTCGGCCATGTACACCTCGGCCAGTTCCCCCAGCGCGATAAGGGCAAAATCCGCCAGTTGTGCTGGTGGCGCACCGCGCAATGCGCGAACGGTGCGCGCATAGCGCGACTCCTGCACCAGTGCGTCTGCCGCCAGCGGCGACGGGTGGCCGCCATTGGGCGCCGTACGTGCCGCGCAGCACAACAGCGCCAGACAGACACCAGCGACACACAGCGGGTAGAGCCTCGGCATACCGGACGCCCGGAGCCGCTCGCCGCATGCGCTGCCCGGTCTTCGGGCTAGTCCCGAGTCAGTTCGTCCAGGGCACTGCGCAACTGATCGGCCCAGCGCAGCAATGTGCGGTCCGCCTCCGCCTTGTTGGTCACCGCGTTGGTCCACGTCAGGTGGCCGGTATCCATCGCGCGATGACGGTCCACGACGCGCGCGATGGTATCGCCTGTGGTGCCATCCACCGCCTCCAGCACCAGGGTCATTTCCCCGGCACTGGTGGTATAGCTTCGGCTCATCCCGGTGGAGCGGACGTCTGGCGCGTTGATATCGAGATTGATAATGGCCGGCCGCAATACCAGCACGTTTTCGCCGCGATCAAACTGGTCGGTCAGTGGATAGGCGGGGCTGGCCAGCAGGGCCTGCCGGAAGTACTTGTCACAATCGGCGCTCAGTCTGTCCTTGATCCTGTCGACATCTTCCTGCGTCACCCGATTGTTGAGGTCCATGCGGTCGCTGTTCTGGTCGCGCATCCAGTTCCTGCGAAACGCCACCTCGCAGGGTGCCAGCCCGTACTGGGCGTAACCGTCAAACCGGGCGCCGGGCCTTTGGTAGACTTGGTCAACTTTTTTGCTTGAAATCCGCACCAGACCATCGTGGGTTTCCTGCGGTGGAGACGTACTAGCGGCGCATGCCGTGACAAGGAGCACTGCAGCGACCGAGAAAACGCGTTTCACTGGATTAATTGACAGCATATGCCACCCTCCAAGCTTGCCGGGGCCGAGCAACAAGGATAGTTGATTCGTCCGCAGTGGCGCTAGCTGTTTTTCCGGCGCAGCCTGCGCAGTGCGGCGATCCGTATCGACACCCTCACGCAGATTGATACCACGATCGGCGGGCGGGTGCCCAGCCGCCCGCCGGGCAAGTTGCAGGCTGCGCCACGTGCCAGATGTGACCGGTGGCGCAAAACCGCCTCATTCGACTGGGCTTTGGCGCGCAACGACAGTATCATCACGGCGCTTTTGCACCAACACTGGTCCTGTTATGAATGTACTGGTTACCGGCGCCGCCGGTTTCATCGGACTACACGTTTCCCGACAACTGCTGGCACGGGGAGATCGCGTCGTCGGGTTGGACAACCTGAACGACTACTACGACGTCGACCTGAAACTGGCCCGGCTGGCGCAGATCGAAAACCGGGCTGGCTTCACCTTCGCCAGAGCAGACCTGTGTGATCTCTCTACTCTGGAAGCGCTTTTTGAAGAGCACGGCTTTGACACCGTGATCAATCTCGCCGCTCAGGCCGGCGTGCGCTACTCGCTGGAGAACCCACGGGCTTATATCGACAGCAATATAGTGGGCTTTGCCAACGTTCTGGAATGCTGCCGCCGCCATCGCATCGGCCATCTGGTCTACGCCAGCAGCAGTTCGGTCTACGGCATGAACAGCGCTATGCCCTTTTCAGTACACGACAACGTCGACCACCCGATTTCCCTGTACGCGGCAAGCAAAAAATCCAACGAGCTGATGGCCCACACCTACTCGCACCTGTTTGGCCTGCCCACCACCGGCCTGCGCTTTTTCACTGTTTACGGCCCCTGGGGGCGCCCCGACATGGCCTTGTTCCTGTTTACCAGGGCGATTCTCGCCGGCGAGCCCATCAAGGTGTTTAACAACGGGCAGATGCAGCGGGATTTCACCTATATCGACGACATCGCCGAAGGCGTGGTGCGGGTGATGGACAACACCGCCTGCGCCAATCCCGACTGGGACGGCGCCGCGCCGGATCCCGCCACCAGTTGCGCGCCCTATCGCCTGTTCAATATCGGCAACAGCAATCCGGTGAAGTTGACGGACTTTATCGATGCTCTCGAGAAATCTCTCGGTAAAACCGCCAAACGGGAGCTGCTGCCCATGCAGCCCGGCGACGTGATCGCGACATACGCAGACATCGATGACCTGGTAGCAGCCGTCGATTACAGGCCGCAGACCCCGGTGCAAACAGGTATAGACAATTTCGTGGCCTGGTACAGGCAATATATGGATACAATTGGAGACAAGCAATGCAAGTCGTGATGATCGGCGCAGGTTATGTCGGCCTGGTGTCCGGCGCCTGCTTTGCCGAATTCGGTGCGCTGGTCTGTTGCGTCGACAAGGACGCAGAAAAAATTGCCGCCTTGCAGCGCGGCTCGATTCCCATTTACGAGCCGGGACTCGACGAACTGGTGGAGCGCAACGCCAGTGCGGGCCGGCTGACATTCAGTACCGACCTGGCACATGCCATCGGAACAGCGGATCTGGTTTTCATTGCGGTGGGCACCCCCACGCGCCGCGGCGATGGCTATGCCGACCTCAAGTACGTCTACGCCGCGGCGGAAGAAGTTGCCGCCCACCTGTGCGGGTATACCGTCATTGTCGACAAGAGCACGGTACCCGTCGGCACCGCGCGGGAGGTTCAACGGGTTATCCACAAAGCCAACCCGGATGCCGAGTTCGACGTGGCATCCAATCCCGAGTTTTTGCGCGAGGGCTCCGCGATCTCCGATTTCATGCGGCCGGACCGGGTAATACTGGGCGTGGAATCGCCCCGGGCGGAAGCGCTGCTGCGGGAACTGTATCGGCCTCTCAACCTGATTGAGGCACCCATTTTGGTCACCAATCTGGAAAGCGCCGAGATCACCAAGTACGCTGCCAACGCCTTCCTGGCCACCAAGATCAGTTTTATCAACGAAATCTCCCAGTTGTGCGAAAAAACCGGCGCCGATGTGCATGCAGTGGCCCGCGGCATGGGGCTGGACGGCCGCATCGGCCGCAAGTTTCTGCACGCGGGGCCCGGGTACGGCGGCTCGTGCTTCCCCAAGGATACGGTGGCCTTGATTCGCATGGCCCAGGAACACGGGGTATCCAGTCGCATCGTAGAGAGCGTGGTGGAAGTAAACGCCTCCCAAAAGGCACGGATGGTGAGCAAGATCAGGGACGCCCTGGGCGGCTCTGTCGCGGACAAGACTATCGCGATACTGGGTCTGACCTTCAAGCCCGAAACCGACGACATGCGCGAGGCCCCCTCTCTGGCCATTCTACCTGCCCTGGCGGACCGCGGCGCCCTGCTGCGCGCCCACGACCCGGCCGGCATGGAAGAGGCCAGACACCACCTGCCCGCCATTACCCACTACGCCACATCCATTGACGAAGCCGTCAGCGGTGCCGATGCCGTGGTGCTGATGACGGAATGGAACCAGTACCGCGGCCTGGATCTTGCGCACATCAGGTCGCAGATGAACGGCAACGTGTTTGTCGACCTGCGCAATGTCTACGAGCGCAGCTTGATGGAACGGCACGGTTTTTCTTATACCTGCGTGGGACGGTAGCTCCGACAAAAACCCCCACTTGCAACTGGGCGGGTGGGGGTTTGGCTGTAGACGCCTGCGAATGCAGAGGACAGAGGACTGAGAATGCTCGCATCCGATACGCAAAAGGGCCACCCAGTCGGGTGGCCCTTTGGCGTATTGGAAGCCTGGCGATGACCTACTCTCACATGGGGA
>JAGRIH010000046.1:0-24368 GCA_020443345.1 Halioglobus sp.
GTTCAGCTTCGCAGGAATACGCAATGAACGCCATCCTCTCCTTCCCCACTCCCAAGCATCAGACAAACACCGACCAACTTGCGGACCAGATCACCCTCCTCGCCGGCCAGATCAACGCCGCCAACCACCGCCTGCTGCAGCTCATCGCGGAATTCGACGAGCGCAAGGGCTGGAGCGGCGGCGGCACGGTGCGCTCCTGCGCACACTGGCTGAACTGGCAGTGCGGCATTGCCCTGGGGGCGGCGCGCGAGAAGGTGCGCGTGGCCCACTGCCTGCAACAGCTGCCGTTGATCGACGCGGCTTTTGCCAGCGGCGCGCTCAGCTATTCCAAGGTGCGCGCGATGACGCGGGTGGCTACGCCGGAAAACGAGGATTACCTGCTGATGATAGCCACACACGGCACGGCAAGCCATATGGAAAAGCTGGTGCGTCGCTATGAGCAGGTGCAGACGCGTATGGGCGGGAACACCGAGTGCGACCAGCATGCGCAGCGCAAGCTGGTGTACTACCGCGACGACGACGGCATGTGGATCATCCACGCCAGGCTCTCGCCGGAAGCTGGCGAACAGGTCGTCCAGGCGCTGGAGGCGGTGGTGAAGCCGATACAGGAAGAGCGCCAGCGCGAAACCCTGCAGGCCCGGGCCGGGGAATCATCCGGCGAAATCTCCGCGGAGACGTTTTCACAGACGGTTGCGCGCGAGCAAATCCAGGAACAGGGCCACAGTGGGGGATTTCAGGAATTGCTGGAACATAGCCGCGCCGATGCGCTGATTGCCATAACAGAACACTTCCTGGCCACCGCCGGTTCCGCCTCCCATGGCGCGCCGGTCGACGGCGCCCCGGCGCTGCAGTCCCTCACGGGTAGCGAGCGCTGCCAGATAGTGTTGCATGTGGACATCGATACCCTGCGCCGGCAACAGGAGGCACTGCAAACGGCGCGGCAGCGCTGTCACCTGGAACACGGGCAGTGGCTCAGTCCCGCTACCGCGCGGCGGCTGGGCTGCGATGCCAGCCTGGTCACGGTCCTGGAGGACGAGGCCGGCAACCCGCTCAGTATCGGGCGTCGCTCGCGCACGGTACCGGCCGCCATACGCCGCGCCCTGGCGCAGAGGGACACCACGTGCCGCTTTCCTGGCTGTTGTGAATCGCGCTATGTCGACGCCCACCATATCCGGCACTGGGCCGATGGCGGCGAAACCCGCCTGGACAACCTCGTCACTCTGTGCCGCTACCACCATCGACTACTACACCAGGATGGTTTCACTATCGCTGTGAAGGGCTGCCGCGGTGCGGGCCACGAGCCGGAGCTGGTATTTTCCACCCCGGCGGGCAATATACTGGCGGAAAGTCTCTACCCGCAGTTCCCACACATTTCCGCGGAAACGTCCGCCAGCGCTCTGCGGTGTCAGGCACCCACAGTGACGACGACAACCTGTACCCCCAACTGGCAGGGCGAAAACTGTGACTATGGCATGGCGGTGGATGGATTGCTCCAGCGTGATGCCTGACGTAATTCGCTGCCGGGGTAGTGTCTTACGAACAAGCCACGTCTCACGTGCGAAACCAATTGACCGAATGAACAGAGTTCGTCAGCGCCTTTTTTGCTGCGCCACGTACTCGTCGAGTAATTGCCTGATCATTTTTTGATACTGCATATGGTGCTTTTTTGCCGCCTCTTTAAAATAAGCGACACTCTCTGAACTCAATGAGATAGTGATTTTCGTTTGCTCATTCTTCAGCGCCAGTTCATCAGGTGACGGCAAAAAATCTGACACCAGCTCGATGTCACCAATTGGTTCATCGCTATACTGAATTTGCTTGTTCATAGACTTGCTTACCTTTGCGCCAATATCCCGCACCGATGATTCGGATGCGGCCGGAGCGGTACATGAATCTGACTGCAAGGATGCCACTGCCCTCTCGGTTGACCCCAAAACAGTAATATCGTTTCTCTTCCTGGCTATGGGTCAGGTCTTTGGCAATTACACGATCGGGATCGAGAAAGGCATGCTGGGCTGCGTAAAATGAAACCCCGTGTTTTCGCACATTCGCGGCGTTTTTTACTTCATCCCACTCGAAGTCAGGTTCGCGCATGGAATGATGGTAGTCAAAATATGGCTAATTTACCATACGCCGTTTCAGGAGCTGTCACAGCACCGCTACCGCGCGATGCCCCGGCTTCATCCCCGGACTGAATTCGTCTACCATCTGCTCCACACTCATCGGCGCCGCCCCGTGCTGCGCCGTCGCCACGTTGCTGGAGGTCGCCCCATGAGCGCCGCAAAGAAAGGAAGCCGGACCAAAAAAGTGCCGGATTTCCACACCACCATGCAATCCATCGAAGCGTTGGTGGAAAAGCTGGAAGACGAGGAGACACCGCTGGAGGAGGCGCTGGAGACCTTTGAAAAGGGCGTGCTGCTGATCCGCCAGGCGCGGGAGCAATTGACCCAGGCGGAACAGAAGGTAATGCTGCTCATGGAAGAAAACGGCGAGCCGCGGGTCAGCGATTTCCTGGAAGAGGATGACGGAGACGACCAGGAGGGAATACCGTTTTGAATCCCGAACTGGCCGATTTCGTCGGAGAATGCCAGCGCCGCCTGTCTGCTTCGCTCGCCATTGCCAGTTGCACCGGCGCTACTGGTCGCGGCGCGCCGCACTACCCCGCTGCGATGCCGTCCCTGGCGGCACTCACAGCAGCGGCCAACTACTCGCTCGCGCATGGCGGCAAGCGTATCCGTCCGCTGCTGTGCTGGGCCGCGGCGCATGCGCTGGGCACGACGGACCTGGCACTGGCCACGGCGCCGGCCACGGCGCTGGAGCTGGTGCACACCTATTCCCTGGTTCACGACGACCTGCCGGCCATGGACGATGACGACCTGCGCCGCGGCCGCCCCAGCCTGCACAAGGCTTTCGACGAGGCCACGGCCGTACTGGTGGGCGACGGCCTGCAGGCCAGGGCGTTCGAGATTATCAGCGACGCACCCGGACTGGATGATCACCAAAAGCTGAAGATGATCCGTGTGCTCAGCACAGCGGCGGGGCTGCACGGCATGGTGGGCGGGCAGTTTATGGATATACGCGCCACGGATTCAGAGCTGGACCTGGCGCATCTGCAGGCCATGCACGGCCTGAAAACTGCTGCCTTGATCCGCGCCGCACTGGCGCTGGGGGGCGTCGCCGCCGGCGGCAGCCAAAGCCAACTGGAAGCGCTGGATGCCTACGGCAGGCACATTGGCCTGGCCTTTCAGGTGGTGGACGACATCCTGGACGTCGAGGGCGATACCGGCACACTGGGCAAAACCCGGGGCAAGGACGGACAGGCCAACAAGCCCACCTATGTCAAATTGCTGGGCCTGGACGGTGCCAAAGCAGAGGCACAACGGCTGCTGGAAACAGCGCTGGCAGCCCTGGCGGATTTTGCTACGACGGCAGACCACCTGCGCCAACTGGCGCGCTACATTGTAGAGCGCGATCACTGAGTATTCGCGCTGTCCCTACTGATGCTCCTGCTCCTGCCCCTCGAACATATGGCCCAGTTTGCCCGCCTTGGTGCGCAGGTATTTTTCGTTGTGCGGGTTTCTGCCGGTGTGCAGGGCGATGCGCTCCACCACGGTAACGCCGTGCTCTTCCAGGGCGCTCACCTTGCGCGGGTTGTTGGTCATCAGCCGCACTGACTTGATTCCCAGGTGCTTCACCATCGGGCCCAGCACGCTGTAGTCGCGCATATCGGCGCCGAAACCGAGTTGCTCATTGGCCTCCACGGTGTCGGCGCCGGCGTCCTGCAGTTTGTAGGCGCGTATCTTGTTCAGCAGACCGATGCCGCGACCTTCCTGGCGCAGGTAAAAAATAGCGCCGCGGCCCGCCTCGGCGATGGCTTTCATGGCGGCCTGCAACTGGTTGCCGCAATCGCAGCGCATGCTGAACAGCGAGTCGCCGGTGAGGCATTCCGAATGGATTCTGGCCAGCACCGGCTCGCCGTCGCCCACTTCGCCCATGCTCAGCACCACGTGTTCCTTGTTGCAGTCGAGATCTTCGAAGCCGTGCATTTCAAACTCGCCCCAGACGGTGGGAAGGCGGGAAGATTCTACGTAACG
This sequence comes from Halioglobus sp., assembly GCA_020443345.1. GTDB lineage: Bacteria > Pseudomonadota > Gammaproteobacteria > Pseudomonadales > Halieaceae > JARRPM01. The sequence goes on from JAGRIH010000046.1 coordinate 4,095, forward strand.
TGCTGTCACCAAAGGCTGTCCGTCGATAAAAGGGCGCACATAATAGCAGTTTTACGCGGCACGGCGCGAGGACGAACGGCTCTAGGCCAGGTACACGGCCAGGTGCAGCGTGGCGCAGGCCATCAGGCCCGCCAGGATGTCGTCGATCATGATGCCCAGCCCGCCCTGCACACGCTTGTCCAGCAGGTTCACCGGCCACGGCTTGACGATGTCGTACACGCGAAAGACCACGAAGCCGGCCGCCATCCACAGCCAGTCCACCGGCATGGCCCACAGCGTGATCCAATAGCCCACGAATTCGTCCCAGACGATGGCGGGGTGATCGTGCACCCGCAGTTGGCGACTGGCCGCGCCGCAGACCCACACGCCCAGCAGCGCCGCGCCGACCACGAACACGCTGTACAGCGGCAGGCCCCAGTCGGCCGCCAGCCAGTACAGGGGCACGGCCACTGCGGTACCCACGGTGCCGGGGGCTTTTGGCGACAGGCCGGCGCCAAAGCCGCAGGCCAGAAACTGCGCGGGGCTGCGCCACGGGGCAGGTCGCACCGGCGACGACGGCTGGGTGGTATCGGGAGCGGGCACGTGGTCCTTGGTGTCAGTCAATCGCACGGTAACGCACGGATTTCAAAAATGCTGGTAACCGGCGTCAATGTCAATGCCGGCGTCGTTACCCCAGTCCAACCCGCTGCCATCCTCCACACGGCCGATGCAGGTGCAGTCGGCGGGCGCGGGCTGTGTCGGTGGCAGACAGAAACACAACTCGTAATCGTCGCCGCCGGCCAGCGCCCAGCGCAGGACCTGTTCGCGCGACACACCCGCCTGCGTCACACCGGTGCGCAGGGCGGGCGACAGCGGCAGCCGATCGGGTTCGATGCAAATTTTCACGCCGCTGGCGCGGGCAATGTGCCCGGCGTCCGCCAGCAGCCCATCGGAAATATCGATGGCGGCAGTCGCGCCCCGCTCCAGCAATTCGCGGCCCAGGGCGATACGCGCCCGGGGGCGGTGGAAGCGCTGCAGCAAGTATTCGCCCGCAGCGGCCGGCGGCTGCCATGTGCCATTGAGAAAAGCCAGCGCCGCGGCCGCATCCCCCAGGGTGCCCGATACGTACACGGCATCACCCGACTGCGCACCGTCGCGCAACAGCGCCCGGTCCGCCGGCAGGGCGCCCAGTACCTGCACAGTGACGGCGAGCGGGCCCCGGGTGGTGTCACCGCCCACCAGCGGCAGTTCGTATTCACTCACCGCCGCGGCCACGCCCTGGCTGAAGCTGTGCAGCCAGAACTCGTCGGCTTCGGGCAGGGTGAGCGCCAGCGTCATCCCCAGGGGCCGGGCGCCCACGGCCGCCAGGTCGCTGGCCGCCACCGCCACGGCGCGATAGCCGATATCCTCGGGAAAGCTGTCGGCGGGGAAATGCACGCCCTCCACCACGGTGTCCACCGAGGCGGCCAGGCGCTCGCCCGGCGCCAGGCGCAGGATGGCGCAGTCGTCGCCCACGGACAGATCCACGGCGGCGCCGCGCCCCAGCGCGGAGAAGTAGCGGTAAATCAGGGTAAATTCAGAGGGCGGCATCACGATACCGCGTCGATCTCCACCTTGCGCAACTGCCGGGCGGCCCGATCCAGCACGCCGTTGATGTACTTGTGACTGGCCGTTGCGCCAAATTTTTTGGCCAGCGCCACCTGTTCGTTAATCACCACCTTGTAGGGCACGTCGATACGCTGCTCAAGCTCGAACACGCCCATGCGCAGCAGCGTGCGCTCGATCGGGTCCAGATCGTCCAGTTGACGGTCCAGCAGCGGAGCCAGGCGCTCTTCCAGTTGATCGACACAGGCGGGCACGCCGTGCAACAGCGCCTGGAAATACGCCAGGTCGACGTGCTCAAAATCGTAGTCGGTGCGAAATTCGGCCTCGATAGCCGACACGGCGGCGCCGGCCATATACCACTGGTACAGCGCCTGCATCGCATAGTGGCGGGCCTTGCGCCGCGCGGCAGCCAGGGGGTTGCGGGCGGGTTTGCTCACGCGAACTCTCTCACTTGAGGGCGGTTTTATCCAGTTTTCCCAGCAGGCTGACCATCTCCAGCGCGGACATGGCCGCCTCTTCACCCTTGTTGCCGGCCTTGGTGCCGGCGCGCTCCACGGCCTGTTCGATGGTATCCACGGTCAGTACGCCGAAGGACACCGGCACGCCGTACTCCATGCTGACCATGGCCAGGCCCTTGGTGCACTCGCCGGCCACGTATTCAAAGTGCGGTGTGCCGCCGCGAATCACCGCGCCCAGCGCAATGATGGCATCGGCTCTGCCGGCCGCAGCCACTTTCTTGCACACCAGCGGGATCTCGAAGGCGCCGGGGGCGCGCACGATGGAAATACGCTGGTCGTCCACGCCGTGGCGGCGCAGGGCGTCCAGCGCCCCGGCCAGCAAATGCTCCACCACGAAGCTGTTCCAGCGCCCCACCACCAGTACGTAGTTGCCCTTGCACGCGGTGAAATCGCCCTCGATCGTCCTGATGTCACTCATCGTCATCTTCCTTCTTTTACTGCGCGATGCAGGGCCCGGGTTCCACGAACTCCAGCACTTCCAGGCCGAATCCCGAGATGGCATTGTACTTGATCGGCGCGCCCATCAGGTGAATTTTTCCCACGCCCAGGTCCTTGAGTATCTGCGAACCCAGGCCCACGGTGGCGTGGGTGTCGCGGGTCATAGCGGAGCCGGGAAAGTGATCTGCCAGCCCCATGTCGATGCTGGCCAGCAATTGCTCCGGGCTTTCGTCGCGGGCCAGCAGTACGAGTACGCCGCGACCGTTTTCCGCCACCGCCCGCAGGCAGCGCCCGATACTCCAGGTGGGCTGCTGCGACAGGCGGCAGGTGACCAGATCGCGCAGCATGGACTGCACATGCACCCGCACCAGAGTGGGGACGTCCGCCTCGATGGTGCCGCGCGACAGCGCCAGATGCACCTGTCCGGTGGTCTGGTCGAGGTAGGCGGTGAGCTGGAACTCGCCGTACTCGGTCTGGATGGCGCCCTCGCGCAGCCGGGTGATGGTGCGCTCGTTCACCATGCGAAAATGAATGAGATCCGCGATGGTGCCGATCTTCAACTGGTGCTCATCGGCAAACTCGCGCAGCGCCGGGCCATCCGCCAGCATGCCCTGCGGGGTGAGGATGTCGGCGATTACCGCCGCGGGCAGCAGCCCGGCGAGGCGGGCGTAGTCCGACGCCGCCTCGGTGTGGCCGGCGCGGGTGAGCACGCCGCCGGGCAGCGCGGTCAGCGGGAAGATGTGGCCCGGCTGCACGATGTCCGCGGGCTTGGCATGCGGCGCCACCGCAGCGCGCACGGTGCGCGCGCGGTCGGCGGCGGAAATGCCGGTATCGATGCCTTCGGCGGCCTCGATGGACAGGGTGAAGTTGGTCTTCTCGCCGCGCGCGTCAGCGCCCACCATGGGGGGTAAATCGAGCTGGACACAACGCTCCCGGGTAAGCGCCAGGCATACCAGGCCGCGCGCCCGGCGCGCCATGAAGTTGACGTGGCCGGCGTCACAGTGTTCGGCCGCCACCATCACCACACCCTCGTTGTCGCGGTCGGCGTCGTCGTCCAGCAGCACTACCATGCGGCCCTGGCGGATGTCACTGATCAGTTCATCGACGGTGTTGACGGACATGGACATAGCGCACGTGTGATCCGGTTGAGGAGCGCTCAACGGCGCAAAAAGCCGCTGTCGGCCAGCGTGTCCCGAGACAGGCCGCTCTCAGCGAGCGGGGAGCCCGGCTCAGCGGCGGCATCGCCCTGCAGCAGGCGCTCCAGATAGCGGGCGATCACGTCCACCTCCAGGTTCACCCGCGAACCGCTGCGGTACTGGCCAAACACGGTCTCGGCCATGGTCTGGGGAATGATATTGAGTTCGAACTGGGCGCCGTCGACCGCGTTCACCGTGAGGCTGGTGCCGTCCACGCAGATACTGCCCTTGTGGGCGATATAGCGGGCCAGCGAGGTGGGCGCGCGCAGCACGAAGCGCACCGAGCGCGCCTCCCGGTGCAGACTCAGCACCTCGCCGACCCCGTCCACGTGGCCGCTGACAATGTGCCCGCCGAGGCGGCTGGCCGGGGTCAGGGCTTTTTCCAGATTGACCTTCGCGCCGCGCCGGAGCTGGCCCAGAGTGGTGAAGTTGAGGGTTTCCACGGAGACATCGGCCCAGTAGCCATCTCCGGGCAGCTCGATCACCGTCAGGCACACACCGTTGGTGCAGATGCTATCGCCCGGGGCCACGTCGTCCAGCGGCAGCCTGCCGGTGTTGATGCGCAGACGCAGATCGCCGCCGCTGGCCTGCAGCGCGGCCACTTCGCCGATGGCCTGGATAATGCCTGTGAACATAAAACTCCTTCAGCCGCTGCTGCATGCCCCCTGTGCGGGCGCGACGGTAAAGCGCCAGTCCCGTCCCACCCGGCGCACGTCCTCCACCTGCAGCGACACCTTGTCGGCCATCCGCGCCAGCGGCAGGTGCAACAGCGGGCGGGCGGCATCGCCCAGCAGTGCGGGCGCCATATAGATGATCATTGCGTCCAGCAGCCCGGCCTGCAACAGGGCACCGGCCAGGCGGGGTCCAGATTCTACCAGAATTTCATTGCATTGCCGCGCCGCCAACGCTTCCATAAGCAGCGCCAGGTCCAGACCCCGGGCCGCGGCGGCACGCGGCAGTGGCAGATACTCGATGTGGTCCGCTGCGGGCGCCGGGGCGGCGTTGCCGTCCGCGGCATAACACAGCAGCGTGGGGGCGCCCGCTGCCAGCACCCGCGCATCCGGCGGGGTTTGCAAGCGCGAATCCAGCACCACGCGCAACGGCTGGCGCTGCGCGGCCAGTGCCGCTGCAGCCGGCGCCAGACCCAGTTCAGCGGCGCGCACGGTCAGTGCGCAGTCATCGGCCAGCACCGTGCCGCTGCCAGTCACGATGGCGCAGCTCATGGCGCGCAGGCGCTGCCCATCGGCGCGCGCAGCGGGGCCGGTGATCCACTGGCTCTCGCCCGAAGCCATGGCAGTGCGCCCGTCCAGCGACATGGCCAGCTTGGCCCGCACCCGCCCGCGGCCGCGGCTCATGCGCGCGATGAAACCCGGGATCAGGCGCCGCGCCTCTGCCTCGAGCAGGCCGCATTCCACTATCGCGCCCGCCGCCGCCAGTCGCGCCAGGCCCTGCCCTGTTACCTGGGGATTGGGATCGGTCATCGCCGCCACCACGCGACTCACGCCGGCGGCGATCAGGGCGTCGGCACAGGGGCCGGTCCTGCCGCGGTGCGAGCAGGGCTCCAGGGTGACATAGGCGGTGGCGCCCGCGGCATTACCGGCCGCGCGCAGGGCCTGAATCTCGGCGTGCTCGCCGCCGGCGGGCTGGGTATAGCCTTCGCCGATGACCTGTTCGTCGCGGGCCAGCACACAGCCCACATGCGGATTGGGCATGGCGCTGTAGCGGGCGCGGCGCGCCAGCTGCACGGCGCGCGCCATCATGCGGGTGTCGAATTCGACCGGGACAGGGGCAGTCACGAGGGTTTTTTGCGGGCTGAGGGCTCTTTGCGGGCTGAGGGCTCTTTGCGGGCTGAGGGCTCTTTGCTGGCGGCGGGCTCTTTGCGGGCTGAGGGCTCCGCCTCCAGGCGCTCGATCTCGCTGCGGAACTCGGCGATATCCTGGAAGCTGCGGTACACCGAGGCAAAGCGCACGTAGGCCACCTGGTCCAGTTTTTTCAGTTGCTCCATCACCAGTTCGCCCACCACCATGGACCTGACTTCCCGTTCACCGGTGGCGCGCAGGGCGTGCTTGATCTGGTGGATTACGGCCTCGATGTCCTCCACCGACACCGGGCGCTTTTGCAGCGCGCGCCGGAAACCCGCGCGCAGCTTTTCCTCATCAAAGGGTTCGCGGTTGCCGTTTTGCTTGATCACCCGGGGCATCACCAGTTCGGCGGCCTCGTAGGTGGTGAAACGCTCGGCACAGCTCAGGCATTCGCGCCGGCGGCGCACCTGGTCGCCCTCGGCAACCAGTCGCGAATCGATCACCTTGGTGTCATCCGCGGCGCAGAACGGGCAGTGCATGCGCCGCTACTCAGCCGTATACCGGGAAGCGCTTGCAGATCGCCAGCACCTTCGCCCTGACCTCGGCAATCACCTGGTCCTGGGCGCCGTTTTCCAGCGCCTCGAGCACGTCGCACATCCACCCGGTAAGTTCGATGGTCTCGGCCTCGCCAAAGCCGCGGGTGGTGATGGCCGGGGTGCCGACGCGCAGGCCGGAGGTAATGAAGGGCGAGCGCGGGTCGTTGGGTACCGCGTTCTTGTTGACGGTGATATTGGCCGCGCCCAGTGCGGCGTCGGCGTCCTTGCCGGTGTAGGGTTTGCCGATCAGGTCCACCAACATCAGGTGGTTGTCGGTGCCGCCGGACACAATGTTGATGCCGCGTTCGATAAAAGCGCGCGCCATGGCCCTGGCATTGGCCACTACCTGCTTCTGGTAGGCCACGAATTCCGGGCTCTGCGCCTCCTTGAAGCTCACCGCCTTGGCGGCGATGACGTGCATCAGGGGGCCGCCCTGGCCGCCGGGGAAGACCGCGGAGTTGAACTTTTTCTCCAGTTCCTCATCGGCTTTGGCCAGGATCACGCCGCCGCGCGGGCCGCGCAGGGTTTTGTGCGTCGTGGAGGTGACGACGTGGGCATGGGGCACCGGGTTGGGGTAGATGCCCGCGGCCACCAGGCCCGCCACGTGGGCCATGTCCACCAGCAGGTAGGCGCCCACGCTGTCGGCAATCTCCCTGAAGCGGGCCCAGTCCATGACGCGGGAATAGGCGGAGAAGCCCGCCACGACCATTTTCGGCCGGTGCTCCAGCGCCAGCGACTGCACCTGCTCGTAGTCCACCTCGCCGGTGTCCCGGTGCAGCCCGTACTGCACCGCGCGGTACAGCTTGCCGGAAAAATTCGGTTTGGCGCCGTGGGTGAGGTGGCCGCCGTCCGCCAGGCTCATGCCCAGCACGGTGTCGCCCGGCTCACACAGGGCCATGTACACGGCGGCATTCGCCTGGGAGCCGGAGTGCGGCTGCACGTTGGCGTAATCGGCGCCGAACAGCGCCTTGACCCGCTCGATCGCCAGCGCCTCGGCCCGATCCACGAACTCGCAGCCGCCGTAGTAGCGCCTGCCGGGGTAGCCTTCGGCGTATTTATTGGTCAGCGCGGTGCCCTGGGCCTGCATGACCCGCGGGCTGGCGTAGTTCTCGGAGGCGATCAGCTCGATATGCTCTTCCTGGCGGCGCTCTTCCCGGCCGATGGCGGCGAAAATCTCATCGTCGAATCCCTCGATGGTCATGTTGCGATCAAACATGCAGTTCCCCTGGCTGTGTGGCGGGACGGCGCCGGCCGCTCCGGATGGATAGTACAAAGGGGGCGCATTTTACCCCAAAGCCGCGGTGGGGATAAGTGAATTTCTGCCGCGTGTGCCCGCTGCGCGAGCGGTCCGGTTTTATCTGTGCCAGCATTTCAACATAGAGCGAGGCCCGCGGTTTCTGCTAGACTTCGCGCCTCATTCAACCGTTGTGAGCAAGTGCATCCATGGCCCAGTACGTCTACACCATGAACCGGGTCGGCAAAGTCGTGCCGCCGAAGAAAACCATCCTGGAAGATATCTCCCTGTCGTTCTTTCCGGGCGCGAAAATCGGCGTGCTGGGCCTCAACGGCTCCGGTAAATCCACGCTGCTGCGCATCATGGCGGGGCTGGACACCGACATTCTGGGCGAGGCGCGCCCGCAGCCGGGTATCCGCATCGGCTACCTGCCGCAGGAGCCGCAGCTCGACCCCGACCAGGATGTGCGCGGCAACGTGGCGCAGGGCGTGCAGGAGGCGATCGATGCGCTGGCGGCGCTGGACGCAGTCTATGCGGCCTATGCTGAGCCGGATGCGGATTTTGACGCGCTGGCCAAAGAGCAGGCCCGCCTGGAGGACATTATCCAGGCCACCGACGCGCACAACCTGGACCACAGACTGGAAGTCGCCGCCGACGCCCTGCGGCTGCCGCCGTGGGATGCCGATGTCACCACCCTGTCGGGCGGCGAGCGGCGCCGCGTGGCCCTGTGCCGCCTGCTGCTGTCCGGCCCCGACATGCTGCTGCTGGACGAGCCCACCAACCACCTGGATGCCGAGAGCGTGGGCTGGCTGGAGCGCTTCCTGCACGATTTTCCCGGCACCGTGGTGGCCATCACCCACGATCGCTATTTCCTGGACAACGCCGCCGGCTGGATCCTGGAACTGGATCGCGGCCGCGGCATACCCTACCAGGGCAACTATTCCGACTGGCTGGACGCCAAGGAGCAGCGCCTGGCGCAGGAAAAGCGCCAGGAGGCCTCCCACCAGAAGTCCATCAAAGCGGAGCTGGAGTGGGTGCGCGCCAACCCCAAGGGCCGCCAGGCCAAGAGCAAGGCGCGCCTGCAGCGCTTCGAGGAACTGCAGTCGCAGGACTTCCAAAAGCGCAACGAGACCAACGAGATCTACATCCCCCCCGGGCCGCGCCTGGGCGACAGCGTGATCGAGGTGCGCGACCTGCGCAAGCGCTACGGCGACCGGCTGCTGTTCGACCGGGTCAGCTTTACCGTGCCCAAGGGCAGTATCGTCGGCATCATCGGCGCCAACGGTATGGGCAAGTCCACGCTGTTTCGGATACTGATGGGTGCCGAGCAGCCCGACGGCGGCGAGGTTGTGGTGGGCGAAACGGTACAGCTGGGCTACGTCGACCAGTCCCGGGACGATCTGGACGGCAGCAAGACCGTGTGGCAGGAAGTGTCCGACGGCCAGGACGTCATCCGCATCGGCGGCTACGAGGTGAATTCGCGCTCCTACGTGGGGCGCTTCAACTTCAAGGGCGCCGACCAGCAGAAGTTCGTCGGGGATCTGTCCGGCGGCGAACGCAACCGCCTGCACCTGGCCAAGCTGCTGAAGCAGGGCGCCAACGTGCTGCTGCTGGACGAGCCCACCAACGATCTGGATGTGGAAACCCTGCGCGCCCTGGAAGAGGCGCTGCTGACCTTCCCCGGTGCCGCGCTGGTGATCTCGCACGACCGCTGGTTCCTGGACCGCATCGCCACGCACATCCTGGCCTACGAGGACGACGGCAACGTGGTGTTCCACGAGGGCAATTACTCGGACTACGAGGCTGATCGCAAGGCGCGCCTGGGCGCGGCGGCAGACCAGCCGCACCGGGTCAAGTACCGCAAGCTCAAGTAGTCGGGTGAATGTGTGAGGTGACTGCACGCAGTGGCTGGCTTTGCCCGCGCGCCACAGCTATAGTCGGAATAATGGTCGGGATAAAAGCGTGACTGGCGGCTGGCCAACAGCTCGCTCAAAGGGGGCAGACATGAAAGGGGGCAGACATGAGCAAACAACGTGTGGAGCGCCGGCAGTTCACCCGCGTGGCACTGGACTTGCCGGTCGAGGTGCAACAGGGCGCCAGCAAATGGCAGCAGCGGCTAATCGATATTTCACTGGGCGGCGCCGCCACCGACCAGCCCGATGAGTGGGACGCCCAGTACAACGAGCCCTTCACCCTGGTCATCCAGATCGGGGACGGCGACGACCTGGAACTGCACGCCTACCTGCAGCACGTGGAGGCCGGCCGCCTGGGTTTCTCGGTGCAGCATGTCGACCGTGAGAACATCCAGCCCCTGCGCGAGCTGCTCGAAGCCCATATGGATATCGCCGTGCTGGAGCAGGAACTGGAGCAGCTGGAGCAGCCGGAGGATTAATCCAGCGCGTCCAGCGCCTCGCGCAGTTTCGCCACCGCCAGCACCTGCATCCCCTCGATCCGCCCCCGCGGCGCGTTGCCGCGCGGCACGATGGCGCGCTTGAAGCCGTGTTTGGCGGCCTCCGCCAGGCGCTCCTGTCCGCTGGGCACCGGGCGGATCTCCCCCGACAGCCCCACTTCACCAAAAATCACCATATCGCGCGGCAGCTGCCGGTCGCGGTAGCTCGACACGATGGCCAGCAGCAGCGCCAGGTCCACGCTGGTCTCCAGCACCTTGACCCCGCCCACCACATTGGCAAACACATCCTGATCGCCCACCTGCAGGCCGCCGTGCCGGTGCAGCACCGCCAGCAGCATGGCCATGCGGTTCTGCTCCAGGCCCACCGCCACGCGGCGCGGGTTGCCCAACTGGCTGGCGTCCACCAGCGCCTGGATCTCCACCAGCAGCGGGCGCGTGCCCTCCCACACCGTCGTCACGGCGCTGCCGGAAGCCGGTTCACTGCTGCGGTCGAGAAAGATGGACGAGGGGTTTTTCACCTCGCGCAGGCCCTGCCCGGTCATGGCGAATACACCCAGCTCATTGACTGCGCCAAAGCGGTTTTTCTGTCCGCGCAGGGTGCGAAAGCGCGAGTCGTGATCGCCCTCCAGCAAAATGGAGCAATCGATCATATGCTCCAGCACCTTGGGGCCGGCCAGCGAGCCGTCCTTGGTCACATGGCCCACCAGCAACAGCACCGTGCCGCTGAGCTTGGCAAAGCGTATCAGGCAGGCCGCACACTCGCGCACCTGCGACACACTGCCCGGCGCCGAGGCCAACTCGTCCAGGTGCACCACCTGGATGGAGTCCACCACCAGCACCCGGGGGCGCAGTTGCCGGGCGCTGGCGAGGATGCTCTCCACGTTAGTCTCGGACATCAGCCGGAGCTTGTCCGCGGGCAATTGCAGACGCCGGGCGCGCAGCGCCACCTGCTGCAGGGACTCCTCGCCGGTGATGTACAGCGCCTCCATCTGGCGCGCCAGGTGACACATGGTCTGCAGCAGCAGGGTGCTCTTGCCGGCACCGGGCTCACCGCCGACGAGAATCGCCGAGCCGGGCACCAGGCCGCCGCCCAGTACACGATCGAACTCCTGCGCGCCGCTGGAAAAGCGCGGCAGGTCGTCCACGGCGATATCCCGCAGCACCTGGGCGCTGTCCAGCGCGCCGGCAAAGCCGGATTTGTTGGCGGCGGCGTGCGCCGCGGCGGATCCCGCGCGGCGCGCCGGTCCGAGCCGGATCTCTGCCAGGGTATTCCAGGCCCCGCAGTCACTGCACTGGCCCTGCCACTTGGCGTAGTCCGAGCCGCAGTCATTGCACACGAACGCGGTTTTCTGCCTGGCCATTGCCGTCCTTTTCGAGATGCTCGATAAAATAATCCGGCGCCGGCGGTACAAGTCGGCGCGCGAGGCCGGTATCCTACCAGACTTGGCCCCCGCTACCGGAACCCCGATGTCAGATTCCTCCCTCGTCCCCGAACGCCAGCTGGTTTTCTCGCCGGGGCTGGCCGCCACGATCGGGCTGGAGGAGGCCATTTTATTACAGCACCTGCGGGCCCAGTTCGACCACCACAGTGCGCAGCACAAAGACGGTTACGCCTGGCTTGCGGTGGAGCGCGAGCTGCTGCTGCGCACCCTGCCGTTCTGGAACAGCGAGGACCTGCACCGCATCAGCCGCAGCCTGGCGGACAAGGGCGTGCTGCTGATCGACTCCCCTCCGCTGCTGCACAGCGAACGCCTGGTATTCGCGCTCAACGAGCCGCTGCGCGAGCACCGCGCCGCGGCGCCCGCCCGGCCCCTCGCCCCCCCGACCCGGCGCAGCGCCGGCCTGCTGCCCCGGCACTGGTCGCCCGGCGAGCAACTGCTGCAACTGCTGGAACTGAACCACAACATACCGCGCCAGTTCGCCCTGGACCAACTGGAGGATTTCATCTTTTACTGGCGCGAGCGCGGGGAGGCTTCTCACGCCTGGGAAAACAAGTTCCGCCAGCACGTGCTCAGCCTCTGGCGGCGCCACCAGCAGGACCGGGCCGAGGCCTTCCGCCCCCCCGAAAAAACCGTGCTGGACAACACCTGGCAGCCCAGCCACGAGGCGCTGGAGATCATGCTGCGCAGCGGTGTCAGCCGCGACTTTATCGAACGGGCCATCCCCGAGTTCGTCCTGTACTGGCGCGAGCGCGGCGCCGCGCCAAAAGAGCTCAACTCGAAATTCATCCAGCACATCCGCATCCAGTGGGCCAAATACTGCTCTGCCGTGGAGCACAGCACGGAACCCAGGCGCATCGCGGATGACTGGCAGCCCACCGGGGACGTGCTCGACATCCTGCGCCTGTCGCATATCGACGAGGAATTCGCCCTCTCGCTGCTGCCCGAGTTCATCGTATACTGGAGAGACAGCAACCAGGCCCACACCTCCTGGAACAGCAAGTTTATCCAGCACGTAAAATACCACTGGCAGAAACGCCACCAGCCAGCACAGACGGACCGAGCCAATGCCGCACAGCAGGGATCTTCTACAGCGGGTCGCACGCGAGATAGAAGCCTCGAAGACGACCTCACCGACACCTCCTGGGCGGACTGAGCCGCCGCACCGGGCGGCTACCGAGGCCCATATCGAGGCGATCAACCAGGTCTTCGCCCTGTTTCGCCTGAATTACCACAACCAGTATTATGCGGCCTTCCCGGATGCACAGCAGCTCAAGCAGATCAAGAAGCTGTGGCTGGATTCGCTGGGCGACTACCCGGTGGAGCAGATCCTCAGGGGCGCCCGGCACGCCATCGAACACAGCGAGTACCTGCCCACCCTCAACCGCATGCACGAGTGCTGCCAGCAGGGCCTGGCGGACCTGGGCCTGCCCCACCCGCACGACGCCTACCTGGAGGCCTGCCGCGCGCCCTCACCCAAATCCGCCCAGCGCTGGAGCCACCCGGCGGTGTACCTGGCCGGCCGCGACAGCGACTGGTTTTTCCTGGCCAACAACACCGAGCGCACGAGTTGGCCGGTATATCGCGATCACTACCAGCGCTATTGCACCCGGGTGATGCGCGGCGAGACGCTGCAGGTGCCGGCACCGCAGGCCCTGGAGCAACACACTCCCGATCCGCTATCGCCGGAGCAGCAGTTGGTCGAATTGCGCAAGCTCAGGGAAACGACTGGTTTATAGCTTGCGACTCGATTCAGGGGTGGCGGGGCGATTGCTATCCTGTGAACATTCAGGTCGCTGCTCAAGCTTGCCGGTCTGTGCGGGAGCTTTCTGCGAGCATTGTTCGAGTCCCAAAAATTGCGCAGCAATTTTGGTCGAGTTGCGCAGCAGCCCGCACAGACCGGCGAGCTTGCGACCGTTCGCAGGATAGCAATCGCCCCGCCACCCCGGCACACAAAGAACAAGCTAATGCTCGTCGTATGAGCCCCGGGCCAGATTTTCGAACCGCGTGTGCTGGCCCAGAAAGGCCAGGCGGCAGGTGCCGATGGGGCCGTTGCGCTGTTTGCCGATGATGATCTCCGCCACGCCCTTGTCCGGCGATTCCTCGTTGTAGACCTCGTCGCGATAGATGAACAGAATGACGTCCGCGTCCTGCTCGATGGCGCCCGATTCGCGCAGGTCCGAGTTGACCGGGCGCTTGTTGGGGCGCTGCTCCAGGGCGCGATTGAGCTGCGACAGCGCCACCATCGGGCACTGCAACTCCTTGGCGATGGCCTTGAGGCTGCGCGAGATTTCCGAGATCTCGGCGGTGCGTCCCTCGGAGGAGCCGGCCACCTGCATCAGCTGCAGGTAATCCACCATGACCATACCCAGGCCGCCGCTCTCGCGTGCCACGCGGCGCGCGCGGCTGCGCACCTCGGTCGGGGTGAGCGCCGGCGTGTCGTCGATATACAGCGGCACGTCCTTGAGCTTGTTGACCGCCGTGCTCAGCTTGGGCCAGTCTTCCTGCTCCAGTTTGCCGTTGCGGATCCGCTTCTGGTCGATGCGGCCAATCGACGACAGCATGCGGATAATCAGCGAATCCGCGGGCATTTCCATACTGAACACCAGAATCGGCTTGTCCTGATGCAGCACCGCGTGCTCCACCAGGTTCATGGCAAAGCTGGTCTTGCCCATGGAAGGTCGGCCCGCGACGATCACCAGATCCGAGGGCTGCAGACCCGAGGTCATCCGGTCCAGATCCACGAAGCCCGTGCTCAGGCCGGTGATGTCGCCGCCTGAATTGAACAGCTCCTCGATGCGGTCCAGGGCCGCCTGCAGCAGCGGGTTCACGTCCTGCGGCCCGCTGCCCCGGGCGCCCTGCTCGGAGATCTGCATGATGCGCCGCTCGGCTGCGTCGATCAGTTCGTCCGAGGTGCGCCCCTCGGGGGTAAAGCCGCTGTCGGCGATCTCCTGGGCCGCCTCGATCAACTTGCGCAGCGCAGCGCGCTCCCTGACGACCTGGGCATAGGCGCGAATATTCGAGGCGCTGGGCGTGTTCTGGGCCAGTTCCGCCAGGTACGGCAGACCGCCCGCGGAGGCCAGCTCCCCGAGCGCCTCCAGTTTGTCGGCCACGGTGATCACATCCACCGGCTGCGAGGCCTCGGCCAACTGCATGATCTGGCGAAAAATCAGCCGGTGATCGGGCCGGTAAAAATCACCGGGGGCGACCACCTCGGCCACCGCGTCCCAGGCATCCGCCGCCAGCAGCAGGCCGCCGAGCACCGACTGCTCCGCCTCGACCGAGTGCGGCGGCATTTTAATCCGCGCTATCTCTGGCGGGGGGGCGTCGGGGACGGGAAAACTGGGTTCTGCCATAGCGGCTCGGGATTTCTTATGGTGACGGCACGCGGTAGCGACCCATACTGCCACAAACAGCCGCTAGTGGGGAATTCCGGACAAGCCCCTACTCGGCGACGACGGCAATGGCGACCGTGGCGGTCACGTCACCGTGGACCTGTATGGCGATTTCGTATTCGCCCAGTTCGCGCAGGGGACCTTCCGGCAGGCGCACTTCGGATTTGTCGATGTCGCAGCCGGCCGCCGTGACCGCCTCGGCGATGTCGCGTGTGCCCACGGAACCGAACAGCTTGCCCTCCTCGCCCGCGTTGGCGCCGATGGCGATCGGGCCGAGCAGGTTGATGGCCTCGGCGCGCGCCTGCGCGGCGGCCAGTGTCTCCGCCGCCGCCGCTTCCAGCTCGGCGCGGCGCGCCTCGAACTGGGCGACGTTAGCCGCGGTGGCCGGCACGGCCTTGCCCTGCGGAATCAGGTAGTTGCGGCCGTATCCGGCCTTCACGTCGACCTTGTCGCCAAGGCCGCCCAGGTTGCCGATGTTTTCCAGCAGAATGACTTCCATCTTACTTTCCTCTTGTTGGGGAGCTGCACCCCCAGGTCAAAAAAACAACTCAGTCGTCCTGCTCGTCGTCCCGCCGGCGGACACCGGTGCCGGCCCCTGCGCCCCAGCGCTGCCGCAACCGCAGCCAGCTATCGGCGATTGCGGCGAACACGACCAGCAGTTTCACCGGGTCGAACAACAGCCAGGCCACATAAAAGGCGATCAACCAGCCCCTGCCCTGGCCGCGCGAGGCCACCCGCGCATGCACCAGCGCCAGGCCCGCGAAACTCAGCGGCACCAGGCCAATCAGCGCCCAGGTGCGATACTGCACACCCAGACCGAGCAGTGCCGCGGCGCCCAGCGCCAGGGCCAGGGCCACCGCGGGCGGGTAGTACAGCGACCGGAACTCTCGGCCGAAGCCGCCGGGATGGTACAGCGCCGACTGCCAGTAGCGCGCCAGCAGCAGGCACAGTACCGAGCTGAGCGCCGTACCGGCACCCAGCATGCCGGCAATCTGCAGCGCGCCCGGCCTGCTCAGCACGACCGGTTCGCCGCCGCCCTGTGCCAGCTGCCGCTCCAGGGTGGCCAGAAACTCGCCGAAGTAGGCCGCCAGTTGCTCCAGGTAATGGCCGCCAAAGGCCATCAGTGCGAGCCCCACCGCCGCTCCCACGGGCACACTGGCCAGCACCGCCAGCGGCAGGCTGACCGTCGTGCGCAACACCACAGCCAGGGCGGTGACACCCAGCAGCAGCGTCAGCGGCCCGCTGTCACCGAGCACATACAACAGCGCTCCGGCCGGCAGCAGGGCCCACAGCAACAGCCAGGCCCCCTCTCCCGCACCCTTGCGCAGGGTGACCAGCGCCACCACGGCGGCGCTGATCCAGCAAAACAGCAGGCTGCCGGCACCGGCCACCGTGAGCAGCAGCGCCGGCATCCGGCCGCGCATGGCAAAGGCGGCCAGCCCCTTCAACACGGGCCCCGCTTGGGCAATGCGCGAATCAAGGTATCCCTACTGATGAGAATCCGTGTAGGGCAGCAGAGCCAGGAAGCGCGCGCGCTTCACGGCGGTCGCCAACTGGCGCTGGTACCTGGCCTTGGTGCCGGTGATACGGCTGGGGACGATCTTGCCCGTTTCCGAAATGTAGGCCTTCAGTGTGTCCAGGTCCTTGTAATCGATTTCCTTCACGCCCTCGGCAGTGAAGCGACAGAACTTACGGCGACGGAAAAAACGTGCCATGGTGATACTCCTTACTAAACCTCGTCAATCGTTACTGGCCGGGGCAGATTACTCGTCGTCTTCCCCGTCGTCTGCGGCTGATTGCTTGTCCTCGGAATCGCTGTCGCGCGCGGCGCGGGCCGCTTCGGCAGCCTGGCGCTCTTCGTAGCGGCTCTTGCGCTCGCGATTTTCTTTCTCGGCCTTCATGATGAAAGACTCATCGGTCACCGCCTCATCGCGGCGGATGACCAGGTTGCGGATCACGGCGTCGTTGTAACGGAACGTGGTGGTCAGCTCGTCCAGTGCCTCGTTCGAGGCCTCCACATTCATCAGTATGTAGTGTGCCTTGTGGATCTTGTTGATGGGATAAGCCAGCTGGCGGCGGCCCCAGTCTTCCAGGCGGTGCACCTTGCCGCCGTCTTTTTCGATAGTGCCGGTGTAGCGCTCGATCATGGCGGGCACTTGTTCGGACTGGTCCGGATGGACCATGAATACGATCTCGTAATGTCGCATACGCAAGCTCCTTACGGGTTAATGCTACCCGTCCCCTTAAAAAAAGAGCGGTGTAGCAAGGAGGATCGGCCGTGCGGGACAGCCGGGCAGATTTTGAGGCAGCGGATTCTACAGAGTTCGCGGGTGGGTAGCAAGCCCATGTCACAGCCCGTGTTGCAGCCTCTGTCGCACCACCTCGAACAGGCAGATACCGGCGGCCACGGAGACGTTGAGGCTGCCCACGGAGCCGGCCATGGGCAGGCGCACCAGGACGTCGCACTGCTGCCGGGTGAGACGCCGCAGGCCGCTGCCCTCGGCGCCCATCACCAGCGCCAAGGAGGTGCTCAGATCGCAGTCGTAGAGAGACTGCTGCGCCTCCCCCGCCGCGCCGTACAACCACACCCCGCGCTCGCGCAGGGCCCGCAGCGTGCGGCTGATGTTGGTCACTTTGACAAACGGCACGACCTCGGCGGCGCCACAGGCGACCTTGCGCGCGGTGGCGTTGAGATCGGCGGATTTGTCCTTCGGCACCACCACTGCCTCGACACCGGCGGCATCGGCGCTGCGCAGGCAGGCCCCGAGGTTGTGCGGGTCGGTGACGCCGTCGAGCACCAGCAGCAACACCGGGCCGGGTTTGTTCTCCACCGCGCGCAGCAACTCGGCCTCGCTCCACAGATTGGAAGGCGCCGCACCGCCGGGCTCTGCCGCGTCCAGCACCTGCGCCACCGCGCCCTGGTGTCGGGCACCGACCCTGTCCTCCAGCGCCCGGCGCGACGCCCGCTCCACCGCGACGCCCTGGTTGCGCGCCAACTCCAGCAGCGCCGCGATGCGCTGGTCTTCGCGGTTGCGCTGCAGCCATAACTGCAGCACGGATTTGGGATGCCGGCGCAGCAGACTGTCGACTGCGTGGATGCCGTAGACGTACTGCATGCCGTGCGGGGCCAGGACTAGCGGCGCCGCCGCCTGAGGCCTGTTTTGGCCGAAGACTTCGGTTTGGCAGTGGCCCCCTGCCGGCGGCTGTCGCCGCCCGCCCGCTTGCTCCTGGCCTGGGTTTTGGCTTTGGTTTGCGGCTTGGTTCTGGTTTTGCTTTTGGTCCGACGCGGCGGCTCGCTGTCCACCAGTTCCAGATCGATTTTCTTGTCGTCCAGGTCCACCCGCGCCACCTGCACCCGCACCCGGTCACCGAGATGGAAGCTGCGCCCGCTGCGCTCGCCGGTCAGCCGCTGGCGGGCCGCATCGAAATTGTAGTAGTCTCCCGGCAGCGCGGTTATGTGTACCAGCCCCTCTATGTACAGATCCTCCAGTTCCACGAACAGACCGAAACCAGTCACCGCGCTGACCACGCCATTGAAGGCGTCGCCCACATGATCCTGCAGGTACTCGCACTTCAGCCAGGACTGCACATCGCGGGTCGCATCGTCCGCCCGGCGCTCGCTCATCGAGCAGTGCTCGCCGTACACCGCCATGGCCTGAACGTCGTAGGGAAAGACATCCCTGGCCGCCATGTGCCTGGCGCCGCGCACGCGCTTTACGCCCTCGCCTTTTTTGCCGGCGCGGATCACACAGCGGATGCCCCGGTGCACCAGCAGGTCGGGGTAGCGGCGGATGGGCGAGGTGAAGTGGGCATAGGCCGCATAGTGCAGACCGAAATGCCCCTGGTTCCCGCTCTGGTACACCGCCTGGCGCAGGGAGCGCAGCAGCATGGTCTGGATCACGTGGGCATCGGCGCGCCCCTCGATCTGCTGTAGCAGCCGCTGGTAGTGCAGCGGCGTGGGCTTGGCGCCACCGCCCAGATCCAGCCCCAGCTCGCCCAGAAACGCGCGCAGCGCCTGCAGCTTTTCTTCCGTGGGCCCCTCGTGCACGCGGTACAGGATAGGCAGCGAGTGGGCCTCGAAGAAGCGGGCGGCGGCGACATTGGCGCAGAGCATGCATTCCTCGACCAGTTTGTGGGCGTCATTGCGCTGCACCGGCACGATCGATTCGATCTTGCGCTGCTCGTTGAAGATGATGCGGGTTTCCACCGTCTCGAAGTCGATGGCGCCGCGCCTGTCGCGGGCCTGCCGCAGCACTTTATACAGGCTGTGCAGGCGCTGGAGGTGGGGCACCAGAGCGGCGTCCACTTCGGGATGCGAGCCGTTTTCCAGCACTTCACCCACCTGGGTGTAGGTCAGGCGGGCCTGGGAGTGGATGAGGGCCTCGTAAAAAACAAAGGCAGTCAGCTCTCCCGCGCGGCTCAACTCCATCTCACACACCATGGCCAGGCGATCCACCCGCGGCTTCAGCGAACACAGGCCGTTGGACAGGGCCTCGGGCAGCATGGGTACCACGCGCTCGGGAAAATACACCGAATTGCCGCGCAGGGCAGCCTCTTCGTCCAGCGCCGAGCCCGGCCGCACATAGTGGGATACATCGGCAATCGCCACCCACAGCCGCCAGCCGCCGCGGTACTTCTCACCGTAAACCGCGTCGTCGAAATCCCGCGCATCCTCACCATCGATAGTGACAAAGGCCAGCCGGCGCAGATCGACCCGGTGTTGTTTGTCGTCTTGCAGCGGTTCCGGCTCCAGTCGCCCGGCCTCTTCCACCACGGCCTCCGGCCACTGCCAGGGAATGCCGTGAGAGCGAATGGCCACGTCGATCTCCAGCCCGGGGTCCAGGTGATCGCCGAGCACCTCGCTGACGCGCCCCCTGGCGCCGAGTTGCCGCGTGGGGTAGTCGGTTATCTCCACGTTGACGATCTGTCCGGGACGCGCCTCGCCCCTGGCGGCGGGCGGCACCAGGATGCGCTGGGTGAGGCGGG
Organism: Halioglobus sp.; assembly: GCA_020443345.1. Classification (GTDB taxonomy): domain Bacteria; phylum Pseudomonadota; class Gammaproteobacteria; order Pseudomonadales; family Halieaceae; genus JARRPM01. Next base: position 23,693 of record JAGRIH010000046.1, read on the forward strand.
TATTGTCCGGTATCACGTAACCGATACCGCCCTCTTCCTGATAGCGCCCCACCACGGCGCTGCTGGCCCGGTGGAGCACTTCCACCACCTTGCCCTCGCGCCGGCCGCGCCGGTCCAGCCCGGTGATGGCCACCAGCACCTCGTCGCCGTCGAACACGTAGTGCATCTGGCGCGAACTGAGGTAGACATCCTCCTCGTCTCTGGCCAGCGGTATGGCAAAGCCGTAGCCGTCCCGGTGGCCCTGCACGCGGCAGTGCAGCAGATGCAGTTTGTCCACCAGGCCGTAGGCGCCGCGGCGGTTGACCATCAACTGGCCGTCGCGCTCCATGGCGCGCAGGCGCTTGCGCAGCGCATCGAGCTGCTGTTCTTCGTCGAGCTGCAGCAGGGCGGCGATCTTGCTGTGGCTCAGGGGGCCGTCCGCCTGGTGCAGCAAGTCCAGGATGACTTCGCGACTGGGAATGGGGTTGTCGTAGCGGGCGGCTTCGCGCGCGGCGTGGGGGTCGGCAATTTTGCCTTTTTTGGTCATATATAACGGGTCTTTTAGCGGAGAATGTCGTCTTTGCCTTACATGGTCTGCCGCGATTATACGCGAGGATTGACAAAGCTGTGGCGGAAAAGTAAAGTGCGCGCCCTCAGGTTGTGCTGCTGCAAACCTGCCCAGGTGGTGAAATTGGTA
>JAGRIH010000046.1:24407-71527 GCA_020443345.1 Halioglobus sp.
CAAGTCCTCTCCTGGGCACCATCTTCCTACGGGCGCTGGGTCGAGCAGGGCGCTTAACGGCAGCGACATGTATTCGTCTCCGAATTCGGCCAGGGGGTCAAGGAACCACAACCCTTCTACCCGCACAATGGCCATTGCGCCTCTGCGGCATGAGTATCACTTTTCAGGATCTCGCTATCAGTCGGATTGAATCGCTGTCGCATAGACGGCGATGTCCGCAGCACTCATTCTCAGTTGACGCGCCGTGTTCTGCCAGCCTTTCAAGGCGGCGGAAACCTCTGCGATGATGGCTTCGGCCTGATCGTCTTTCAGCGCAAAAAACGGTGCTGCTCTGCGCGCTATATTCATGTCCGCATCCGGCCCTTCTTCTGAAATCCAGGTGGTGAGTTCGCGAACTTTCTCCTGCGACGGCACGGGATTCAAATCGTAGGCCGGCGATAAGCGCCACTTGTCCTCCCGGTCATACAGGAAACCATGATTGCGCAGATGGTCATCCAGATTGCCAATCGACACACCGAAGACAATCCGCCGCCACAGTTCATGCAGATCTTTGGTCGGCTCGCTTGAATACATGCGTATACAGTGTGCAATGTCGGTGTAGGCCGCCTCGTCGCCATCATTGAGACCCAGCAAGCTCATCGCCGACAAAAAAGGGATACGTTTCCCCTCGTGTCGGTCAAAGCGGGTGATCAGGGCCACCGGTCGACCGGCCACATCCTGCAGCCGGGCCTGCGCGGCATTGATACCCGCTTTGGCAGCCAGCGTCATCGCCAGCACTTCACCGTGGGTGATACTGCGAACATCATCGGGTTTCGGAAACTTGGCAATGGCCAGCGTGCCGTCATTGTCCATGACGGCTGACTTCGGTCGAGCACCACCGAGCGGTGATCCTTCGTTCAACAGCAGTTTTAAGTCCTCCGCCGTTTCCGTGTTGGTTTGAACCGCATCGGCCGCGTTTATGAGCGCCGGCAACTGGGTCAGCGGTGGCACGCGGTAGCGCCCGATATCGTGATCGAAAGCGTCTTCGCCTTCGCGCTTGAATCGCAATGCGCCAATCCGGGTTTGATCGGTGATCGCCAGCAGATAGTCAATTTCTGACAGGGTTCGGTTTTCGCCGGATTTGCGCAACGCCCGCCGGATCAGTTGCTGCCCCCAACGATCGGGCGCTGTATCTCGCAGCGCACCGGGCAGCGCTGACTTATCCGAGGTGGTGTAGATTTGTCCGCCGTCCAAAGGCAGGTTGGCAGGATCGAGAGCAAATGCATCCGGGGTGTCCAGCCACTCATCAGCGTATAAAAAAACGGAGCTCTGACTGTTTCGCTTGGCGACATAGCGGCAGCGACCAACCAGTCGTGTAGCGCCGGCATGGTCAATGTAGATTTCGATGGTGTCTGTCATGAGCGGCCTCGCTTGCGGCCGCGCGGCTGAATCCTCTTCGGCAGGCGATCTTCGTCGATATCCAGCCCCAGGGTATCGGTACGCCGATCCGCCACGTTGCCAAGACCCTCCACCAATCCAAGGATAGAAAGTACCGTCGCATAGATACCCATGGAGACCGAGGGGTCGCCTTTTTCGACCTTATACAGCGTGCCTCGACTAATGAATGCCCGCTCCGCCATGGATACGGTCGAAATGCGGCGCTTTTTCCGCGCAACAGCAATATCCTCACCCAATTTCATGAGGGCTTGCCGGGCTGCTCTCGGCAGCGTGCTGGTTGCCTGTGTTTTCATAAAGTGTCTTATTTAATGATCTATAAAAATCTATTTGTATATTATATAAGACATTATTGTTCATCAGGTCGACAATGTTCAGATCCCAGCTCAACCAGTAGAGCAGATGCCGCCGACTTTGAAGCCAGGAAGTCGGCCTTCGGCAGCGAGCCTGTATGCCGTCTTTTCTGCCCTGTTATTTAATGGTTATTGTCCGTCCACTCATAAAAAAAGCACCTTATAAGCTTTATTCACAGCCTAAGCGAGGATTTCGCCCAATAAGCAATTTTTTTGTTGCAATTAAGTATTAAGAAACTAATGTGTTTCTATAACAACAAAAAGAAATTAATATATTTCTTTTGGGTGTAAATATGGGCAAGATACATGAAGAGCTAAAAAAGCGGCGCAAAGCGCTCAAGCTAAAGCAGGGGGACATGGAACTGCGTGTGGGTATGTCCCGCCAGCAGTACCAACGCCTGGAGTCCAGGGGTAACCCCCGTCTGGACACGCTGGAACTGGTTGCCAAAGGCCTGAAGTTGGAACTCATGCTGATCCCGCAGGAAAAGCGACAGGACGTACAGGATTTCCTGGATGGAAAGAAAAAAATTGGCGGCGGGGCAACGCCGACTGGCGAAGGCACTGTGACCAAAGCAGCGCCAGAAGACGATCCATGGGGCGATTGGCTAGAGGACGACACGGAGAGCGAGAATGGCTGATGGCGATGCGGTCAGCGTTCTTGAACTCTCCCTTCATGGGACAATCATTGGCTATCTGGCGGGCTTTCGTGATGGGCGTAATATCCTCACTTTCACCCCTGAGTATGCCTCGGCCAATCCACGCCCGACGTTCAGCCTGATCACGCACCCCGCCTTCCCCAAGGCCACAGAAATCATGGCCAGCCCCTGGGTCAAACGACGAAAGCTACATCCCGTGTTGTCCAACCTGTTGCCCGAGGGGGTCCTCCGAGATTATCTGGCTCAGGCGCTTAAAACCCACAAAGACAACGAATTCGACTTAATCGCCTGTCTGGGGCAGGACTTGCCTGGCGCTCTGGTGGCAAAGGCGATCGAATCCGATGCCATACCTGGCTACGTGCTGGATGACACCGCCAGGGCCAGCGCCATTAAACCTTTTATTCAAGACGAAAAGAGGCGTTTTTCCCTGGCGGGCGTGCAGCTGAAATTCTCCATGCGGGAAAAAGACGGGCGTTACCAAATCGCCGAGACAGGTGCATTGGGCGACTGGATCATCAAGACCCCCTCGACCACCCACAAGTTTGTGCCCTTGAACGAATTCACGGCGATGCATCTGGCAAAATTGGCAGGCGTGACCATGCCAGACATTCGCCTGGTCAAACTGAATAAACTGGATCAACTCCCCGCCATCAATCTGCCCAACGAGGAATACGCCTTTGCCATTCGCCGTTTTGACCGCAATGACGGCAACCGCATTCATATGGAAGACTTTGCCCAGATATTGGTGAAGTATCCCGCCGACAAATACCGCTCCGCCAATTACCAGCAGATTGCCAAAATCCTCTATAACTATACAGAAGACGGGTTGGGCGATGTCCAACAGCTCGCTCGCCGTCTTTTGGTCAATATCCTGCTCGCCAATGGCGATGCGCATTTAAAGAACTGGAGTGTGCTGTATCCGGATACCCTGACACCCGTCCTCTCCCCCGCCTATGACATCGTAACCACCCGTGTCTACATGGGGGACGAGCGGAACTTTGCGCTTAACCTCGGGAAAGACAAAGACTGGTACAAGGCCTCCCTGGAACAATTCGAATACTGGGCGGAGAAATCAGATATCCCCTGGCGTGCGATCAGGCCGCATCTGCTGGACACGTTGGATAAAGCCCGCGGCGAATGGCCAACGGCCTTAAAAGACCTGCCCATGGATGAAACACACAAGGCAGGGCTGATCGCGCACTGGCAAAACCTGCATCCCGATTTTCGGATTGAGACACCTTAGTTATCCTTTCAAATACTGGCCTCTGCGCGAGCATCTGGAGCGGCGACCTGCAAAGCGGTAGCGGCCGGCGTACCGTCATTCCCGCGGCGCCCACAGCCCATTGCACCCGTAGGCCTGCCACCCCCACGCGACCCAGCGCAGCAGCCGGCTGGCCAGCCACAGGGACCAGATGAGCATGGTCACCCGGTACGCCAGCAGGCTCACGCTCACCACCGTCGCGGTGGGGAAGGCATCGGCGGTGGCGCGATCCTGGAAGAAGTTGTACAGGTGCGATGAACTGTTGTTGCCGGTAACCAGCATGTTCGGGCTGGCCAGCAGGCCCAGCGGAATGGCCGAGACCAGCGTGGCCAGGGCAAGCAGTGCGCCGAGCACCAGCACCACCTGCATCAGGTTGAACTTGAGACGGCTCATGGCGGCCGGGCCGACCCGCTGGCGGTACGCCAGCGCGAAGAAAAAGCCGGCGACCACCAGCACACCGTAACTGTTCACCGTGGACAGGCCGATACCCAGCAGCAGCCAGCCGGGCAGGCTGACGGGGAGGCCGGTGCGCAGGCGCCGATCCAGCGCGTGCAACAGCACGGCGCCGAGCACGATCACACAGAACACGCCCCAGTACAGCATGGCGGGGCCGATGTCGGGGCCGGCCAGGTAGAGCGGCCAGCGGTCGCGCGGCAGGGTGTAGCTCAGGGTAATGTTGCTGGCGCCGCCGGGCAGCGTCACCTGCGGTGTGGTACTCAGCCAGCCGGCGCCGCCGTCCTGTTCAAAGCCCACGGCGATGCGCTGCTCGCCCGGCTGCAGGGCAACGCGTACCGCCGGGCCATCGGGTGTGGTCAGGGCGCTGCCGTTGCGGGTGAGCGAGGTCACACGGGCATCCGCCGGCAGCTCGAGCACGTAGTCCTGGCCGATGCTGGCTTTGATGTTCAAGGTGAGGAGACTCTGGCGCAGCGCGCTGCCCGCCTGGTAGGCCAGGCTCGCCTCCTCCACTGTGTAGGTCGGTCCGCCAATGCCCTGCGGGCGGGTGAAATCCAGCGTCAGGGACTCGCCGGGCCACGGCTGCCACTGCGGCTGCAGGCTGCCCGGGCCCGGGGGTGCGCGGGTCGGCGGCACGCCCTCGTAGTCGACGCGCCACAGGGCGGAGGGGCGCAGGCGCCAGGTCTCGACGTAGTGCGTGCCGGGCGCCGCCACCAGTTGCAGGCTGTCGACCGGCGCGATGCTGGATTCCCAGCTAAGCTCGCGCTGCCGATCGCCGAACTGCAGGCGGGCACGGCCGTCGGTGACGCGAATGTTGTCCGACAGCAGTCGCTCGAAGGCCAGCAAAGGCACTGCCACGGCAACCGGGCCGGTGTCGGGTGCCAGTCGCGTGACGCGCGTCACCACGCGCCACTGCAGGCCGATATCCAGCTCCCTGTCCACCCGGAAAAACGGCTCCACCGGGTCGGGCGCCAGCGCGGTGCCGGCCTCCCGGCGCACCGCGGCCACGGCGCGCAGGGACAGGGTGCCGGAGGGCACCCGCCCATCGACCAGTCCACTGAGCAGCCAGTGCCCGCCGCTGGCTGTGATGTTGTGAATCGGCAGCGGCAGGCTGACACTGGCGATGTCCCCGTGCAGCGCGCCCTCGATGCGCACCACGTGATAGCCCCTGCGCAGCAGTACCGCCAGCGCGCCCGCCTGCTGGCGCAGCGGCGCCGCGCTGTCGCCGTCAACCTGAACCGCCGACACCCGCCAGCCCTCGCGGGGCGTGGGCAGGGGCAGCAGGACATCCGCCGCCGCGTAGGCGCTGAAACCGATGGTCAGCGTCGCCTCGCCGGTGGTGATCACGCCCTCGTCGAGAGCGACGCAGTGCGGCGCACAGGCGGGCGCCTGCAGGAGCCGCCGCTCCAGTTCATCCAGCAGATGCTGCGGCGGGTAATCCAGGGCCCGGGCGGCGTCGCCCAGGCTGCCGAGCGCCAGCGCGCCACTTAGCAGCAGCGCTGCCGAGGCGCCGCCAGGTGCCGCGCCAGCACTCCGCGTACCCGGTGACGTCGCCGCGCCAGGCACCGCCGCGCCGGGCGGCGCGGCGCGCAGGTTGCGCAGCACGGCCGCCAGCAGCAGGCCGGCGTAGCCCAGTGTCGCCAGTACGCTGAACACCCGCCACAGCCGCGTCAGCCACGGCGGGCTGTAGATCACTGACAGTTGTGCGTTTTCCGGCACCGGGCCGCTGGCACTCAACTGCAGCTTGCCCCACAACCAGTTGGGCACGCCGGGGCCGGTTTGTACGCGATCGCCTTCGCCCACCAGGTAGGCATCGCGCTGTACCGGGGGGGCGACCTCGGCCGCCTGTTGCTTGCTCGGCGCGGCGGCCCGGGTGGCGCTCTCCTCCCGGGCCTGCATGAAATCCGCCGCCATCCCCGCCGCTTCCGGCAGCGCCGTGCCGGGGCTGTATGAGGGCTGGTAGATACCGACAGCGTGGCGTTCCAATGAGGGGTAGATGGCCAGCCGGAAGTTGTCGATGGAGAAGGCCACCAGCGCCAGGACCAGCGCCACACTCACGAGCGCTGCCGCGACCGCGATACCGCGCCTGGTGCGCCCCCCGGCTACCGCCGACAGCGGCAACAACAGCAGCAACAGAGCGAGTCCGCCGGTGGGCATGCCCGGTTCGTGGTAGCCCGCCAGCAGCGCCACCAGCGCCAGACCCGCCGCCTTGAAGCCGAGCAGTTTGCGTGTCGCGGCCACCATGATCAGCAGCAGGAATATGTCCCACAGATCCCAGTCGCTCAACCAGCTGCCCTGTACGCTGTCCACACCGGCGGCGTGCAGCACCCGCCACCCGGGCGGCAGGTGCAGCGTGGCACTGTAGCGCTCGGCGCGGCTGCGCCAGCCAGTGACGGAGAAGCTCTCGGGAGAATCGATGCGGGTGACCGCCTGCAGGTCGATGGCGGGGCTGCGTATCTCCACGCCCTGGGCACCGGCGTGGCGCGTGACCAGCACCGGCTGGCCGGCGACCCGCGCACTGCCGATGCGGGTATCGGCCCGGGCATCCAGTCGCCAGCCGCGGCGCATGGCTCCGGTCACCGTCTCCAGTCCGGTGAGGGCGCCGCCGTCGAAATCCAGCCACAGGTTGCGATTGACCGCCAGCTCATTGGCGCCCGGCGACTGGTCGCCGCGATACTCGGTGGCGAGCTGCAGTGTGGTGCCGGCGTCGAGGCGCCAGGTGGGCAGTTCCCGCCACTCGGTCGGCAGCGGTACCTGCGAGGTATCGATGCCCGGTGCGCCGGACAGCCGCACCTGCCGCAGATCGCTGTCGGCGGCAAAGCTCAGGTATTCGTAGGCCGGCCAGGGTTCGGCGACACGGCTCGTGGCGAGTTGTTCCACCGCACCCAGAAAGCGCGAGCGAAACACCAGCGTGTGCCGCCCCGGCCGCAACTGCACGCGCAAATTGCCATTGTCTTCCACCCGGGCGGGCAGGGGCGAGGCCAGCGCCATGAGAGCCGTATCCGGCCAGGCCAGCCGGCCCACCTCTACCTCCCGCGGCTCCCCGCTCACCGTCAGGATCACGCGCGTTTCCAGCGTCATGGGGACACCGTCGACCAGCTTGCGAAACACCTCGATACCCAGCGTGTTGCTCTGCTTGACCGGCGCCGCGCTCGCGCTGTCGCTGCCCAGGACAATGTGCCCGCCGCGGCGTTCAGCGCTGATCGAACGGCCGTCCCGGGCGATGCTCACCAGCGCCACGCCCGGCGGCACGGCGAGACTGGCAGGTCTGCGCTGCCAGCGGAACTGTCCGCGAATCACGTGGCTGCCGGTGTCCAGCAGAACGTAGGGAGAGCCGGAGCGATCCACCACCGCACCCCGGGCGGTATCGACCGTCACCTGCAGCGGCCAGGTAGCGGTCCCACCGGGCAGGGGCACCATCGCCCCGTCCTGAAACACCTCGACGCGGTAGGTGAAGTCCATGCCCCGCGGCACCAGTTCCAGCGCCAGGCGGCCGGGCCAGATACAGACCCGCGAGGGCGGCTCGCCCAACTGCCAGGGGCAGGTACTGTCCACATGCCGCTCCAGCACCCAGTCCCGCCACTCGTCCAGCTGCGCGGGCGCGGCCGCCGCGTGCGCGGCGCCGAGCAGCGCGATGAGGCAGGCGAGCAACCTTAGGGTGGTAGCGGGCATGGGGGTCTCCGGCAGGGGCGGTCGTGGTCAGCGGCTAAAGATAACACCATTTTGGCCGGTGAACCCGCTGTGCCGCAGGTCCCCCGTTATGCGCTATAGTGTCGGTCCTGCAGCGGCATGGCAACCACGGGGCGCGCACTATGGGTATTCACGAAGCGTATATTCTGCCTGCGATCATGGATGTCGCCCTGGCCGGCCTGCGCGACGAACGCGAACAGCTCGTCGGGCGGGCGGCCGGCAGGGTGCTGGAAGTGGGGGTGGGTAACGGCGCCAACCTGCCGTTTTACCCCGACGCGGCGCGCGAGGTGGTCGCCCTGGAGCCCTGCGCCACGGTACTCGCACGCGCCCAAAAAAGGCTTGGCAAACAGGCCCGGCAACAGCCCGGGATAGACCTGGCGCGCTACGCCTTCGTGCGCGGCGGCGCCGAGCAGATGGATTTCGAAGACGACAGTTTCGATACCGCGGTCGCCTGTCTGGTGTTCTGTACGATTCCCGCTGCGCAGCGCGCCGCGAGCGAAGTCTTTCGCGTGCTGAAGCCCGGCGGCAAACTGCTGTTCCTTGAGCATGTGCGCTGCCCGCCCGGGACTATGCAGCGAGTGCAAAACGCCATCAATCCCGCCTGGAAAGTGTTCGCCTGCGGCTGCCACCTGAACCGCGACACGGAAGCGCTGTTCAGCGATGCCGGCTTTGCCTACAACCGCATCGAGCGCTACCGCAACCCGAAAATGTCGCCGCCCTTTGCCGCCTATATGATCAAGGGCGAAGCGCTAAAGCCCGTATGACGACGTACGCTACGTGGCCTCGTCATCGGCGAGGAAGCGCCTGACCGCATCGGCGTTCCACAGCGTGTCGCGGTAACCCAGCTCGATGAGTTCCCGGGCAAAGGAGGGCGTGAACAACAGATAGCTGGCCGACGTCGCGCCGCCGCCGCGGGTGGCGCCGGTGGTGCGCAGCAAAAAACGCAGGCTGGCCGGGAGCTTGCAGATGTGCCGCGCGGAGATGTCGTCCAGCGCCTGGCTCGGCGAGACCACCAGGTGGTCGATGATGCGCAGGCCCTCGCCGCGGGCGCGCGCCTCCTCGGGAACCAGTGACAGCAGGCGGTTGTTGCGCTCCAGGCGCTGTATATCCTCCTCCAGGTTGTCCACAAAGGCCGCGTTGAGCAGGTGCCCGACGATCTGCGCCATGGATGGCGATTGCTGGCGGGGAGTACCCACCTTTTTGTGGCTCACCTCGCGGCTGCGGTTGTCGCTCACCCCGATGGTAAATACCCGGGATGCACCCAGGTGCAGGGCCGGGCTGATCGGCGCCAGTTGCCGCAGGGCGCCGTCGCCGTAGTATTCGTGTTCCAGCCGGGTGGCGGGAAACAGGGTGGGAATCGCCGAGGATGCAACGACGTGATCAGCGTGCAGCAAGGTGCGCCGCCCCCTGCGCCGCGGGCGCCGCCAGCTCTTCATCCCCGGCGCCGCCTGGAAAAACGACACCGACTCTCCCGAGTCATAGCTCATGGCGGTGACGCATACAGCCTCGAGACTGCCGCGCTGGATGTTGCGGTCGATCTGCTGGAACCTGACGTGGCGCTTGATCTTCTTGCGCAGCGGCGTGTTGTCGAGCAGCGACAGGGGCGCCCCGGGACTGACCCCGCGATTAAACAGCGACAGGCCAATACGGCCGGCGCTGCGCACTATTTCCAGCCAGCCGTGACGGTAGATGTCGGCCGGTTGCAGGTGCTGCCAGAAAGTCTCCAGGTCCGCCACCGCCTCCTGGAAACAGCCCTCGTGCGCCGCCAGCACCGCGGCGTTGACTGCCCCCGCGGAGGTGCCGCAGATGATGGGAAAGGGATTGCACTGCGGGGTCGGCAGCAATTCGGCCACCGCTTTTAGCGCACCGACCTGGTAGGCGGCGCGCGAGCCCCCGCCAGACAATATGAGGGCGCGTTTAGCCCCGGTGGCCACGACCTGCCGCCCTCCGCGCGCTGCTGGTATTGCTGCTGACTGAAATGGTGATTGCCCCCGATTGACCTGCAAGAGGGTAGCAGGGAAGCAGTGATCTGAGTAGAGCTGATCCGCGCAGCCGGCCCAACCCGGCAGAGCGTCCACCCGCTCGGGCGCTGCTTTGACCCAGATCAAGCTGCGCCGTCCGACAGATCGCCGGCGACTTGGCAAAACACCCCGAATAGGCCACCCTGTCCCGTGCCTGCGGCGGACGCCGCCGGCATGCACCTGTGCATTCACCACTTTTCGGGAGAGAACCCATGTCCAGACAATCACTGCAGCCGGCAGACCTGTTTCCCAGCGCGGATTTCGGCTTCGCCCAGGTGGTTGCCGCGCAGGGCAGGCAACTCGTTTTCTGTGCCGGGCAAACCGCCTGGGACAAGGATAAGCAACTGGTCGGCGGCGACGACCTCGGCCGCCAGATGGAGGCCGCGCTGGACAACGTCCGCAGCGCACTGGCGGCAGCCGGGGCCACTTTGGCGGATGTCTGCCGGCTGACCATCTACATCGTGGATTACGACCCCGGCAAGCTGGATACGGTGGCCGCCGTACTGGCAAAATTCTTTGATGAAGACGCCCTGCCGGCCAACACGCTACTGGGCATCCAGGCACTGGCACTGCCGGAATTTCTGGTGGAAATCGAAGCCACCGCCGTTATCGATTAGCGCTCAGTGGCGACCCACGCCATTCCCTACCTGCGCGAGACGATCGTATTTCTGGTCGCCTCGGGGATCATCGTGCCGCTGCTGCACCGGCTGCGCATCAGCCCGGTGCTGGGATTTCTGCTGGTGGGTGTCGTCATCGGACCCTACGGCCTGGGCCTGTACACAGACCGGGTCGACTGGCTCGGGTGGGTCGTCTTTGCCGACCTGCAGGGAGTGCAGGCGCTGGCGGAACTGGGCGTGATCTTCCTGATGTTCATGATCGGGCTCGACCTCACGCTGGACCGGCTGTGGGGCATGCGGCGCCTGGTGTTTGGCATGGGCAGTTTACAGGTACTGCTCACCGGCGCGGCAATCGCCGCCATCGCCTGGGGCTTCGGCAACGGGCCGGCGGCCTCGATTGTCCTGGGTGCCTGCCTGGCCCTGTCCTCGACCGCGGTCGTCATGCAACTGCTGATTGAACAACGCCAACTCGGCACACCGGTGGGCCGCGCCAGTTTTTCCATCCTGTTGATGCAGGACCTTGCCGTGGTGCCCATCCTGTTCCTGGTCAGCGTGCTGGGCAGCCGTCCCGAGAGCAACCCGGGTATCGCCCTGCTCGGTGCGCTCGGCAAGGCGGCCCTGGTTATCGCGGCTATCTTCGTACTGGGCCGGGTGATTCTGCACCCGCTGTTTCACCTGGCCGCGCGCACCCGCAGCGCGGAGATGTTCATGGCCGCCACCCTGCTGATCGTGCTGGGCTGTTCGGCCATCACCGGCATGGCCGGGCTGTCCATGGCGCTGGGCGCCTTTCTCGCCGGGCTGCTGCTGGCGGAAACCGAGTTCCGCCACGAGATAGAAGTGGATGTCGAACCGTTCAAGGGGCTGATGCTGGGTCTGTTTTTCATGTCCGTGGGCATGGGCATCGACTACCGCGTCGTGGGCCAGCAGGCGTTCTGGATCGCCGCCTCCGTGATCGGCCTGTTTGCCCTGAAGTCCACGATCATCGGCGGACTGTGTCTGGCATTTGGGCAGCCGCGCCACACGGCTGCGGAAACCGGGCTGCTGCTGGGACAGGGCGGTGAATTCGCCTTCGTGGTGGTCGGCCTGGCGATGGGTTTGGACCTGGTGCCGCGGGACGTGGGCCAGTTCATGCTCATCGTCACCGGTCTGACCATGCTGGTCACGCCCCTGGTGGCCACTGCCGCACAGCGCGTTGCGCGCAAACTGGAACCAGCGGCGCCGGGGAATTCCGGCGCAGATGTCCTGCACGCGCTGGCCGGGATGGAGGGACATATGGTGATTTGCGGCTTTGGTCGCATCGGCCACACCCTGGGTCGCGCACTGGATGCCGACGGCATTCCCTATATCGCGCTGGAGAGCGATGCGGCCGCAGTTCGCGCGGCGCGCGCAAGAAGCGCGCCTGTCTACTACGGCGATGCCTCGCGGCCGGAAATATTGCAGCGCGCCCACGCCGACAAGGCACGGGGCCTGCTGGTCACCATGGACAATCCTTTGGCAGCGGAAAAAGTGGTGCGCGCGGCGCGGGCACAGTGGCCCCACCTGCCCATTATCGCCCGCGCCCACGACACGGATCACGCCGCCCGGCTGCTGGCCCTGGGCGCTACCGATATCATCCTGGAAACCATCGAGGCCGGTCTGCAGTTTTCGGTCCGGGTGCTGGAACTCGCCGGCATACCGGAGGACATTGCCCGGCGCAGAATCGACTGCCAGCGCGAGGAGGTGCTGGCGAGCATGCGCCGCTGACTCACCCGGCACCCTCTGCCTTGAGATCGGGGTACCTGCCCAGCAGTACGATCAGCAGCGTGCCGAGGGCCACCAGGCACGCGACAAACCACAGGGCCCCGATATAGGTTCCGGCACTGTCGTAGTAGCGTCCCATGGCGTAGGCCCCCGCGGCAGAGCCCAGCTGGAACGCGCTGAACATCACGCCGTAGATCTGGCCGAAAGCGCGGGGACCGAAATAGCGGCTCACGATATAGGCGATCTCGCTGATCTCCGAGCCGGTCGCCAGGCCCACCAGCAGCGCGGCGACAAAGACCATGGGGCCGGCGGTTCCCGTGGCCAGAATAACCACCCCCAGCAGCAGGCCCAGCAGAAACACCCCGGCCACGTAGGGTGCGAAATAGCGGTCCATCAAATAGCCGGCGAGGACCCGCCCGAAAATCAGCCCGAAACCCAGCGTGCTCATGCACATGGCAGCGGCGGCGGGGGAGAAGCCGCGCCCGATCAGTATCGGCACCAGATGCGCCAGCACACTGGTGATACCCACCCCCACCAGACCGAAGGAGCCCAGCACCAGCCAGTAGCTGCGCGTGCCCAGCGCCTGCCGGTGGCTCAGACCCCCCTCGGCGTCAGTGATCGGGGCGGCGGCGGTATCTGGCAGCACAGCGCCGGGCGCGGCGGCCAGTCGCTCCCCGTCGGGCTGCAGGCCCAGGTCCGCGGGCTTTTCGCGCAACACAAAGAAGGTCATCGGCAGGGAGATCAGCAGCACCATTGCGGCAAAGATCAGGTAGGCCTCGCGCCAGCCCCAGTTGTCGATCATAAACTGGGCCAGCGCCGGCATCAGCGTAGCGCCGACGCCAAAACCGGACAGCGATATACCCAGCGCGAGACCCCGGCGCCGGGCAAACCAGGCGACCATCACCCGCGCATAGCCCAGCGGCAGCGTGCCGGCCCCCAGCAGCGGGATCAACAGGTGCATCAGGTAGTACAGCCGGAGATCACCGTTGAGCCGGCTCATGGCGGCGACGCACAGCCCCAGCAAGGCAGTGGACACCAGCATCACCCGCCGCACGCCGATGCGATCGACCAGCGCCCCCAGCAGAGGCGATGCGACCACCACGGTGATGTTGGCGATGGTCAGGGCCAGGGACATGGGGCCGCGCCGCCAGCCGAACTCGGCTTCCAGCGGCGCCACAAAGGTGCCGAAGACAAACACCGTGAACATGGCGTAGCTCAGGGCCAGGCCCACAAAGCACACCAGGACGTTCCACCAGCCGTAAAAGACCGTAGTTGCAAGCGGCTGCGCGGGGGCGGCTGTGGGGCTGTCGGTCATCGCCACTCAGGCTTCGCCATAGCGCCGATCCAGGGTACCGACATCGAGCACCGGCGAGGCATCGATATTCTGCGCGTCCATCATGTGAGCAATGCGCTGCAGCGCGGCAATGATCATGGTCTGCTCCCAGTCCTGCAAACCGGCAAACTGCTCGGCAAAGTGCTCCTGCAGCGGGATGGGGGCGTCTGCCAGGATTTTTTGCGCGGCTGCTGTCAGGTAGGCGTGTACCTTGCGCTTGTCTTGCGCCGAGCGTTCGCGATAGGTCAGGCCGCGTTTCTCCAGCCGGTCCAGTATCGTGGTCACGGTCGCCTGGCTCAGGCTCACCTCGCCGGCCAGCTCGCCGATGGTCACCTGGCCGCGCTCGTGGATGGCCTGTAGCAGCAGAATCTGCGGCGCGGTCAGCCCGGTGGTCTTCGCCAGGTATTTGGAGTGCAGATCGGTCGCGCGAATCACGCGCCGCAGGGCGACCAAAACCTCCTTGATACGATCCACGTCAATCTCCGCAGCAGGCCTCGGACGCCCTCACTGTCGCCGCAAACCACAGGCGGCACCGCAAGGGCCGTCCGCTGTGAATAATACAGAATAGTACCGTTCGCCTTGAAAAAGCGCCAGCGTGTCACTATTATATACACGTCTATTGATATTAACGCGCCAGTTACATCGCCAATCGCCTTATTTAACCTATATTATCCGCCAATTCGCAGAACATGCCCGTGTTTTTGTGTTGGATATTATTTTGTCATCTAAACAATAGGAGCCCATGTCTTCCGCCAAGGATCAGCTACATCTGCGCCAACCCACCGCAACGGACGGTGCCAACCTGTTCGAACTGGTGGCCCAGTGCCCGCCGCTGGACGGCAATTCCATGTACTGCAACCTGTTGCAGTGCAGCCATTTCGCCGACACCTCCGTGGCCGCTGAAACCGACGGCGAGCTGGTGGGCTTCATCTCCGCTTACCGCGTGCCCGAGCGCCGGGACACCCTGTTTGTGTGGCAGGTGGCGGTGGGCGCAAGCGCCCGCGGCCGGGGCCTGGCCTCGCGCATGCTGGCGCATATCGTCGAGCGGCCTGCATGTCGGGACATCCGCTGGCTGGAAACCACCATCACGCCGGACAACAGGGCCTCCCACGCCCTGTTCCAGCGCTTTGCCAGCGCGTTTCACGCCGGCCTCGAACAGCAGGTGCTGTTCGAGCGCGAACGGCATTTTCGCGGCAGCCACGACAGCGAACTGCTGACCCGCATCGGTCCGCTGCAGCGGGCCACGGCAGCGTGACTGAACGTCAACCAGCAACAGCCAGACAAACACTCAACGGAGCACACGCATGAAAATTTTTGAGCAAATCGAATCGGAAGTTCAGAGTTACGCCCGCTCCTTTCCCCGGGTTTTCCACCGGGCAAAAGGTGAGTTCCTGTACGATGAGGACGGCAATGAATACCTGGATTTCCTGGCCGGCGCCGGCACCCTCAACTACGGGCACAACAACCCGTTGTTCAAGGCAAAACTGCTGGAGTACATCGACAACGACGGCATTACCCACGGTCTGGACATGCACACGCGGGCCAAGGGCAATTTTCTGGAAGCCTTCAACGAAAACATCCTCAAGCCGCGCGGCCTGGACTACGTCATGCAGTTCACCGGCCCGACCGGCACCAACGCCGTCGAGGCGGCGCTCAAGCTGGCGCGCAACGTCACCGGGCGCGAAAACGTCATCTCCTTCACCAACGGGTTTCACGGCGTGACCCTCGGCGCGCTGGCCGCCACCGGCAACTCGCATCACCGCGGCGCCAGCGGCGTGTGCCTCAATGGCACCAGCCGCTTGCCCTACGACGGCTACCTGGGACAGGACTTCGACACCACCGCCTACCTCGACAAGGTGCTGTCCGACTCCAGCAGCGGCGTGGACAAACCGGCCGCTGCCATTGTGGAGACAGTGCAGGGCGAGGGCGGTATCAATGTCGCCTCCGCACAGTGGCTGCGCAACCTGGCCGAGGTGTGCAAGAAGCACGGTGTGCTGCTGATCGTCGACGACATCCAGGCCGGCTGCGGGCGCACCGGAACCTATTTCAGTTTCGAGGAAGCCGGCATCGAGCCGGACATGGTCACCCTGTCGAAATCACTCGGCGGCTACGGCCTGCCCTTCGCCGTCGTGTTGTTCAGGCCGGAACTGGACCACTGGAAGCCGGGCGAACACAACGGCACCTTTCGCGGCAACAATTTCGCCTTTGTCACAGCACAGGCGGCCATCGACCACTACTGGTCGGACGATGCCTTTTCCAGGGAGATCCTGCGCAAGGGGGAGTACATGACCCGGCGGCTGGAAGCCATCGTAGAGCAGCACGGCGAGGGCAACTTTACCGCCCGCGGGCGCGGTATGTTCCAGGGTATCAACTGCGTCAATGGCGACATCGCCGCGTCGATCACCAGCAGGGCGTTCACCAAGGGCCTGATCATCGAGACCAGCGGCGCCGAGGATCACGTGGTCAAGTTCCTGTGTCCGCTGGTCATCAGCGACGACAACCTGAAAAAGGGCATTGATATCGTGGAACAGGCAATCCGCGAGACCTGTGCCGGCGAGGACTCGATCCCGGAGGAGTTCGACTACTTCGAGACGCCGCGCCTGGCCAGCTGATCGGCACACGCGCACACTTAAAGACCACGCAACACAATACGAATCGCGGCCAGGAGGAGTTTCGATGATAGTCAGAACACTGCAGGAGGCGCGGCGCACGGCGCGCCGCATCGTGTCGCCCGACGGCAACTGGGAGAGCACCCGGCTGCTGCTGAAGGGCGACGGCATGGGCTTTTCATTCCACATCACCACGATCTACGCCGGGGCGGACTTCCAGATGCACTACAAGAACCACCTGGAGTCGGTGTACTGCATCGACGGCGAGGGCGAGGTGGAAGTCGTGGCGAGCGGCGAGAAGTACCCGATACAGCCGGGCACCCTGTACAACCTCGACCAGCACGACAAGCACGTACTGCGCGCCTTCAGGGAAATGACCATGGCGTGCGTCTTTAATCCGCCCCTGCACGGCAACGAGGTACACAACGCCGAGGGCGCCTACGAACTGGACGCGGAGTCCGTGTCCTGAAACCCAGACGACCATCACACAGACGGAGCCATGACACCTGAAGCAGTACATCCCCACCCCTACCAGCAGGGCAGATACCCCTCACGCGGCGGGCGACGGAAAACAAGCGGCATGCAGCGCACTGCACAAACAACGGGAGACGTTTTGAATACCCACAGCGTAGAAAAAATCGGCGGCACCTCCATGAGCGATTACACCGCCGTGCGCGACAACATTGTGCTCAAGCCCTCGCGCAGCGAGTCACTGTACCAGCGCATCTTTGTGGTATCCGCCTATGGCGGTGTCACCAACGACTTGCTGGAGCACAAGCAATCCGGCAAACACGGCATCTACAGCCTGTTCGCCAGCAGCACCAACGACGACGGCTGGCGCGAGGCTCTGCAGGCGCTGCGCGGGCGACTGCACGGCATCAATGCGGGACTGTTTGACGACGACGTGGGCCTGCAGCGCGCCAACAATTTTATCGACGAGCGCCTGGACAGCGCCCTGGCCTGTCTGCGGGATCTGCAGCGCCTGTGCCGGCACGGCCACTTTTCGCTGGAGCAACACCTGCAAACGGTGCGCGAGATGCTGGCCAGCATCGGCGAGACACACAGCGCCTGGAACACCGCGCGCCTGCTGCAGCGCGACGGCGTGAACGCCTGCTTCGTGGATCTCAGCGGCTGGCAGTCGGATGAACACATCTCGCTGGATGAGCGTATCCGGCAGGCCTTTGCCGATATCGACCTGGCCGACACACTGCCGATCGTGACCGGCTACGCCCACAGCGACAACGGCCTGATGGCGAGTTTCAATCGCGGCTACAGCGAAATGACCTTCAGCCGCATCGCGGTGCTTACGCAAGCCAGCGAGGCGATTATTCACAAGGAGTTTCACCTCAGCAGCGCCGACCCGCGCCTGGTGGGTGAAGACAAGGCCGTGCCCATCGGGCGCACCAATTACGACGTGGCGGACCACCTGGCCAACCTCGGCATGGAGGCTATCCATCCCAAGGCCGCCAAGGGTCTGCGCAAGAGCAATATCCCGCTGCGCGTGAAGAACACCTTCGAACCCGAGCACAGCGGCACCCTGATCACGCCCGACTACGTCAGCGAGACGCCCCGGGTGGAAATCATCGCCGGCAATCGCGCTGTCTACGCGCTGGAACTGGTCGACCCCGACATGGCCGGCCAGATCGATCTCTACGACCGGGAGATACTGGCGGCGATACGGCGCTTCAAGGCGCAGATCGTGTCCAAGGACATCAATGCCAACACCGTGACCCACTACCTGTCCGCCAGTCTGAAGACAGTGAAGCGTATCCGGCGGGCACTCGAGGAACGCTACCCGGATGCCGAGATAAACCAGCGCAAAGTCTGTATCGTATCGGCTATCGGCAGCGATATGCACATCACCGGCATTCTGGCCAAGGCGGTCACGGCACTGGCCGAGCAGGACATCAATGTCAACGCGATGCACCAGAGTATGCGCCAGGTGGACATGCAGTTTGTCATCGACGAACAGGACTACGAGGGCGCCATCAGGAGTCTGCACCGCTGCATGGTGGAAGTGCACGACCACGGCCGGGCCATCTGCCTGGCGTAGGGGTCGGGCCTTACACAAAGGCGTGTGCGCGCCGCCCGTGACTGAGGAGCCACACGCCCATGATCATCTCGTTTGCAGCTTTCCTGCTGGCTTTTACCCTGATCGGCCTGTCTTCGGCCCGTGTCAGTCGCGGCACACGCCACGACTACTACCTGGCCGACAGCAGCGTGAAGCCGTGGCTGGTGGGGCTGTCCGCGGTCGCTACCAACAACAGCGGCTACATGTTCATCGGGGTGATCGGCTATACCTATGTCACCGGCCTGGCCGCAGTATGGTTGATGATCGGCTGGATTCTCGGCGACTTCCTGGGTTCCCAGTTCGTGCACGCGCGCCTGCGCCGCGCCACCGCGGCCAGTGGGGAAGTCAGCTATGCCGGTGTCCTGGCCAACTGGTACGGCGGCAACAACGGCCAGTTGCAGCGCGTCATCGGCGCCATCTCCCTGCTTTTCCTGCTCGCCTACGCCAGTGCGCAGCTCGTCGCCGGCAGCAAGGCTTTGCACGTGCTGTTCGAGTGGCCGCAGTGGGCGGGCGCGGTCATGGGAGCGATCCTGGTGGTGCTGTATTGCATGGCGGGCGGCATTCGCGCCTCGATCTGGACCGACGCGGCCCAGTCGGTGGTCATGCTGCTGGCCATGGCCGTGCTGCTGGTGCTGGCAACGGGCGCACTGGGGGGCGTGGCAGCAACCCTGGACAGTATGCGCGCGGTACCGCATTTTCTGGACTGGTTTCCCCGGGATCTGGCACTGCCCGGTGCAACCGGCGCCGCGCTGTTCGTGGTGGGCTGGCTGTTCGCCGGCCTGTCGGTCATCGGGCAGCCGCACATCATGGTGCGCTTCATGACCCTGGACGACGACGACAAAATGTATCTGGCGCGCATCTGGTACTACCTGTGGTTCACCGTCTTTTACGCCATGGCGACGGGCGTCGGCATGCTGTCGCGCATTTACCTGCCCGACAGCGCCGCCTTCGACGCCGAGCTCGCCCTGCCCACCATGGCCCTGCAAGTGCTGCCCCCGCTGCTGGTGGGCCTGGTACTGGCGGGCATCTTTGCCGCCACCATGTCCACCGCCGACTCCCTGATCCTGAGCTGCTCGGCGGCCATCACCCACGATCTGCTGCCGCACAATATCGAGCGCCAGTCGCTGATCAAACTCAGCACCCTGCTCATCACTCTGGCCGCGCTGGGCCTGGCGCTGGCCAACAACCAGAGCGTATTCAGCCTGGTGATCATGGCCTGGTCCGGTCTGGCCAGCGCCTTTGCGCCGCTGCTGCTGGCCCTGTGCCTGGGCTGGAAGCCGGGGCAGGCAATCAGTGTGCTGGCGGTGTGCAGCGGCCTGCTGGTCGCGCTGCTGTGGCGCTACGCACAACTGCACACGCTCGTGTACGAGGGCCTGGCCGGCATCCTGGCCGGCTGTTGCGTGCTGGCGCTGCACCGCGCTCTAATCAGCGCGGCCCGGCAGCCGCCGGCGGCTGCGGATCTGCCGTCGAATCGCCCGGCGGCGCGCCCGTAAGCCGCCGATCCCCGCGGCGCAGGCCGCCAGTGGATATCTTCCGATAAGTCGCGTTTTCCCGCATTCCGCCCGGCGGGGCTATTTACCGCCGGGGTGATTTCCACTATCGTTGGCGCACTGGAACGAGAGCAAAATGAGAGCAACAAGCCGCTGAGTGCCCGGACCGACGGTCGAGGCAACGGCGCCGGCGGCAGTTTTCGTGCCGCGCACCCACCTTGCCCGAACGTCCGGCAAGCGGACCACTGCCCCTGTGCCGCTCTCGCCATGAGATGCAAAGCAAGCCCGAACAAGGAACACCCTCGTGGATACAGTAGACACGTT
This sequence comes from Halioglobus sp., assembly GCA_020443345.1. Taxonomy (GTDB): domain Bacteria; phylum Pseudomonadota; class Gammaproteobacteria; order Pseudomonadales; family Halieaceae; genus JARRPM01. The sequence continues at coordinate 44,460 of JAGRIH010000046.1, forward strand.
TTACCGTGAGATTGTCGCCGCACTGGAAGCCGGCACCCTGGTGCTGCCGACACTGCCCGATGTTGCCCTGCGCATGAATGAAGTCGCCGCGGACCCCGAGGCGACGATCGCGGATATGGCCGATATCGTCGCCACCGACGCGGTGCTGTCCACACAACTGCTCAAGACAGCCAACAGCCCGCTGTATCGGGGCCGCTTTCCAGTGGAGACGGTACCGGCTGCGCTGTCCCGCCTCGGGTTGAAAATGATCAAAAACCTGGTCAACAGCCTGGTGCTGGAGCAGTTGTTCGTCGCCAAGTCCGACCTGGTTGCCGAACGACTGGAGAATCTCTGGCAGCACAACGTGGAAGTGGCAGCGACCTGCCGCGTGCTGTCTTCCAGGGTACCGGGCATGTCCGCAGAGGAAGTCATGCTGGCCGGCCTGATTCACGATATCGGCGTGTTACCCATACTGATAAAGGCAGAGAGCGAGCCGGAGTTACTGCGCGACAGCGCCCTGCTGAACACCGTCATCGACCAGCTCAACACGCGCATCGGCGTGGCCATTCTGCAGAAGTGGGCATTCTCCGAACGCTTCATTGCCGTGGTCGCCGAGCATGAAAACCTCGAACGGGACAGCGCGAACGGTCCCGACATGGTCGATATCGTACAGGTGGCCAACCTGCAGAGCCACTGCGCCCATCACCGGGTCAGGAGTGCCGAGGAACTCGCGGCAGTCCCCGCTTTTCGCAAGCTCGATGTGCAGACGGACGTGCATGTGGTTGAACTCGACGAGAATAGCGAGGAGTATGCCGAGGCGCTGGCACTATTTAGCGCAAGATAGGCCGACCGCAAGATAGGCCGACAGGCACTTTGGCACGCCGTAATCCCATCCCGGGGGGCTGGCGCTCGGCCTCCATGCCTCGCACAGTCCAGACTGTACAATACGCGCCACAGCGGCTACCCGTGTTTCAAACCAGCGCTGGCGGCCATTGAAATGGACTCAGTAATAAGACTGTCTGGGAGACTGTGCAATGGAAATATTCACTGTTGTATTTTGGCTGGTGTTGCTGGGACTGGTGATTTATATCATCAGCATCTACAACACGCTGGTGACGCTCAGGAATCGCTACCGCAACGCTTTTGCGCAAATCGAGGTGCAGCTGAAGCGGCGCTACGACCTGATACCCAACCTGGTGGAAACGGCGCGCGCCTACATGCAGCATGAACGACAGACCCTCGAAGCAGTGACTGCCGCGCGCAATGACGCGGCCTCGGTCCTGGCCGGCATGGGCGAGCGCGACGTGGGTGGCGCGGACATGACCAGGCTGGCGGGCGCGGAAACCAGTTTGCGCGGTGCACTCGGCAAGCTGCATGTCACCATGGAGGCCTATCCCGACCTGCAAGCCAGTGCCAACATGCAGCAGTTGTCTGAAGAACTCACCACCACCGAAAACCGCATTGCTTTTGCCCGCCAGGGATACAATGACGCGGTGATGGCCTACAACAGCTACCGGCAGAGCTTTCCGCCGGTGTTCTTTGCTGCCAGGTTCGGTCACCCCAGCGATGCCAATTTGCTGGAATTCGACGACTCCGCGCAGATCCAGGTCGCACCCAGGGTGGCGTTCTAGAAGCCGCACACCTGCCGGACATGAATTTTTTCGAGCAGCAGGACGTTGCGCGGCGCAATACCCGCCTGCTGGTACTGCTGTTCCTGCTGGCGGTGGCGGCGCTGATCATAGTGACCAACGCGGCCGTCGCAGCCTTGCTGTTTTTTGGCCGGGACTACAATCTCTACACGGGCAGCCGCGGTGACACCGGCGGCTTCCTGTCCTACCTGAGCTGGGCGCGCTGCGGCACTATCGGCCTGGCAGTCACTGCCACGGTGGCGCTGGTGGCGCTGGCGCAATGGTGGCAGTTGTCCACCGGCGGCAAGGTGGTGGCGGAAAGTCTCGGCGGCTCGCGTATCCTGCCACAGACCCGCGATACGGCGGAGCGGCGCTGCCTCAATGTGGTGGCGGAAATGGCGCTGGCGGCCAATATGCCGGTGCCGCCGGTGTATGTGCTGGACCGCGAGCGCGGGATCAATGCCTTTGCCGCCGGCGTCACACCGGCAGACGCGGTGATCGCCGTCACCCGTGGCGCCATCGAGCAGCTCAAACGCCACGAACTACAGGGTGTGATCGCCCACGAATTCAGTCATATCCTCAATGGCGACATGCGCCTGAATATCCGCCTGGCCGCCCTGCTCAAGGGCATCACCTTCATCGGCGATGTCGGGCATATCCTGCTGCGCAGCAGCAATCGCGCCCGCACCGGTGTCCGTCACAGCCAGAACAGGGGCGCCGCCGCGCTGCCGCTGCTGGGGCTGGCGCTGTGGCTGCTGGGTCTGCTGGGCGCTCTGGCCGCGGGATTTATCAAGGCCGCGATCAGCCGCCAGAAGGAGTACCTGGCGGATGCCAGCGCCGTGCAGTACACGCGCAGCGCCGCGGGTATCGCAGATGCGCTGAAAGTCATCGGCGGCTATATCCCGGGCACACTGGTGCACGCGGCGCGGGCGCGGGCGATGTCGCATATCTTTTTCGGGGAAGTAGAGCATCGTGTGTGGCAGGTATTCGCCACACACCCGCCGCTCGCGGCGCGCATCCGGCGCCTGGACCCCGACTGGGACGGGCAGTACATCGAGCGCAGACCGCGCCACTACGCGGCGCAGCCCGCGCGGGCCGGCGACGCGCAAGCGGGGGTGGGACGCGCCGCGCTGGTGGCCGCCGCCCTGGCAGCGGGAGTTGACGACGACGTGGTCCCGCTGGAAGTGAACCCCCCAAAAGCGGACGCGGCAGATGCCGATTGCGGCCCGGGCGCGCCGCAGGCGCGTGGCAGCGAAGCTGCTGCACGAGACATACCGGCCGTGTTCGTGCAGCACAGCCGCGAGCCGCTGGGGGCTCAGGCGCTGATCTACTGCCTGCTGCTCAGCGACCGGGACCAGGCGCGCCAGACACAACTGGCGCTGATCGCCAAAACGGGCATCGCCGGACTGGCCGACCTGGTGTACACCCTCTGTCCCGGGGTGCGCCAGCTGGGCGCGCCGCGCCGCCTGCCGCTGCTGGAGTTGTGTCTGCCGGCGCTCAAGGCCATGTCGGCGCCGCAGTATCGCCAGTTCAAAGACACACTGCTGGCGCTCATCCAGACGGATCGCGCCACCGAACTGCATGAGTGGTGCCTGTTCCAGCTGGTGCGGCACTACCTGGACCCGGAATTCACCGCGCTAAAGCCGAGCCGGGCGCGCTACCGCAAGCTGGCGCAGGTCGCACACCCGGTGCGCGTGGTGCTGTCGGTGCTGGCCCATCACGGCAGCGGCGAGCCGCCGGCGGTGTTTCGACTGGGAGCCGATGAGCTCGGCTTCCAGAGCATGCAGCTACTGCCGCCGCCGCAATGCAGCGTCACCGCTTTCAGCCGGGCGGTGCACCAACTGGCCGACTGCTATCCGCTGCTGCAGCCGCGCCTGCTCAAGGCGATGGCCCTGGCGGCCGGCGCCGACGGCCTGCTCAGTGCGCCGGAGCGCGAGATCATCGCCAGCATCGCCGCGGTCATGGACTGCCCGAGGCCGATGGATCTGCAGGGGGGGCGTCTCAATGATGCCTCCTCGCCATTCGCGCTGCATCCTGCACAGCATGGCACCATGGCGCTACCGTCCGATACACCAAATCAGGCCAATTTGCCGTAGCGACTTCACTGCCGGGCGAGCTGTGCTAACCTGAACCTTACCGCCTGTGCCGATCGGGCGGCAAAATACCCGTCTACTCTATACACCACAACAAGGATGTTATGGCTATGGAACACTCGCAAACGCTGTACAACGCGCGGGAATCCCGCACCACCCTCCCCGAAAAGCGCCGCTACCTGGCGCTGTCACGCACCACCGACCGGGTCCTGCAGATCCTGCTGCACGGCGACCTGGCGCGCCTGCGGGCCGATTCCGTCGCGCAGGAGCTGGGTATGAGCAGCACCACCCTGCGGCGCCGCCTGCGCGCCGACCACACCTGTTACCAGTTCCTGCTGGACCGCGCCCGGCAGTACCGCTGCGAACAGCGACTGCGCCAGATGTGGCAGCCCGGCAAGTGCCTGGCCGATGAGTTGGGGTATCTGGAAGTGAACAGTTTCTACCGCGCCTTCCGCCGCTGGACCGGACTGACCTACAGCCAGTACAAGATACGCTATTGCTGAACGAGCTGCGGTCCGGACACGCGCGCTGAGCCCGCCGGAGAAAGTGCATTTGCAGCCTTGCCCGCCGTCAGTCGACCAGGGTGAGTCCCTTGTAACTGTCCACGATCACCTTATTGCGGCCTTGTTCCTTACCCCGGTAGAGCGCGGTGTCGGCTCGCGCGATGCAACTGTCCAGGGTTTCACCTTTGCGGTAGCTGCTGATACCGAAGGTCATGGTGATGGTCAGCCGCTTGTCTGCGTACTGCAACTGTCTGCCGGCAATGGTGGCGCGCAGTTTTTCCGTCAGTATCGCGCCGCCCTCGAGGGTGGTTTCGGGCAGCAGCAGGATGAACTCTTCGCCGCCCCAGCGCGCGACCTGGTCCACGTCGCGCACCCCCTCCTGCAGGGTGGCCGCGCTGCGGCGCAGCACGTGGTCGCCGCAGGCGTGGCCGTGCCTGTCGTTAAATCGCTTGAAGTTATCGATATCGGCCAGCACCACGATGAAACTCCTGCCGCTGCGCCCGACCCGCTGGATTTCCGCTGTGGCTCGCTCCAGAAATCCGCGGCGGTTCAACAGGCCGGTGAGCGGGTCTACGCTCGCCGCGCGGGCCAGCCGCGCGTTGGCCTCGCTCAACTGCGCAGTGCGCTGTTCCACGGCGTGTTCCAGTCGGTTGAGCATGCTGGTGAAGCGATTCGCCAGCGACACCGCCATGGCCAGCATAATCGCCAGAAAACCGTAGGGCAGCAGGCGGTCTGCCTTGATACCAACCAGGTTGATCAATATGTCGTGGCTGCAGGCCAGCAGAAAAACCAGCAGACCCACCAGCAAAGTGCGCGCCTCGCTATTGCCCTGAATCGCCTTGCGCAAGGCCAGCCAGGGGGTCAACACCAGCAGCAGCGGCAGCGTCCACCACTCCAGCCAGCCCACGGTTCGATAGTGGATGTCGTGCCCTGGTATGACCACAATCAGTATCGAACCGGCCACGAAACTGAGTTGGTAGAAACGCAGCCAGCGACCGATCGGCTCGCGCAGCAGCGACCACACCATCTGCAGGGTCAGCGCCGGAAGCAGGTATATCACCCCGTATTCGAGTTTTTTGAACACGAGAAACGGCCAGTCCAGCGCGTACTTCGCCTGGTTCAACATCAGGCTGTAAACAGCCACCGTAATGGCCAGCAGACCAAACCACAGGTAGCTGTCCAGTTGCCTGTTGCGCCGGTACAGGTACAGATGATAGACACCAAAGGCGATGAACAGGCCGCTGATCAACAGGCCCGGGACGTTGCGCCACACGTCCGCCAGCAGCAGATCGCGGTAGCTGCCCAGCGTAAACTCCCGCTCGTGTAAACCCGCGTTCCAGACACGCTGGGCGATGTTCGTGCCGCCCCACACCCGCAGCGCCAGTACCAGGCTGCCGTCGGCGGCGATGGTGGAGGGCGGAATCTGGTACACCCGGCGCCGCTCATAGTTGACCTCGGCCAGCGGCGGTAATTTGCCCACACCACCCAGTAGCTGCCCGCCCGCATACAACTCGTAGGCATTGGGCACCCGCCCCATGCGGATACCCAACTGTTCCAGCCGGCGTCGATCAGACGGGCTGTGTCTATCGAACGTCAGCACGAGCCGATACCAGACCATCTGTCCGAATTCGGGAAAGCCGGCCAGTGGCCAGCGCCGCGGCTCGGGGGCCGTCGCCCAGTCGCTGTCATCATAGGACGGCGAGGCCCAGGCCAGGTCGTCACCGGGGCGGAAGCGCCACTGCCCGGTCACGGTGATCGGCCCGTCAGTCGGATCTACAACGGTCGGGGCCTGCCCGGCACCGGGATGGGCCACCAGCGCCCGCACCGCCAGCGCCAGACACAGTCCCGTCAGCAGCAGGACGACGCGGCATTGCGGATAGTGAGCCCTCGGTGCTGACATTTCGTGGCGCTGTCTTTAATTCCTGAGTCGATCGCGCATTATAGGAAAATCCCCTCCCCGATGCGCCGCTGAACGTAAAAAAAGTAGCGCTAAATCACATTGCGCTGCCAGCGCTCAATCGACGGGCTACAACCAGCCGCGACAGCGGTACACCCGGTAGCCGAGCAGTTCGTGCAGGGCGTGGGTACTGCGCGCGAGATTTTCTACACCGGGGAGCCAGGGCGGCACCGCTGGAGGCACCGCCAGACGCTGGTAGTCGGTGGGCGCGGGTATCACCTCCAGGCCCTGCGCCTCGAACAGCGCCTGCGCGCGGCGCATGTGGAAGGCGGAGGTCACCAGCAGTACGCGCCGCATATCCCGCGCCCGGAGCAGGGCCGCGCTGTACACGGCATTGTCGTGGGTGTCACGGCTGCGCGTCTCCAACAGGATGGCGGCGTCCGGCACGCCCATAACCCGCAGAATATCCCGCGTCATCTCGGCCTCGGGCCGGGCACCGGGCCGGTTGCCACCCGTTGCCAGGATCACTGGGGCCCGGCCGGCCTGGTACAGCGCTGTGGCGTACACCAGGCGGTCCGCCTGCGGGTTGAGGTCGGCCAGCGCATCGCCGTGTGTCGCGCCGCGCACTCCTCCCCCCAACAGAACGATGGCATCGGCAGACGGTGTCAACGCGAGCGCCCGGGGCGGGTAGGCGCGCTCCAGTTGCGCCATGAGCAAGTCGGCGACGAGTGCCGTGGAACACAGGTACAGCCACCCCACACCGAGCAGCCCGGCGACAAATGCCGCGCGCTCCCGCCGCAGCAGCAGCAGCAGCAGCCCGGCCAGGCACAGCAGTAGCGCCTGGCTGAGTGGGTACAGCAGCAACGACAACAACTTGGTGGCAGTGAATGAAATTTTCGCTCTCCCGCAGGCGCAAGGATTGGCCAGTGTGTGATCGAGTCCCGCTCCAGGCGCGGCCGCGTGGCGGCGCGATCAGCAGTAGCCGCCCGGGTTCATTTCCTGCCAGCGCCAGCTGTCCCGGCACATTTGCGTCAGCGGGCGCCGCGCCACCCAGCCCAGCAGGCGCTCGGCGCGACCGGGATCGGCCCAGCACTGCGCCACATCGCCCGGACGCCGCGCGCAGATCTCGTAGGGCACCGCGCGTCCGCTGGCCTGTTCAAACGCGCGGATCATTGCCAGCACCGACACGCCGCTGCCCGTGCCGAGGTTTACCGTCAGCAGGCCGCCGCAGGACTCCAGGTAGGCCAGCGCCGCCACATGCCCCTCCACCAGGTCCATCACGTGGATATAGTCGCGCACGCCGGTGCCGTCGGCAGTGGCGTAGTCATTGCCAAACACCGCGAGTTTTTCCCGGCGACCCACCGCCACCTGGGCGATAAACGGCATCAGGTTGTTGGGAGTCCCCCGGGGGTCCTCACCGATCAGGCCGCTGTGGTGCGCCCCCACCGGGTTGAAATAGCGCAGGCGCGCGATAGCCCAGTCCGGCTGCGCCGCGTGCCAGTCGGCGAGCATGTTTTCCACCATCAGCTTGGAGCGGCCGTAGGGACTGGCGGCGCTGCGCGGGAAGTCCTCGCGGATCGGCACGCGAGCCGGATCGCCGTATACGGTGGCGGAGGAGGAAAACACCAGACGCCGCACTCCCGCCGCGTGCATGGCGCGCAGCAGCGACAGCGTACCGCCGACGTTGTTGTCGTAGTAGGCCAGTGGCTGGCGCACCGATTCGCCCACAGCCTTGAGCCCGGCAAAGTGCATCACCGCGGTGATCGAGTGGGTCTGCAACAGCGCCTCCAGGGCCGGCGTATCGCGCACATCCCCCGCGATGTGCCGCACCGCAGTTCCGCTGATGCGCTCTATGCGCTTGAACACCTCGGCGTTGCTGTTGCACAGGTTGTCCAGCACCACCACCGCGCGGCCCGCCCCGAGCAGCGCGACACAGGCGTGGCTGCCGATATAGCCGGCGCCGCCGGTAACCAGTATCGCTCCGCTCACGTCCGGTCCGCGCCGACGCTGTCGTGGATCTGCGCGCACTGGCGCTGCACGACGTGTTGTATCAGCTGCTCCTGTGCCGCCTCGTTGCCCGATTCGAAGGCCACCCGGACCCAGTGCTGCGGCCGCGCTGCGCCAACCACGGCTTCGCAGCCGGCGACCACCCCGGTGAGCTCGAGCCTGACGCACGAGGGTTTGAGCGCCAGGCACAGGCGCAGCCTGGTGCCCTCGGGATAGGGCTCCGGGGAGTCAAAACCCATGCCGCTGCCGCTGAGACTGACCAGCGCTTCCTCGTAGGATTCACTCGCCCGCCCCTCTTCGCGCAGCACCTGCGCGGCGACGACGGCCAGTTTGCGGTTGAGCAGTCCCAGGGCCTCGGCGATTGGCGGGTGCTCCAGCCACAGACTGTTGACCAGCCGGTTGAATTTCCGGTCGATCTCACCCAGCACACTGGACAGCGGCAGGTCGAGGTCACAACCGGTCGTTGCCGCTGTGCCTGTGGCGTCGACCATGGCCCTGCCGTTGCGGTCGCGCGCCGATCCGTCGTCCGCCCCGTCCAGGCGGGCGCAGGACAGGCCGATACAATCGCGGATGCGGTAATAGCTGCGCTTCTCTTGCTGCTTGTCCACGGTCTCTCCCTACACTAGCCTGCGCCCGGCGCGGCGGAGACGTCGTCGATAGTCAGGTCCAGTGTGTCGAGCACACTGGGGTTGCTCTTTTGCAGTTCCTTCACGCTGGCGGTGGTGGCACTGTCCAGTCCCTGGCGGATCACAATCTCCACCCGGCGATTCCTGGCCCGGTTTTCGGCGGTGGTATTGGGCCGGTAGGGCTGTGTGTCGGCGTGGCCAATGACCATGAAGCGACCCTGGTCGAGGATGCCGCCGGCGATCAGTTCGTGGGTGACCGACAGCGCCCGCGAAGCCGACAGGTCCCAGTTGGTCAGGAAGCGGGGGCTGGTGATGGGGATATCATCGGTGTGCCCCTCCACCGCGATCCGGCCTCCGATATCCTGCAGGGCCTCACGCAGGGTCGCCATCACGGGGACAAAATCCGGGTTGAGCGTCGCCGAGCCCGAGGGGAACGAGCCGTTTTCCCGAATGCGGATGGTGATCGAGCGGCCGGCCGACTCGATATCGATCTTGCCCTCTTCGAGCTCCTTGTTCAGCATCGTCCGGAGCTTGTCGGCATCGGCCACGGTCTGGGCCACCAGCGAGGCGAGTTTTTCCTCCAGCAGCTTCGCCGTCTGCTCGCGGTCCAGGTTTGCCGGATCGATATCGGCGGCGTCCGGGTTGCCGACCTGCAGCGAGGGCTGCGTGGTCTGCGTGGTGAACTGCTTGACCGTGTCGATCTGGGTGGGCTGCGGTTTGCCCGGACTGAATTCCCGGGCGATGATACTGGTGCCCTTGGGGATATCCTTTACCTTGACCTCGTTCTGCACGCCAAAGGCGTTTTTCATGGAGCCGGCAATCTGCTTGTATTTCAGCACATCCATTTCCGAGAAGGACAGCAGCAGCACGAAGAAACACATCAGCAGCGACATCAGGTCGGCGAAGGTCGCCATCCATGCCGGCGCCCCCGCGCGCGCCTCCTCTTCCTCGAACTCGATCATCTAGGCCGCCTCGGCCTCGGCGGCGTCGGCCTCCTTGCGCTTCTTCGGCTCCAGATACGTCTTGAGCATGGATTCGATGATGCGCGGGTTCTGGCCCTCCTGAATCGCCAGTACGCCGTCGATGCACATGGCCTTGATGCGGCCCACATCGGCTTTTCTCAGGGTGAGCTTGTCGGCGATCGGCAGGGCCACCATGTTGGCCAGCATCGCGCCGTACAGGGTGGTGAGCAGAGCCACCGCCATCGCCGGACCGATCGCCTTGGGGTCGTCCATGGCCGAGAGCATCTGCACCAGGCCGATCAGGGTGCCGATCATACCCATCGCGGGGGCGACGTCGCCGGTGGCGGTGAACACCTTGGCGCCCCAGGTGTGGCGGTCGATGGTCTGCTGCAGGTCCTTGGTCAACACCGTGCGAATGACCCCGTGATCGTTCCCGTCCACCAGCATCTGGATGCCCTGCTGCAGCGTTTCGTTCTCGACTTCCTGTTCCTCCAGCGCCAGCATGCTCTCTTTGCGCGCGATGTTGGCCAGGCTGACGATCTGCTCGATCAGTTCTTCCGGGGACTCCAGTTTGAAGGTGAAGGCGCGCGCGGCCACGCCGAAGGCCCCAAAAAACTGTTTCATGGAGAACTTGATCATTACCACCAACACGGTCCCGCCCAGCACGATCAGGATCGACGGCACGTTGACGAAAACCAGCGGCGAACCGCCGGTCATAATGGCGGCCAGCACCACGCCGATGGCCCCGACCATGCCCAGTAATGTCGCTAAATCCATGGTTTTCCCCAGTCCCCCGACAGGCGCACAGCGCTGCACCCGAAGTAATTATCTGTCTTTTGCGCGGCCCGACAGGCCCAGCCAGAAGTCTACCTGCAGTTCATTACAGGACAAGTCTTTTCAGTCGATATGTTGCCAAACCCACAGGCCGTTGAGGTCGGTTTGCGCCATGATCCGCGCGGCGGCCTGCTCGGCGGCGTGCCGGTCGGCAAAGCCGGTTACCTGCACCTGGTGGGCGGCCGGATCGCCCTCCCCGGGCCCGGTGATCTGCACCGTGTAGCCCAGTGCGGCAAGCGCCTGCTGCAGGGTTGCGGCTGGCTGCGGCGCGGCAAAGGCGCCGGCATTGATCAGCCACTGTCCGGCGGCCGGCACCGGCGCGCCCGTTGCGCCCGCCCGTACAGCGCGCAACGCGCCCAATTGCTGGTGGATATCCAACAGGGCGGCGTTGCCGAGCCGGCGCTGCTCATCGAGCGTGAGCTGCAGGTGTCCGATGCGGGCATCCAGGGCGCGCAGTGCGTCTCTCAGTTCCGCCACCGCGCGCGCAGTAACCGCGGCAGCAGCGGCTGGCGCAGCATCGGCTGCCGCAGCATCGGCTGCCGCAGCATCGGCTGCCGCAGCAATCGGGTCGGCGTGCCGGTACAGCCAGTAACCGCCTCCGCCCAGGCAGACCAGGTTGAGCGACAGCACCAGCAGCGTGGCGCTGGCCATTGCGCCCGGCCGTCTCGCGCGCCGGGCCCGACTCGCGGCAGGCGGCGGGCAAGTGGCGGCGAGTGTGAGGTTACGATCTTTGCTGGTCATTGATTGCCCCCAAACAAATTTTGCTAAAGTTATGCACAAAGTATGCCGCTAAGAGCGTATGGAGGACTTACAACTCGCGCTGACCGCCGCCCGTGTGGACCAGAAGAACACTGGTCTGTGGCTGCGCAACTGGCAGGTGGGGCAGGTACTGCAGGCGCTGGTTACCGACCGGGCGCCCTCGGGGCAGATTGTGCTGCGCATCGGCGCGCAGCAGATCACGGCCACGGCGGACATTCCAGTGCAGAAGGGCGCGGTACTGAACCTGGAGGTGACGTCCCTGGGCTCCACACCGACCCTGAAGATTCTCGGCGCGGTACCGACCCCCGGCCAGCCGGTCGATGCGCTGCGCGGCCAGATACAACTGCTGGTGCCCCGCCAGGGCCGCGTCAGCGACCCGCTGGCGATGCTGATGGACCCGGCGCGCAGCGCCAATATTTTGGCGCTTCTGGGTGCGAAAGGTGACGCGGTAGCGCTGCTGCTGAAGCACCTCAGCCGCTTCGAACAGTTGACCGACCCCCGGCAGCTGCGCGCAGCCATCGACCGCTGCGGCCTGTTTCTGGAACCCCGCCTGCTGCAGCTCGAGCGCCACCCGCCAACCCCGCCGGGCCCGGACTTCAAGGCCGACCTGCTGCAACTGCGCGCCCAGCTCGACCAGGCCCTGTCGGGCGCGCTGGGCGGCGCACCGGGACGGGAGCGCGGCAATGCCACCCTGCTCGCCCTGCGCGAACAGGTGGACGGGGCGCTCTCTACCATCACCCTGAATCAGTTGGCAGCGCGTACCCCCGACGAACGCGGCGGTACCACCTGGCTGGTCCACCTGCCCCTGGCACAGGGCGAGTCCGCCCAGAGCCTGTCACTGAGCATCCGGCGCGAGCACCGCGCAGGCGGGGCGCGCGGGGAGCAGGTACCGGAATGGCAGGTGCTGCTCAATGTCTGCCTCGACGCCCTGGGGGACATCGAGGCAGAACTCTACCTGCGCGGCGAGAAACTGGCCGTGGTGCTCTACGCCGAGCGCGCGCGCACCGCTGACCTGCTCGACAGCCAGAGCCAGCGGCTGCGCAGCGCGCTGCAAAGCCGGGGCATGACCGTTTCGGTGCTGCTGCATCACCAGGGCAGAGCGGCGGCACAGGCGCGTGCGCCGCAGCCGCACGGCTGTGTGGATGAACGCGTATGAAAGCGCGGCAAAAATCCGCCCGGCGCCGCGCCGCCGCTCTGCGCTACAGCGGCCGCGGTGCACCCACGGTGGTGGCCAAGGGCGAAGGCGAGGTCGCCGCGCATATCGAGGCCCTGGCACAACAGCACGACATCCCGCTGGTGCAGGATACGGTGTTGACCAACCTGCTGTGCAGTGTGCCGCTGGGTGACGAGATACCCGAGCAGTTGTACGTTGCCGTGGCGGAGGTGCTGGCGCACATCTACCGCGTGGGGCAGACGATTGATTCTTCACCGTGAGTACTTATAATGAAACCCCGCGCCCGCAGTGCCCTCCAAAGGTACGCGGCAGATGTTGTGGCATCGGCAGTTGTGGCATCGGCAACCGTCACAGAGCAAGAATAATACAGGGACAACCCCCACCGATCGGGAGAGCGCTGCATGGACCGTGAAGAAGTGCTTAGCAAGCTGAGCATTCGCCTCACTCACCTGATTGAGTCCCGCGACGACGAACTCAATGCACAACTGGACGCCGTTCGCCGTTCGCTGCGCGGCAACGCCGACCAAGCCGAACTGCACAGGATTTCCGAGCGGCTGGCCCGGCGCCTGCTGCGCAACGAGGCGGCGGCGCCCGAACCGCCGGCGGCGCTGCAGACCTTCTGCGCGGAATTCGCCGGCAACCTCAAAGCCCTGGAGCTGGACAGAGCGCCGCGCGCGCAACTGCACAAGCTGGCCGAGCAGTTGGCCGGTGCCGCGCAGCTCGAGGAGCAGCTCGAATTGCTCAGAAAGACCTTCGAGGTCCTGCGCCAGGCCACCGCGGCAGCCGGCGCCCCGACACCGAAGAAAAAAGGTTCTGCCACCGGCCTGCTGGGCTGGCTGGACAAGAAAGGCAACGGGGACCACCCGGAAATCGAGGTTTTTCTTGCAAAGTCGACCCGGCTAATCGACCAGACCCTCGATCATCTGGATGTCCTGAACGGCAATACGGCCGACACCAAAGCGCTGCGCGAGCAGCTGACACCGCCCGGTTCGGTGGAATCCGTGGGCGCGGCACTGGAGCAGGTCATCGTCCTGCTCGGCGAGCACAGTACCCGCATCGAAGAAGAGCGCGCCACCACTCAGGACTTCCTCGGCAAATTGCGCGAGCGCCTGAGCACTGTCGAGGAGGCGATAATCTCCGTGATCGCCGACGGCGACGAATCGCTGGAGCGCGCGGTGAACCTGGAAAGTGAAGTGGGTGCAAATGTGCAGGTCATCGGCGAGGCGGTCAGGGAAGACGATCTGGACACCCTCAAGCGGACCGTAGAGCACGGCCTGGCCAACCTGACGTCCAAAGTCACCCAATACCTGGCGGCGGAGAGAGAAAGCCATCACAAGAGTAGAAAACGGGTGGAAGATCTCAACCGCAAAGTGCGGGAGATGGAAGAACAGGCCCGTGACCTGCGCGGCCAGATCAAGGACAGACAGGACCTGGCGGTGAAGGATGCCCTGACCGGCGTGTACAACCGCGCCGGCTACGAACAGCGTATCGCCGAGGAGTTCGCGCGCAGCCTGCGCGCCAAAACCCCCCTGTCGCTGGTGTTTGTGGACTGCAACAAGTTCAAGCAGATCAACGATACCTACGGCCACGCCGCCGGCGACATCGTGTTGACCAAGGTCGCCTCGACCCTCGCCACCCGCGCCCGCGCATCGGATATCGTGGCCCGCTACGGCGGCGACGAGTTCGTGGCGGTGCTGCCCGATACGGCCGCCGATGGCGCCGCACACTTCGCCAGGGATGCCTGCGACAATATCCTCAAAGCCGGCTTCAACGCCAATGGTCAGCCCCTGGAGGTCTCGATTTCCTGCGGCATTACCCAGGCGCGCGAGGGGGACACCCCGGAGACCGCTCTGCACCGGGCCGACGAGGCCATGTACCGGGCCAAGAAAGCCGCCGACCCGAAAATCGTGGTGGTGTAACGCGCCGCCCAACGGCCGCTAGCAGCGCTCGTCAATACGCGTGCCAATGCGTTTGGGATCTGCTTCGCGCCCCTGCTCTGCGTCGTCATCGGCAGGCACAGCGGGCCGCTTTTTCGGCCGTTTATCGGCCCGCGTTTTGCCCACTGCCTTACCCGGCGTTATCGCTGTGACCCTGCCCGGTCCGATGGTATCCACCATACCTGTCACTCCTGTCGTGCGCGGTCGTCCCGCGGCAGCCAGCGGCTGTGCAGTCAGCTATCGCCCAGACTTTCGGCCTGCTCCTTCAACAGTTCGAATTCGTAGACCCTGTCGCTGCTCTGTCCCTCCAGGGAAGCCATGACCACCATCACCACGCGCCGGTTCCTGGCGCGCCCCTCGGCGGAGTCGTTGCCGGAAATGGGGTGGTATTCACCGTAGCCGATCGACGCCATGCGCGAGGGGTCCACACCGTTTTTCTCGAACAGGCGCACCACCGCCGCGGCCCGGGCCGCGGACAATTCCCAATTCGACGGAAACACCAGCGTACTGATCGGCTGGTCATCGGTAAAGCCCTCCACATGAATGCGGTTGGGGAGCCCGGCGAAGATGTCGGACAGTTTGAGCAGGACGGTGACGGCAGCGGGTATCAACTGGCTGCTGCCGCTGGTAAACAGCAGGCTGGTTTTTACCTCCACCTCGAGCCAGAACTTGTTGCGCTTGATGTTGATAATGTCCCGGTCGATGAGCTCGGACATCTCCCTCTCGACATCGGTGGCGATGCCGTCGATTTCGTACTCGGCCCGGTCCAGGATCTGCTGCGTGAAGCTCTGCTCCTGGTCGGCGCGGGCCGGCGCCAGGGCGTCCGCCGGTGCGGCGGAACGGGCCGCTTCGCGCGCCGCCTGCTGGTGTTCGAGCAGTAGCGGGATCATCACCGAGCTGGCCGATGCTTCGGCGGGCGGGGAGTCCAGCAGCACCGCGTTGAGCGTATCGATCGTCTCGACACGGGAACTGGAGCGGCCGAAAGCGCTGCCCAGGGAATCCGACAACACCCGGTACTTGCCCTCATTGACCGAGGAGATCGAGTACATCACCACGAAAAAGGCCAGCAGTATGGTGATAAAGTCGGCATAGGATACCAGCCAGCGCTCGTGGCTCTCGGGCGGGTCTGCCTGCCTACGCCTGGCCATCGGCGCTCACCTGGCCCATCAGTGCAGGTAACCTTCCAGCTTGCTGGTGATCACCCGCGGGTTTTCCCCCTCGGCGATGGCGACCATGCCATCCACCAGCATTTCCCGATAGCGACACTGTGCGTCCACCAGGGTCTTGAGCTTGTTCGAAATGGGCAGAAAGAAGAAATTGGCCAGGCCCACGCCATAGATAGTGGCCACGAAGGCCACGGCGATGCCCGGCCCCAGCGCCGCGGGGTCGGCGAGGTTGTTCATCACGTGGATCAGGCCCATGACCGCGCCGATGATGCCGATGGTCGGCGAGTAGCCGCCCATGGCCTCGTAGACGCGCGCGGCGCGCAGTTCCCGGGCCATGCCGCTGTCGATCTCCACCTCGAGAATCTTGCGCAGATCCTCCGGTTCGCTGCCGTCCACCAGTAGCTGCAGGCCCTTGCGGGTGAATTGATCGAGCTCCTTTTCCGCCTGTTTCTGCAGACCCAGCAGGCCGTCCCTGCGCACCGTCCTGCTCCAGCCGGTAATCCGCGACAGGGTATCGCCGCTGCCCAGCGGCGGCGGCAGCACCACCCAGCGCAGCCGGCGCATGGCGAGCAGGAACACCGCCAGCGGCGTCTGCACCAGGATGGCGCCGGTGGTGCCCCCCATCACGATGACAAAGGCGGTCAACTGCACCAGCGAATCGGTATGCCCGCCCTCCAGCAGGTTGCCGCCGATCACCGCCAGCAGGCACAGTGCAATGCCGGCCAGTGTGAGGTAGTCCACCGATACGGATTTTTTCGCCATCAGATGAGCCCCGTTCAGGCCGTCCAGTGCGCCAGGCGCGCGCGCAACCTGGCCAGCGCCTGACCGTGGATCTGCGACACGCGGGATTCGGAAACGCCCAGCACGGCGCCGATTTCCTTCAGGTTCAGCTCATCGGTGTAGTACAGCGACATCATCAACTGCTCCTTGTCGGGCAGGAACTGTATCGCCTCGGCCAGCGCCCGCCGGAAGCCGGCGTCCTCCAGGCTGGCGGCGGGATCGGCGCCGGTATCGGCGCCGGTATCGGCGGTATCGAGCACCGCGTCCTCCAGCGACGTCATGCGCGCACAGGTCAGCTCTGCCGCCACCGTCTGGTAGGCCTGCAGCGACACACCCAGCTCACCGGCAATGTCCGCAGCGTTGGCCGCAGCGCCCAGGCGCGCCTCCACCCGCTGGATCGCGGCACTGACCTGTGCCATTTTCTGCTGCACCGAACGCGGCACCCAGTCGTTGCGGCGCACTTCGTCCAGGATGGCCCCCTTGACGCGAATCGACGCATAGGTGGCGAAGCTGGCACCCTGGGAGCTGTCATAGTTCTCACTGGCCTGTATCAGCCCCATCAAACCGACCTGCATCAGATCGTCCAGTTCAATCACCGGTGGCAGCCGCGCCGACCAGTGCAGGGCGATCTTCTTGACCAGCGGCAGGTAATCCCGGACCAGATCATCCATGCTCCGGCGCTGCTCCCGGTCGTAGGCACTGGCGTCGTTCATACTCAGGCTTCGGCCACCGCATAGCTGCAGTGCACCAGGCGCTCGACGAAAAAGCCCAGCCCGCCGTGGCAGGGGCCCACCCCCAGACGACTGTCTACCGTCCCCGCCAGCCGGGTAAAGGCCCGGGCGGACTTGCTGCGCGGATAGGCCAGCGTTACGGCATGCTGCTGCTGCACCGCCTTGCGCAGGTAGTCATCGCGCGGTATGGCCCCGAGGTAGCCCAGGTGCACATCGAGGAACCGATCGGACACCCGGCTGAGTTTGTCGTAGAGCTGCCGCCCCTGGGCGTCGTCGTCCACCATATTGGCGAGAATCTGGAAACCGCCCACGCCGCACTCCTTGCTCAACACCTTGATCAGTGCATAGGCGTCGGTGATGGAGCTGGGCTCGTCGCAGACCACCACGATGACGTCCTGGCAGGCGCTGGCGAAAGTCAGTACCGCCGGCTCGATGCCCGCGCTGGTGTCGACGATCAAGGCGTCCACCGGGAAGCTCAGTTCGCTGAACGCCTTGATCAACCCCGCCTGCTGCTGCCGGGACAGCTCGGCCATACTGGAGACGCCCGATGACGCCGGGACGATGCGGATGCCGCGGGGGCCCTCCACCAGAATTTCCTCCAGGCTGCGCTCACCGGAGATAACGTGCCGGATGTCATAGCGGGGCTTGAGGCCCAGCGCCACATCGACGTTGGCCAGCCCCAGGTCGGCATCGAACAGCACCACCGAGCGCCCCTGTGCGGCCAGTCCCACCGCGAGATTGATCGACACGTTGGTCTTGCCCACGCCGCCCTTGCCACTGCTGACACCGATCACCCGAGTGGGCGACGGATTCAACACCTGCTGCAGTCCCTGCGCCTGATTGCTCATGTCGCCGCCTACACCGCTATGCCGTGAGTCGATGCCTGCCGGGTGGAGGCTGCGCGCCGCTGCCGGGCTGCGGCATCCGCTTTGGCATGCTCCACCGCCTGGTTGATCAGGTATTCGGCGCGCGCCGGCACGATATCTTCCGGCACTTTCTGACCGGTGCTGAAATAGGCCAGCGGCAGGCGGTTCCTGACCACGGTATCCAGCACCCCCCCGAGGCTGGTGGCCTCGTCGAGTTTGGTCAGGATGGCGCCGGCCAGCGCCTCGCGGCCAAACACCTGCACCACCTCGTTGAGCGCGCCGGGCTGCGCGGTAGCCGACAGCACCACGTGCGCGGCAATGTCATAGCCCACCGAGTTGAGGGTGGCAAACTGCTCGTAGAGGCGGATGTCGCGCTGGCTCATGCCGGCGGTGTCGATCAACACCAGCTTGCGCGAGCTCAACTCGTCCAGCGCCGCGCGCAGTTGGGCTCCGTCGGTGGCTACCAGCATCGGTATGCCGAGGTAGCCGGCGAAGGTCTCCAGCTGCTCCTGGCCGCCGATGCGGTAGCAGTCGGTGGTGATCAGCGCCACCTGCCGGCCGCCGTGCCGCAGCACGGCGCGGGCCGCCAGCTTGGCGACGGTGGTGGTCTTGCCCACGCCGGTGGAACCCACCAGGGCGACAATGTTGCCGCCGGCGTGCAGGGCGCCATCGAGCACCGGCAGCTGCGCGGCCAGCAGGCCCAGCGCCTGCTGCCACAGCTCGTCCAGCGCACCCTGCGGCGGCAGCCGGTCGATGATCGAACCGGCGACGGCACGCGACAGGCCGAGTTTGCCCAGGCGGCTGCGCAGGGCGGTTTTCACCGACGGCCGCCCCGCCATCTCGCGCCACTGCATCTGCGACAGCTCGCCCTCGACCAGCCCGCGCAGTTTCGCCAGTTCGCGCTGCAGCTCGACCAGGGAGGGCGCATCGCTGGCGGCCTCACCGGCGGCGCTCGCGGCCAGTCCGCTCTGCAGTGCGGTCTCGTCGAAGTCGCGCGCCGCCACCAGTTCCACCTGGCCGTTGACGTTTTTGTTGGACAGGATCACCGCGTCGGCGCCCATCTCGGCGCGCACCCGCGCCATCGCGCTGCGGCTGTCTTTATCGATATAGCGTTTGATTTTCATGTGTCACCCTGTTGCTCGAATACTGCTGCCAAATTCTGTTAAAGCTGCGGCTGCCCGCTGCCCACCGTCGCCACCACCTTGATCTTCTTGTTCGCCGGGATTTCCTCGTAACCCAGAATGTAGAAGTTGTTCATGCGGCCCTTGAGCAGCCGCGACAGGAACAGGCGGATAGTGCTGGCGACCAGCAGTACCGGCATATTCCCCGCCGCCTCCAGCTTGGCGGAGGCGGCAGACAACTGATTGACGACCCCCTCCATCAGGGTGGGCTCGAGACCGCCGACATTCCCCTGCATGGCACTTTGCAAAATCTGTTCCAATTGCGAGTCCAGCACGATAACTGACATTTCATCCGCGACGCCATTGACGGTCTGGAAGATGGTGCGCCCCAGCGCAATGCGCACCCGGCCGGTCAATGCGTCAGTATCCTGACTCCTGGGGCCGTGTTCCGCCAAAGCTTCGGCGATGGTGCGCACATCGCGTATGGGAATGCCCTCTTCCAGCAGGTTCTGCATGACCTTGGTAATCTCGCCCAGCCCCAGCACTTTGGGCACCAGGTTTTCCACCAGTTTGGGCGAGGTGTGCCCCAGCTTGTCCAGCAGTTGCTGCACGCTGTCCTGGCCGATGAGTTCATAGGCGTGATTCTTGATGAGCTGGCTCAGGTGCGTGGCAATGACCGTGCCGCTGTCCACCACGGTGTAGCCCATGGCCTGGGCGTCATCGCGTTCCGCGCTGTCGATCCACACGGCCTCCAGGCCGAATGTCGGGTCTTTGGTGGCCACGCCCGGCAGGTCGCCGTGCACCTGGCCGGGGTTGATCGCCAGTTCCTTGCCGGGATAGACCTCGCCCTGACCCACCATCACGTCGTGAAAAGTGATGCGATAGGCGTTGGGCGACAGGTTGAGGTTGTCGCGAATGTGCACCGCGTGAATCAGGAAGCCCAACTCCTGGGACAGCTTTTTGCGCACGCCCTTGATGCGGCCGAGCAGCTCGCCCCCCTGGTTCCTGTCGACCAGGGAAATCAGCCGATAGCCCACCTCCAGGCCGATCTCGTCCACCGCGGTGACATCGTCCCAGCTCAAATCGCGCGCCTCCGCGGGCGCCGCGGCCGGCTCCGGTGCGGCCGCTGCCACCAGTTCCGCGCCGTTTTCCCGGGCCTTGAGATAGCCCATGAAACCCAGCAGCGCCGCCAGCGACAGGAACACCAGGTTGGGCATGCCGGGCACCAGACCCATGATGCCCAGCAGTGCCGCGGCGATGTACAGCACCGCCGGGTTGCTGAACAACTGGGTGAGCACCGCCTGCCCCATATCCTGCGCATTGGATACCCGGGTGACGATAAGCGCCGCCGCCGTGGACAGCAGCAGAGACGGGATCTGCGCCACCAGGCCGTCGCCGATGGTCAGCAGCACGTAGTTGTGGGCCGCCTCGCTGGCGCTGAGGCCGTGCTGCAGCATGCCCACGGAGAACCCGCCGATGACATTGATAAACAGGATCAGGATACCGGCCACCGCATCGCCGCGCACAAACTTGCTGGCGCCGTCCATGGCGCCGTAGAAATCGGCCTCGCTGGAGATTTCCTCGCGCCGGCGCAGCGCCTCGTCCTGCCCGATCAAGCCGGCGTTGAGATCGGCGTCGATCGCCATCTGCTTGCCGGGCATGGCGTCCAGGGTAAAGCGCGCCGTCACTTCCGAGATGCGCCCGGCGCCCTTGGTTACCACCACGAAGTTGATGATCACCAGGATGGCGAAGACCACCAGGCCCACCGCGTAACTGCCGCCGACCACGAATTCCCCGAAGGCCTGTATCACCTTGCCGGCGGCCCCGGTGCCGGCATGCCCCTCCAGCAGCACCACGCGGGTAGAGGCCACGTTGAGCGCCAGGCGCAGCAGCGTGGCGATCAGCAACACGGTGGGGAACGCGGCAAATTCCAGCGGGCGCCCGGCATACACGGAGGCCAGCAGCACGATCATGGCCAGCGCGATGTTGAAGGTGAAAAACAAATCGAGCATCACCGGCGGCAGTGGCATGACCATCATCACCAGCATCATGAACAACAGCAGCGGTGTGCCCAGTCCGCTGAGCACGGACATGCCGGCGCCGCCCAGAATGCCACTGTTGCCGGTGGTCGCTTCACTCATCGGACGCTGCGCCTCCACGGTTGCTGCTATCGCGGTATTCCTCGGGAACATCTAAATCCGTGGGCCGCGGCACGGACACGGTGGGGTCGGCCCGGCGCAACTGGAACACGTAGGCCAGCACCCGCGCCACCGCCAAATACAGGTTCTGCGGGATCTCGTCGCCGATTTCGGTGGAGGCGTAGAGCGCCCGGGCCAGCGGCGGCGCGGAGAAAATCGCCACGTCGTGCTGCGCGGCGAGCGCGCGGATGCGCAGCGCCACCAGATCGCGCCCCTTGGCCACCACTTTCGGCGCGGCGCCGGGCGACTCGTCGTACTTGAGCGCCACCGCAAAATGCGTCGGGTTGGTGATCACCACGTGCGCACCGGGCACGTCTTCCATCATGCGCCGCTGGGCAATCTCCCGCTGCAGGTTGCGGATGCGGCCTTTCACCTCGGGGCGCCCCTCGGTTTCCTTCATTTCGTCGCGCACTTCCTGGCGCGTCATCTTGAGCTGGCGATTGTGATTCCAGAGCTCGAAGGGCACATCGAACACGACGATAAACACCAGGGCGCAACTGAGCGCGAAAAACCCCCACAGCAGCAGGCGGGTAGTCTCGCGCGCGGCCTGTTCCGGGGAGATCGCGGCCAGCTGCAGCATCCGCTCCAGAAACAGGTCGAACAGCAGTACGGTAACGGCGATCAGGATACAGAACTTGAACAGCGCCTTGAGCAGCTCCAGCAGGCCCTTGGCGGAAACCACCCGCTTCAGGCCGCTGATCGGGTTCAGTTTTTCGACCTTGAAGGCCATGGCCGACGGGCTGAACGACCAGCCGCCCATCAGCAGCGGACCGAGCAGCGCGCCGGCAGTCATCACCGCGAAAAAGGGTACGAAAATGCCCAGGCAGGCGAGCGTCATGCTCTCGAACTGCAGCACCAGGGCGCGCTTGTCAAAGGCCATCTGCCGGTCGAACTCCAGCGCGCCGCTCACCAGCTGCATAAAGCTGCCGCTCACCCGGCTGCCCAACAGCATGAAAGCAGCCACCGCGAACAGCAGTGAGAGCATGGTGTTGAGCTCCCGGGAGCGCGCGATCTGACCCTTCTTGCGCGCCTCATCCTTGCGCCGCTGGGTGGGCTGTTCGGTGCGTTCATTGGTGTCCTGCTGATCCGCCATGCCCTCCCCCTAGCGCAGCAACTGCAGCGCCTGCGCCAGGCTGTCGTCGAAAAAGCCCTGCAGCACCGACACCATGGACGACATGGACAACAGAATGAACGCGAAGCCCACGGTGATTGTCACGGGGAAACCCACCGCGAAAATGTTCAGCTGCGGCGCGGCCCGGGTAATGACACCGAAGGAGATATTGACCAGCAGCACCGCGCTGAGCGCCGGCAGCGCCAGCAGCAGCGCACAGGCGAACATCTGGCCGGCCCACAACACCACCCCCAGGGCCAGTTCGCCACCCGTCGGCGCCGCGCCCACCGGCAGCGTCGCGAAACTGTCCGCGACCAGGCGGATCAGCACCAGATGGCCGTCGATCGCCAGGAAAATCAAGGTGGCCAGTATCACGTAGAGCTGGCTGAGCACCGGCACCTGGACGCCGTTTTGCGGGTCCACCGACATGGCGAAACCCAGCCCCATGGTCATGGCCAGCGACTGGCCGGCGATCACGATCGCGGCAAAGGCCATCTGCAGCACGAAGCCCATGGCCAGCCCGATGAGCAGCTGCTGGGCGGCCAGCAGGATACCGGCGGGGCTCACCACGTCCACCGCCGGCGTGGCCGGCAGCGACGGCGCCAGCAGGGCCGCCACCAGCACCCCCAGCAACACTCTGGCGCGCACCGGCACGCTACCCGCGCCGAATATCGGCGCCGCCAGCAGCAGCGCCGAGACGCGCAGGAAAGGCCAGTACCAGGCCTGCAGCAGGGCCAGCAATTCGCTGTCGGTCATGGGCATGGCTAACCGAGCATCCCCGGGATCTCCTCGTACAGGCGCAGCGTGAACTCGATCAGCATGCGCAGCATCCAGGCCCCGGACACCAGCAGGGCCAGTGCCAGGGCGAGCAGTTTCGGAATGAAACTCAGCGTCATCTCCTGGATCTGGGTGGCCGCCTGGAAGACGCCGATCAGCAGGCCCACTGCCAGCGCGGACAGCAGCAGCGGCGCCGCCAGCATCATCGTCAGGTACATGGTCTCGCGACCCACATCCAGTACCGTTTCAGGTGTCATACATCTGCCTCCGTTGCAGCGCTTGTCAGCGGGCCACAAAGCTGGCGGCCAGCGTGCCGACAATCAGCGACCAGCCATCGATCAGCACGAACAGCATGATCTTGAAGGGCAGGGAGATCAGCATCGGCGAGAGCATCATCATACCCATGGACATCAGCACGCTGGCCACCACCAGGTCGATCACCAGGAAGGGCAGAAAGATCAGAAACCCGATCTGGAAGGCGGTCTTGAGCTCACTGGTGAGAAACGAGGGCAACAACACCTGCAGCGGCACCTCCGCCTCGCTCTGGAAGCCGTCGTAGCCGCCCAGCTCGGCAAACATCAGCAGGTCCGCCTCGCGCGTCTGGTTGAACATAAACTCCCGGAACGGCTCCTTGGCCTGCTGCAGCGCGACCTCGAAGCTGATCTGTTCATCGAGATAGGGCTGCAGGCCGCTGTCGTAGGCCTGCTGCAGCACCGGAGCCATGATGAACAGGCTCAAAAACAGGGCGAGACCGAGAATGATCTGGTTGGACGGGGTCTGCGCGGTGCCCAGCGCCTGGCGCAGGATCGCCAGCACCACCAGCACGCGGGTGAAGGAGGTCATGGTGATCAGCGCCGCCGGCAGCAGGCTCAGCAGCGTCATCAGCAGCAGGATCTGGATGCTCACCGAGTAGTTGCTGCCGCCCGCCGCCGCCGGCTCCACGTTCAACAGCGGGATGGACGGCGCCGCCAGGCTCACCGCCGGCAGCAGCCACAAGGCGCACACCGCCAGGCCCGACAGGCCGCTTGCGCAGCGCCTTGCCCGACGGCTCACCGGGTCCCTCCCGGCGCGCCGGACGAGCGCAGCAGCGCGGCGAAACTGC
The DNA here is from genome assembly GCA_020443345.1 of Halioglobus sp. GTDB lineage: Bacteria > Pseudomonadota > Gammaproteobacteria > Pseudomonadales > Halieaceae > JARRPM01. Next base: position 68,711 of record JAGRIH010000046.1, read on the forward strand.
CGGGCCTGCCGCCCGCACCGCTGTGCTCCTGGCCGCGGGCGATCACTGCCTCGTCGAACACATACAGGGCGCGCACGTTGCCCGCCGCGACCCCCACCAGCAACTGCTTCTCACCGGCTTCGAGCAGTACCACCTTCTCGCGGGAACCGAGCCGCGCCGAGGCGAGAACCCGAATGGCCGCTCCGCTGGCCAGCGGCAGGCCGTTGAGTTTCCTGAGCAGGTACAGCAGGCCGAAAATGCAGCCGAACACGATCAGCAGCGACCCGAACACCTGCAGCAGGTAGGCGCCGCTGAACAGGCTGCCGGGGCCGTCCCCGCGCGCCGGCGCCGCCGGGGCGCCCGCCGCGACCAGCCACAGCGCCACTGTCGCGAGATACCTCACTTGAGTTTTTTCAGCCGTTCAGTCTGGCTGACCACGTCGATCAGGCGCAGGCCGAACTGACCGTCCACCACCACCACCTCGCCGTGCGCTATTAGCGTGCCGTTGACCAGCAGGTCCAGCGGCTCGTCCACCATGCGATCGAGTTCTACTACCGACCCCTGGTTGAGACTGATCAGCTGCTTGATCGGCAGGCGGCAGCGCCCGATTTCGACCGACAGCGTCACCTGCACATCGATCAGTGAATTCAGGTCGATTTCGCCGTGGCCGGCGCCGCCGTTGCGCGCCGCGGCATGCTCCTGCAGTTCCTTGAGGGGCACCGCTTGCTCGTCGCCGCCGGCACCGTTGACTTTTTGCCGCTGGCGCTGCATCACGCGCTCCTTGAGCTCCGCCTGCTCGCGTGCGGCGGCCGCGTCTTCCCTGCCCTCCATTGGTGCCTCCACGTGTTCCTCCACTTGCTCCTCCATTACCGTATGCCCCCCGTTGTGTCGTTGCCAGCGGCGGCGCCGCCGCGCCTAGGTCTGCGGTGCGGTGTCCGCAGCCGCCAGAAATTCAGTGATCTTGACCGACTTGCGGCCGTTGAAGGCGCCGTGCTCACCCACCCAGAACGGCCGTCCCTCCACACACAGGGTGACGGTGGGCGGCCCCTTCAGCGGCACAATGGCGCCGCGTCCCATCCCCAGGATACGGGCGATACTCACCGCCGCGGAGCTGAGCTGCGCGCTGATTTCCAACTCGATACCGGGCAGCTCGGCGCGTATGTCTGCCTCCCAGTCGGTGCTGCCAGAACTCGCCTGCAGGCTGCCGCAGGCGCTGCCGAGCTTGGGCCGCAGCGGCTCCAGCAGGGCGTAGGGCACCACCCAGTCGATCGCGGACTGCCAGTCGAGGGCGCTGATTTCGAAAGAGAACTGCACAGCGAGTGAGTCGGCCGCTCCGAGCTGCGAAAAATCCGGATTGGTCTCCGTGCCGAGCAGTTCGGTGGTGAGCGCCACTTTGTCCGCCCAGGTGCTCTGCAGTGTCTGCAGAAAACGCATCACCAGCACTTCGTTGAGGCGTTTTTCCGTCGGCGTCAGATCGCTGCCCCGGGCGTGGCGGCGCGGACTGCTGCCGGAACCCCCGAAATACTGGTCGACGAACAGCGACATCAGCTCGCCGGGAGTGACCAGGAAAGATACGCCGTTGAGCGGCAGGGTCTTCAGCATGCTGATCGCCGCTGGCTCGGGGACCGCCATGAAGGCCTCGCCCAGGCGCAGCAGGCCGACATCTTTGGCGCGCACCTGAACCGCAATCCGCAGCAGGTCGCCGATCCCCTGGGCCAGCGCCAGCGCGTGCTTTTCCGTGAGGGTGTTGAGCGCCGGCATCTGGGCCAGCAGCGACTGCTCGCGGGTCGAGAAATCGAAGGTCCGATAGCGCCGGTCGGCGCTGTCAGCGTCATCGGCCAAGGGCACCTCGCCATTGGACACGCTGTCCATCAGCGCGTCGAGCTCACCTTCCGAGAGTATTTCCTTCCTGCTCATGGGGGGGCTCACTGCATCACGAAGCCGGTGAAGAACACGTCGTTTACACGCGGGGTGCCCGTGGCCCGAATCGCCTTGTTGATGGTCTCGAGCACCTGCTTGCGCAGCGCCTCCTTGCCCTCCACCGTGCTCAGGGACGGGTAGTCCTGGGCACTGAACAACAATATCAGGTCATTGCGCACCGCCGGCATGTTGGACTCCAGCCGGTCGACGACCCCCTGGTCGTAGGACATGGCCTGCAACTCCACCTGCAGGTAACGGGTGCGGCTGCCCTGCTCGAAATTGGCGATAAACGCGGGAGACAGCGCCAGATAGATCGGCTCCGCCTCCGGGTCGGGCTCAGTCGCCGCCGGTGCGGCGTCCGCACCCGCCGCCGCAGGTGCCGGCTGGGCATCACCGCTGAGGAAAAAATACGCCGCGGCACCGGCGCCCAGCGCCAGCACCAGCACCGCCACTGCGATCAATACCATCTTTTTCATGCCACCGGATTCCCTGGTCGGAGCCGTCTGTCCCCTGGCCAGATTCAGGTCTTCGTCCGTCGTTGCCATAGTGTTCTCGCTCTGTCTGCGGGGCGCGCTGTTATCGGCGCCGCTCCATGCAGGTAAGCAATTTGCGTGCCTAAAAATTATTTCTTTATTTTTCAGCTAGTTAGAGCGTCTCTCTAAAAAGAGCGCCGGGGTTTTGACGCTGTGATGGCGCGCGCCGGGTGGGTGGCGCGCAAGCCCGGTCGGGCTAGACATATCTCACCGATATTTGGAATTCTCGTCGAGAGATTGTGCGCTGTACGGGATTTTCCGACTGTGGGCATAGCCATGGCTATGGCCGCAGGAGAAAAATCCCGTACAGCGTGCAACATCCGGCGAGAAACCAAATAGGCTGTTTACAGTGAAACAAAAGGCAAAACTCGTGATATGTCTGCCG
>JAGRIH010000047.1 GCA_020443345.1 Halioglobus sp.
GCGAAGGCGTCATGGCCGGGGAGTCTAGCAGGTCCGCAAAACTATATCAAAATATTTCGATATAGTTTTTGTTGCGGCTGCATAGTCACCGCAGGTTGCCGGGAATGCGGCGGGCAGCCAGGTCCGGGACCGTGTGGCGACAGGGACGTCGCCACTCGAGCCTGCACATGGATGTGCGCTTTTTGGCGTGTCCCGGCCCTGGCTGCCCGCCGCATTCCCGCGCCCGATGGCGACGTCACCACGTGCCGCTCTCGACCTCGATATGGCGCCGTCCGAACCAGGCCGCAATCCGGTACAGGAAATGGTATCGAAGCCGGGTTGCGGGAATACTGCTCAGCGGGTCATGATCGCTGACTAAACACGTCGATGGCATCTGTGCTCCACGTGATCACGGTGGCACCGTTGAAGTGAGTACGATTGCACTTCGAGCGGCAATTATCCGCCCTATTTGTTTGCCGTTGGCGGCCGCTTACGCGAAAATAGCGGCCCGTTTTTAGCTCGCCACCCCGATTCTGGAGAACCCGATGTCGTCCCCTCGCACCGAACTTGCCAATGCCATTCGCTTCTTGAGCATGGATGCCGTCCAGCAGGCCAACAGCGGCCACCCCGGCGCGCCCATGGGCATGGCGGATATCGCGGAGGTGCTGTGGAACGACTACCTGCAACACAACCCGGCCGACCCCACGTGGCCCAATCGCGACCGCTTTGTGCTCTCCAACGGCCACGGCTCGATGCTGCTGTACTCGCTCCTGCACCTGAGCGGCTACGACCTGCCGCTGGCCGAGCTGCAGAATTTTCGCCAGCTGCACAGCAAGACCCCGGGACACCCCGAGTACGGTTATACGCCGGGGGTGGAGACCACCACCGGGCCGCTGGGACAGGGTCTGGGCAACGCGGTGGGCATGGCGCTGGCGGAAAACATGCTGGCCGCCCGCTTCAATCGCCCCGGGCACGCGGTGATCGACCACTATACCTATGTTTTCCTGGGCGATGGCTGCCTGATGGAGGGCATCTCACACGAGGTCTGTTCCCTGGCCGGAACGCTCGGCCTGGGCAAACTGATCGCTTTTTACGATGACAATGGCATCTCTATCGACGGCGAGGTGCAGGGCTGGTTTACGGACGATACTCCGGCGCGTTTTCGCGCCTACGACTGGCATGTCATCACCGAGGTGAACGGACATAGCCCGTCGGAGGTCAAGGCGGCCATCGAGGCGGCGCGCCACCGCAAAGACCAGCCCACCCTGATCTGTTGCAAGACCCTTATCGGCAAGGGGGCACCCAACAAAGAGGGCTCGGAATCCTGTCACGGCGCGCCGCTGGGCGATGCTGAAGTGGCGGCGAGCCGCCAGGCGCTGGACTGGCCTTACGGGCCCTTTGAGATTCCCGAGCACATCTATGCCCGATGGGACGCCCGCAGCAGGGGGGCGGCTGCGCAAGACGAGTGGCAGCAGACTATGCTCGCCTACGCCCGGGACTATCCGCAGGAGGCCGCCGAGTTGCGCCGGCGCCTGGCGGGCGAGTTGCCGGCCGGGTTTGCGGAGCGCGCGACGGCGTATATCGCCCAGTGCCAGGAGCGGGGCGAGAGCATCGCCTCGCGCAAGGCCTCCCAGAACTGCCTCGATGCCTACGGCCCCCTGCTGCCCGAACTGGTCGGCGGATCGGCCGATCTGGCCGGTTCCAATCTCACGCTGTGGAGTGGTTCGCGCAGTGTCAGTGCGGACGATGCCGGGGGCAACTATATCCACTACGGTGTGCGCGAGTTCGGTATGGCGGCCATCGTGAACGGCATCGCCCGGCACGGCGGTTTTATCAACTACGGTGCGACCTTCCTGATCTTCATGGAATACGCGCGCAACGCGGTGCGTATGGCCGCGCTGATGCGGCAGCAGTCGATCTTCGTATTCACCCACGATTCCATCGGGCTGGGGGAGGACGGTCCCACCCACCAGCCGGTGGAGCAGCTCACGATGCTGCGCGCCACGCCCAACCTGCAGACCTGGCGGCCCTGCGATACGGTGGAGTCCGCGGTGGCCTGGAAAGCCGCGGTCGAGCGCCGCGACGGGCCCTCGGCGCTGGTATTTTCGCGCCAGAGCCTGCCCCACCAGGCGCGCGACGCACAGCAGGTGGCCGCTATCGCCCGCGGTGCCTATATACTGTACGACTGTGACACGGCGCCGCAGGCCATCCTGCTCGCTACCGGCTCCGAAGTTCACCTGGCCGTGGCGGCGGCGCAGCAACTGGCCGGCCAAGGCCGCCGGGTGCGGGTGATCTCCATGCCCTGCGCCGAGCTGTTTGCACAGCAGGATGCCGCCTATCGCGAGAGTGTTCTGCCCGGCGATGTGCGGGCCAGGGTGGCGGTAGAGGCCCTGCACGTGGATTACTGGTACAAATACGTGGGCCTGGACGGCCGTGTCATCGGCATGACCACCTTTGGCGAGTCCGCCCCGGCCGGCGAGTTGATGAGCCACTTCGGCTTCACCGTGGACCACGTGGTGGCCGTGGTAGAAGACATCCTGCGCTAGGCCCCGGACCTTGTTGCGACTGGCGATCAACGGCTACGGCCGCATAGGCCGCAGCGTGCTGCGGGCGCTGTATGAAAGTGCCCTGCGCCCGCAATTGCAGGTGGTGGCCGTCAACGAGCTGGCGGACGCCCGCACGGTGCTGCACCTCACGCGCTACGATTCCACCCACGGGCGGTTTGCGCTGCCGCTGTCGGGCGATGCGCACAAGTTGCTGGTGGACGGCGATGTGATCGCCCTGTCCAGCCAGCCGCGGATAGCGCAGTTGCCCTGGGGCGAGCTGGGTGTGGACATCGTGTTGGAGTGCACCGGCGCCTTTTCCGATCGCGCCACCGCCGAGCAGCACCTGCGGCAGGGCGCCGCCCGCGTGCTGTTCTCGCAGCCGGGCCGGGACGATGTAGACGCCACCGTGGTGTACGGCGTCAACCACCGGGAGTTGCGCGCGGCGCACCGCATCGTGTCCAGTGCCTCGTGCACCACCAACGGCATCGTACCGGTGATCAGTGTCCTGGAGCGGGCAGTGGGCATTGCCAGCGGCACCATCACCACCATCCATTCGGCGATGAACGACCAGCCGGTGCTCGACGCCTACCACCACACGGATCTACGCAAGACCCGCGCCGCCTCGCAGTCCATTATTCCCGTGGATACCGGCCTGGCCCGCGGGGTGGAGCGCATTCTTCCGGCCATGGCGGGGCGCTTCACCGCCCAGGCCCTGCGGGTGCCCACGCTCAATGTCTCGGCCATGGATCTCACGGTCCTGGCGCGCCGCGACACCACCGAAGGTGACGTGAATCGCGCCCTTTACAGCGCGGCGCAAACCGATTTTGAGGGGGTGCTGGGCTATACTGAGGAACCGCTGGCTTCCTGCGATTTCAACCACGATGCCCGCTCCTGCGTGGTGGATGCGAGCCAGACCCGGGTCAGCGGCGGCCGGCTGGTCAAGGTGCTGATCTGGTTTGACAACGAGTGGGGCTACGCCAACCGGATGCTGGAGGTGGCCCGCTATTGGGGCGCGCTGTAACAGCGCGCTCGCGCAACTGTGAAGGGGAGGCAGAATATAATGGCAACGCTACGCCTGATGCAAGACGAGGACCTGCGCGGCAAGCGGGTGCTGATTCGAGAGGATTTGAACGTGCCGCTCAGCGGCGGCCGGGTCGGCAGCGATGCCCGTATTCGCGCCGCGCTGCCGACCATCGAGGCCGCGCTGGCGGCGGGCGCCCGCGTCATCGTGATGTCGCACCTGGGGCGACCGGTGGAGGGCGAATTCGATCCGCAGCTTTCGCTGGCGCCGGTGGCGGCGCATTTATCGGACCTGCTGCGCCGCCCCGTCGACTTGCTGAGCGACTGGCGCAGCGGTGTGGAGGTGGCCGAGGGCGCCGTCGCCCTGCTGGAAAACGTGCGCTTCAACCCGGGCGAGAAAGCCGATGACGAGACCCTGGCGCGGGCCTATGCCGCGCTGTGCGACGTTTTTGTAATGGATGCCTTTGGCACCGCGCACCGCGCCCAGGCCTCCACCCACGGGGTGGCGCAATACGCGCCGCTGGCCTGCGCCGGACCGCTCCTGTACGGGGAACTCACCGCCCTGGAGCGCGCCCTGTCCGAGCCGGCCAGGCCCCTGGTGGCCATTGTCGGCGGCGCCAAGGTCTCCACCAAGCTGACCGTGTTGGAGACGCTGTCGCAGAAGGTCGATCAATTGGTGGTAGGCGGCGGTATCGCCAACACCTTCCTGGCCGCTGCCGGTAAACCGGTGGGCAAGTCGCTGTGTGAACACGACCTGGTTCCCGCCGCCGCCGCGCTGATGGCGAAGACCGAGGTGCCGCTGCCGGAGGATGTCGTCACCGGCAAGGCCTTGGCGGCGGATGCGCAGGCGGAACTCAAGCGCGTCGAGGACGTCGCCGAGGACGATATGATCCTGGACATCGGGCCGGCTGCCGCGGCACGGATCGCCGCCGTGTTGCGCAGTGCCGGTACCATTTTATGGAACGGGCCAGTCGGTGTTTTCGAGTTCGAGCAGTTTGCCGCCGGTACCGCGGCGCTGGCGCGCGCGATCGCCGACAGCCCGGCGTTTTCGCTGGCCGGCGGCGGGGACACCCTGGCGGCGATTGACAAATTCGGCATCGCGGATAAGGTCTCCTATATATCGACCGGCGGCGGCGCCTTTCTGGAGTACGTTGAGGGCAAGACCCTGCCGGCTGTCGCCATGCTGCAGTTGCGCGCGAGCCAGGGCTAGGCGCCACCTGCGTCCCATTGATCAGTTTGCAGTAGAGGAATTTCCACATGGCTCTTATCAGTTTGCGTCAATTGCTGGACCACGCCGCCGAACACGGCTACGGCGTGCCGGCCTTCAATGTCAACAACCTGGAGCAGACCCGCGCCATCATGGAGGCGGCGCATGCGACCAATTCACCGGTGATCATGCAGGCCAGCGCCGGCGCGCGCAAATACGCCGGCGCGCCCTTTCTGCGGGCGATGATGGAAGCCGCGATGAATGAGTTCCCGCACATTCCGGTGGTGGTGCACCAGGACCACGGCGTGTCGCCCGCGGTGTGCCAGCGCTCCATTCAGCTCGGCTTCAGCTCGGTGATGATGGACGGTTCGCTCGGGGAGGACGGCAAGACACCGATGGACTACGCCTACAACGCGGCGGTCACGGCCAAGGTGGTGGAAATGGCCCACGCCTGCGGCGTGTCGGTGGAGGGCGAGCTGGGCTGCCTGGGTTCGCTGGAGACGGGCGATGCGGGCGAGGAAGACGGTATCGGGGCGCAGGGCAAGCTCACTCACGAGCAGATGCTCACCGACCCCGAGGAAGCGGCGGCCTTCGTCGAGGCCACCGGCGTGGACGCGCTGGCCATCGCCTGCGGCACCAGCCATGGCGCCTACAAGTTCACCCGCCCGCCCACCGGCGACATCCTGGCCATCGATCGCATCAAGGAGATTCACGCGCGCATTCCCAACACCCACCTGGTGATGCACGGCTCTTCGTCGGTGCCCCAGGAGTGGCTGGCCGTGATCAATGAATACGGCGGCAACATCCCGGAAACCTACGGCGTGCCGGTGGAGCAGATCCAGGAGGGCATTCGCCACGGGGTGCGCAAGGTCAATATCGATACCGACCTGCGCCTGGCGTCGACCGGGGCGATCCGCCGCTTCCTGGCGCAGCACCCGGCAGAGTTTGATCCGCGCAAGTATCTGGCCCAGACCATCGCCGCCATGCGCGATATCTGTGTGCAGCGCTACGAGGCCTTCGGCACCGCCGGCAACGCCGACAGGATCAAGGTGCAATCCCTGGCGGCAATGCAGGTTGCCTACGATGCCGGCGAGCTCGCGCAACGGGTACATTGAGCCGTTGACGCCGGAGCAACTGGCCGCCCTGCGCGGCGCGCTGCCGCCCTTTGCCGCTGGGGCAGCCCCGTCGCCGCTGTTGCGCGAGTTCTGCCGGTTCTACCGCATCGACTTCGCGGAGCACTCGCCCGACGTGCAGCACCGCGCCGGCACTGTGGCCTCCGGCGAGTACCGCCTTGCGGTGCACCTGTGGCAGCGCAGCGGCGCCACCCACAATCTGCTGCTGGTACACGGCTATCTCGACCATACCGGCCTGTTCGGCAAGCTGATTGCCCACGGGCTGGCCCGCCGCTGCAACGTCCTTATTTTCGACCTGCCGGGGCACGGGCTGTCCACTGGCGAGCCGGCGGCAATCGGCGATTTCAGCGAGTACGCCCGGGCGCTGACCGATGTGCTGGCGGCGGTGGCACTGCCCGACCTGCCGCAGTGGGTGATGGCGCAGAGCACGGGTGGTGCGGTGCTGATCGAGTTTGCGCGCCGTTATTGCGGCAGCCCCCCCGACGATTCTCCCGACACACAGGTCGGCGCGGGTGCCCGCGATCCATCTCTCGACCGGTCCGGCGGCCCCGCCGACGATAAGCGGGCCTGGCCCTTTGCCGCCACCGTGTTGCTGGCGCCGCTGGTGCGGCCGGCGGGCTGGCTGCGTATCCGCGTCGCCCACATATTGCTGGGGCGCCTGATCCAGAGCGTCTCGCGAAAGTTCAGGCAAAACTCCTCCGATCCGGCGTTTCTCGAATTTATCCAGCGCGATCCCCTGCAGAGCCAGCGTCTGCCGGTGGGCTGGATAAAGGCCCTGCGGCGCTGGGTAAAGAGACTGCCGCGGCAGGATCTGGGCGTCGGCCCGGCGCTGGTACTGCAGGGCGATAACGACCACACGGTGGCCTGGCGCTATAACCTGGAGTTTGTCGCCAGCCTGTTTCCCGGCAGCCAGCTGCATATCCTGCCCGGGGCGGGGCATCAACTGGCCAACGAATCGACGGAGATTCGCCAGGCCTGCCAGCCCTTCGTGGAGTCCTACCTCGCCGCCCGCGGCCTGCCGCTGCAGACCGCTGCCGAGGAGGCTGATCCCGGCTTGCGGATGGACAGGGCATCGTCTGCGTGAGCCCTCGGCGACGTGCGCCGGGCCGACCAGCCTCCGCGCGTTCGGGTACTATGCGAAGCGCCGGCCGCCACCCGGCACTGCGCTAGCCACCGATATGGTAGGTGAGGCGCAGGCCGACCTGCCGCGGGCGAATGACGTTGTGGTAGTAGCGCCGCAGATCAAAGTCGCCGGCCCTGCGTATCAGGCTGAAATCGTCGCGCACACCCGTTTCTGCGTACTTGTCCAGCACATTGTCGGCGTACAGGGACAGTATCCAGTTGTCGCGCAGCCAGCTGGCGGAGACATTGTGCAGCGCGTAGCCGGCCAGGGTTTCGCCAAAGTCGCGTTCACCGACCTTGGTTATGACGTCGCTCACCGCGGTCATGGACCAGTCGAATTCCATGCGCGAGCCATCGCGCAGGCGCAGGTGATAGTTGGCCGCCAGGCTGCCCTGGTGCTCGGGGCTGCCCGGCAGCCGGTCGCCGTCAAAGGCATCGCGGCCGCCGACCAGTCCGGGTGCGTCCTCGGTGAGTTCCGCTGCGGTGTAGGCGTAGGTTCCCCTGAGCGACAGTTGCGGCGAGATGGACCACTGTGTCGACACCTCCACCCCTGTGCTGCGCGCCTCGCCGCCGTTGGCGAGAATGGGGATGGCGCCGTTTTTCGTGACATCGGCAATCTGAATGTCCTGCCAGTCGATGTAGTACAGTGAGGCATTGAGCAGCAGGCTGTCGCCGAACGCGGCGTGGACACCCAGCTCGTAGTTGGTGGTGGTGTCGGCCTCGATCAGGATTTCATCGGGCAGGGCGCAGACCTGCTGCTCGGTGCCCGGCGCTTCGTCTGTGCAGGGCGGCACCGGGTTGAGGCCGCCCAGCCGATAGCCTTCGCTGACGGTCAGGAAGGCCATGACATGGTCGGTCAGATAGTAGGAACTGTTGAACTTGAAGATGGTGTCGTCGTCCTCGACAGCGTTTCTCTGGAGCATTGGCTCGATCGCATCGGGCGGCGCCCCGCCAAACACCGTGTTGGCCAGCGGCAGGTCGAAACCCTGCACCGCGTCGTCTTCGAAGCGGAACCAGCGCGCCCCCACCGTCACCTGCCAGGCAGCGCTGAACTGGTAGCTCAGTTCGCCGAATACGGCGCGCTCGCTCAGGTCGTCGTCAACCGTCTGGTAGTATTCCAGCGCATCGGGTCGCAACTGTACGCCGCCAAAGTTGTCCACGGCAAACTGGTCGAAACCCGGGGTGAACTCCAGGTTTTTTTGCCGCAGCTCGCGGTCGTTATAAAAACCGCCGACAATCCAGCGCAGAGCCCCCTCGCCGCTACTGACCAGGCGCAGCTCCTGGCTGAAGCGCTCCTCGTCCTGGCGGTCGCGGGTGAAGGCCGCAAAGGCGGGAAACAGCTCGAAGCCGGCCCCGAAGCTGAGCAGCAGATCGGTCTGGTCGCGCTGGCCGCGTTCGCTGTACTGCGAGTAGCCGGTAGCCGAGGTCAGCTCGGCAAAGCCCAGCTCGGCCATCAGTTCCAGGGACAGCAGTTCGTTTTCCCGCTCGTTGGGCTCCTCGAAGCGGTGCGCCGACTCGTAATGGCCGGTGCCGAAAGCGTCGCGGTGATTGATCTGGCGGCCGCCGATATCCCGGTCCTGGTAGTAGTAGGTCAGCGTGCCGTCCACGCGCTCGCCAGTGTAGCCCAGCGCCGCGCGCCCGGAGACGGTTTCCGCGGTGTTGACATCGGCCTTGCGCCGCAGATTGGCGCGCACCGCCGCCGGGTCGTCAAAGTCCGGCTGCGGGTTGGATACGCCCGCCTCGCGCACCAGGAAGTCGTAGTCGATAAAGCCGGGGTCGTCGCTGTAATCCAGCGAGGCGCGCAGGGCCAGCCGGTCGTCCACCAGCGGCAGGTTGACGGTGGCACCTGCCGCATAGCCCAGGTCCCTGGCTTTGCGCAGTTCATATACATCGCCGCGCAGGGCGAAATTGGTCTGGTCTGCGCGCGGCCGGTGCGGGATATAGCGCACCGCGCCGCCCAGTGTCCCGGCACCGTAGAGGGTACCCTGGGGGCCGATCAGCACCTCCACGCGCTCCATGTCATGCAGCTGCAGGTCGATGTAGAGCGGTATCTCGCCCAGGTAGGTGGCCACGGTGCCGCCGCCGCTGTTACCGACGGTGGATTCAGGCGCGGACAGGGAATCGACGCTGAGGCCCCGGACGGTCAGCAGATTGCCGGAGCGCGGCCCCTGATCCGCCACGGTCATGCCCGGCACGCGCTGCGCGATAGCGGCCAGGTCGGACAGCCGCTCCCGATCGATCAGATCGCCGCTCAGGGCGGTAATATTCAGGGGAATATCCTGGATGGACGCGGCGCGCCGGGTCGCGGTGACGATGATCTCCTCGAGTGCACCGTCCCGGGCCACGCTGTATCCCGGCGCCAGTATCCCGGCAATGGCGGCCGTCGCCAGCAGCCTGCTGTGGACATGTCTGTTGGTATTCATATCGGCCCCTCGTCACCTTGAGCGCGCTGCCGGTTGTTGTGGCTGTGTTTCCCCGTCCCGCGTCGGGCGGGATTTGCGGCTCACTGTATATTATGGTTATTGAGATAACAGTATATTTCGGGTTTAAAGATAACATGGCCCGGCGCCGGGGCGGTATGGTGCAGAGCGGCAATAATGCTACCCGCCGGGCGCTGCCGTGCAGCCCCGCTGGTTTAAAACAGGACGCGCGAGCGAATCGTGCCCTCGATACCCGCCAGTTTCGCCAGCGCCAGGTCGCTGTATTCGGCGTCGACATCGATAACGACGTAGCCGATCATCTCGTTGGTCTGCAGAAACTGCGCTGCAACATTGAGATTATTTTCTGAAAATACCCTGTTGATTGCGCTCATCACCCCCGGGATGTTGTGGTGAATGTGCAGCAGACGATGGCTGCCCGCGTGTTCCGGCAGGGCCACTTCGGGGAAGTTCACCGACGAGGTCGTGGTGCCGGTATCGCTGTAGCGCGCGAGCTTTTCCGCCACTTCCATGCCGATATTGGCCTGTGCCTCGACCGTGCTGCCCCCGATGTGTGGTGTCAGGAAGGTGTTGTCGAAACGGCGCAGCGGCGACACGAACTCCTCGTCGTTGGAGCGCGGCTCCACCGGGAACACGTCGATGGCCGCGCCGCCGAGGTGGCCGTCCTCCAGCCGCTGCGCCAGGGCGTCGATGTCCACCACGGTGCCGCGGGAGGCGTTGATCAGGATGCTGCCGGGCCGCATTCGCGCCAGCTCCCGGGCGCCGATCAGCTCGTGGGTGGCCGGTGTTTGCGGCACGTGCAGGCTGACCACGTGCGCCTCGGCCAGCAACTGCTCCAGGCTGGCAACCTGGCGCGCGTTGCCCACGGGGAGTTTGCTGATGACATCGACGAAGCGCACCTGCATGCCCAGGCTCTCGGCGATGACGCCCAGCTGCATGCCGATGTTGCCGTAGCCGACGATACCCAGGGTCTTGCCGCGGATCTCGAACGAGTCGGCGGCGGACTTGCGCCACTGCCCGCGGTGCGCCGCGGCATTTTTGGCGGCGATACCGCGCAGCAGCAGAATGGCCTCGGCAATCACCAGTTCGGCCACACTGCGGGTATTGGAAAACGGCGCATTGAACACCGCGATGCCGCGCTCGGTGGCCGCGCGCAGATCGACCTGATTGGTGCCGATACAGAAACAGCCCACGGCCACCAGCTTGTTGGCGGCCTGGAGTATTTCGGTGTTGAGCTGTGTGCGCGAGCGGATGCCGATGAAATGCGCGCCGGCAATGGCCGCTTGCAGCTCCTGTGGCGGCAGGGCTTTTCTGTGTTGCTCGATATTGCTGTAGCCGGATTTTTCCAGGGTTTCCACGGCCGACTGGTGCACGCCCTCCAGCAGCAGAAACTTGATTTTGCTCTTCTCCAGGGATTGTTGCGCCATGCTCGTCAGAAGCCTCGAATCAGCGGTGGTCGCGCCGCGCGACGCCGGTCGCAGGGGGCGGGAAAAAAGGCGCGTATGGTACCATACGCGCCGCCCGGAGCAGCGCTGCGGGCACGGGAAAATTACCGCAGGAGGTTTTTGTGGCGCCACTCGATCAAGCCGTTCGCAGGGCCCTCGATGAGATAGTCGGGGCCGCGAGAGTACTGACTGACCCCAAGTCGCTGCGCCGCTATGGCGCCGACTGGAGCCGCGTCGGCACGCCGCGTCCCGCCGCCGTGGTGCTGCCCGGCACGGCGGCCGAGGTGCAGCAGGTGGTGCGCCTGGCCGGGCGGGAGCGGCTCGCTATCGTGCCCTCCGGCGGGCGCACCGGGCTCAGTGGCGGCGCCGTGGCCGCTCGTGGCGAACTGGTCCTGGCCCTGGACCGGCTCAATGCTATCGAAGACTTCAACCCGGTAGATCGCACCGTGCGCTGTGGTGCAGGCGTCATCACGCGCCAGTTGCAGGACTACGCGGCACAGCACAACCTGTGCTATCCGGTGGACTTCGCCTCCAGCGGCTCCAGCCAGATCGGTGGCAACATCTCCACCAATGCCGGCGGCATCAAGGTGATACGCCACGGCATGACGCGCGACTGGGTGGCCGGATTGAAGTTGGTGACCGGCAGCGGGGAACTGCTGGATCTCAACCGGGGGCTGATCAAGAACAATGCCGGCTACGACCTGCGCCACCTGGTGGTCGGCGCCGAGGGTACGCTGGGCGTCGTGGTGGAGGCCACCATGCGCCTGGACACACCGCCCGGTGACCTGGCCGTGCTGGTGCTGGGCGTGCCGCACATGGGGGCTATCATGTCGGTACTGGCGGCGTTCCAGACAGCGGTGCCGCTGAGCGCCTTCGAGTTTTTTTCCGAGCCGGCCCTGGAAAAGGTCGTGGCGCACCAGGGCCTGCAGCGCCCCTTTGAAACGCCCGCGCCGTACTACGCGCTGCTCGAATTCGAGCGGGTCGGTGAGCGCGCGCTGGAGCGGGCCATGACCCGGTTTGAGCACTGCCTCGAGCAGGGCTGGGTGCTCGATGGCGTAGTCAGCCAGAGCGTCGCACAGGCACAGTCGCTGTGGCGCCTGCGCGAGGATATCTCTGAAACGCTTTCGCGCTGGACGCCCTACAAAAACGACCTATCCACCGTGGTGTCGCGGGTACCCGACTTCCTGGCCGAAGTGGAAGCGGTGGTGAACGCCAGGTACCCCGAGTTCGAGATTATCTGGTTCGGCCACATCGGCGACGGCAACGTGCACCTGAATGTGCTGAAGCCCGATGCACTGCCCCTGGCGGAGTTCCAGCAGCGCTGCGGCGAAGTCAGCCAGTGGGTATTTGAA
Organism: Halioglobus sp.; assembly: GCA_020443345.1. Classification (GTDB taxonomy): domain Bacteria; phylum Pseudomonadota; class Gammaproteobacteria; order Pseudomonadales; family Halieaceae; genus JARRPM01. Next base: position 12,243 of record JAGRIH010000047.1, read on the forward strand.
ATCGTGCAGCGCTACGGCGGCAGCATCTCGGCCGAACACGGCGTGGGCCTGCTCAAGAAGGATTACCTGCACTACAGCCGCTCGGAAACAGAAATCGCCATCATGCGGCAGATTCGCCGCGCCTTTGATCCCCTGGGTATCATGAACCCGGGGAAGGTGTTTGATTAGGCTCAGCTCAGCCTGTGTACACAGGGTCCGGACGCCCTATGCCAGCAGCGCCGACAGTTGCTCGGGCGGCACCGGCTTGCCCAGTAAAAAGCCCTGGGCATCGTGGCAGGCGCTGTCGCGCAGAAACGCCAGTTGATCGGGCAGTTCGACGCCTTCTGCGGTCACTTCCAGCCCCAGGCTCCGGGCCATGGCGATCACCGAGTTGACGATGGCCGCATCCTGTACGTTATTTTCCAGTCCCTGCACGAAGGTGCGATCGATTTTCAGGCGATCGATTGGGAACTGTTTCAGGTACGCCAGGCTGGAGTAGCCGGTGCCGAAGTCATCGATGGCCAGTTGCACCCCGATGCGCTTCAGCGCCGCCAAGGTCTTTACCGCGGCGTCCGCCTGCGCCATCAGCACACTCTCGGTGATCTCCAGCTCGAGCGCCGCCGGGTCGAGGCCGGTTTCGCGCAGCGTCGCAACCACCGAGGCGACAAAATCCGGTTGGGAAAACTGGCGCACCGAGACGTTCACCGCGATCCGCTGGAGCGGCCGCCCGTCGGCCAGCCAGTCCACGGCCTGGCGGCACGCAGTGCGCAGCACCCACGCGCCGATCGGCACAATCAGGCCGGTATCCTCCGCTACCGGTATGAACTCCGCGGGGCTGACTGCGCCCAGCTCCGGGGTCTGCCAGCGCAACAGGGCCTCGGCGGCGATGATGCGGTTGCTGTGCAGGTCTATCTGCGGCTGGTAGTGCAGTTGCAGCTCGTTTTTTTCCAGCGCGGCGCGCAGCGCCATCTCCAGCGCCATGCGCCGCAGTGCCGCCGCGTTCATTGCCGCATCGAAAAAAGTGAAACCGTTCTTGCCGTTTTGCTTGGCGTGCTGCAGGGCGATATCGCTATTGCGCAGCAGTTCGTCTGCCGATCGGGCGTCCTGCGGAAAAACTGTGATTCCGATGCTGGATGTCGTGACCACTTCGTGCGCTTCGAGCTGTAGCGATTCGGCCACCGCGCCGATAATCCGCCTGGCCACCACGCTGGCGCTCTGCGGGGAGCGGATTTCCGGCAGCAGGATGGTGAACTCATCCCCCCCCCAGGTGCGCGAGCGTAGGCGCCGAGCCGTCCTCCACGCTGGCTGCCACCAGGTCCGAACCGCGCAGGCAGTGCTTGATGCGCTGGGCCACGGCGCAGAGCAAAGCGTCGCCGATGCGGTGTCCGAGGGTGTCGTTGATGCGTTTGAAATCGTCCAGATCCACCAGCAACAGGGCGCCGGTCCGTTCGAAGCGCTCAGTGGCGGCTACCGCCGCTGCCAGGCTGCGCAGAAAGAAATTGCGGTTGGGCAGGGCGGTGAGCTGGTCGTAGAACGCCAGCCGTTCAATTTCCTCCTGCGCGCGTCGCAGGGGCGTGATGTCCTGCAGCGTACCGCACAGTTCGAGCAGCTTGCCGCCGCGGTCGCGCACCGCTTCCACCTGCTGGTTGAGGTGCAGAATGTCGCCGCTATCACGCACCAGCCGATGCGTGATGGCGTCGGGCTCGTGCCCCGCCATGGCGTCTTCCCACCAGGCGGCCAGCGCGCTGCGCTCTTCCTGTGGCACATAGTGCAGCAGCAGGGCGATGGGATCGTGGGATTTGTGTCCGGCCAGACCGGTGATGTCGCGCGCCTGACTGGACAGCTGCATGCGACCGGATTCGACGTGCCACACCCAGTAGCCCAGGCGCGCGAGACGCTGCGAGGCATCCAGGCGGCGCTGGCTGGCGGCGAGCTGCCGCGTGGTATCCCCGGCGCGCAGCATATAGCGTGCGCGATGGGTCAGCAGCGACAGGTTGAGCGGCTTGGTGATGAAGTCCGTGGCGCCGCTCTGGTAGGCCCGCTCGATTGACTCCTCGTCATCCAGGCCGGTCATCATCAGCACCGGCAAGTGCCGGGCGTCGGGCATTTCGCGCAGCCTGGCGCAGGTGGCGAAACCGTCCAGTCCCGGCATCACCACGTCGAGCAGCACGATATCCGGGCACTCGTCGACGTAGGCCTGCAGGCCGGCGCTGCCGTCGGCGGCCTCGCACACCGTCCAGCCGGCCCCCTGCAGCGCCGTGGATACCATGAAACGCATGGTCGGGTCATCGTCCACCACCAGGGCCTTGACGTCGGCGGGCAGCGTGCTCATACGGATACTCCAGGTGCCGCACTGGGCGCTCGCTCGTCCTGTGCTTCCTCTATCGCCCGGCGCACCTCACGCAGGGCCCTGACAATCGCCGCGGTCTGCGCGGCAAAGTGCGTCCCGCAGCCGTCGCGTGCGCTGCCTTCGAGATCGCGACAGCAGCGCGCGAGATGCAGTGCGCCAATGTTGGCGCTGCTCGATTTGAGGGTGTGCGCGGCGCGCTGCAGTTGCGCCGCGTCGCCGCTTTTCGTGCCGGCCTGCATTTCCTCGACAAGTTGGTCCGCACTGTCGAGGTAGACCTCGAGCAGGCGCTCGACCACGTCCGGCTGCCCCGCGCTCTGCAACTTGCGCAGCTCGTCTAGCGCCTGCTGCTGCAGCACCGGCTCGCCGGTTGTACCGCCGCTATCCCCGACGCCGGCATCCGCGAGCTCCCCGGAGGGCTCGCCGATCCACCGCGCGATGACACAGCGCAGTTGCTCCCGGGTAAAGGGCTTGCTCATGTAGTCGTCCATACCTGCCTGCTGGCACTGCTCCCGGATACCCTTCTCGACGTTGGCGGTGAGCGCGATGACGGGGATGCGATCGCTGCCCGGGCGCTCCTCTTGCCGGATGGCGCTGGTGGCACAAAAGCCGTCCATTTCAGGCATGTGGCAGTCCATCAACACCAGATCGAAGTCACTTTCGCGCAGCCTCTCGAGCGCCTCGATACCGTTGTTCGCCACGACCACTTCGAGCGCGAACTGCTGCAGCATCAGGCGGGCGACCTCCTGGTTCACCGGGTTGTCCTCGGCCAGCAGTACACGGCGCCCCGGGGCGAGCAGCGGACTCACCGCGGCACGGGGTTTCTCGATTTCACCGCGCAGGTGCGCCAGCAGCCGCTCGCGCAGCACGCGGCGCCGGACCGGCTTGGTCAAAAAGCTCGACACGCGCGCGCGCAGGGCCGGTTCGACGATATCGTCGTGGGCCGCGGAACTGAGCAGGATGATGCCGGTGTGCGGCGCGGCCCCGCTGCGGTGCAGCAGGCGCAACAGCTCGTCGCCGTTGCCGTTGGGCAGGTGGAAGTCGAGCAGGATGAAATCGTAATCCGTCTCGCTCGCCTGGCGCTGGCGTATCAGGCGCCAGGCCTGCTCGACACTGTAGGCGCGCTCCTCGCGCATACCCCAGGCGTGCACCTGGTTGCTCAGAATCTCCACGTTGTTTTCGTTGTCATCGACGATCAACACACTGGTGCCCAGCAGTGCATCCGGCACGCACGGGCTTACCCGCTGGCTGTCGCGCGCCGGTTGCAGTGGCAGCGTGAAGCAAAAGACCGAGCCCTGCCCGGGGGTGCTGTGCAGGGTGATTTCACCGCCCATCAACTGCACCAGGCGGGCGCAGATGGCCAGCCCGAGCCCGGTGCCGCCGTATTGTCGCGTAGTGGAGCCATCGGCCTGGGCAAAGGCTTCGAAAATATGCTGTTGGGCGTCGGGCGCGATGCCGATCCCGGTATCGGCGACGCTGAACTGGACGCCGATGTCGCCCTCGCCCCCATCCGCCACAGCTGGGCAGACGCGCACCCGGATTTCACCGCTGTGGGTAAACTTGGTGGCATTGCCGATCAGGTTCACCAGAATCTGGCGCAGGCGTGTGGAATCGCCGCTGACCACGGCCGGCAGGTCGGGCTCTATTTCCGTGATCATTTCAACACCCTTGCGGTGGGCGCTGCCGGCCATCATCTCCGCGGCGTCTTCCACCACGTCGCGCAGATCGAAGTCGTGCTTGTCCAGTACCAGCTTGCCGGCCTCGACCTTGGAAAAGTCCAGAATATCGTTGATGATACCGAGCAGGGTGTCGCTGGAGCGTTGTATGGTCTGGGCAAAGTCGCGCTGGCGCTCGTTCAGGTCGCTGTCCAACAGCAGCTCCGTCATGCCCAGCACACCGTTCATCGGGGTGCGGATTTCATGGCTCATGGTGGACAGAAACTGGCTCTTGGCCAGGCTGGCGGCCTCCGCGGAATCCCGGGCCGCGCCCAGCTCCTGCACCGTCTCTTCCAGCTCCGCCTTGGACTCCTCCAGTTTACAGGTGCGTTCGCGTACCTTGTCCTCCAGTTCCAGGCGGTGCCGTGCGAGCGTGTCGTCGCGCTCCTGTATCTGGTCGAGCATGTCGTTGAATCCGCACATCAGGCGGCCCAGTTCGTCCTCGCGGCTGGCGTCCACCCGCACCCGGTAGTCGTCTTCGCGGGACACGCGCTCCATGGCGCGGGTCAGTTCGAGAAACGGTCTGGAAATGATGCGCTGCATTCGGCCGGCCAGCAGCAGCCCGAACAGCAAAGAGCAGGCGAAGACCGAACTGCCGAGCAACAGTATACGGCGTTTCGCTGTTTCCAGGTTGCGCAGATCGTCGACCAGGTGGATCGAACCGATGCGTTCCGTATCCAGTAGCACCGGCTCGATCACCTGCAGTTGGCCCGCGCTGAAGCTGGCGCCGCTGTCGTAGGTCAGTGCACCGACGCGCTTCGGCGGTGCTGCCGCGGCCGCGCGCGGATAGGCGGCGAACAGGCTGCCATCCCTGCGGTAGATAAAAGCGCCGGTTATCTGCGGCTTGGCAGCCAGGGCGGACAGCGTCTCGTAGGCGGAGCCGGCATCTTCGAAAGTCAGGGCCGCTGTGGTGTTGGCGGCCAGCACCTGGGCGATGGATGATAGCTCCTCCAGGGCGTTGCGCTGCATCATGTAGTTACCGAGGTAGGCGGTGGTCGAGGCGGCCAGCAGAAGCACTGAGATGATGCTGGCAAAAATCACCGCCAGCAGTTTGGCTCTTATCGATTTAAACAGCATTTAACGCTCGCCCTCCCGGTTCTCGAGCACCCGTTTGGCGAGCTTCAGCAACTGTGAGCTCACGCTCAGGCGGGCGTCGGCCGCCGAGCCGGTGTTGATCTCGAAAGCCAGGCGCCGGTTGTCGCTCAGCAGGCCGATTACCCCACCGTCTGAGGCAAAATCCTCGATTTCGCTCACCGTCAACACCGGCAGACCGCGCTGGGCCCGCAACAACGGCGACAGGTAGAGCCGCTCGGAGGCGCTGATAAAAAGCAGGTGGCAGTGAGTCGTTGCGTCGCCCCGCTGCAGGCGCTGTACCGCTACCGTGCGCCGGCGAATGCGTTTGCCGCGCAGGCTGTCCAGGTGGTCGTCCAGTTGTGTTTCGCCGTACAGACAAAATTGCAGCGGGGCGTCCGCACTGGCAAAGGCCGAGTCCGGCCAGTGCACAAAGCGGCCAAAATTAAACAGGTAAGCTGCGACCATCGCCGCCTCGTCGGCGGATTTGCGCTCGACACTGGCCGCGGCCGCCCCCGGACAGCAACACAACAGCAACAGCAGCGCAACGACAGCTTTCACGAACGTGTCTCGATGACGGGCATCGGCGCGGGTCAGAAACCCAGGCGGACGCTTGCGTACACGGCGCGCTGGACTTCCACCGAGGCGCCGCCCAGGGCCTCCAGGTCGCCTTCGCGGCGCGCGTTGTCCAGCAGGTTCTGCGCCACCAGCTCCAGCTCGAGGCCGGGCCGTACCCGCCACGCCAGGCGCAAATCCAAATCCCAGTAGGCATCGATTTTTTCGGGAGTGCGCTGGGCAACCGACGCACTGGCGCTGTCGTCGACATAGCGCAGCCAGAAATCCAGTGAAAAGTGCTCGGCCAGGTTGTGCTGCGAGCGCAGGGATAACTGGTTTTCGGGTGCATTGCGCTCCATTGTCTGGCCGCCCGAATTAATCAGGCCGCCATTGTCTTGTATCTGCAGGTCGATATGACTGTAGGCACCGATCAGTCGCCAGCCGTCCCTGACCAGCCAGTCGGCATTGATCTCCAGCCCCCGGGAGTGGCCGCTGGCGCTGTTGTCAAAGGTCATGGGGAGGATGATGTGGCTGCCGTCGGGAGCGATCTGCAGTGCCTGTACACTGCTGCCGCGCAGTTCATCGTAATCGTGGTAATACACAGTGGCATCCAGGGCCAGGCGCTCGAAGTGCCGGTTGCGCCAGCCCGCCTCGTAGGCCACCAGGTATTCGCTGTCAAAACGTTCACTGCCCTGCGCCACCAGTGCCACGGGTAGGGGCAGCGGCACAGCGGTCGCTCCCGGCGGCAGCGTCTTGGCGTACAGGCTGCTGTGGCGCTCCATGATGCTGGGCGCGCGTGCGGCGCGCGACACGGCGCCCCACAGGGAGGAGTGCCCGTTGAACTTCCACAGTGCGCGGGCGGTAGGTTGGTATTCCAGCCCGCTGAAATCATTGTGTTCCAGCTTGATACCCAGGGTCAGCCGCAGGCGTTCGTCCCACAACTGGATTTCATCCTGGGCGAAGGCATTCCAGAAGTCCAGATTGAAACGGTCCCGGTCCGCGGTTACGGTGGGTGTCAGGTCCACCCGCGTCACGATGTTCCGGTAGCCCAGCCCCCAGACGAATTGATGGCGCGCGGCGAACTGGCTGCGGTGCTGGTACTCCAAATCGAAGGTGTCGTGCTGCTGCCCGATATAGCCCTCGTCGCGCCGCGTGTGATCGTAGTACAGTTGCAGGCTCATATCGGAGGCCGCGGTGAGCGGCCGCTGCCAGCGCCCGAGCAGGTTCCATCCGCGGGCGTCGATCGTATCGGCAATACGGCGCGCATAATCCGGTGGCGCCAGGTCCGCCAGGGACAATTGCTGCTGCAGGTCACTGCGGTACACATCGCCCTGCAGGGTCAACTGGTCGCCGCTGCGCAGATCACTGTCCAGCCGGAAGCCACCCTGCGCCATATCCCAGGCGTCATCGGCGGAGTGGCCGGCGCGCGTGACCAGATCGTCGTGCCGCTCGTACTTGAGATAGGCGCGCGCACTGGTGTCCGCGACGTCGCCCGAGCCCAGTCGCGCACCGTAGCGCAGTGTCGCGGTAGCGCGGTTTTCCGTGCCGGCGCCGGCCAGTGCCAGTCCGCCCAGCGTCTTCTGTGAGTCCCGGGTGATGATATTGACGACACCGTTGACGGCGTTGGCGCCCCACAGGGTCGCACCCGGCCCGCGGATCACCTCGATGCGCTCCACGTCGTCGAGCACCACGTTCTGCTGTTCCCAGTACACGCCTGAAAACGCCGGCGAATAGACGGTCCTGCCGTCAATCAACACCAGCAGCTTGTTGGCGAAACGGCCGGCGAAGCCGCGTGCGCTCACCGCCCACTTGTTGGCATCGAGCTGCGACACCTGGATGCCGGGCACCATGCGCAGTGCCTCGGGGATACTGTTGGCGCCACTGCGGCGCAGGTCGTCCCGGCTGATGACGAACAGCGCGGCGGCCACGTCGTCCAGGGCCTGTTTGCGCTTGCTGGCCGAGGTCACTTCGACTTCCATCAGTTCCTCAAAGCTCAGCTCGGTCAGTGCACCGGTATCCATGGTTTGCTGTGCAGCAACCGGCGCCGCCAGGAGCGGACCGAGGCCGAGCAAGGCGGTGATCACCGGCGCCGCGCGCTGCAGTCGGCGGTATCGCATAGTGTGATTGTTCCGTGTAGTGACTCAGGGTGACCGCGGGCTCTGCGTAGGTGCACAGTCCGCTGGTCGACAGCCCGTTAGCGGCGCCTGGCGGGATATCTTTAGCGAAAGCTAGCGGATAGCAGCCGGGGCGGGGGGCGATTACTGCGGCGCGTGTCGATTTGTGACGGGTTTCACAGCGCGGGCTTCAGTGTTCTGGGCGCAGAGTCCGTACGCCCTCGGGTGTGCCCAGCAACAGCAGATCGGCAGGGCGCAGGGCGAAGATACCGTTGGCTACGACGCCGGTAATGTTGTTGATCTGCTGTTCCGTAGCCAGCGGCTGCGGGATGGCGAAGTTGTGGACATCCAGGATCACGTTGCCGTTGTCGGTCGCCACGCCCTCGCGGTAGACCGGGTCGCCGCCCAGCTTGACCAGTTCCCGCGCCACGTGGCTGCGGGCCATGGGGATGACTTCCACCGGCAGGGGAAACGCACCGAGCGTGTGTACCAGCTTGCTTTCATCCGCGATGCAGATGAACTGGTCGGCCACCGCCGCGACGATTTTCTCCCGGGTGAGGGCAGCGCCGCCGCCCTTGATCAATTGCAGGGCGCGGTTGCTCTCGTCCGCGCCGTCAATGTAGAAGTCCACCTGATTCACCGCGTTCAAATCGTACACCGTGATTTCGTGATCGCGCAGGCGCCGGGCGGATGTCTCAGAACTGGCGACGGCGCCATTGAACAGGCCCCGGAGAGCGGCCAGCCCGTCGATGAACAGGTCGGCGGTGGAACCGGTGCCAATGCCCAGTACCGTGTCGTTTTGCAGTTTGGGGCGGAGGTAGTCCAGCGCGGCGGCAGCGACCGCCCGCTTCAGATCGTCCTGGGTCATAGCGTCTCTCTCACCACGCTGGGCTTGCCGGTATCGAGCGTTTCAGTAGCCAGCATCAGTATAGAGCAGGGTCTGCGGGCGATCACCAAAAAATACCCAAATGGCCGTGCCTGGCGAGGCTGCAAAGTGCGCGCCGCTCCTTTACCATGTGCGGCTCACCGCCGGTGCCGGGTACAGGGCCTATGCCGCAGTCCTACATCAAGCGCATTCTCAATGCGCGCGTCTACGACATCGCGCGGGAAACCCCGGTAAGCGAAGCCGCGCTCATGTCGGCGCGACTGGGCAATCGGGTGTGGCTCAAGCGCGAGGATCTGCAGCCGGTCTTTTCCTTCAAGCTGCGCGGCGCCTATAACAAGATGAGCCGGCTGAGCGAGCAGCAGCGCGCGCGCGGCGTGGTCGCTGCCTCGGCGGGCAATCACGCCCAGGGTCTGGCCATGGCGGCGCAGCACCTCAATGCCAAAGCCACAATCGTGATGCCCCGCACCACTCCCCAGATCAAGATCGACGCGGTGCGCGCGCGCGGCGCCCGGGTGGTACTGCACGGCGACTCGTTCGACGAGGCCGCCGCCCACGCGGCCAAGCTGGTGGCGCAGAAGGATATGACCTACGTGCACCCCTTCGACGACCCGGACGTGATCGCCGGGCAGGGTACGGTAGGCATGGAGATCGTGCGCCAGCACCAGCAGCCGCTGGACGCACTGTTCGTGCCGGTGGGCGGTGGCGGTCTGCTCGCCGGGGTCGCCGCCTACGTCAAGTACGTGTGGCCGCAGACCCGCATCATCGGCGTCGAGCCGGAAGATGCCGCCTGCCTGCAACTGGCCCTGCAGCGCGGGCGCCGCGCCACACTGCCCGAGGTGGGCCTGTTTGCCGACGGCTGCGCCGTGGCACAGATCGGCAGGGAACCGTTTCGCATCATCCGCAAGCTGGTGGACGAGGTGATAATCGCATCGACGGACGAGTTGTGTGCCGCGATCAAGGACATCTTCGAGGACACCCGCAGCATCGCCGAGCCCGCCGGTGCGCTGGCGCTGGCGGGGTTGAAGAAGTATGTCGAGCGGCGCCGTGTTTCAGGTCAGCACCTGCTGGCAGTTGTCAGTGGTGCCAATACCAACTTTGACCGGCTGCGCCACATTTCCGAGCGCACCGAGATCGGCGAGCGCCGGGAGGCGATAATCAGTGTCACCATTCCCGAGGAACCCGGCAGCTTCAGGCGTTTCTGCAGTGCATTGGGACGCCGCAACATCACCGAGTTCAACTACCGCTACGTCGATGCGGAATCGGCGCGGGTGTTTGTCGGGGTCAGTGTCGTGCCCGATGGCGACGATCTGCCCGCGCTGTTGCAGGAACTGCGCAAGCGCGGCTACACCACGCAGGACATGACGGACAACGAGGTGGCGAAACTGCATATCCGGCACATGGTGGGCGGTCACGCGCCGGCCCTGGCGGGGAACGAGGTGGTCTATCGGGTGGAGTTTCCGGAGCGGCCCGGCGCCCTGTTGCGGTTCCTGTCCGGACTGGGGCAGCGCTGGAATATCTCCATGTTCCACTATCGCAATCACGGCTCCGCCTTCGGCCGTATCCTGCTGGGTTTGCAGGTGCCAGCGGCGCAGCGCCGCGCCCTGGAGCAGGTGCTGGACCGGATCAACTACCGCTACTGGGAGGAGACCGACAACCCGGCCTACCAGTGTTATCTCGGCCGCCGCGCTACAAAAATATGACGCAAGTCAATGAATTCGCCGCTCGCCGGGTTTTTATTTGCCACTTGTTGCGATAGACTTCACAAAAATTTGTAAAATAATTACGAAAATTAGCGCTTGCATGCAGGTGTTCAAAGACACTCTCATACAGGTGGCTGCAAGTGGGGCACGGCTCCTGTCCACAGGGTCGGCTTGGTTTAGCGAGAGAGTAAAAGTGAAGCGGAAACCGGATTTGATGCTAGTTTTGATGGCGGTTTTTGGCGTGGGAGTGCTGCTCACGCTGCTGCTGCCCATGGCTGCCAACGATACGGTGGCAGCCCCAGCGTCTGAACTGCAGGCGGGTGTGATCCTCCAGCAGTAGCGCCTTAACCCGGAGCCCTCCGGCCATTGCAGTGATGCAGGCCGCTTTCTGTGGCGACGAAATCCAGCGGGATATCCCAAACCTCGCGGACCACAGTGTCCGTCTCCTGGCAGCTGTGGGCCAGCCCCACCAGTAGCGGTCCCCCGGCGACGGCGGCGAGTGTGCGATCGTAGTAGCCGCCCCCCATGCCCAGCCGCCCGCCCTCGCGGTCCCAGCCGACCAGTGGCATGAAGATAATGTCCAGCTCGCGTGCGCTGCGCTGCCGGTTGTCCGCGGGCGGTTCGGGAATGCCGAAGCGGTTGCGGCGCAGGCGGTCACCGCGGCGCCACTCGACGAAGCGCAGGCGCATGTCCGGCTGTAATACTGGCAGGAACAGCTGTTTGTCCTGGGTGCGCGCAAGTTCAGCCAGCGGCGCGGTGCCGATTTCACCATCGGCCGCCAGGTACAGGGCAATGTGCCGCGCCCGACGCCAGCCGGGCAGTCCGGCCGTCGATGCGACCAGCGCGCGTGCCGCGCGGGCCTGCTGCTCGATTGTCAGGGCCCTGCGTCGCGCGCGCAGTTCTGCGCGCAGCTGGCCTCTGGAGGGGGTGGGCTCAGGCATAATAGACGGTGGGATTCCCGGCATACCGCTGACAGCGCTGCCCTTGAACCCGATGGTTCAAGGTGGCGGTTCCCGCACTGCATCAGGCTTTCCGACCGCGGCCGGACATGCACACAACAGCCACTGGCAACCCCCGGTTACACATTTATCGGCTCGAGGACTGTCTGTCTGGCGCATACGCCAGGGATCCGTAACGAAGTATAACCCGCTCGCTCGCCGGTGTCGCGGGTCACTCTTGCGTGGGCCGCCCTCTCGTGGGCCGCCCTCTCGCGGTCAGCCGATTTCCATCTGTCGCAACTGGTATAGGGCGTCGTCCAGTTTGCGATTGATGCGGCCGAAGGACTCCACGGAGCGGGCGCTCTCCTCGCGGCCCGCCAGCGGGCCGCCGGAGCCGTGTTCCGAGGCCTGCAGCAATTCGTAGCTGATGTTGAGCGCCGCCATTACCGCTATTCGCTCCAGGCCGATCACCTTGCCGCTTTCGCGAATGCCGCGCATTTGCTTGTCGAGATAGCGGGCCGACACGATCAGCTCGGCCTCCTGCTCCTGGGGACAGGCTACCTGGTATTCCTTGTCGAGGATCTTCACCGTCACGGTGTACGGTTGGTTCACGTTGGTCGCTCCATTGTGCGCAGGCGGTCCAGCATGGCCGCCACTTTGGCTCTGGCCATTTCGTTCTTCTTGATCAGGTCCTGTCGCTCCCGGCGCCAGTCGGCACCTGCTGCGTGCAGCGCCCGGTTTTCCCGATTCAGGTCGTGACACAGTGCGATCAGCTCATCGATCTTTTGTTCAAGAGCCTGGAGTTGCTTGTCCGCCATGAAGCTATACTGGTGTGGGCCTGGATGAAAAACTACTATAGTGTCGGGCGGCGTTCAGGTCAACGACACAAAGTTTATAGATATCAATGGCCTGCCATGTTTTTTGCAATTATCGGTGAAGCTCTCTGCCCGGGCCCCGAACAAGGGGTCTCAGGTAATCGGCAAGCCCTGAACATTATACAAGAATCTCCACATGAGCATTGGCAAGACCGAATTCGCGCGCCGGCGCAAAAACCTGATGGCGCTGATGGAACCCAACAGCATCGCGATCATTCCGTCCGCGCGGGAAAAGGTGCGCAGCCGCGACACCCTGTACTGTTTTCGCCAGGACAGTGATTTCTACTATCTCAGCGGGTTCACCGAACCGGATGCGGTGCTGGTGTTGATCCCGGGGCGGCGCCACGGGCAGTTCGTGATGTTCTGTCGCGAGCGCGATCCCGCCAGACAGCTGTGGGATGGCTATCGCGCGGGCCCGGAAGGTGTTTGCGAAAACTACGCGGCGGACGACGCTTTCCCAATCGGCGATATCGACGATATTCTGCCGGGCCTGATCGAAGGCCGTGAGCGGGTCTATTACTCGATGGGGCGCAGCAGCGACTTTGACCGCCAGATCATGGGCTGGGTCAACAGCATACGCGGCAAGGAAGCCAGTGGCGCCGTGCCCCCGGGTGAGTTCACCGACCTGGATCATATGCTGCACGATCTGCGCCTGTTCAAGAGCGCAGCGGAGTTGCGTGTCATGCGCCGCGCCGCCGAGATTTCAGCGCGGGCGCACTGTCGCGCCATGCGCAGTTGCCGTCCCGGGATGTATGAATACCAGCTCGAAGCCGAGGTGCTGCATGAATTTGCTTCCTCCGGCGCCAGGCACGCGGCGTATCCGAGCATTGTCGGCAGCGGCGACAATGGCTGCGTCCTGCACTACATGGACAACAGCCAGAAAATGCGCGATGGCGACCTGGTGTTGATCGATGCCGGTTGTGAGCTGGCGTACTACGCGGCGGATGTGACGCGCACGTTTCCGGTGGGCGGTCGTTTCAGTGCCGCCCAGCGCGCGCTCTATGAACTGGTGCTGCGCGCACAGCAGGCCGCGATCGAGCAGATCAGACCGGGCAATCACTGGAATCAGCCGCACGATGCCAGTGTCGCGGTACTGACCGAGGGTCTGATCGAACTGGGACTGCTCAAGGGCCGGCGCCGCGATTTGATGGCGCGCGAGGCCCATCGCGCTTTTTATATGCACCGGGTCGGGCACTGGCTGGGGCTGGACGTGCACGATGTCGGCGACTATCGTCCGGGTGGTGAATGGCGCGTGCTGGAACCGGGCATGGTGATGACCGTCGAGCCGGGCCTCTATATCCGGGCGCAGGAGCCCAGGGTGGCGAAAAAGTGGCGCGGCATCGGCATCCGCATCGAGGACGATGTCGCGGTGACCGAAAGCGGCTGCGAGATTCTCACCGGGGGGGTGCCCCGCACCATCGAGGAGATCGAAGCCCTGATGGCCGCGGCGCCATGAACAACTACAGCGACATCGTCATTGCCGGCGGCGGCATGGTGGGGATCAGTATGGCACTGCACCTGGGCGCCGTGCTGCCGCGGCAGACGAGCATCTGCCTGGTCGAGGGCTTTGCGCTGCCGCGCGACGACGCGGGGGGTGAGCACGGGTACCATCCCTCATTCGATGCGCGTTCCACGGCGCTGTCCTACAGCTCCCGTGTCATCTACGAACAACTGGGTGTCTGGCAGGATCTACAGGCGGGACTGTGTCCGATCGAGCGCATTCACGTGTCCAGCCGCGGCCGGTTCGGCAGCACCGTGTTGCGCGCGCAAGACTACGGCTGGCCGGCGCTGGGCTATGTGGCCGAGAATGCCTGGTTGGGGCAAGTGCTGGTGCGGGCCCTGTACCGGCAGCGGCGAGTGAGGGTTCTCAGTCCGGCGCGAGTGTGCCATGCGACGCCGCGCGGCACCGGGGTCAGCCTGCAAGTGGACGGTGCGGATGCCGGCGCGCTGCAGACCGCACTGCTGCTGGTGGCCGATGGCGCCGCGTCCGGTCTGCGCCGGCAGCTGGGGGTGGGCGTGATGGAAAAGCCTTATGGCCAGCATGCGCTGGTGGCAAACGTCGCCGCGGCGCAGCCGCACCGGGGCTGCGCCTACGAGCGGTTTACCGGGCAGGGGCCGCTGGCGCTGCTGCCACTGCTGCCGGCGCCCGGCGGTGACTGTCGCGGCGCCGTGGTGTGGTCCCTGCCGCCGGAGCGGGCCATGCAGTTGCGGGACTGTCCGGAACCGGTGTTTCTGCACGCTTTGCAGCAGCGCTTCGGCTACCGTCTGGGGCGCTTGTTGCGGGTGGGCGAGCGGCACTGCTATCCCCTGGCACTGGTGCGGGCCGTCGAGCAGGTGCGCCAGGCCGTGGTGGTGATGGGCAATGCGGCCCATGCACTGCACCCGGTCGCCGGCCAGGGTTACAATCTGGCGCTGCGCGATGTGGCGGAACTGGGCGCGGTGCTGGCGCAGGCCCTGGCTGAGGGGCGATCGCCGGGCGATCTTGCCACACTGCAATCCTACCAGCGTCGCCAGCAGCCGGATCAGGCGCGCACCATTGGTTTCAGCGACCTGCTGCCGGGCCTGTTCATGCGCCGCGACCCGCTGTTGGGGCTGGCGCGTGACACCGCACTGGCGGGGCTGGATATCCTGCCTGCGCTGAAGCGGGAATTTGTGCGCCATGCGGCGGGGCTGGCGGCTTCCGCGGGGCGTGACGATGGCTGAGCACCGCAGTTTCGATGTCGTTATCGTCGGCGGTGGTATCGCCGGACTCGCCCTGGCCAGCGCGCTGCAGGGCCACGGCCTGTCGATCGCCCTGGTCGAAGCGCGACCGCTGACAGCGCCCGAGTTGCCGGCGCAGCGCAGTGTGCGCCACTTCGATACGCGGGTCAGTGCCCTCACCCCCCGCTCCCGGGCCCTGCTGCAGCAATTGGGCGCCTGGGACGCCATCGCCGTCTACCGGCAGTGTTCCTATGACCACATGACCGTATGGGATGCGCAGGGTACCGGCCGGATTGAATTTGACTGCAGTGAAGTCGGCGCGCCCGCCCTGGGCCATATCGTGGAAAACCGGGCCCTGGTCAGCGCCCTGCTGCAGCGCGCCGCCGCCGGCGCCGACATCACGCTCCTGAGCCCCGCGCGCCTGTTGTCCTGCGCCCACGACACCGCGGGGCGGATGCGCGTGGCGCTGGAAGGTGCACAGCCATTGCAGGCCGAGCTGCTGGTGGCAGCCGATGGCGCCCTGTCGCCGGTGCGCCGCATGCTGGCGTTTGCAACCCGGGAGTGGGACTACGGCCACCGCGCGATCGTCGCCACCGTGCAACTGGAGCGACCGCACCAGGCGACCGCCCGGCAGCGCTTCCTGCCCAGCGGTCCACTGGCGCTGTTGCCGCTGCCGGGCACGGGCGCCGAACACTACTGTTCCATCGTGTGGTCGCTGCAGGAGTCGTTGGTCGCGCAAGTGATGGCCTGCGACGAAGCTGCTTTTTGTGCCGCGCTGGAGCGCGCCAGCGAGCGCTGTCTGGGCGCCGTATTGGCCAGCTCTGAGCGCACGGCCTTTCCCCTGCGCCAGCGCCACGCGGTGGACTACGTGCAGACCGGAGTCGCACTGGTGGCGGACGCCGCCCATACCATCCATCCGCTGGCGGGGCAGGGCATCAACCTGGGCCTGCGGGATGTGGCGGTACTGGCGCAGGAGATAGTGGCCGGCCGGGCCCGCGGCACGGGTCCCGGGCAGTTGGAGCTGCTGCGGCGCTACCAGCGCCGGCGCAAGGGTGAAAACCTGTTGATGATGGCCGCCATGGATGGTTTCAAGCACCTGTTCGAGGGCGAGGCGCTGCCGCTGCGCTGGCTGCGCAATGCCGGTATGCGCGGCGTCGACCGGCTGGGTCCGCTGAAACGGCGCC
Source organism: Halioglobus sp. (assembly GCA_020443345.1). Classification (GTDB taxonomy): domain Bacteria; phylum Pseudomonadota; class Gammaproteobacteria; order Pseudomonadales; family Halieaceae; genus JARRPM01. Next base: position 28,307 of record JAGRIH010000047.1, read on the forward strand.
TGATGCGCCACGCCATGGGGCTGGGCTGACGCACCCGCTCACCGGGGCGGCTGCCGGGGCATTTTTTTTTCCAGGATTGCCCGCTAGAATGGGGGCGCCCCGCCTGGGCGCTCCGCCCGCCCGCCCGACGAACACTGCAGCCAGAGGACACAGCATGAGCAACACGCCCGCGGAACTGAAATACGCCAGCAGCCACGAGTGGGCGCGCCTGGAAGAGGACGGTACGGTAACGGTCGGCATTACCGACCACGCCCAGGAGGCGCTGGGGGATGTGGTGTTTGTGGAGACGCCCGAGGTGGGCACCGTCCTCGCCGCGGGCGAGGAGGCGGGCGTGGTGGAATCGGTAAAAGCGGCATCCGATGTGTACGCGCCGGTCGGCGGCGAGGTCATCGCAATCAATGAAACCCTGGAAGACGCCCCCGAAACCGTCAACGCCGACCCCTACAACGAGGGCTGGTTTTACCGCCTGCAGCCGACTGACGCCGGCGAGCTGGACGCCATGCTCTCCGCCGCCGACTACCGGCTGCAGTGCGACGACGCATAACATCATCAGCAGCGCAGCGAAATAATCGGCCAGCCCCGCTGCCGCGCGCAAGCGCGCAGTCTCTCGTCCGGGTCCACCGCCACCGGGTTGTCCACCCGCTCCAGCAGCGGCAGGTCGTTGTGGGAGTCGCTGTAGAACCAGGCGCCGCGCAGCGCAATGTCGCGCTGTGCCGCCCACTGGCGCAGGCGGGTCACCTTGCCCTCGTGGTAGGACGGCACACCGCGGGGTTCCCCGGTGAAGCGGCCGTCGACGACTTCACCCTGGCAAGCGATCAGCTCGGAGATACCCAGAGCCGCGGCAATGGGGCGGGTGACAAACTCGTTGGTGGCGGTGATGACGAGTAACTCGTGGCCCCGGGCCCGGTGGTCGGCAATGAGCTGTCGCGCCCCGGGCAGCATGATCGGCTCGATCTTGCAGGCCATGAACTCCCGGTGCCAGGCGTCCAGCTCCTCGCGGGAATGGCCCACCAGGGAGGACAGGGCAAAACGCAGGTAGTCGTCGATGTCCAGGGTGCCGGCCTGATAGTCGGCGAGGAACTGGTCGTTGCGCGCCGCGAAATCCACACCCTCCACCAGCCCGCGCTCGCAGACAAACTGGCCCCAGAGGTTGTCGCTGTCACCGCCAATCAAGGTGTTGTCCAGGTCGAAAATGGCCAATGTCACGGCTCTGCCCTCCCGTTGCGGGCGCCAGCATAGCGGCAGACGCCCGCAGAGTAAATTTTTCAGGGACTGCAAAGTGTGGAACAATAACCGGTCGATTGACGAGGGGCGCGACAATGTGATTGACGCAGACGGATTCCGGCCAAACGTGGGCATAGTGCTGGCCAACGCACGCGGCCAGGTATTGTGGGCGCGGCGCGTGGGCGGTCGCGATGCCTGGCAGTTTCCCCAGGGCGGTATCAACGCGGGAGAGTCGGCCGAGCAGGCGCTGTATCGCGAATTGTACGAGGAGGTTGGCCTGGCCGCGGATACCGTGCAGCTACTGGGCGCGACCCGCGGCTGGTTGCGCTACAAACTGCCGCCGCGGTATGTGCGCAAGGGGTCGGCTCCCGTCTGTATCGGGCAGAAACAGAAGTGGTTTCTGCTGCGCCTGCTGGCCGCAGACGACGCGGTGCGGCTAGATCTGAACGCCAGGCCCGAGTTCGATCACTGGCAGTGGGTCAGCTACTGGTATCCGCTGAACCAGGTTGTTGCATTCAAGCGCGAGGTCTACCGTCGGGCCATGCAGGAGCTGGCCCTGCCCCTGGGCCGACACACCGCAGACGCACACCGGGATTAGAGCGCCATGCTGGACACCCTGCGCGATATCATCCAGGAGGTCAATGCGGCCGAGGGGCTCGGGGACGCCCTGCAGATCATCGTGCGTCGCGTGCGCGACGCCATGGCGACCGAGATGTGCAGTGTCTACATGCGCGACCCGTCCAGCGGCCGCTATGTGCTCTGTGCCACCGAGGGGCTCAATGCGGACGAGGTGGGCCGCGCCAGCCTCGCCGCTGGCGAGGGGCTGGTCGGCCTGGTGGCGGAGCGCGAGGAACCGGTGAACCTGGAGGACGCGGAAAACCACCCCAGCTTCCAGTTGCTGCCGGGCATCGGCGAGGAAAGATATCACGCCTTCCTCGGTGTCCCCATCATCCACCAGCGCGAAGTGCTCGGCGTACTGGTCGTGCAGCAGGTTCACCAGCGCCGCTTCGACGAGAGCGATGAGGCTTTCCTGGTCACCATGTCGGCACAACTGGCCGGTGTGATTGCCCACGCCCAGGTGAGCGGCGCCCTGCAGCAGGAAGCGGTGACCGGTCGCGGGGTGCCGACCAAGGTCACCGGCGTGCCCGGCGCGCCCGGCATCGCCATCGGCACCGCCGTGGTAGTGTCGATGTCGGCGGATTTGTACGCCGTACCCCAGCGTGAAACCCAGGACCGGCGCGGGGAACTGCGCGCCTTTCGGGAGGCGCTGGGCGCGGTGCGCAGGGATATCGAGGCGGTGGCCGACAGCCTCGGCAATCAGCTCGACGCCGAGGACCGCGCCCTGTTTGACGTCTACCTAGGGATTCTCGACGACTCATCGATCGGCCGGGAAGTGGTCGGTCTGATCAAGGCGGGGCAGTGGGCCCAGGGCGCGCTGAGCCAGGTGATGCTCGCCCATATCCGGCACTTTGAACGGATGGAACACAGTTATCTCAAAGAGCGGGCCGTGGACGTGAAGGATCTGGGTTCGCGAGTGCTCGCTTACCTGCAGGCATCCACTGCCGAAGAGCGGGACTATCCCGACCAGACGATCCTGGTGGGTGAGGAACTGACCGCGTCGTCGCTGGGAGAGATCCCGAGAGACAGGCTCGCGGGCCTGATTTCGGTGCGCGGCTCGGGCAATTCACACGTGGCCATCCTGGCGCGGGCGATGGGCGTGCCCACGGTAATGGGGGCGGTCGACCTGCCCTATACGCGCCTGCAGGACCGCGAACTGATCATCGACGGCTACAACGGCACGGTGCACCTCAATCCGCTGCCGGAACTCAAGCGGCGCTTCCAGCAGGTACTGGACGAAGACCGCGCGTTGTCCCGGGACCTGGAGTCGCTGCGCGATGAGCCCTGCGTCACGCTGGATGGCCACCGTATGCCCCTGTGGGTCAACACCGGTCTGATGGAGGACGTGGCGCGCTCACTGGAGCTCGGCGCAGAGGGGGTGGGACTGTATCGCACCGAGGTGCCGTTTCTGTTGCGCGATCGCTTTCCCAGTGAGGAAGAGCAGCGCCGCATCTACCGCAGCCAGCTTGAAGCGTTCGCGCCGAAACCGGTGACCATGCGCACCCTGGACATCGGCGGCGACAAGGCCCTGCCCTATTTCCCCATCGAGGAGGACAATCCCTTTCTGGGGTGGCGCGGTATCCGGGTGACCCTGGATCACCCGGAGATTTTCCTGGCGCAGATCAGGGCGATGATGAAAGCCGACGCGGGCCTGGGCAATCTGCGCATCATGCTGCCCATGGTGTGCAATATCCCGGAGCTCGATGAGGCGATCGAACTCATTCGCCGCGGGCACCGCGAGCTGCTGCAGGAGGGCGTCGCGACCGCGTTGCCGCCTATCGGGGTGATGGTGGAAGTGCCCTCGGCGGTGTACCAGGCGCGGGCCATGGCCAGGCGTGTGGATTTCATGTCGGTGGGCAGCAATGATCTGACCCAGTACCTGTTGGCGGTGGACCGCAACAACGCCCGGGTGGCGGATTTGTATCACGCCCTGCATCCAGCCGTGTTGCAGGCCCTGGCCGATGTCGCGGCAGCCGGCAGGACTGAGGCGGTTCCCGTCGGCATTTGTGGTGAACTGGCCGGAGACCCGGCGGGCGCCGTATTGTTGCTGGCCATGGGCTACGACATCCTGTCGATGAATGCCACGAGTCTGTCCAAAGTCAAAAAGGCGCTGCGCAATGTCAACATCGCCGAGGCGCGCGCCCTGTTGGTCGAAGTCATGGCGCTGGACTCGGCGGCGACAGTGCACGCCCGCATGGAGCGATTCCTGGTGGAACACGGCATGGAGAAGTTCATTCACAACCCGGTGATCTGAGCGTGCGCGGCTCGCGCCGGCGGCCGCTCGCTGCTCTGTCCCCGGCGGGTCCGCCTGGTTGTCCGCGCGCGCCGCGTCAGCGCACCAGGTCGAAGGTCGCTTCCTGCACCCCGCTGAGCGCTCCCGAGGCGTCGAAGCTCAATTCCCGCCAGTTGACGCCGCCGCGGTGGTCGATCCAGCCGGTCGTGGTGGAGCGGGTGCCGTACTGCGCGGTGACGATGAACTGGGCGGACAGCAACTGGTCCATTGCGCTGTGCATGTCGAGGCCGACCAGTGCGCCGCGCTCGGCGCGCCGGCGATCGCCGACGGTCCCGGCGAGCGCATCGTGGTCCGGGGCGGCCTGGCGCAGCAGTGCCGCCAGCCGCGCCTTGCCCTGCACCACCTTGGGCCAGGGGGTGTCCAGTCGGGCGTTGCTCAGCCCGTAAATGCCCGGGGCCAGGCACTGCGGACGGTTGTCGCCGGGCCCGCCGCTGTTGCTGAAGTACCACAGGCAGCCCGGGCGGCCCACCAGCAGATTGAAGCCAGCGTAGTGTGCGGCGCACCGCGCCACCTCGTGCAGATAGGACGCCGGGTCCTGCGTGCCGCAGAGGTAGTTGAGCGGCAGCTCACCCCGCGAGCGCGGCGCCGGCGCGGTCTGCGCCGGGTCCCGGTAATTGGTGAGCGCGGCAAATCGCCCCTGGCGGGTGATGCCCATCCAGGTGCCGCCCTGCTCCAGATCGCGGCCTGCCAGCAGGTCCGGCTGCTCTGGCCGAAATTGCGCCGCGGCAGTGGGCCTGGCGTGGAACTCGTCGCGGTTGGCCGCAACGACCAGCGGGTAGCGGCGTTCGCTCTGGTGGGCGACAATCAACAGGCACATAGGGTCGAGGACTCCGCCGGCAGGGAAAAAATTGTGCAAGGCAGCACAGTACATGATAATACCCTTATTACCCCGTGTTCACCTTCGCCGGCCGCCACTGGCATGTGTTGCTGACAGATACGTATGTTGCCCTATCCCGAAATCGACCCGGTTGCCTTTGCCCTGGGGCCCGTGAAAGTCCACTGGTATGGCCTGGCCTATCTCGCGGGGCTGGCCTTTGCCTGGTGGCTGGCGCTGCGGCGCAGTGCCCTGCCGTGGTCGGCGGTGCGCCGCGAGCAGGTCGACGACCTGATTTTTTTTGCGGCGCTGGGCGTGGTGCTGGGCGGCCGGCTCGGCTACGCGCTGTTTTACGGCGGCGACAAGCTGGCGCATGACCCCGCCTGGCTGCTGCGGGTGTGGCAGGGCGGCATGTCATTCCACGGGGGCTTTTTGGGTGTGCTGCTGGCGATGTACCTGTTTGCGCGGCGACGGCAGATCGGCTTGGGTCCGCTGCTGGATTTCATTGCCCCGCTGGTACCGGTGGGCCTGGCGCTGGGCCGGCTGGGCAATTTTATCGGCCAGGAACTGTGGGGCCGGCCCACCGATGTGCCCTGGGCCATGGTCTTTCCCCGCGACCCGCTGCAACTGGCGCGGCACCCCTCGCAGCTCTATCAGTTTGCCCTGGAGGGCGTGCTGTTGTTCGTCGTCCTGTACTGGTACTCGTCGCGACCGCGGCCCACCTGGGCCGTGGCGGGCATGTTTTCACTCGGCTACGGCTGCCTGCGCTTCGCCGTCGAGTTTTTCCGCGAGCCCGACCGGCATATCGGGTTTCAGGCTCTGGGCTGGCTGACCCGCGGCCAGCTGCTGTGCGTGCCGATGATCGTGCTGGGCCTGGTCCTGCTTGCCGTGGCCTACCACTCCCGAACGAACCCGACCAAGACAGCCGAGGTAGAGTCCCGATGAGACAGTATCTGGACTTGTTGCAGGACATTCTGGACAACGGCGTGCGCAAGAGTGACCGCACCGGTACGGGCACCCTGTCCGTGTTCGCCCGCCAGTTCCGTCACCATCTGGGAGACGGTTTTCCCCTGCTGACCACCAAGAAACTGCATTTCAAGAGCATCGTCAACGAATTGCTGTGGTTTCTAAGGGGCGACACCAATACCCGCTGGCTGCGCGAAAACGGCGTCTCCATCTGGGATGAGTGGGCGACTGCCGAGGGCGATCTGGGCCCGATCTACGGTGCCCAGTGGACGGCCTGGCCGACGCGCGATGGCGGTGCCATCAATCAGATCGATTACGTGGTGGATTGCCTGCGCCACAACCCGGACAGCCGCCGCATCCTGTTCCACGGCTGGAACGTGGAATACCTGCCCGATGAGCGCATGAGCCCGCAGGATAATGTCAGGGCGGGGCGCATGGCGCTGCCGCCCTGCCATCTGCTGTACCAGTTCTATGTGGCGGACGGTGTGTTGTCGTCGCAGTTGCTGATTCGTTCCAGCGACTCCTTTCTCGGCCTGCCCTATAACACGGCCAGCCTGGCGCTGCTGACCACGATGCTGGCCCAGCAGTGCGATCTGCGCCCCGGGGAGATTGTCGTCTGCACCGGCGATTCGCACATCTACCGCAATCACCTGGAGCAGGTGCGCGAGCAGTTGCGGCGCGAGGCGCGAGCACTGCCGCAACTGCAGATCCGGCGGCGCCCCGCATCCATTTACGACTACCGCTTCGAGGACTTCGAGTTGCTGGGTTACCACCCCCATCCGCACATCGCCGCGCCGGTGGCAGTGTAGCCCGACGCGATGGACGACACGGTGCGCCTGGCAGTGATCGTCGCGGCGGCGGCCAACGGCGTTATCGGCGCGGACAACGCGCTGCCGTGGCGCCTGCCCGAAGACCTGCGCCATTTCAGGCGCGCGACCATGGGCAAGCCGGTCATCATGGGGCGCGCGACGTTCGAGTCCATCGGCAGGGCGCTGCCCGGGCGCACCAACATCGTCATCTCCCGCGACCCGACCCGCCCGGTTGCGGGCGCCCGTCTGGTATTCTCCCTGGCGCAGGCGCTGCAGCAGGCGCGGGAGGTCGCCGCTGCCGACGGCGTGGACGAGGTGATGGTGATCGGCGGCGCCGAGGTGTATGCGCAGGTGCTACCGCTGGCGGATCGACTGTACCTGACCGAAGTGCATGCCGACGTTGCCGGCGATACCTTCCTGCCGGCAATCGCCTGGAACGAGTGGCGCGAGGTGGCGCGGAAACGACACGCCGCTGCCGGCGGCAATCCCCACGACTACAGCTTCGTGGTTTACGAACGGCTCGCACGGCACTGAATGCCGGGTGTTACTTTTTCCGCAAGCATGGGGAGCAAGTGTTACATATGTACCCACGCGTCGCTCGCCGCCCGGCCGTTGCAGCACTTTCGTTGAAAAGCAGTTGCCATTTAGTTTAAATTTGGTTCCTCGGTTTACCGACTGCGGATTTTCCTCTATACATAAGAAGAACCGAGTCTAGATTTATCAGCTCCACATCACTCTGTTGGATATAGGACAAACGATTCTCATGACTATGCATCGATTGAAAAATGTGTTGATCGCTGCACTGGTAGCTACAGGTGCCCTCATCGGCACGGTAGCCGCGGTGCAAGCCAATACGCTGGATTCCATCCTCGAGGTTGGCGAGGCAAAGAATGCCGCGGCGAAAAAGTCCCAGTTGAAGATCGACCGACTGGCCGATGAAACCCGTGACCTGCTGAGCGACTACAAAACGGTTTCCAAGCAGATCGACGGGCTCAAAGTCTACAACGCCCGGCTGCAGCGCCAGATCGACAATCAGCTCAGGCGTATCGGCGAGATCGACGAGTCCATAGACCAGGTGACGATCATCTCGCGCCAGATGACGCCGCTGGTGATTCGCATGATCGATGGCCTGGAAAAGTTTGTCGAACTGGACGTTCCCTTTCACATGGAGGAGCGCCAGCAGCGCATCGAGTTCCTGCGCGCCAACCTCGATCGTTCCGATGTATCCGTCGCCGAGAAGTTCCGCCAGGTGCTCGAAGCGTACAAGATTGAAAACGAGTACGGCCGCAAGATCGACGCCTACAAGGGCAGTGTGGAAATCGACGGGGTCGAGCGCGACGTCAACTTCTTCCGCGTGGGGCGCATCGCCCTGCTGTACCAGACCACAGATACCGAACTGTCCGGTGCGTGGGACCAACGCTCCCGCAGCTGGGTGCCACTGGAGCCGGGTCAATACCGCAACGCCATCATGAAAGGCCTGCGCATCGCGCGTAAAGAGGCTTCTATTGACTTGTTGAACGTGCCAGTAGCAGCACCGGAGGCCCAGTAATGAGCATCAAATTCGTAAAAGCAGCCACTCTCGCCCTGTGCGGTGCGCTGACACTGTCCTCGGGTTCCGTGCTCGCGCAGGACAAAGAGGCCATGTCGCTCGACGAACTGCTGAGCTTCGTCAAGAAGGGCCAGGTAACCGAGTCCAAGGAAAATGCCGCCCGCGAGCAGCGCTTTGCCAGGGACAAGGCCAACCAGGCCGCTGAACTCAAGAAAGCCGAGGCCGAGCGCGCCCGGCAGGAGGAGATCAGTACCCAGCTCGAGGACACGTTCGAGGAAAACGAACTGCTGGTGGCGGCGAAGCAAAAGCAGCTCAAGGAAAAACTGGGGACGCTGGCCGAGCTGTTTGGTCACCTGACTTCGACGGCCGGCGACCTGGCCTCCAACATGGAGGTGTCCCTGATCAGCGCCCAGTACCCCAATCGCGAGGAGTTTCTGGAGCAACTGATCGCCAAGATGAGCGGCAGCGACAAACTGCCCAGCATCGAGGAAATCGAGCGCGTGTGGTACGAGCTGAACCGCGAGATGGTGGAATCCGGCAAGATCGCGTCGTTCACCGCCGAGGTGGCCAAGCCGGATGGCGACAAGGTCGAGCAGAAAGTGGTCCGGGTGGGCGCCTTTAACGTGGTGTCTGAAGACGGCATGTACCTGCAGTACGTGCCCTCCAAGGATTCGCTGGAAGAGCTCGCCCGGCAGCCCTCCGGACCCTATATCGGCTGGGCCAGGGAGCTGGCTGCAGCCACCGAGGGCATGCACCATTTCGGCGTCGATCCGACCGGGCCCAGCGGCGGCTCCTTCCTGGCGGCGCTGATCAACAGCCCCAATCTGGAAGAGCGCTGGCACCAGGGCGGATATATCGGCTACGCCATCACGGCGATCGGCGTGTTTGCCTTCATTCTGGCGCTGATTCGCCTGGCCTATCTCTCCGCGGTGAGCGCCAGGGTCAATTCACAGCTCAAGAGCGACCAGGCCAAAGACAACAACCCGCTGGGCCGCGTGCTGAAGATCCACGAGGAAAACCCGTCGATGGATTCCGACACGCTGGAGCTGAAGCTGTCGGAGGGTGTGCTCAAGGAAACGCCGAAGCTGGAGGCCGGGCTGACCCTGCTCAAGATTATCGCCGCGGTGGCGCCGCTGATGGGGCTGCTGGGTACCGTGACCGGGATGATCGTCACCTTCCAGGCGATCACCATTTTTGGCGCGGGGGATCCCAAGGCCATGGCCGGCGGTATTTCCGGGGCACTGGTGACCACGGTGCTGGGCCTGCTGGTGGCGATCCCCACCGTACTGCTGTACACCATCGTGAACGGTCGCGCGCAGCGGATTATCCACATACTGAACGAGCAGACCACAGGTATCATCGCCGAGCACACCGAGGCCAACCTGAGGAAGTAATATGTACTGGTTTGATAGTGCGTACGAGGCCGTTGCCCGCTTTATGGACATGGGCGGAAACGTGCTGTGGCTGATCGCTATCCTGCTGTTCTTCATGTGGGTGCTGATTTTCGAACGCGTCTGGTACTTCAAGACCGGCTGGAAGTCGGACGCCGCCAGGGCGATCGGTATCTGGGAGGCGCGTCCCGAGCGCAAGTCCTGGGCGGCGCGGCAAATCCGGTCAAAGCTCGTCTCCGAATCGCGCATGCAGATCAACCAGTACCTGCCCATCATCAAGACCATGGTGGCGCTGTGCCCCCTGCTCGGGCTGCTGGGCACCGTGACCGGGATGATTGAAGTGTTCAATATCATGGCCGTTACCGGCGGTGGCGACGCCAAGTCCATGGCCGGCGGCGTGTCGCGTGCCACCATTCCGACCATGGCCGGCATGGTGGCCGCACTGTCCGGTGTGTTCGCCAACACCTATGTAACGCGGGTTGCCCAGCGCGAAAGCGAGTTCCTGGAAGACAACCTGACCACCGATCACTGAGAGAGCGATACCATGCGCAGGAACAAGCCAGCCGCTGCAGCCGAAGAGGAAGCCCAGATAGACCTGACACCCATGCTGGATGTCGTGTTTATCATGCTGATCTTTTTCATCGTGACAGCGTCGTTCATCAAGGAAGCGGGGGTGGAAGTCAACCGCCCGGAAGCTTCCACCTCGCAGCCCAAGGAAAACGTCAATATCCTGGTAGCGGTCAATGCCAACAACGAGATATGGATGGACCAGCGGCGCATCGACGTGCGCGCCGTGCGCGCCAACATCGAGCGGCTGCACGCGGAAAACCCCAAGGGCGCGGTGGTGATCCAGGCCGACAACAAATCCAACACCGAGACAGTCGTCGCCGTCCTCGATGCCGCCCGCGAGGCCGGCGTGTACGACGTGTCGCTGGCTACAGAAGACAAGTAATCTGCTATGAATCGCAATTTGTTCAGATTCTTCATCGGTGCGCTGCTGGCGCTCCCGGTAGCGGGCGGCCTGTTTTTCATCATGCAGTATCTGATTGCCACGGCCGAGCCCGAGATCGACCAGACCAAACAGCGCCGACTGGCTGACATCCTCATGCCCGAGCGGGAAATCGAGACCAATATAAAGGAACAAAAGCCCGACAAGGTGGAAGACCCCGAGGAGCCGCCGCCGGATCTCGACACCCCCGATGTCGATATGGACATGGATGTGGAAATTGTCAACGTGGCGCCGCAGGCCAAGGTCGATGTGGCGATCAGCAGTTCCGGTATGGCCACCGGCGATGGGGAGTATCTGCCGATTGTAAAAGTTGCGCCGATCTATCCGCGTCGCGCCCAGACACGCGGCATCACCGGGTACTGTATCGTGGAATATACGGTCACCACCTCGGGTGCGATCCGCGACCCGCAGGCGGTCGACTGTCAGCCTGAAGGTGTGTTTGAAAGTGCCTCGGTCAAGGCGGCCGAAAAATTCAAGTACAAGCCCCGCGTGGTGGATGGCGAGGCCATCGAGGTGGCCGGCGTACAGAACAAATTCACCTATGAGTTGGAACAGTAAAACGGTTGACGCGTTATGAAATGCTTTAATTCGCTCGTCTGGACGCGTGCCGCACTGCTGGCGGTACCGCTGCTTGCTGCCCAGGCAATGGTCACCCAGTTGCAGACCGGCCTCGGCGTCGCCGCGCTGGGGACGGCGCTGGCACAAGAGGAGAGCAAGCCGGAGCGGGAGACGCGCCGCACGCCCGCCCTGCGCAACAAGGTTTATGAAAAACTCGCCGAGGCGCAGGCTGCAGCCGAGGAGAAGGATCTCAATAAGGCTGCGAGTATTCTCGACGACATGATCGACTCCGGCGGCAAGAATGCACTGAACAGTTATGAACTGGCCAACGTCTATAACCTCTATGCATTTATCCATTACTCCCGGGAGGATTATGGCAAGGCGCTCAAAGCCTATGAAAATGTCGTGGCCCAGCCCGATATTCCGCTGGCGATGGAGATCAACACCAAGTACACCATCGCCCAGCTCTACTTCGTGCAAGAGGACTGGCAGAAAGGTATCGACGCGCTGCTGGAGTGGTTTGCGGTGACCGAAAACCCCAACGCCAATGCCTATGTACTGCTGGCCCAGGGTTATTACCAGACCAAGGATTACGACAAGGCCCTGCTGAATGTCGAGAAGGCCATCAACATGTACAAGGCGGCGGACAAGCTGCCCAAGGAACAGTGGTACAACCTCGCCCGCTTCCTGTACTTTGAAAAGAACGATGTCAACAAGACCGTCGATGTGCTGGAAGAACTGCTCAAGTATTACCCCAAGAAGCAGTACTGGGTGCAACTGTCGCACATGTACGGTGAGCAGAAGAAGGAATCCCAGCAGTTGGCCGCCATGGAGACCGCCTATGTGCAGGATATGCTGGACAAGGGTAGCGAACAGGTCACCATGGCCTACCTCTACCTGAACGGCGAAGTCCCCTTCAAGGCCGCCAAGGTGATGGACCAGGGGCTGAAAAACAAGTCCATCGAGCCCACGTCAAAAAACTACGAGATAGCAGCCAGTGCCTGGCGGCAGGCGCAGGAGGTCGACAAGGCCATCCCGGCGATGGAAGAGGCGGCGGCCAGGTCCGATGACGGTGAGTTGTACGCCCGCCTGGGCAACATCTACCTGGATGGGGATCAGTTTGACAAGGCCATCACCGCGATCAACAAGGGCCTTGCCCGCGGTGGCGTGAAGCGGCCGGACAGCGCCCGGCTGGTGCTGGGCATGGCCTATTTCAACGAAAAGCAATACGACAAGGCGCGCCAAGCTTTCAAGGCGGCCGGTCGCGACAAACGTTCCGCCAAGTACGCTTCCCAGTGGATCCAGTACATGGATTCCGAGCTGGAACGTCAGCGCTCACTGCAGGAGGGTTGACACCGCAGGTTTCCCTATCGGCGAACCCTCCTGCCTTCCGCGGCATACCACCTGCGCGGCCCGACACATCCCTGTGTATAAAAAAAGGAGCTCGTGGGAGCTCCTTTTTTTTGCCTGTCAGCCCGCAGGGGGCTCAAAGCGGAACTACATTCTCCGCCTGGGGGCCTTTCTGACCGTCCGTAACAGTGAACTCGACCTTTTGGCCATCGGAGAGGGTCTTGAAGCCGTCGCCCTTGATGGAGCTGAAGTGGACGAAAACATCGGGACCGTCTTCACGCTCGATGAAGCCGAAGCCTTTGGTTTCGTTAAACCATTTCACAGTACCAGTTGTTGTAGACATAGTTGTTACCCGTATTGCTAGCGACGCCATGTCCAGGCGCCATTTAATTAAGAATTATTTATGGTTAACGTACCGATGAACTTGTTGGATCTTCGACCGCGAGCATAAATACCGCTGGGAAAATCCCAGCCGTACTCAGTGTAGCACCTAACGGGCGGTTTACAGAGAGGCATTTGCAAGTATTTTGGAAATATTTTACAACCCGTCTCGTTTGCGGGCCTGCCGGCAGATGCCGCACCTGGATGGCGAGTGTGTGCCACCAGTTCTGACAGGGGGGCCGCGACCCGGAGGCCGCGGTGAGGCGCGCGGTTAATCGTCGAACGGGGCCTGCGCCAGCGGCGCGTGTGCCGCACCGAGCAGACCCGGTTGCGCCGCGGTGATGGCGTACAGCGGCACGGCGCGCAGGTGTCCGGCCATGGCGCCCTTGGTCTGGAAGCGCTGGGCAAACGCGCTGGCGCGCAGAAAATCCACGATGTGTGGAACGATGCCGCCGGCCAGATACAGCCCGCCGTAGGCACCCGTGGCGAGCACGAAATCACCACATACCGAGCCCAGCAGGGCACAAAAGGTAGCCAGCGCACGGGTACAGGGCGGATCGTCGCCGCGCAAGGCGCGCCGCGTGATGTCGGCCGGCGGCAGGGCCAGGGGCGTCTCACCGTGTACCTCGGCGAGGGCGGCATGCAGCCGTTGCAGGCCGGGGCCCGATACCAACAGCTCGGCGTACACGTCACTGTGGCGCGACAGCAGGACGCGAAAAACCTCCAGTTCCAGCGCCGTGCCGGGCGACAGACCCATGTGTCCGGGTTCAGCGCAGTGTGCCGTGGGTGAGTCCCCGGATCGATCCAGTATGGCGCCGCCCAGCCCGGTGCCGGGCCCCACGGTGGCCAGTCGGGCCGAGCTACCAGCGCCCGGGCGCAGTGCGGCGACATCGCCGCTGTCCAGGTGCGGCAGGGCGTAGGCGTTGGCCTGAAAGTCGTTGAGGCAGCGCATCTGCGCAAAACCGTAGCGGACAGCCAGTTCGCGACAGGAAAAGGACCAGTCGATATTTACCATTACTACCCGATCCCCGGCGGGCGGCGCGGCCACCGCCAGACAGCACGCGGCGGGCCGCGGCGCAGCCAGTTTTTCCAGCCAGTCGTCGATGACGGCTTCCAGGCAGTCGAAGTCACGGTTGCGGTAGACGCGCAGCTCGCTGCAGCGGCCGCTCGCCGGGTCGAACAGCGCCAGGCGGCTGTTGGTGCCGCCGACGTCGGCCACCAGCCGTGCCGGGCTGTGCGATGGCGCGGCCACGGTTCAGGATACCGGCAGGATTTTCATGATATTGGTGGACCCGGCGCGGCCCATGACGGCGCCCCTGGTCAGCAGTATCGAGTCGTGCTTGTGCAGGTAGTGGCCGTCCAGCAACAGTTCGATGGCCCGGGCTTCCACGTCGTCGTCAAAGGCGCTGGCGTCAAAATAAAGCGGCACCACGCCGCGACACAGGCACAGCTTCTGCAGGGTCTCACGGCGCCGGCTGAGGGCAAAGATGGGCAGGCCGGAGCTGAGGCGGGACATCAGCAGCGGGGTGGTACCGGATTCGGTGAGGCAGGCGATGCCGCGCACACGGGCGTAGTGGTTGGCCGCGTAGATAGCCGACATGGCGATGGTTTCCTGGGCACTGGCGAACTGGCGGTCCAGCCGGTAGCGCGACCGCCGGGTCACCGGGTGCCGCTCCGCGCCCAGGGCAGCGTCCGCCATGGCCGCCACCACTTCGACCGGGTAGCTGCCCACCGCCGTCTCCGCGGAGAGCATCACCGCGTCCGTGCCGTCCAGTACTGCGTTGGCTACGTCGAACACTTCCGCGCGGGTCGGCATGGAGTTGCCGATCATCGACTCCATCATCTGGGTGGCGGTAATCACCAGGCGGTCCATGCTGCGCGCCCGGGCGATCAGCTCCTTCTGGATGCCGATCAACTGCGCATCGCCGACCTCCACGCCGAGGTCG
>JAGRIH010000007.1 GCA_020443345.1 Halioglobus sp.
ACCCACTCGATCAGGGGAAGGCCCACAAAATCTAGATTTTAGGGATATGGCGGTTCACCCGGCAACTGGTACAACTGCCCTCCAACATCATGTCGAACTAAACAAAATTACTGATTGGAGGTACGCCACGTTCCGATTTCACAACGCCAGAATCATTTACGGCCTCAATCTAGCGATAGTCTGCCAAACCGTGTCCATATTGTCCCCGAAAGTTTCTACTGACTTATCAAATCATTGCAATAAGCTAGAAGCATCATTGAAACCCGCTCTAAAAAAATGGGAGAGAAAATATGGCAGGCTCTGGGAGTAATGCACTTAACAAGAACCGGCAGTTCGGCCCTGCGGGTCCGGACGCAAAAACCGCTACGCGGTTTCCGCGCCGCTGCGGCAAGTGTTACACGTCTTAAAGACCTACAGCTCTGCCTCTTGCAAAAATACGGCAATGCCGTACAATTAGTGGCATGATATTCATCGAAGCCAGCGCTTTCACAAAGCTTCTTCCAGATTACCTTTCCGATGAAGATTATCGAGCCTTGCAAACGTACCTTATGCAAAAGCCTGATGCAGGCGATATTGTCAAAAGTTCAGGAGGCGTCAGGAAGGTTCGCTGGGCTGCTGATGGAAAGGGAAAACGCGGTGGTGTTCGAGTTATCTACTACTGGAGGAAGCCTGATCATGAAATCTGGATGCTTACGATTTATAGCAAATCGGAGCGGTCTACGATTCCTGGTCATAGTTTGAAACAAATTGCAGAGGCAATCGATCATGAGTAAACGAGATATCGGAGCTGAGATACTGGATGGCATTAGAGAAATTCAGCAGTACAAGAAGGGCAAGGTTCAATTAAAAGCCACGGAGCTTTCGGAGCCTTCACCTCCGCAAGTAATCCGCTCAAAACTCAAAATGTCACAATCCGCATTTGCTGGATTACTGGGTGTCAGTATGCGTACGCTGCAAGATTGGGAGCAAGGCCGCCGTGAACCACAAGGCCCGGCCGTGGCGCTGTTGCGCATTGCGGAGCAACACCCCGAAGTTTTCACACAGCTCCACTAAACGTGTAACAAGTGCAGGCTGTCGGACAAATTACTTGCTGCGCTCGCAATTTGCCGCAGCTGCAGGCGCTAGGGCTTACTGCGCTTTTGCCAATAGCCAGGTTTTCGGGAGTGGTGAGCAATGGCAATAACTACAGCCTCTTCCGGCAGTTCAATAGCGATGATATCGTATGGAAAGCGCTCCAGAATCAGGCGTCTTGCTCCGGTATCCCCGGCTTCTTCGGGGAGAGGTGATAATGGGATAAAGTTTTCTTCGATAACGTCGATGGCAGCATCAACAGCAGCAAAAAACCCGGCCCCGAGCCCAGGCTGCTCATACTCATACCATGCTGCTGCCTCTATTGCTTCCTGCGAGGCCTCTTCCAGTATCCTTACCGTTCGCACTATTACCGGCCTAACCTCGCTCTCATCTTTGACCGAAATTCTTCGCGGCTGAGCAGCGTAGCGTTTCCGCTTTTAACCTTGGAAACACGTCGAACTATTTCATCATTCCAAGCCTGCTCCACTGAGTCGTCACTGGGGCCGTCCAAGCTCATTATCAGCTCGTGAGCCAGCGCTGCACGTTCCGACTGGGAGAGAGTCGAAATCTGAGAGCGTAGGTGGTCTAATGTTTCGGTAGTCATGGTGCCTCCACGAATCGCTATACGATTATGCTATCCCGATTTGAAGGCCCTAACAAGGCCAGTCACGGCGACGCCTGCTACGTTGCGGCTTCGCCTCCATTTCGCAGCCACGCATGCTGGTGGCGTTATGACTATTAAGGGTAATCATGAAAGCTGAAGAAATAGCTCAAAAAAATTCTTATTGGATTATAAAGGTATACCCTTTTGGGGTCTTAGCATTAGCTCTAATTTTGAATTTCATGTTTGGAATAGAACCAATCCAAATATCTAACCCATCAAAAGAGCTATTCGGATTAGTATCATTCGCAGCTATAATTTTAGCTATTAACCATTCATGGATAATGACTGTGACTGAGTTAACCCGAAATCGATACAAAATATTTGCATCACCCGAAGAGTGGATCTCAAACGATTGTAAAAAACTTGATGTTACAGAGAAAGGTAGTTTCGAGATTGAAAGGTGTTTAAATACACACAGAAATACAACTGAGAATATCGTTTATTATATTCTTTTCGTGTTTGCTTTTTCTTTTGTCACACCTAGCCAATTAGCAGCGTGGGCATGGCTTCTTGTATTTCCCATATCGCGCTTAGGTTACACTTATAGTTATTTTACAGGCAACGATAATACACGAGGCATATTCATGTCGTTGACATTATTATCTGTTTACGGCATCGCAAGTTATTTGGCATTAAGTTTTCTCTTCAAATAATTAGCAAAAAGTCAACAGATAAAGATATGTCGCGCGTAGCCGCGACATTATCGCGTTGTTGAACGAGCCCGGTGCAGTGCTCGGTCTTCCTTCTACTCTATAGCAGATAAATCGATAGGGTCCTGAGGTCAGCGCACCCCAGTGTCAGGCATGTCAGTTTTTCCAGGCGAGAGAAAGCCTCACCACAGAGGGTGATATCTCACCCAGACTGTGTCATAGGATCATCGGCCCTCCCGGTGAGTGAGTGTCAGTCGCACATGGGGGCTGCCCGATTACCCCGGCTGCTATTTTGGCGGTCGGAATCCGATCACGAACAAGGGGTGACCACAGTGGCGGCAGGGAAAGGTCGGCCGCTGTATCGTTTCAGGGACGATTCTGTTCCAGACCCCCAGCACTTTCTGAACGAGCAACAGCACCTTTCGGGCATTGCCGTGCAGAAAGCCGTAGTCCCGCACACGGCGAAACCCCTTCGGCAACACGTGCTGCATCAGCAGCCACAAGAAATCCTCGCCTGGCAGCGTTCGAGTGCGCTCATCGCCGGTCTTGCTGTCCCGGTAATGGAAGGTGACCTGTTCGCCGTCCTCGGCGATAATCTGTCGCTCGCCAATAACCCCCCCGATACAAATACCGTGACAGGTATTTCAGTGCCGGTAACCCCCGGCCCGCATGGGTACAGGGGGCAATCCAGGTTGAAGGCACGGCGTTGGGCAATGCGAGGCCAGCCTCCCGGATAGCCGCCAGCACCCGCGCCCGGAACACCTGGGCCAGTGCCTGTTCATTGAACAGGTATTTACCTCGCAACGTCTTCCACTGCCGCCGCAGGGGGTTCAGAGCGCCGCCCGGCACGACCAGATGCACATGCGGATGGTAGTCCAACCGCCGGGTGTGCGTGTGCAACACCGCCGTCATCCCGATGCGTCCCCCCCCACTTGTCAGCGTTGCCGGCAAAGGTGGCCAGGGTACTGTGGGCACAGGCGAACAATAGGCCATAGATCAGGACAGGATGACGCCGGGCCAGGGCACGCAGTTCACCCGGGAGGGTGAAGGTCACGAGAAAATACTCGACCGGCAACAGTTTTTGCCGCTGGCGCTCCAACCAGCGGGCGGTGTCGTGGTGCTGGCAACGAGGGCAACTGCGGTGACCGCAGGAGCGGTAACGGGTTTGCGCATCGTGGCAGGCGGGACAATCGAGAAGGATCTCTCCGCACTGCGCTGTGCGACAGGCCAGCATCGCCGTCAGGGCACGGCGCTGGTCGCGGGTGAGGCGATGGCCATACTGTCGGATAAACCGGTCTTGGTAACGCTCAATCAGGGTGGCAAGTTCCATCAGGCGGGCCTCCCGGCAGGAGGTATCGACAGCTGGCTCACCAAGGTGTTGATGAGTCGCGCGGTGTCCTGTTGCACCGGGTCGGTGAGTTGGGTATAGAGGGCCGTGGTTTGTGGGTTCTGATGACCCAGTTCCTTTTGGATGGCGCGCAGATTGAGTCCCTCTTCGACCAGATGGGTGCCGTAGCAATGACGCAGCAAATGGATGGTAACCTGCTTGTTAATATTGCAGGCCTGCGCGATGGCCTTGAACGACCGCTGCACACCGCCGCGGTCCATGGGCGCCTTCGCCCGGTGTTGTTCGGCGGGTGTTTTCCCGGCGGGAAACAGGAATCGGCGGTGTCGGTGTGTGATCCAGTATTGACGCAGAAAAACCGGAGTGGCATCCGGCAGAGTGACGAAGCGGTCTTTGCGACTCTTGCCACAACGGATGTGCACCCGGTGGCGTGAGGCATCGATATCGGCGATGGTGAGATTGAGTGCCTCGCCGAGCCGCAGGCCCATGGAGTAGGTCGTCAGAAAGAAAGTCCGATAACGCGGCTGCTGCGTGGCATTGAGGATACGGGAGATCTCAGTTGACGTCAGAATAGCCGGTAGCGATTTGACTTGAGGGGGTTTGACGATATCCACCCATAGCCATTTCTTGTCGAGTACCTGCTTGTAGAAGAACTGGAGGCCATTGCGGTCGACCTTGACGGTACTCCAGGAGTGGGAGTTGACCAGGTTCCCGAAATATTCCTTCAGGTCAGCGACGGTGAGGCGGTCGGGACAGCGATCGAAGTGCTCGGTGACCCGGCGTAGAGCACGGGCATAGCCATCGACCGTGTTCTTGCTTTTGCCTTGTCGACGCAGTGCGTTAATATGTTGTTGATACAGTGATTCGTAACGGGATTGCTGTGTCTTGTTCATGATAATTCCTCTGTTGTCGTGCCCGGGCCTGGGCACGTGAGGAATTATCGGTCAGAAGTTAGGCTGAGGGTTTTCTGCCGCGCAGCGGCTCCGTTCAACGAAGGCACGGAATGGAGTGCTTTCTCCTCCGCGCGCTGTTTCCACAACGGGTTGCAACTCATCAGACGCACTATCCAGCATTCCGCGACTTGCTATACTTGAACGGCTGTGTTTTGGCGATGGTCGGTTTATCACCTGGTTGGCTCAGGAGAGCGGCTGACTGACATGGCATTCCATCCGACGGACATCGCGTGATGCGGCCTGCCGGCGGCTGAGCTCGGGGATTATGTTTCAGAATCAGCACACGGACAACGATAAGCTCTGGATGTCAGAGGCGACGCGGGCAGAGCTTCGGCTGCTCGACATTGGCTTTGTCGTATCCGATAGTTACTACTATGGTCCCGACAAGGATTTTACTCAAGAACAATGGGCTGAACTTCGTGAGCCAATCCCCGATCCGGGAATAGATAAAGTGCATGGCTACATCTCATTCTCATCCGTTGAGGACGATGTTGGTCCAGTCGTTGAATATTATGAGAACGTCGGGCGTTTAGCCGGCAAGCACAGGAAGCCGTTGGGGCCAAGGAGCCCTTACACCTGGATACGTCCGTTCATTTCATTTGGGGAGAAGTCGTGCATAACATGTCCCTGGTATGACACGAAAGAGGAAGCGGAGTCCTTTTTGTCCAGCTTCGCTCTCCAGGCCGAAGGTGAAATCGTTGGGGATACAGATCAGGGCTGGGAACTCGTGGTTTGCGTAAAAGGCGGTATCGCGTATTTCCACGAATGGGACCCAGATTACGAGCAGGGACATGTAAGTATTTGCTGCGACTATCCCCCGGTCTACGAAGCCGCAAAATGCGCGCAAATCCGATTAAATAAAGTGATCGCGCAACTGCATGAAAAACTGGGCGTGAATTACTGGTGATCTATCGTGCACGCCGTTTGTCAACGCAGTTTTCGCTACGCACATCGGGTCACACTTTGAATGCGCCCCCTTAGTTGGCGTTAGCAAGCACCACCGATAAATATGGAGACTCTCATGAAAGGTAACTGTTTGTGCGGTGCCATTGAAGTCGTTGCTGAAAGACAGACAGAAGTGGGGCTCTGCCACTGTTCCACCTGCAGACGTTGGTCTGGCGGTCCAATGTTTGCTGTCCATTGTGGTCCGAACGTCGAGTTTAAAGGGGAGAAAGTATCAATTTACCGGTCTTCCGACTGGGCGCAGCGTGGCTTTTGCGCCACATGTGGCACGCACCTTTACTATCACTTGCTGCCGAGCAATGAGTATATCATCCCTGCCGGATTATTCCAGAGCGAGCAGTTCGAACTGAAGAGCGAGATATTTATTGATGAGAAGCCTGCTTTCTACGAGTTCAAGAACAAAACAAACAAAATGACAGGCCAGGAAGTCTTCGAACAATTTGCTCCGAAGGATTAAACGCAGTTGTCGACAAGTCGCAGCGGTACGCGGCCCGCGGGTGTCGCTGTTACTAAGGGTTTCACCGCCAAAGGCTCGAATAAGGCGGCTGGTATTCTGGATTTCCCAAATGATCATGGTTTTGGTGGGGTGGGATCGCCGGTTGTCGTGACGCTTGCGAGTACAGGAGTATGCTAAATTTGCGTTCGCTGTCATGTTCACAGTCGTCGCGGGCCTTTCTTTGCCTGGTTGTTCCGAGGCGCTGGCAATAGACGCCAACGTCACGCACGAACAGTGGTGTAAACTGGAGCGGTGTACCCAGTTGAATTGGAAAACTGTGTATAATTTTTTGGCCGATCCAACACAGAGGCCGGATCACACCGATACGTGTAATCATGGATAATGATGAACGGCCGCACGCCGGCAAAGATGCCTGGAAAGAGGTCGATTATGCGCCCGAAATCAAAGCGTAGCTCCATGTTGGGCCTGGTAGGGTGGCTGCTGGTTTGTTTTGCCGCCTCTGCCTTGGGTGCTATCGCATCAGTACAGGCAGGTTCGTTCTATGCACAGCTGTTCAAGCCGGCCTGGGCGCCGCCATCGTCACTGTTTGGTCCGGTGTGGACGGTGCTCTATGCCATGATGGCCGTCGCCGCCTGGTTGGTGTGGCGCAGGGGCGGATTTCGGCGCAACCGCATGGCGCTGATATTGTTTTTGTTGCAACTGGTGTTTAATGCGCTGTGGAGCTGGTTCTTTTTTGCCTGGCAGCGCGGCGATTTCGCCTTCGCCGACATCGTTATCCTGTGGGTGCTGATCGTTTTCACTATCGCGTCTTTTTGGCGGGCGCAGCCTGTTGCCGGCGCACTGCTCGTACCTTATTTTTTGTGGGTCAGCTTCGCTGCTGTGCTCAATGCTGCCATATGGCAGCTCAATCCGCAGGTTCTGGGATGACGGATGCTCGATTTGTTTCGGGGCAGTAGAGAAATTTTTTCTATCGGGTGATTCGGGATAAATTTCACGAAAGCCTGTCGCGCAGTGAGGAGCGATCGTGTCGCGTCTCGAAGATCCGCGGGTACGCTGCGGTGTGGGGGAATGACCGGCCGCACTGGCTGTGTCGTGCTCACGCAAAAATACCGTGGATGTACCAGCAGCGGGCCAGCCGGTCGAGAAACACCCAATAGTGCCGGCCGTTGCCCGCGGCAATGTAATAGTCCCGGCTGACGGCCTCCCGCCACCAGTTGTCTTCAATGCGCTCCGGTCCGTACACCAGGTTCAGGGGGCCGTTCCAATACAGGCGGTTGTGCCGCTGCCGCAGAGCCTGCGGCCGGGGCATCAGCCAGAAGGGGCGTTGAGCACAGTGTGTGCCGGTAGTGTGGCCGTCGCCCGGGAGGTCATGGCTGAGCTGCACCGCCAGTTCCGGCAGGTGCTCGTCGCGGCAACTGACTTGTTCGATGGCCTGCAGGCCGAGGCGGCTGCGCAGCCTGTCCAGCAGGCTGGCCAGCGGTTCGCTCTGCCTGCCCGGGCCGAACAGGTCGATGTTGTCCGGTTGCGCAGGGCACAACTGGCGACAGACCAGGGCCAGTCCCTCCACTCCGGCCTGCAACTGCACCTGCTCCAGGCGGATGGCAGTTAGCTGGTACCAGTTTTTCCAGTCGCTATGGCTGCTGGCACTGCGTACGCACAGTTCATGTACACGGTGGTCGATAGCGATAAACTGCCAGTGGATCTGTGTGGTGCGCAGCTGGGTCTGGCGCAGGAAGCGGCACAGTGACTGCAACAGCAGTTGCACCGCTGGCAGCAGCTCCCCATTTATTTTTACTTCGTAGCCAAACCAGAATGCGTCGCTGAAAGTGGCGGGGGGTTGATAATCGGTCTGTAAATCCTCGCGCTGGCCCAGTAGCTGTTGCAGGAAATGGCTGAATTCCAGGCCGCAGCGCCGGCCCAGTGCCGCACTGGGCAGTGCCAGCACCTCGCCCAGGGTCCGCAGGCCGGCCCGGCGCAGGGAGGCAACGGTGCCGGAAAACGTATCCAGCAGGCTCAGGGGCAGGGGCCCGAGGCGCTCGACCAGCGGCAGCTGTATCGCCAGGGCACTTTGCCGCGGCGCGAAAGATAGCAGCCAGGCGGCCTTGGGCGTGGGCGCCAGTCCGTAGTGTACCCGGTAGCCGCGACTGTCGAGGCCGTTGGCTACCTCCGCCAACAGTTGGTCCAGGCCGCGGAACAGGCGCAGGCAGCCGCCAATTTCCAGTTGCAGGCAGTCTTCACGCCATTTGTGCAGTGTCGGGGTGATGCCGTAGGCCCAGCAGCACAACTGGTCCAGGCAGTGTTGTTCGGCGCCGATGTTGCGCTCCAGCAGTTGTAGCGGTGTGTCGTCGCCCGCCAGTGCGCGTACACCGGCGCTAGTCATGCCCTCCCGCACACCCAGGGCTGCGGCGCAGTCGTTGGCGCAAATGACGCGCTGCCTGACCAGCACTGCCACCGCCTGTTCCTCTGAACGGCTCAGGCACTGCAGCGACAACTGGTCGAAGCGCAGGCATAACCACAGGCTCACGGCGGCCCACCGCGGAACAATGTCGACTGGTCTGGAGGTGCTGGTTCCAACACACAACAAATACTGTACATATGTACAGTATTATCGAGTGCAGGGGAATGTGTCCAGCGTCTGTTGGAGTTGATCGTTTGCGCTGGAGAGTAGGCTACTGCCGCTCAGACGCCGGTGCGCTCCAGCAGGTAGGTAATGATCACTTTCATCAGGAAACCGACGATGCCCATGGCCAGGCCGATGTACAGGATCAGGGTGCCGAACTTACCGGCGTTGCTGCGCCTGGCCAGGTCCCACACAATAAACACCATGAACAGGATAAGTGCGCCGACCCCCAGGGTGACGCCGTAGTCGCTGAGCCACTGGTCCACAGGGGGGCAGTTCCGGTTCAGTCCTGCACGGTGATCGTGGTTTCCAGGTGGGTGTCGGCCAGCATGGAGCTGGTAATCAGGCAGGCGGACTCGGATTTCTCCAGCAGGCGCTGGGCTTTTTTAGTGTCGGTACCGGCTGGGACGGTGAGTGCTGCCCGGACGGTCACCGCGGTGAAGCGCGTGACCCGCTCGACGCGTTCCAGCGTGCCCTCGGCCGAACACTCCAGGTTTGACCATGCCAGACTGGAGGCGCGGGCCACGGCCTTAAAGGTCAGTATGAAACAGTCGGCAATGGCGCCCATCAGCAGCGTCTCCGGTGACCAGCGGTCCCCCGGCCCGCCGAATTCTGCCGGCGGAGCGGTGACCAGTTCCGGGAGGTTCTCGCCCTTGAGCACAACGGGGCCATCGGACTCTGCGCTGGCGCTGATGCTGTAGTGGTGGGGCAGATCCTGCATGGCGAAAACCTCGATTGGTGAATTGCGGTAAAGGGCGCCAATTATAGCCCTTCTTCCCGGGGACGTTAACTCGCATGCCGGCGGCTCCGTCGTGCTCAGACGATCGAACCTGCCCCCAGGGCTGGGGGTTGTTCGCTGTTGTTGTCCGGCCAGGGTGGCAGTTCCCATAACTGCGGCTGCTGCGGCACGTCTTCTGCCAGCGGCAAATCGACGCTGATTCCCTGGTTGCCGCCGCGCTGCTTGAGGATATGCACCTGGCGATAGGCGCGCATCTGCAGGCGCAGGCCGGCGGGAGCGTGCTGGCGGGCGGCCCCGTTGGCGCGAAACAGCACTGTCAGACTGTCGCCGCTGGCGGCAGCCAGTTGCAGTTTGCGCAACTCGCTGTAGCGGTAATCATGGGCCCCGAGCCAGCTGAACACGGCGCTGCTGGTGGTACTGCGCAGGGCCTGTTCGGTGCTCCACAGCAGGTCTTCGCGATTCTGGGGGTGTACCAGCAGTACCTGCCGCGTATCGATGCCGCGCGCTGCCAGCAGGGGCGCGTAGGGAATATAGGGCGGCGCGATAAACACTTGCCAGCGCCCCTGTTCACTGAGCTTTTCCATGGCCGGGAGAAACAGGCCCATGGCACCCAGACCACAGCCATCACTGAGCAGTTCGATGGCGCTGTCCAGCGGCCAGCCGCCGTGCTGCAATTGTCCGTCCAGCGCGCTATAGCCGGTGGGCAGGCCGGACCTGCCGTGGCCCTCGCTGTTGGCGGGCAGGCTGTGTCCCCGCCACTGGCTGTGGCGCCCGCGCCAGGTGTCTGTGCGCCGCATAACCCGTTCAATCATCTGGTTCATGGTGGCTCATCCCGTATGGTCAATATATAAACTGTATAAACATACAGTAGTAGCGTGTTGCTTATAATGCAAGTTTGCGCAAAAGCAACCGGGCTGATTTATGTACAGGTGGAGTTGTCGGTGATTTTCGCGATCGGGTCACGGGCTTGCGTGGGTCAATACCTCTTTGAGGCGCATAGTGGTGTCTATGTAACGAAAATACGTGAAAAAATAGACCGGTTTCCCACCGCCGCAGTAGAATCATCCCAAGTCCGACAGGCTCCTGATTGGGGGCTGTGCGCCTGTAACGATGTCGGAGGGCGCGGCGCGTTTGCAATACCATCGCAATCCGGGAGGTTACCGCCATAAATGGAGTTCAAGGACTATTACAAAATACTCGGCGTCGATACCGACGCCAGCGACAAGGAAATCAAATCCGCCTACCGCAAACTGGCCCGCAAGTACCACCCGGACGTCAGTCAGGAAGGCGATGCGGAAGAGCAGTTCAAGAACGTCGCCGAGGCCTATGAGGTACTCAAGGACAAGGACAAGCGCGCCGAGTACGATACGCTGCGGCAGTACGGCGGCGCGCAATTTGAGCCGCCGCCCGGCTGGCAGTCGCGCTCTGCGGGCGCCGGTGGCGGTGAGTACGAGGGCGGCTTTTCCGATTTCTTCGAAAGTATTTTTGGACAGGCCGGGCACGGCTCGCAGCGCGGTTTTTCGCGCCGGCATTTTGCGCAGCGCGGCGAGGATGTCGAGATGAGCCTGCCGATTTTCCTGGAAGAGGCCTACCGCGGCGATACCCGGACCATCAGCTATCGCGTGCCCGGTTTTGACGCGCAGGGGCGTCTTTCATCCCAGGACAAGACCCTGAACGTGCGCATCCCGGCGGGCGTGACCCAGGGAGAGCGCATTCGCCTGCAGGGACAGGGCGCTCCCGGCATCGGTGAGGCGCCGCCGGGCGATCTCTATCTGGAGATACGCATTGCCGGGCATCCGCTGTACGAGATAGAGGGCGCCAATCTGCTGCTGACGGTTCCCGTCGCCCCCTGGGAGGCCGCGCTGGGCACTAAAGTGACGGTGCCCACGCTGGATGGCAAAATAAGCCTGTCGATCCCCGCCGCCAGCCAGAACGGCAAGCGCCTGCGGGTCAAGGGCCGGGGGCTGGGCAAGGCGGACAAGCGCGGCGACCTGCTGGTGGTGCTGGCGGTTACCATGCCGCCGACCCTGGAGCCGGAGACAGCGGCCCTGTGGCGGCAGTTGGCCGAAAAATCCGGCTTTAACCCACGTGCCAACTGGGGGAAGTGACATGAATGACACCAGCTATTACCTGACACTGACCGAAGTGACCCAGTCCATCCACCTGTCGGAACAGGCGCTTATCACCATCGTGGACTACGGTATCGTGCAGCCCCGGGGCCGGCGTCCCGCCGACTGGCGCTTCGATCCTCCCATGGTGACTACTCTGCGCAAGGCGTGCCGACTGCAGCGCGATCTGGAGCTGGACTGGGCGGGGACTGCGCTGGCGCTGGAACTGCTCGAACAGGTGCAGGCTTTGCGCGAGGACAACCAGCGCCTGCAGCGCCTGCTGCAGCGCCTGACCAACGCCTGACCAAAAAAACCGAGCCCGGCTGCTCAGGCACTCGCGCGGCACAGGTCGAGGATGAGTGTCTCCAGGTTGTCCCAGGGCCTGCCGTCGGCGAAGCCCTTGATGCTGCCGTCCACCGTCGCGGCACGCTCCAGCAGCAGGGACAGTGAGTGCCGGTCGTGGCGGACCAGGGCGCCCTGCAACAGGGGTATGCGGGTTTTCCACACGCGCCGCGCCTGCAGCGACTGCTGCACCGTCCGGCCCTGATCCGACTCCAGTGTGACTTCGTACAGGGTGCGGATCTCGCGGGCCAGCGCCCACAGGACGACGGGTGGTTCGGCGCCCTCGCCGCGCAGGCCGTGCAGCATGCGCAGGCTGGCCGTGGCATCGCCGCGCAGGGCACTGTCCGCCATGTCGAACAGGTTGTAGCGGGCGTTATTGGAAACCGCCGCGGTGACCGTGGCGGCGGTGATGCAGCCATCCGTCGCTAGCAGCTTCAGCTTCTCCACTTCCTGTACCGCCGCCAGCAGATTGCCCTCCACCCGCTCGCTCAGCAAGTGCAGGGCGTCGTCGTCGATACGCATGCCGGCACCGCTCACCCGCTGCCGCAGCCAGCGCGGCAGCTCCCGGGCACCTACCGGCCATACCTGGATGGTGGCGCCGGCCCTGTCCAGAGCCCTGTACCACTTGCTGTTGGTGGACTGTTTATCGATCTTGCCGCACACCATCAGCAGTACATCGTCCCCAGCGGTCAGTTCCAGGTACTCGCACAGGGCCTTGCTGCCCTCTGCGCCGGGTTTGCCGCTGGGCAGGCGCAGTTCCACCAGCCTGCGCTGGGCGAACAGGGAGGGGCTGGCGGTGCTGTTAAACATATCGCGCCAGTCAAAATTTCTGGCGCCGGCCTCGATGACTTCGCGCTCTGTACAGCCCTGCAGCCGCGCCTGCTGGCGTATCAGATCACAGCATTCCTGTACCAACAGGGCTTCGTCGCCGCTGACCAGATAGACCGGAAGAAATTGCTGTTGCAGGTGAGCGTGCAGTTTCTCGGGATAGACGCGCATCTGTCGGGCCAGCCGGCGCGCTACTGCGTGCTGGCGGCGAAGAAGCCGATGCGGCGCATGATCTGCCGGGCCAGGTCGGCGCGCATTTCGCTCCGGAGAATGCGCACTTCCTCGGCCTTGCCCACTACGTTGCGCGGGTCGTTTTCCATCTGCCGCAGGGTCGTCACTTCCCGGGCCGGCATGACCTCGCCGTTGTTGCTGTCCAGCACCGAGAACCGGGCGCGCAGGGACAGCTCATACTCGGCCACGCGGGCCTCGGCATTGAGCGACAGGTTGCGCTGCTTGAAGTGTTCCGGACCCAGCACCACGACATAGTTGGCCTCGTCCCGCTCCATCCAGTGGATGCCGTTGGCGGCGAACCGGCTGCGTATCTCGCGGCTGAATTCGCTGTTCGGGTTGGCGGTGACCAGGTGCAGGTAGCGCCAGTCATCGGGCAGGGTGGCGCCCTCTCCCGCGCTGCCGGTACCGCGCAGCTGGAAGCCGCAGGCGGCGAGCAGGGCGGCCAGGCCCAGGATGAAAGTGCAGCGGATGAGGCGCCTGTCCATAGTCAGTCTCGCTCGTGGTCAGTCGGCCACAATATTAACTAATCTGCCGCGCACCACAATCAGCTTGCGTACGGTGACACCGTCCAGGAAGCGCTGGACGTTGTCCTGCGCCAGGGCGAGCTGTTCGACGGTGGGTGTGTCGGCATCGGCAGCAACGGACATCCTGGCGCGCACCTTGCCGTTGACCTGCACCACCATGTCGATACTGTCGCGGTGTAGCGCCGCTGCATCGACTTCCGGCCAGGGCGCATGCAGGACATCCCCCGCGCCGCCCAGGGCCTGCCACAGGTGGTGGCAGACATGGGGCACGATGGGGCACAGCATTAATACCACTGCCTGCAGGGCCTCGTCGGCGACTGCGCGGCTGTGCGGGTCCCCGGCCTCGAGCCTGCCCAGTTCGTTGCACAACTCCATCACGGCGGCGATGGCGGTATTGAAGGTCTGCCGGCGGCCGTAGTCGTCGCTGACCTTGGCGATGGTCTCGTGGGTCTTGCGGCGCACCGCCCGCTGCGGCTCGTTCAGCAGTGTGACATCCAGGGGCGCGCTCGCACCCTGCGCCACGTGCTCCGCCACCAGGCGCCACAGGCGCTTGAGAAAGCGGTTGGCGCCTTCCACCCCCGAGTCCGACCACTCCAGGGACTGCTCTGGCGGCGCTGCGAACATGCTGAACAGGCGCACGGTGTCGGCGCCATAGCGATCGATCAGCGCTTGCGGGTCCACCGTGTTGCCCTTGGATTTGGACATCTTGGCGCCGTCCTTGAGCACCATGCCCTGGGTCAGCAGGCGCGTGAACGGCTCGTCGGTGTGCACCAGGCCCTCGTCGCGCATCAGCTTGTGGAAAAAGCGCGCGTACAGCAGGTGCAGGATGGCGTGCTCAATGCCGCCCACATACTGATCGACTGGCGCCCAGTAGTCGGCCTCGGAGTCCAGCATGGCACTGTCGTTGCGCGCACAGGCGTAGCGCGCGTAGTACCAGGAGGACTCCATGAAGGTGTCGAAAGTGTCGGTTTCCCGAGTGGCCGCAGCGCCGCAGGCAGGGCAGCGGGTCCGGTAAAATTCGGGCATGTTCTCAATGGGGGAGCCCACACCCTCGAAGGCGACTGCCGTGGGCAGTACCACGGGCAGGTCCTGCGCCGGGACTGGCACGGCGCCGCAGCGCTCGCAGTTGACGATGGGGATGGGGGCGCCCCAGTAGCGCTGGCGCGACACGCCCCAGTCGCGCAGACGGTAGTTGGTGGTGCGCTCGCCCTTGCCCTGTCGCGCCAGGCTGTCGGCAATGGCATGGCAGGCGCCGGTGAAATCCAGGCCGTCGAACTCGCCTGAATTGACGGTGACGATACCCTCCTTGTCGGCGTACCAGTCCTGCCAGTTCGCGCTATCGTAAGCGTGATCTCCCTGTACTTTGGCGATCACCTGTACGATGGGCAGTTGGTATTTGCTGGCGAATTCGTGGTCCCTTGCATCGTGTCCGGGCACTGACATGACCGCGCCGGAGCCGTAGCTGGCGAGCACGAAGTTGGCCACCCAGATGGGCAGTTCCGCCCCGCTCAGCGGGTGGATAGCGTGCATGCCGGTGGCCATGCCCAGTTTTTCCATGGTGGCCAGTTCCGCCTCGGCGACCTTGCCGCGGTTCTGTTCCTCGATGAAGGCGGCCAGCGCGGGGTTATTCTCGGCGGCCTGCCGAGCCACCGGGTGCTGTGGCGCCACCGCCAGGTAGGTTGCGCCCATCAAGGTGTCGGGCCGGGTGGTATAGACCTCCAGCGCGTTCTCGCCGGTCGACAGGGGGGCGGCCAGGTCAAAGCGCAGGTTGACGCCTTCGGAGCGGCCGATCCAGTTGCGCTGCATGGTGCGCACCTGTTCCGGCCAGTGCTCTAGTTTGTCGATAGCGGCCAGCAGCTCCTCGGCGTACGCGGTGATACGCAAGAACCACTGGTCGATTTCGCGCCGCTGTACCGGGTTGTCGCAGCGCCAGCAGCAGCCGTCCACCACCTGCTCGTTGGCCAGTACGGTCTGGTCGGTCTCGCACCAGTTCACCTCGGCTTTTTTCCGGTAGGCCAGCCCCTTGTCGAACAGGCGGGTGAAGAACCACTGCTCCCAGCGGTAATACTGCGGATGGCAGGTGGCGATTTCCCGGTCCCAGTCGTAGGCAAAGCCGAGCTGGCGCAGCTGCGCGCGCATGTAGTCGATATTCTGCGCGGTCCACTGGGCCGGCGGCACCTGGTTCTGAATGGCGGCGTTCTCGGCCGGCAGACCGAAGGCGTCCCAGCCCATGGGCTGCAGCACGTTCTTGCCCAGCATGCGCTGGTAGCGGGCGATGACGTCGGCGATGGTGTAGTTGCGCACGTGGCCCATGTGCAGTTTGCCGCTGGGGTAGGGGAACATGGCCAGGCAGTAGAATTTTTCCCGCTGGTCGTCACGTTGGACGGCAAAGCTGTTGTTATCCCGCCAGTGCGCCTGGACGTCCCGTTCCAGTTCCCGCGGTCTGTAGTGCTGATCCATCACGATGCTTGTCTTTCGTCCTTTGTTTAGTGGCAGCAAAACCGGCCGGACCCGCGGCGTCGAAAGGCCGGGGAGGCGGATGCGCCGGGAAAAAACAGGCGCGAATTCTAACAGTTATTGCGCTGAGCCGCGATGGTTTGCATGTCGCGCAGATGCCAATGGCCCCGTCGCCGGGTAGCTGATCAGGTCGGTCCGACCGTGCGAGGCATGGAGGCCGAGCTCAAACCCCCATGGATGGGTTCACGGCGGGTCCGACAGGCCTGAATCCCCTACCCGGCAGCTCTATCCTCGATGATTTGCGCAACGCGGCACCGCCGCATTCGCCACGCTGCACGCGTAAGCGCAAGCATCAAGCAGGCCAGCTAACTGGTTATTTGTTGACCTGCATCGTGGCGTGTTGGCTGATTTGGGTTCACACTCAAGGCATGCGCAAGACCAGCGATGTCATCTGGCAGGACGCGCAGCATCAGGTGCTGTTTGAGCTTCTGGATCGGCTGAAACAGCCCGGGGCCGATGGCCGGATACTGCAGCGTTTGCAGGAGTATGCGGAGAATCACTTTGCTCTGGAAGAGCTGTATATGCACGCTCTGGCGTATCCCGATCGGGAGGCGCATATCGAGTCGCACGACCGCTTTCGCATGGAATTGGCGCAGCTGGTGGACGAAGACCGGGAGTTCGATGAACTGTTCCAGGAGATAGTCGCCACCTTTCTCACCGAATGGCTCACCCGGCACGTGTTCGGCATAGACAAGCAGCTCGAAGCATTTATTCTGCAGTCCGGCGCCTGCTGAACTCGCCCTGCCGGGCGTCGCGCCAGAAAGCCACATACAGCAATGACATCAGCAGCAGCGCAATGCCGCTGCCGGCAACCACCGGGGTGGTGCCAAAACTGCCAAAGGGCGTGCTGCCCATCATCACCTGGGCCCGGCCGCTCAGCGTGGCTTCCACGAACTGCGGCGTGCTCGCCACGACCTGCCCGCGGTGGTCGATGATGGCGGATACCCCGTTGTTGGTACCGCGCAGCAGATAGCGGCCGTTCTCCAGTGCGCGCATGCGGGCGATCTGCAGGTGTTGCAGTGGCCCGATGGAGTCGCCAAACCAGCTGTCATTGCTGATGGTGAGCAGTACATCGGCATCGACCGCACCGCGGGCCACCTGCTCCGGGTAGACGATCTCGTAGCAGATGAACGGCGCGACCCGGTAGGCGCCCGCGCGCAGCGCGGTCTGCTTGTGGGGCCCCGGACTGAACGAGGACATGGGCAGGTCGAAAAAGGCGATGAGCCCGCGCAGCAGACCCTGCAGCGGCACGTATTCGCCAAAGGGTACCAGGCGCTGTTTGTGATACACGCCGCTGCCGTGCCCTACGGCCACGGCGCTGTTGTAGTAGGTGTCGCTGCTCTGGGGGCGGTACGCAATGCCCGTTATCAGCGTGGTGTCGGTCACCGCGGCCTGCTCTGCCAGAGGTTCCAGAAAGCCCTGGGCGCGCTGGTAGTAGCCGGGTATGGCGGCCTCCGGCCAGATTATGATGTCGTGGCCCAGCAGGGGCTGGCTGGCCTGCCGCAACTGGCGCAGGATCGGGCGGTACCAGGCCGGGTCCCACTTGTGTTCCTGTGGCACGTCGGGCTGGTAAATCGCCACACGCAGTGGTGTTGCGCTCGCGGCCGCCACCCACTGGATGGGACGCAGCACCGCGCCGCCGCCCCACAGGGTGGCGATGATGACGGCGTAGGTCGCGCAGGCGATGAGCTGGCGGCTGCGCCAGGCCAGAAACAGGCAGGTGCCGGTCAGCGCACAGGTAAAGGAGAGGCCAAACACGCCGACGACGGGCGCCCAACCGGCAAGCCAGGTGTCGAGATGGGCGTAGCCCAGATACAGCCAGGGAAACCCGGTGAGCAGCCAGCTGCGCAGCCACTCGAACAGCACCCACAGCAGGGGAAAGCCCATCAGCATACCGCCCGGCAGGGGCCGCACGAAGCGCACGTAGCACCAGGCGAACAGGGCCTGCAGCAGTGCCAGCCCGGCACAGAACACTGCGGTGAGAAGCATGGCCAGCGGCACACTGGCGTGACCGTACACGTGAATGCTCACATAGACCCAGGATACGCCGCTGCCAAACATGCCCAGGCCGTAGAGCCAGCCGCGCCACAGCGCCTGGCGCGCACTGCAGCTGCACAGCAGCCAGGCGTAGAGTATGCAGCTGGCGATGCCGCCTGGCCACAGATCGAAGGGGGCCAGCGACAGCGTGATCAGTGCGCCGGCCAGCGGCGCCAGCAGCAGAATCGATAGTGGGGTCAGACCTGGCGTGGAGCGCATGCCGATGGGGTCGCGACAGGTCCGCTCAGTTTGCCAG
Source organism: Halioglobus sp. (assembly GCA_020443345.1). Taxonomy (GTDB): domain Bacteria; phylum Pseudomonadota; class Gammaproteobacteria; order Pseudomonadales; family Halieaceae; genus JARRPM01. The sequence continues at coordinate 18,306 of JAGRIH010000007.1, forward strand.
CGGCCGCATGCGCAGGCTGTGTATCTTGCGCTGGTCGGCGTTGATCACCTTGAATTCGAACTGGTCGATCGTGGCGATTTCGTTGCGTGTCGGCATGTGTCCCAGCGCCTGGATGACCAGGCCGCCGATGGTGTCGAAGTCCTCATCGCTGAACTGACTGCCGAAGTACTCGTTGAAATCCTCGATGGGTGTGAGCGCCTTGACGAAGAAATCGTCGCTGTCGATCTTGCGGATATAGCTGTCGGTTTCGGCGTCGGTTTCGTCCTCGATCTCCCCGACGATCTCTTCCAGCACGTCCTCGATGGTCACCAGGCCGGCGACGCCACCGTACTCGTCGATGACGACTGCCATGTGGTTGCGGTTTTCGCGAAATTCCCGCAGCAGGACGTTCAGACGCTTGCTCTCGGGCACTACCGTGGTGGGGCGCAGCAGCGACTGTATCCTGAAATCGCTGTCGGCGTTGCTCAGTACCGGCAGCAGATCCTTGGCCAGCAGGATGCCGAGGATGTCGTCCGGGCTGTCGCCGATGACCGGGTAGCGGGAGTGCCCCGAGTGCGCGATGTGCGGCAGGATGTCTTCCAGCGACGATTCTGACTTGATCACCACCATCTGCGCCCGGGGAATCATGATATCGCGCACCTGCATGTCGCTGACCTGCATGGCGCCCTCCATGATGCTGCGGGCGTCCTCGTCGATGATGTCGTTTTCGACGGCTACCGAGAGCACATCCTGCAGATCCGTGCGCGTGCGCGGCTCCGTGGAAAACAGCAGCCCGATTTTGTCGATCCAGGACTTCTCCCCGGATTCGCCGCCCGCACGATCGTCACTCATGAGCACGCGCTCGCGCCGGTATAGGGGCAGGGGTAGTCGAGGTGTTTGAGAATGCTGCTTTCCAGCGCTTGCATGGTGCCCGCCTGTTCCTCGTCAGTGTGGTCGTAACCCAGCAGGTGCAGGGTGCCGTGAATCGTCATGTGGGCCCAGTGCGCGGCGAGGCTCGTGTGCTGTTCGCCGGCTTCGCGGCGCACCACCGGAGCGCAGATCACGATATCCCCGAGCAGCGGTAGTGCGAGCTGGGGAGGAAGATCTGCACAAAAAGACAGGACGTTGGTGGGGCCGGACCTGCCCCGGTACCTCTGGTTCAGCTGTGCCATTTCCGGGCTGTCGACCAGGCGCACCGCGATCTCGGCGTCGTCCCGCCGCTTTAGGTGGGACAGCGTTGCGGCGATCCAGCCGCGTATCTCATCTGCCGCCGGCACGGCTTCATCGCTGGCGTTCTGAATATCCACCCGCAGCATCACCGCCGGCTTTTATCCAGGGGGGTGGCCCTGTCCTCGTGGGTGTCGTAGGCCTCGACAATGCGCTGCACCAGGGGGTGGCGCACCACGTCGCTGTTGCCGAACCAGGTGAAGCCGATGCCGTCCACGCCCTCCAGTATGTTGCTGGCGTGGGTCAGGCCGGACTGGGAGCCGCGCGGCAGGTCGATCTGGGTGGCGTCGCCGGTAATTACGGCGGTCGAGCCGAAGCCGATACGCGTGAGGAACATTTTCATCTGCTCGCGCGTGGTGTTCTGCGCCTCATCCAGGATGATGAAAGCGTTATTCAGGGTGCGCCCGCGCATGAAGGCCAGCGGCGCCACCTCGATGATATTGCGCTCGATGTGCTTGTTCACCGTCTCGAAGCCGAGCATTTCATACAGTGCGTCGTACAGCGGTCGCAGGTAGGGGTCGATCTTCTGGCTCAGGTCGCCGGGCAGGAAGCCGAGTTTTTCACCGGCTTCCACGGCGGGGCGCACCAGCAGGATGCGCCGCACCTGGTCCTCCAGCAGCGCCTGCACGCCGCAGGCCACCGCCAGGTAGGTTTTGCCGGTACCGGCCGGACCTATGCCAAAATTGATATCGCACTGCTTGATGGCGCGTACGTAGCCCTGCTGGTTCTTCCCCCGGGGCTTGATGGATGAGCGCTTGGTGCGGATGACCTGGAGGGCTTCCACCGCCGTGCCCTGATCCACCTCGGCCAGGTGTTCGAGCCCCGCCTGTTGCAGGTGCAGATGCAGGGACTCGGGGCTGAGGTTGACACCCTGGCAGACCTCGGCATACAGGTGGATGAGCAGTTTGCGGCCCGCGGCGACATTGACCGCCGGGCCGCTCAGCCCAAAGCGGTTGCCGCGCGCGTCGATGCGGATACCCAGGCGCTGCTCGATCTGGCGCAGATGGGCATCCAGCTGACCGCACAGCGTAGCCAGGTGGCGCGGGTCGTTGGGTTCCAGAGAAAGACTTTGCTGCGTCGACTGTTGCGCGGAGGATTCGTTAGTCAATGTGCTGTGTCGCCACCAAGTGGGCTCGGCAAGTATTTCTTAAGGATATACCGGAATTCCCCAGCGTCAACCACCGCACGCGGCGGCGTGGCTGGTGTCCGGCGGGCTGTCACACAGCGTGCCGCGCAGGGAGTTGGGCAGGGCCTCGACAATGGCAACCTGTACGAACTGGCCGACGAGACCGACGTCCGCGGCGCTGAAGTTCACCACGCGGTTGTTTTCGGTGCGCCCCTGCAACTGGCCCGGGTCTTTTTTCGAGACGCCGCTCACCAGTATGGTCTGCGTGCTGCCCACCATGCGCCGGCTGATGGTCTGGGCCTGCTGCAGGATGCGGGTCTGCAGGATCTGCAGGCGCCGTTTTTTGCTGTCCAGGTCGGTGGCATCGGGCAGCTCCGCCGCCGGGGTGCCCGGGCGGGCGCTGTAGATGAAGCTGAATGAGGTGTCAAAACCGATATCCTCGATCAGTTTCATGGTCGCCGCGAAGTCCGCTGCGGTTTCCCCGGGAAAGCCGATGATGAAGTCCGAGGAGATGCTGATATTTGGCCGGATGGTGCGCAGGCGCCGGATCATGGATTTGTACTCCAGCGCCGTATGGCCGCGTTTCATGGCCATCAGGATGCGGTCGGCGCCGCTCTGTACCGGCAGGTGCAGGTGATCCACCAGTTGCGGAATCTCCCGGTAGGCCTCGATCAGTGCATCGGTAAACTCCACCGGGTGAGAGGTGGTGTAGCGAATGCGGCCGATGCCGGGAATGCGCGCCACGTAGTGCAGCAGCTCCGCGAAATCGATGAGTTCGCCCCGGTGGTCCTCGCCGCGGTAGGCGTTCACGTTCTGCCCGAGCAGATTGACTTCGCGCACCCCGCCGGCGGCCAGGTGGGCGATTTCAGCAATGACATCGTCCAGCGGGCGGGATACTTCCTCGCCGCGGGTGTAGGGCACCACGCAGAAGGTGCAGTACTTGCTGCAGCCCTCCATGATGGAGACAAACGCGCAGGGGCCGTCCACCCGGGGCTCGGGCAGCCGGTCGAACTTCTCGATCTCCGGGAAACTCACGTCCACCACCAGGGTGCCGCCCGGACCGGTTTGCGCCGTGCGCTGCGCCATCATCTGGGGCAGCCGGTGCAGGGTTTGCGGTCCGAACACCAGGTCCACATAGGGTGCGCGGCGTCCGATTTCGGCGCCCTCCTGGCTCGCCACGCAGCCGCCCACGCCGATCAGCAGGTCGGGTTTCCTGCTTTTCAGGCGCCGCCAGCGCCCCAGTTGATGGAACACCTTTTCCTGGGCTTTTTCCCTTATGGAACAGGTATTTAACAATAGTACGTCGGCGTCTTCCGGGTCGTCCGTGGGCACCAGGCCGTGGCTTTGCTGCAACAGGTCGCGGATCCGCGACGAGTCGTACTCGTTCATCTGGCAGCCATGCGTCTTGATGTACAGCTTTTTGCTCACGGGCTCTCTGGGGCGGCTGTTGCGCCGAATCTGGTCTACGCTGAAAACGGGCGGGGATTATACCCGGTAGGGCGGTTGGTGCGCGAGGGCTGTTGAGTGGTATTCTGCCGCCACGGTGGTACCATTGCCGCCCCCGGGAATCTGGCGCTGCCGGGGCTGCTCCTTCGGGGGTCACGACTGCACGAGGAAACAATGGCCAACCAACCTGTCTACAAGGTGATCTTCCAGAACGGCAACCAGGTGTTTGAGGTCTTTGCGCGACAGATTTACCAGAGCGATATGTGGGGCTTTGTCGAGGTCGAGGAATTCGTGTTCGGCGAGCGCTCTCAGATACTCGTGGATCCGGCCGAAGAAAAACTCAAGAACGAATTCAGCGGGGTCAAGCGCAGCTACATTCCGCTACAGGCGATTATCCGCATCGATGAAGTGGACAAGGAGGGCAGCGCCAAGGTGTCGCCGGCCAGCGCTGATGGCAAGGTGGCCAGCTTTCCCTTTCCCGGCACGCGGCCGGGCCACAAGGGCAGCGAGGAATAGCGGGCGGGGTGTGCAGCGCGGCACAGCGGCTGCCGCGCTACGACCCCAGGCGTTGCCGCACGGACGCCAGCTTGACGCAGACGGCAAACGCGTCCGCCGCAGCCTGTACGTCTCTCAAAGACGGGAAAGTTGGCGCCAGGCGAATGTTGCTGTCGACGGGGTCCCGGCCATAGGGGAAAGTGGCCCCGGCCGGAGTTAGCCGCACCCCGATACCCTGCGCCAGGCGCACCACTTCCCCGGCGAGCCCCGGCAGGGTGTCGAAGGAGATGAAATAGCCGCCGCGCGGCGCGGTCCAACTGCCCATGCCGGTGCCGCCCAGTTCCCGTTCGAGGGTATCCAGCACCGCCTCGAAGCGCGGGCGGATCAGTGCGGCATGCCGCGCCATGTGCACATCGATGTTGGCCCGATCCTGGAGAAAGCGCACGTGGCGCAACTGGTTGACCTTGTCCGGGCCGATGGTCTGGAAAGCCAGGTGCGCACGCAGCGTCTCGAGATTCTCCGGGCTGCTGCCCAGAAACGCCACGCCCGCGCCGGCGAAAGTGATTTTCGAGGTGGAGCCGAACTGGAACACGCCGTCCCCGGTGCCGTGCCGCCGGATGTGCGCGGCGATGGAGGCGAGCTGCGGGGCGTCCTCGTACAGTGCGTGCACGGCGTAGGCGTTGTCCCACATGACGATAAAGTGCTGCGCCGCCGCCAGCGGCAGGCGCGCCAGCCGTTCCACCGTGGCGTCGCTGTACACACAGCCGGTGGGGTTGGCAAAGCGCGGCACGCACCAGATGCCCCGGATCGATTCGTCGTCCTCGACCAGCGCTTCCACCGCGTCCATATCGGGCCCGCTGTCCAGCATGGGCACGGTGATCATCTCGATACCCAGGTGTTCGCAGATGGCGAAGTGCCGGTCGTAGCCGGGGCTGGGGCAGAGGAATTTCACCGTGTCGCTGTTGCCCCAGGCCGATGGCGGGCCGCGCAAGCCCTCGCTGAGGGCAAATTCGACCACCTGGTACATCAGGGTGAGGCTGGAGTTGCCCCCCACCAGCAGCTCGTTGGCCGGCAGGTCCAGCACGGCGGCAAACAGGGCCCTGGCCTCGGGCAGCCCGTCCAGCCCGCCGTAGTTGCGCACGTCGGTGCCGTCCGCCGCCCGGAAGTCGCCCTGCAGGATGCCGTCCAGGGCATCCGCCAGCGCCACCTGTTCGGTGCCCGGCTTGCCGCGGGTGAGGTCCAGGGACAGGTTCAGTGCCTTGAGTTTGCCGTACTGGCCCTGCAGTGCGTCCAGTTGCGATGCCAGGTCCGCGGCTGACAGTTGATCGATATGCACCCGGTTTTCCTCGCGTAGTGGGGCTTGACCGGCGCCGTCGGGCGCCCGCCACCGCGAGTATACAGACACCATGGACAGGCGAACAGGCACTGGCACAGCCCGGCGGCAAGTGCTCCGCGGCGCGCTGTGCTATCGCCGTCGCGTCGGCTTCGCGCTATCCTCAGGCCCCTGTACCCCGGCGGAGCCACTGCGGCGCGATTGCACGGTGACCCGCGCGGCACGGCGGTGCAGGCGCTGTTGCCAAGGCCCACACGACGCAGGAGGTGAACCGTGTACATCGACCCGCTGCTGCTGCCGCGTTATCTGCTCTACCTGTCCGCCGTGGCGACGCTGTCGGGTCTCCTGCTGGCGGCGCGTGCGGCGCCCTGGGGCGCCCTGTACCGCGTGCCGCAACGCATGCACCTCCTCGCCGGCGGCGCGGTCTGCTGTCTGCTGCTGTGGCTGTTGAGCATCCGTTTTGACGACGGCCTGCTGGTGCACCTGACAGGCATGGCCGCGCTGACCATGGTATTGGGTGTGTCGCTGGCGCTGCTGGCCGGTGCCGCGGCTGCGCTGGGCCTTGCCCTGTTCAAGGGGCTCAGCCCGGCCGGGTTGCCCCTGGCCTGGCTGCTCAGTGTGCTGGTGCCGGTACTGGTGACACACCTGCTGGTGCAGTGGCTGCGCCGCTGCCCGCTGCGCAACCCCGTTGTCTATATTCTCGGCGCGGGTTTTTTTGGTGCCGCGCTGGGTGTCCTGCTGATCGCTCTGTGCGCCGTGGGGGTTTTCTGGCTGGCGGGCTTGCAGACCTGGCTGGAGGCCGCCCGCCAGTCCTGGCCGCTGCTGCTGTTGCTGATGTTCTCGGAGGGTTTCGTCAACGGTACCTGTGCTGCCGCACTGGTTACGTTTCAACCGGACTGGCTGCGCGCCTACGACGAGGCGTTTTTCCTCGGCGATTGAGGTCGCGGCCTGCGCGGCGGGGATATCTGCTATATTGGGTCGTCGCCAGCACCGCACCTGTCGGGCGATGTCCGGGTGGGCGGTGTAATTTCCACTGAGCCAGGAGAGCGCGTCGTGAGCAACCAGCCTGATGATCCCCGCCGTCGTTATTCCGCCCCGGTAGTGGATGGCGTAAACAGGGCGGCCAGTCGCGCCATGTTGCGGGCGGTGGGCTTTGACGATGAAGATTTCGCCAGGCCCCAGGTGGGCATCGCCTCGACCTGGAGCCAGGTGACGCCCTGCAACAGCCACATCGACGAACTGGCGGCGGTGGCGCGCGGCGGGGTCGATGCCGCCGGCGGCAAGGGCGTGATCTTCAACACGATCACCATTTCCGACGGTATCGCCAACGGTACCGAGGGCATGAAGTACTCACTGGTATCCCGGGAAGTGATTGCAGACTCCATTGAAACCGTCGCCGGCTGTGAGGGTTTCGATGGCCTGGTGGCGATCGGTGGCTGCGACAAGAACATGCCGGGCTGTCTGATGGCGATGGCGCGCCTCGACCGCCCCGGGGTGTTTGTCTACGGCGGCACCATCCTGCCGGGAAAGGGGCACACGGACATTATCTCGGTGTTTGAGGCGGTCGGCGCGCACGCCAGAGGCGATCTGTCGCTGCTCGACGTAAGGCAGGTGGAGGACACCGCGATCCCCGGCCCCGGCGCCTGTGGCGGCATGTATACCGCCAATACCATGGCCTCCGCCATCGAGGCGCTGGGCATGAGCCTGCCGGGCAGTTCGGCCCAGAACGCCGTGTCCGCCGACAAGCGCGAGGACTGCCGGGCGGCCGGCGGCGCCGTGCTGGAGCTGCTGGCGCGGGATATCCGGCCATCGCGCATCATGACCCGGTCGGCCTTTGAAAATGCCATCACCGTGGTCATCGCCCTGGGCGGTTCCACCAATGCGGTGCTGCATTTGATTGCGATGGCCCATACCGTGGGCGTCGAGCTGAACCTGGACGATTTCACGCGCATTGGCCGGCGCGTGCCGGTGGTGGCCGACCTGCGCCCTAGCGGCCGGTACATGATGAGTGAACTGGTGGCCATCGGCGGTATCCAGCCGCTGATGACAATGCTGCTGGAGGCCGGGTTGCTGCACGGCGACTGCCTGACGGTGACCGGCAATACGCTGGCGGAGAACCTCGCCGGCGTCGCGCCCTATCCCGCCGGCCAGCAGATCATCGTGCCGCTGGATAAACCGATCAAGAGCGAGAGCCACCTGCGGATTCTCTACGGCAATCTGGCCCCCGATGGCGCGGTGGCCAAGATCACCGGCAGGGAGGGTACGCACTTCACCGGTCGCGCCCGCGTCTTTGGTTCGGAGGAGGAGGCCCAGGCGCGCATCCTGGACGGTACCGTGGTGGCCGGCGATGTGCTGGTCATTCGCTACGAGGGGCCGCGCGGCGGGCCGGGCATGCGCGAAATGCTGTCTCCCACTTCGGCAATCATCGGGCGCGGCCTGGGCGGCGACGTGGCGCTGATCACCGACGGGCGCTTCTCCGGCGGCAGCCACGGCTTCGTGGTCGGCCATATCACCCCGGAGGCTTTTGACGGGGGGCCGATCGCCCTGGTGGAGGATGGCGACGAGATCGTCATCGACGCCGTCGCCGACAGCATCGATCTCAAGGTGGACGCGCGGGAACTGGAGCGCCGCCGCAGCGCCTGGCACCGGCCGGCGCCGCGCTATCGCCGCGGCGTGCTGGCCAAGTATGCCCGCACGGTCAGCTCCGCCGCCACCGGCGCGGTGACCGACCTTCCAGCTTGATCGGGCAGTGCCTTCCCGGCGCGCGCGCCGCCAAAGTGGCACCGCTTGCCCCGGGTTAACGGCGCGCTTATGCTGGGGCCTGTCGGCCCCGGGGGCGCGTCACCGGGCGCAGGGGGAAATCGAGGCTGGTATTTCGCGTGTTTGGGGCGCACAGCGGTATCCGTGTGATGAAAACACGTAAAAAACTACACCTATCTCCCGACGCGGCAGTAGAATCGTCCCGAGCCTGACCGGCTCGTGGACCGTGTGTTGACCAATTGCAGGATTTTGTCATGACCATTTCCATGTACCAGGCCAGTGTGCCGCGCCTGGCGAACGTGCTGGGCAATCTCTGCGCTATCCTGGACAAGGCGCAGGCCCATATCGACGCGCGCAATATCAATGAATCCGCGCTGATGAATTATCGCCTGGCACTCGACATGTACCCCTTCTCCAAGCAGGTGCAGATTGCCTGCGACAAGACCAGGAGCGTGGTGGCGCTGCTGGCGGGACTGGAGGTACCCTACTATGAGGACAACGAGCAGACGCTGGCGGAGCTGCAGGTGCGCATCGCCAGGACCATCGACTTTATCCAGAGCGTGGCGCCGCAGCAGATCGACGGCACCGAAGATAACGACATTGTGCTCAAGGTGACGCGCGAGGAAGTCTGTTACAAGGGCATGCAGCTCCTGCTGGGGCACTCGCTGCCCAACGTCTACTTCCACACCGTCACCGCCTACAATATCCTGCGCCACAACGGCGTCGACGTCGGCAAGCGCGATTTCCTCGGCAATCCCTGAGCGCGCGCGGGTGCCGGTGCGGCGCCAAGGGGCTGCTCGGCGTGCCGAGCGTGCGGTTGCACGTCGCGCGCTGATCGGCCTTGCGCTACACATCGGCACAGCTCGGCAGCGAACTGGCTCACACTGCGCAGATTGTGCTGAGTTCGTAGCCATTGTTTGATTGGCATTGATCGAAATTCACGCTAACGTAAACACAGATTACTCAGACATGGCAGGTAGAGGGGTACCAATGGACATCAGGGAATCAATCCGTTCCTACATTCTGGCAGAGTTCCTTCCGGGCGAAGACCCGGCCAACCTGGAAGACACCACCCCCCTGATCGCCTCAGGCATCCTGGACTCCCTGGCCACCATGAGGCTGGTCGGCTTTATCGAAGAAGAATTCTCCGTCGAAATCGGCCCACATGAAACAGACCCGGAGTATATCGGAACCATCGATTCCATAGAGCGCCTGGTCAGGTCCAAACTGGATGGCGCACGATAAACCACCTATCATGAACGTCGACTGACAGGAGATCTATCGTGGGATCGGGTAGCATCGCCGTAGCCCGGCGGGCGGGCATTGCAGACAATAGCGCCGCTGAAAAGCACGCCATCAGTCTCCCCAAGTTCTTCATGGTGTTGGGACAGCTCATCCTGTTGCTGCTTTGCGTGCGTCAGTTTCAGATTGAAAGCGATGCGTTCCTGCAGGTTTTTGTGCTGGTCATCGCCGGTTTCTGCGTGCATTACTTCCTGCCTTTTGCCTGGCGCATACACTGGTTCCTGGCGCTGTCAATAGCCTCCATTTTTCTGGTTTTTGGCTGGACCAACGCGCTCTGGATGATCCTGATCGGCTGCGGTCTGATCTTTCTTTGTCATGTCCCCATAGCGTACCGCTATCGGATCGCGCTGATCGCAGCGGCGGCTGTGGTGCTGGGCACACTGCGCACTTCGAGCATCGCGCTGCCGTTTTCCGCCGCCGTGTGGCCCATCCTGGGCTCGATGTTCATGTATCGCATGATCGTCTACCTGTACGACCTGAAGCATGACCGCGTGCCGCTGGGCCTGTCGCACCGCCTGGCCTATTTCTTCATGTTGCCCAATGTCTGCTTCCCGCTCTTTCCGGTCGTCGATTCAAATAACTTTCGCCGCCTGTATTACTCCGAGGAGCGCCACGCTACCTATCAGACGGGCGTGGTCTGGATTACCCGGGGCATCATACATCTGCTGCTGTATCGCTATGTCTACTATTATTTGACGGTGGCCCCCGCCGACGTGGTAAACGCCGGCAGCCTGATACAGTTTCTGGTGGCAAACTTTTTGCTCTACCTGCGGGTGTCCGGCCTGTTTCACCTGGTCATCGGCCTGCTGCACCTGTTCGGGTTTGCGCTGCCCGAAACGCACAAGCTCTACTACCTGTCGTCGAGTTTCACCGATTTCTGGAGGCGCATCAATATCTACTGGAAAGACTTCATGATGAAAGTCTTTTACTACCCGGTGTACTTCCGATTGAAGCGATTCGGGTCGACCAGTGCCCTGGTATGGTCGACGCTCCTGGTCTTTCTGCTGACCTGGATGCTGCATTCCTACCAGTGGTTCTGGCTGCGCGGCAGTTTTCCGATCGAGTGGCAGGATGGTGTCTTCTGGGGGCTGCTGGCGGTCGTAGTGGTCATAAATTCGGTCTGGGAAATCAATACCCGGCGTTCCAGGGCGCTGGGAGCAGTGCGCTGGTATTCGAAAAGATCCCTGGGGAAAAGTGTCCGCATAATACTGGTCTTTGCATCCATCTGTTCCATGTGGTCGCTGTGGACCTGTGAGTCGATGGAAGAGTGGCTGGACATGTGGTCTGTGCTGGCAAGGAGTCAGGTCACGCTGGCTGGTCTGTTGCTCGGTGCCATCGGCTTTGTCGTGGCGGTGCTGACCATTTCAGTTATCGACAGCAGCATGAGCAATGCGCGCCAGCAACAGATCACCAACAAGGGCGACCGCGGCCCCTTTTCGTCCAGACGCATGACCGCGACTGTGCTGCAGGTCATTTTGCTGGCGGCCATCGGGCTGCCCCAGGTCTACACCATGCTGAACGCGGATGCGGCAAACTTCATTCTGTCGCTGCGCAGTGAAAAACTCAGCCGCACCGACACCCAGAAACTGGAGAAGGGCTACTACGAGGACCTGATTCGGGTGGACCGATTCAACTCCCAGTTGTGGGAAGTGTACTCCAAGAAGCCGGTGGATTGGCTGGCGGTCACAGGCTCCGGTCTCAAGCAGTTTCGCGATGATTTTCTGCAGGAGGAGTTGCGCCCCTCGAGCCGGTCGCTAACCGAACACGGCGACATAACGACCAACGAATGGGGCATGCGCGACCAGTCCTACAGCAAGGCGCCAGATGCCGGCAGTTTCAGGATGGCGCTGCTGGGCGCCTCGAGCGTCATGGGGTGGGGCGTGGCCGATTCGGAAACCTTCGACGCAGTTCTGGAGAAAAAGCTCAATTCATCTGCCGTGGAACTGGGCTACGACAAGGTGGAGATACTGAACTTCGGTGTGGCGGGCTACTATCCGCTGCAGCAGATAATGGCGCTGGACTACGCGCTCGAGTTTCAACCGCAGGCAGTGTTTTATATTGCGACCGGCAGGGAGTACCGACGCGCGGCGTACTATCTGTATGATGTGATCGCCAAGCAGATTGCTATTCCCTACCCCTATCTGCGCGACCTGGCTGCGCGGGCGGGAATTGACAGTTCCACCACGGAAACCGAGGCCTTGCGGCGGCTTCGCCCCTATGACAAGGAACTCCTGCAGTGGCTCTACCGGGAAATTGTCGCACGCTGTCGAGCGCACGCGATAACACCGGTCTGGGTTTTTCTTCCCCAGGTGAACAGGGGGCGCTGGGAGGAGAATGTCGCGGAGACCGTACAGGATGCCAAAGATGCAGGGTTTGCCACGATCAACCTGCTGGATGTCTACGGATCACACCCGATAGAGCAAGTTCAGCTGACGGAATGGGACTTCCACCCCAACGCGCTGGGACACAATCTGGTGGCGCAGCGTCTGTACCGGGAACTGCTCGATCACCGAGACGTCTATTTTGCGCGCTAGCGAAGGCCGACAGTCGCGGCACGTTGACCCGGAGGATCCCCGCCGTGGCCGACCCTGAACGACTGGATACATTGCTCAACGCATCTGCCGCGAAATTTCCGCAGCGAACTGCGGTGCAAGACCCGGGGCGCGGTGAGCTGAGCTACCTCGATTTAAACCGGCTGGCCGACGTGACCGCCGCTACCCTGCGGGAAAACGGTATCCGCGAGGGAGACCGAATCGGTCTGCTGTTGCCCAAGTCCCTGGCATCCGTTGCCTGCCTGTACGCAATCCTGAAGTCCGGCGCAGCCTATATCCCGGTCGATGTCACAGCGCCGCTCAGCCGCGGCGCCTACATATTCAAGGACTGCAGCATCCGGGCGCTGTTTGTCGATTCGAAGCTTGCCGGGGCCCTGCTGGACGAGTGGGGGCCGCTACCCGGGCTCCAGCGCCGCAGGGTCGAGCCAGCGAGCCGATACGGTGTGGCAGTGGAACTGCTCATTTTGCCGCCGTGTCCGGAGCCGGAATTCTCTGTCCCGGATATTGCCTATATCCTGTATACGTCGGGCTCTACTGGGGTGCCGAAAGGCGTGGTCCACACGCACGCCAGTGCCATGGGCTTCGTGCGGTGGTGCGCCAGTGAGTTCGATCTCGACGAGCGGGATCGCTTTTCGTCCCATGCGCCGTTTCACTTTGACCTGTCCATATTCGATCTCTACGTGGCGTGCCTGTGCGGGGCGGCACTGGTCCTCGTCGATGAAAGCACGAGCAAGCAGCCTGTGGCTCTGGCAGAGCTGATTGCCGCGTCCGGGATCAGTGTCTGGTATTCCACGCCCTCCATTTTGCGCATGCTGGTGGAGTTCGGTCGCTTGGAAAAGCAGGACTGGTCGGCGCTCCGGCTGGTGCTTTTCGCGGGCGAAACCTACCCGGTGAAACACTACCGGCAGCTCCGGGCTCACTGGCGTACCCCGACCTACTACAACCTCTACGGTCCGACCGAGACCAATGTCTGTACCTACTATCGCGTGCCGGACAACGTCGCCGAGTCCGACTTTGACTATTTTCCCATTGGCGCCGCCTGTTCCGGTGATCGCCTCATGGTGGTGCATGGCGACGGTGAACGGGTCGCCGCCGGAGAGCCCGGCGAACTGCTGGTGAGCGGGGCGTCGGTCATGTCCGGCTACTGGAACCTGGCCGAGAAGAATGAACAGGCCTTCGTTGTGCTGGATGACCGGCGCTGGTATCGGACCGGCGACATCGTCAGGGAGCTTGCCGGCGGCGACCTGCACTATCTTTCGCGCCGCGACAGAATGATCAAGCGGCGCGGGTATCGCGTGGAACTGGGTGAAATCGAAGCGGCGCTGTACCGCTCGCCGCAGATTGTGGAAGCCGCCGCGCTCGCCCTGACCGACGGGGACGGCAATGTCATCGTCAAGGCTTTTGTGACACCTGCGACGGGCACTTCCGTGGGCATCATCGCGTTAAAAACGTTCTGCGCGAGAAACCTGCCCTTTTATATGATTCCGGATCAGTTTGCGGTACTGGCAGAACTCCCCAAGACCTCTACGGACAAAATCGACTACCGGGCACTGAAGGAATTGTAGAATGGACTTTTCGCTGAGCAGCGAGCAGAAGGCGCTGGCCGATTCGGTGGCCAGATTCGCCAGATCCGAACTGAACCACGATGTGCAGAGCCGCGACAGGGATGGACGATTTCCACACGATCTGTGGCTGAAGTGCGGCGAGCTCGGCTTGCTGGGTTTGCCGGTGGATGCAAGTCATGGCGGTTCCGGTCTGGATGCCCTGTCCACCTGTATCGCGCTGGAGGCGCTTGGGCGCGGCTGCCGTGACAGCGGCCTGAACTTTTCCATATGTGCTCACCTGCTGGCCTGCGTGGTGCCGGTCTGGAAGCACGGCAGTGAACAGTTGAAGGCGAAGTATCTGCGGCAGTTGTGCAGCGGCAAACTTATCGCCGTTAACGCCATGACCGAAGCCCATACCGGCTCCGACCCGTTTTCGATGCTCAGTCGCGCGGTGCCGGAAAACGGCGGCTTTCGTATCAACGGCACCAAGACGTTCAGCACCAACGGCCCGATCGCTGACGTCGCCGTGTTTTACGCCATGACAGATCGGGACAAAGGCTATCACGGCGGTGTCACCAGCTTCCTGGTAGACCGGCACGAACACGGTTTTGCATGTGGCCAGAAGTTCGCGAAAATGGGCCTGAGGACCAGTCCGATCTGCGAACTGGTGTTTGACGATGTCTGGGTGCCCGCCGCAAACGTCATCGGCCATGTCGGCGGCGGCGCCGGTATTTTCACCGAGTCGATGGAGTGGGAACGCATATGCCTGGTCGCCTGTCACCTGGGCGTTATGCAGCGCTTGCTCGAAGCCGCCGTCGGGTACGCGCGGGAGCGCAGACAGGGCGGTCAGATCATCGGCAAACACCAGGCTGTCGCAAACCGCATCGCAAACATGAAAGTCCGCCTGGAGGCATCCCGGCTGCTGGTGTATCAGGCGGCGAACAAACTCGGCAAAAAGCGCAGCGTGGGCATGGACGCCGCTATTACCAAACTGTTTGTCAGCGAGGCGCTGGTCGAAACCGCCCAGGACGCCCTGCGTACCTTTGGCGGTTACGGTTTCATGGAGGAGTATGACGTGGAGCGTGCGGTCAGGGATGCCATGGGCAGCGTGCTCTATTCCGGCACATCCGACCTGCAGCGCAACATCGTCGCGAGCTGGCTGGGTTTGTAGAGCGTGGAGGCACCGCACGTCGCGAATGCCGTACCGACACGGCCAACTGCCATGCTCTTTCCGGACGAGCGGAACAACGGCAGTTGAAAACGGTCGCCGCGTCCACATATTAGGGGGATTGAACTTACCAGCACAGGGGTCCTGGTGGCGATGAGCGAGCAAGAACAAACGGTGGCAGCGGATGCAAAGGAGCAGCACACACCCGCGGTAGCCGATGACGTACTGCCGGATACCCTGCACCTGGTGCCCATTCCCAATCGCCCGTTCTTCCCCGGCCAGGTGCAGCCCGTGGCCCTCAACCCGCAGGAGTGGGGCAGCACCCTGCAGGCAGTGGCGAAAGCGGGCCACGGGCTGGTCGGTCTGTCCTATGTCGACCAGGGGGATTCCGCTCAGGTGGATACCCGGCAGTTTCCGAGGATCGGCTGCGTGGTGCGCCTGCATCGCCCGCCCCATATGGCGGAGCACCCCGGCCATTTCCTGGCGCAGGGTGTCAAGCGCTTTCGTATCGTGCGCTGGCTCAGCGACCAGCCGCCGTATCTGGCACAGGTAGAATACCCGCGCAGCCAGGGCGACCGCGATTCGGATGAGGTCAAGGCCTATGTCATGGCGCTGATCAAGGAGATCAAAGAGCTGCTGCCGCTGAATCCTCTGTACAGCGAGGAGCTCAAGCAGTACCTGTCCAGCTTCAGTCCCACCCAGCCGAGCCTGCTGGCGGATTTTTCCGCCGCGCTGACCACCGCCTCCGGCGAACAGCTCCAGGAGATACTCGATACCCTGCCGCTGGTGTCGCGCATGGAAAAAGTGCTCGGACTGCTGCGCAAGGAGCGCGAAGTGGCGGAGATGCAGGGCCGTATCAGCAGCCAGGTCAACGAGAAGGTGTCGCAGCAGCAGCGTGAGTTTTTCCTGCGCGAGCAACTGAAAATCATCCAGAAGGAACTGGGTATCTCCAAGGACGATCGCACCTCGGACGCGGAGATGTTCCGCGAACGCATTGCAGAGCTCGAACTGCCCCCGCCTGTACAGAAGCGCCTGGACGAGGAGCTCAACAAGCTGTCGGTGCTGGAGACCGGCTCGCCGGAGTACGCGGTTACCCGCAACTACCTCGACTGGGCCACGGCGGTGCCCTGGGGGGTGCTGTCCAAGGACAACCTGGACCTCAAGCACGCGCGCAGGGTGCTCGATGCGCACCACGAGGGCCTGGAAGATGTCAAGAAGCGCATCATGGAGTTTCTGGCGGTGGGTGCTTTCAAGGGCGAAATTGCCGGTTCCATCCTGCTGCTGGTGGGGCCGCCCGGCGTGGGTAAAACCAGTATCGGGCGCTCTGTGGCGGATGCCCTGGGGCGCAAGTTCTATCGTTTCAGCCTGGGGGGGATGCGCGACGAGGCCGAGATCAAGGGGCATCGGCGCACCTATATCGGGGCGATGCCGGGCAAGTTTGTGCAGGCGCTGAAGCAGGTGGAAGTGGCCAACCCGGTCATCATGCTGGATGAGATCGACAAGATTGGCGCCTCTTTCCAGGGCGACCCGGCGTCGGCCCTGCTGGAGGTGCTGGACCCGGAACAGAACAGCGATTTCCTGGATCACTACCTGGACCTGCGCGTGGATCTGTCGCGGGTGCTGTTTATCTGTACGGCCAACCAGCTCGACACTATTCCCGGGCCGCTGCTGGACCGCATGGAGACGCTGCGACTGTCCGGTTACGTGGCGCAGGAAAAACTGTCCATCGCCAAAAAGCACCTGTGGCCGAAGCAGTTGCGGCGCCACGGCCTGCAGCACGAGCAGTTGAAAATCAACGATGCCGCGCTGAAATACGTGATCGATTCCTACTGCCGGGAGGCGGGGGTGCGCTCCCTGGAGAAGCAGTTGGCGCGCATCATGCGCAAGTCCATCGTGCGCCTGCTGGAAGGGGAGAGCGACAAGTTGCGCGTGGGCAAGAAGGACGTGGAAGACCTGCTGGGCAAGCCGCCGTTCCAGCCGGACAAGCCGCAGCGCGGGCTGGGTGTGGCCACCGGGCTGGCGTGGACCGCTATGGGCGGCGCCACGCTGACCATCGAGTCATCCCAGATCCACACGCTCAACCGCGGCTTCAAGCTGACCGGCAGCCTGGGCGATGTGATGAAGGAGTCGGCGGAAATCGCCTACAGCTACGTGGTGGCTCATCTCAAGGACTACGGCTGCGACCTGGATTTCTTCGATACCAGCCTGGTGCACCTGCACGTACCCGAGGGCGCCACGCCGAAGGACGGCCCCAGTGCCGGTATCACCATCGCCACGGCGCTGGTGTCACTGGCGCGCAAGGAGCGGATCCGGCGCTCGCTGGCGATGACCGGTGAGCTGACGCTCACCGGCCAGGTGCTGCCGGTGGGGGGCATCCGCGAAAAAGTCATCGCCGCGCGGCGCAGCAAGATCATGGAGCTGATCCTGCCGCACGGCAACCGACGCGACTTTGAGGACTTGCCGGACTATCTGCGCGAGGGCATCAACGTCCACTTTGCGCGCAGCTTTCGCGAGGTGTTCGAGCAAGTGTTTCACGAACACCGCAATGACAAATCACTGCACTGAGAGCACGCTTACCGGTCTGCGCCGCAGTGCCAGCACCGCTCGAAGCTTGCCGGACTGGCACTGTCGCACACACCGCAGTGCCAGTCAGGCAGTTCATCACCGCTGCGCAGCTCGGCGAGCAACTGCCTGGCGCGCGCCCGGTCGCTATCATGCAGCAGCCACAGTTCCGGCCAGGCATCGATCGGCGCCAGCTCGCCGCTGGCGCCGGCTGCGTACTCATTGCGCAGTTCGGTGGCGATACCCGCGCGCTCCAGCAGGTCGCGCATCTGACTGACGATTACCAGTTGCGGATTGCAGTAGATGCATTTCATCGAGTCATCCCGCGGTGATGGATCTGCGGTCCCTGCCAGGTGCCTGGCGCGCTCGCGGTAATCACTGCGCGCCGCGGTGCCGGGTGGCCCTCCAGCGTCAAACCGGGGTCCTTCGGGTCGAGAAAGTCTGCCAGTGAGTGAAAGCGCATCCACGGCGTGCTGCGCTGTTCGTCGGTGCTGGTCACGGATACGTCGGCCAACCGCGGCTCGACCAGGCCGAGTTTGCGCATCCAGCCCAGCAGGGTGTCGACGCTGGGTAGAAACCACACGTTGCCCATGCGGGCGTAGCGCCCCTCGGGAACCAGGGTGGCGCCGGGGCCCCCTTCAATTACGAGCGTCTCCAGTAGCAGCTGACCTCCGGGGCGCAGGCAGTCCTTCAGTTCCTGCAGGTGATCCACGGGCGAGCGCCGGTGATACAGGACGCCCATGGAAAGCACCGTGTCGAAGGCCGCGAGCCGGGGCGGAACGTGCTGGATGCCGAGCGGCAGCACCCACACGCCGGGATGTTGCAGGTACTTTTGCAGCGCCCAGTACTGCACCACGAACAGGGGTGTGGGGTCGATACCGATCACCTCAGTTGCTCCGGCACCTGCCATGCGCCAGCAGTGGTAGCCGCTGCCACAGCCCACGTCCAGCACGCGCCGTCCGTCCAGGGCCTTCAGATGCGGCGCCAGGCGATCCCACTTCCAGTCCGAGCGCCATTCCGTATCGATATGTACCCCGAACAGCTCGAACGGACCCTTGCGCCAGGGATGCAACTGTTGCAGGGTGTTGCGCAGCACACTGCGCGTGTCATCTGTCAGCGGCGCGCGGGCCTCAGCACCGACCCGGGCGCGGTCCAGGTAGCGCTCGGCCACGTCGATGTCGGGCAGTGCGGCCAGTGCTTCCAGCCACCGCGGCAGGTCGCCGTACCGCCGCCGGGACAGGCCCTGTTCGATCTGGGCGTCGAGGCGCGCGGCCCAGCTCCCCAGTGGGCTGCCGCGCCAGCGTGCGATTAGGGGCTGGTAGTCGATCACTTGAGCGCGATGATCGAGGCGAAATTAAAGCACTGGAACCACACATCACAGCTGCTGAAACCGGCGCTGACGATACGCTGCTTGTGCTGTTGCAGGGTTTCGGGCAGCAGCACGTTTTCCAGTGCGCTGCGCTTGCGCGCAATCTCCAGGTCGCTGTAGCCGTTGGCGCGCTTGAACTGGTGGTGCAGTTCGGTGTTCAGTGCGTCCAGGTGCGGGTCCGCGAAGATCACCTTCTCTGACAGCACCATGATGCCGCCGGGTCGCAGCCCGGCGCAGATTGCCGCAAGCAGCTCATCGCGCCGCTCTCGGGCAATGAACTGCAGGGTGAAGTTGAGTACCACTACGCTCGCATTGTCGATACTGACATCCAGCAGGTCGGCGCACAACAGGGTGACAGGCACATCGCGGGTATCGGTGGCGACGACGCTGCGGCAGCGCGCCAACATGGCCGGGGAATTGTCCACTGCGACAATGCGACAATCGGGGTGTCGCACGTTCTGGCGCATGGCGAGGGTGGAGGCCCCCAGGGAGCAGCCCAGGTCGTACAGATTGCTGCCGGGAAGTGCGTAGCGCCCCGCCAGCAGGCCGCTCATGGCCACGATGGTGGGGTAGCCGGGCACCGAGCGCCTGATCATGTCGGGGAAGACCCTGGCCACGCTATCATCGAAGGTAAACAGCTTGGAATCGTGCAGCGGGTCGGCGTAAATTGTGTCGCGAGAATCAGTCACAGCGGATCACCGTGGGGATGGCGTTGCACCGCTATAATAACACTGCGGCGGAGCTGGCAGGCGGACGTTGTGGGCCAGGCTCCAGGTCTGTACTTTCAGCTCACTTTCGGTGCTTTTTAGATCTGGGGCTACGGCGCTGCGGCGCCGGCAAAGCGGTGTATTTCCCCCGGTGTGTTTCTAACGCAGGCGCCACGTGGTGCGCCTCAAGCCGTCGCAAAACTGCCCTCGATGTGCCCTGTGCTGCGCGACCAACCCTGCGACCCGACAGTTCGCGCGCGCAGCGCGCGCCAGTCAGTTGGCGCTGCGCACCACCTGTGAATCCTCACTGCTGGCCCGCCGGCGGGCGCGCTGCTCGAAGCTGGCAAAGTGCGTGTGGCACTCCAGCGCCTGGTGCGAGTCGGATTTCGAGGTGAATTTTATGCTGCGCAGAAAGTCCACGAGGCTCACTCTGTCATCGTCCAGCCGTTTCATACATGACCTGCATACAAATAGAAGTCGATCAGCGCCAGTCTACGGACCCGCCGCGCTCGGTGCAGGTAAAAAATGCCGCGTATTTGTGTGAAAAAACACCGTCAGGGCCATTCCAGCGCCGCCTGCAGCCTGTCCAGAAGCAGCTCGAGTTCGGGCTTGTTGTGGCGCAACTCAGCGAGCGTCAGCCCGTCCAGTTCATGCGGGAAAACCAGCCAGTCCCCGGTGCGGTGGACAAAGTAATCGGGACTGCGCGCGGTGCGGTTGTTGTCCGGCTTGAACCAGACGGTGGCGATGCGGGTACTGGCGGCGCGGCTGCCGCAGGCCTGGTCCAGCTCCAGCAAGACGTGCTGCAGCGACAGACCGGTGTCGTATACGTCGTCCACCAGCAGAATGCGCTGACCCGCGCGCAGTCGCTGGGCGAGATACTCCAGCCCGTCTACCTGTACCGCGCCGTCGCGCCGTTTCATACCGGCGTAGGAGCGGGTGCGCAGGGCCGTGTGGTCCGCCGGTATGCCGAGCAGGTGCAGCAGTTCGTGTACCGCGATACCCACCGGCGTGCCGCCGCGCCAGATGCCCACGATGAAATCGGGGCGATAACCGCTTTCAAACACCTGCCAGGCCAGGCTGAAGGAATCCCGCAGCAGCTGTCCGGGACTGATATAGAGTTTGTTCACGCGGCGCGCACACTCCTGTTGTCCGGCCGATAGGGTCGCCTCGCAGGTTGTCACAGCCGTTTGTGGTGGCGCCGCCGACTGCTCGGGTATACTTGGCGCTGCGCACAGTATACAGGGAAATACCACACATGCTGGAAACTCTGCAGCAATTGCCCATAGACCCGATTCTGGGTCTGTCCGCCGAGTGCCGCGCAGACCCGAACCCGTCCAAGATCGATCTCACGGTGGGCGTCTATATGGACGAGCAGGGCCTGTGTCCTGTCTTCGAGGCCGTCCAGCGGGCGCAGCAGGCACTGGTGGCAGAGGAGACCAGCAAGGCCTATATGCCGCCGGCCGGCGACGAGGCCTTCAACCTGGGTATGCGGCGCCTGGTGCTGGGTGCGGACAGCGCGGCACTGCGCGACGAGCGCGTCACCAGCCTGCAGACGACCGGGGGTTGCGGTGCCCTGCGCATCGGCGCGGAAGTGATCCATGCGGCTGCGCCGCGGGCCAGGGTGTTTGTGAGCGACCCCAGCTGGCCGGTGCACATACCCCTGCTGGGCAGCGTCGGGCTGCAGTTCCAGACTTACCGCTACTACGACCCGGCCAGCCACGGCGTGGATTTTGACGCCATGGTAGCGGACCTCAAGAGCGCCGGTGCCGGGGACGTGGTGCTGCTGCACGGTTGCTGTCACAACCCCAGCGGCGCCGACCTGTCACTGCAGCAGTGGGGCGCGATTGCCGACATGGCCGAGCGCCAGGGTTTCGTGCCGTTCGTGGATATGGCCTACCAGGGCCTGGGCGACGGGCTGGAGCGGGACGCCGCCGGGCTGCGGCTGCTGGCGCAGCGCCTGCCTGAGGTGCTCATCGCCGCATCCTGCTCCAAGAACATGGGGCTGTACCGGGAGCGCACCGGCCTGGCGATTTTCGTGTGCCGCGATGCGGCCAATGCCCGCATCTTACTGGGCCACGGCCTGGTGGCCGCGCGGCGCGTGTACTCCATGCCCCCGTCCCACGGGGCGCTGCTGGCCGGCCGGGTGCTGGCCGACGATGCCCTGACGGCGTTGTGGCGCTCGGAGCTGGCGGCCATGTGCGAGCGCATCAAGGGCCTGCGCAGCAGTTTGCGCGAGAAACTGGAGGGGGCCTGCGGGCGCGATTTCGGCTTTATCGAATGCGAAAAAGGCATGTTTTCCTTTCTGGGTCTCACCGCGCAGCAAACGCTGCGCTTGCGCCGGGAGCACAGTGTCTACCTGCTCGATTCCTCGCGCATCAATGTGGCGGGAGTGAACGCCGGTAATATCGACTACCTGGCCGACGCCGTGGCGCAGGTGCTCTGAGGCCGGCCGGGCAAAATCCGACCTCATCCGTCCAGCGTGGTCCAGCGCTCAAACGCCGCTTCCAGCTCCGCCTGCACGCCGGCCAGTTCATCCAGTACCGGTTGGGTCTGGCTGTACTCGCCGCGATAGAAATCGGCCTGTGCGATGCGCGTCTCCAGAGCCTCCTGTCGGGCTTCCAGCGTCTCGATCAGCCCCGGCAGGCCGTCCAGCTCGCGCTGTTCCCTGTAGGACAGCTTGTGTTTTTTGCTCGCGGGGGCCGTGCTGCCGGCCGCCGGGTCTGCCGGCGGCGGTGACTGATCCCGCTCCGCGGGGGCGGGGGGTCCGGCTAGCCTGCCGCCGCGCGCCTCCCAGTCGCTGTAGCCGCCGGCCTGCTCGCTGACCACGCCGTCGCCCTCCAGCACCAGCAGGCTGGTCACCACATGGTCCATAAAGTCGCGGTCGTGGCTGACCAGCAGCACGGTGCCGTCGAAGGACAGCAGGATTTCCTCCAGCAGTTCCAGTGTCTCGATGTCCAGGTCGTTGGTGGGCTCGTCCAGCACCAGCAGGTTGGCGGGCCTGCTGAACAGCCGCGCGAGTACGGCGCGATTCTGCTCGCCGCCGGACAGCGCTTTTACCGGTGTGCGCACGCGCTGCGGGCTGAACAGGAAATCGCCCAGATAGGAGATGGCATGGCGCCGCCTGCCGTTGATTTCAATGAACTCCTGTCCGCCGCAGACGTTGTCGATCAGGTTTTTCTCGGGATCGAGCTGGTCGCGCAACTGATCGGAGTAGGCCACCTCCAGCTTGCTCCCCGCTGTGACCGTGCCGCTGTCCGGCTGCAAGCGGCCCAAAATTATTTTTATCAGGGTGGACTTGCCGGCGCCGTTGGGGCCGACAATGCCCACGCGATCGCCGCGCTGGATGATGGTGGAGACATCGCGCAGCACACAGTGTTCGCCGAAGGCCTTGCACACGCCCTGCAGCTCGGCCACGATCCTGCCCGACTGGCTGGCGCCTTCCACGGCAAAGCTGGCCCTGCCGCTGCGCTCGCGCCGCTGCCGGCGCTCTTCGCGCATGGCCTGCAGTGCGCGCACGCGCCCTTCATTGCGGGTGCGCCGGGCCTTGATTCCCTGGCGGATCCACACTTCCTCCTGCGCCAGTTTCCTGTCGAACAGTTCGTTGGCGCGCTCCTCGGCCAGCAACTCTTGTTCGCGATGGCGCAGAAAGCCGCGGTAGTCGCCCCGCCACTGGGTGAGGTGACCGCGATCCAGTTCGGCGATGCCGTTCGCCACGCTTTGCAGGAAGCGCCGGTCGTGGGTGATGAGTACGATGGCTCCGGCAAAACTGGCCAGCTGATCTTCCAGCCAGGTTATCGCGGGAAGGTCCAGGTGGTTGGTGGGTTCGTCGAGCAGCAGTATGTCCGGCTGGCTGACCAGCGCCTGGCCCAGCGCCACGCGCCGGCGCCAGCCCCCGGACAGCTCCGCCATCCGCGCCCGCGCCGGCAGCTGCAGTTGGCTGAGGGTGGTTTCCACCCGCTGCTGTAGCTGCCAGCCGTCGGCACTTTCCAGTTGCTGTTGCACCTGCGCGAGCCGGTCCATATCCACCGGCGCATCGGCTTGCAGCAGGCGCTGGTACTCGCTGAGCAGGCGCCCGACATCGGCCAGGCCCGCGGCAACTGCATCGAATACCGTCACCTGATCCGCCCCGGGCAGGGCTTGCTCCAGCCGCGCGATGCGCACCCCGCTCCTGAGCCAGCGCTCGCCCGAATCCGGTGCCAGCTCGCCGGCCAGCAGTTGCAGCAGGGTGGTTTTACCGGCGCCGTTGCGCCCCAGCAGGCCCAGTTTCTCCCCCCGGCGAAGGCTCAGGCTGACCCCGTCGAGCAGCACCTGGGTGCCGTATTGCAGGTGTACAGAATCGAGTCTCAACAGGGGCATGGTAGGCACGCGGTTGCCGGGGGATGCGCATTCTACGCCAGCGGGTGCAATGGTGGCCACCGGCAGGCAAGCGGCAGGGGGCGCAATTTGTATTTGATAAATTACAGCGGCTGTAGCACCCTACAGCCCCGATTTTTCACGGCGTCTGCCGATCGCACCCGACCCGGTGGAGGAGGCGTCTTGCACC
Source organism: Halioglobus sp. (assembly GCA_020443345.1). GTDB lineage: Bacteria > Pseudomonadota > Gammaproteobacteria > Pseudomonadales > Halieaceae > JARRPM01. The sequence goes on from JAGRIH010000007.1 coordinate 42,419, forward strand.
GCCGCCCGACACCAGCGGCACGGAACCAGCGGCCAAAGAGGACAGGAGCAGTTAAATGAGTCAACGCGAAGTAGTGGTATTGAGCGGTGTACGCACCGCGGTAGCGGATTTTGGCGGCAGTTTCAAGGACATGCCGCCGACCGAACTGGCTGGCCGTGTGGTGGCTGAAGCTGTCAAGCGCTCCGGGCTGGCCCCGGAGGATATCGGGCACTGCGTGATCGGCTCGGTGACGCACAGCGACCGGCGCGACATGTACATGAGCCGGGTGGCGGCCCTGAAAGGCGGCCTGCCGATCCAGACCCCGGCGCTGACCGTCAACCGCCTGTGCGGCTCCGGTTTGCAGGCCGTGGTCTCGGCGGCGCAAATGATCCTGCTGGGGGATTGCGAGGCGGCGGTGGCCGGCGGAGCGGAATCCATGAGCCGCGTGCCCTACTGGCTGCCCAGTGCGCGCTTTGGCGCGCGCATGGGCAACGGGGTGATGGAGGACCCGATGATGGGCGCGCTGACCTGCCCCATCGGCGACACCCATATGGGGATCACCGCAGAAAACCTGGCAGAAAAGTACGGTATCAGCCGGCAGGAGCAGGATGAACTGGCGGCACAAAGCCATCGCCGCGCCCAGCGCGCCATCGAGGAGAAGCGTTTCGTGGAGCAGATCCTGCCCATCGAGCTGAAGACGCGCAAGGGCGTGACCGTGTTCGAGCAGGATGAGCATGTGCGCTTTGACTGCAAAGCCGAAGACATGGCGGGCCTGCGCCCTGCCTTCAAGCAAGACGGCACGGTCACGGCGGGCAATGCCTCGGGCATCAACGACGCCGCCGCCGCCCTGGTGTTGATGGAAAAAAGCGCGGCACAGGCCCGGGGTCTGCAGCCCATGGCCCGTCTGGTGGGTTATTCACTGGCAGCGGTCGACCCGGCGATCATGGGCATCGGGCCGGCGCCAGCGGTGCGCCAGTTGCTGGAAAAAGCAGGGGTGAGCGTTGCGGACGTGGACGTGTGGGAGGCCAACGAGGCCTTTGCCGCCCAGGCGCTGTCCGTTACCAAAGAACTGGGGCTGGACCCGGCGCGGGTCAATCCCAACGGTTCGGGGATCAGCCTGGGACATCCCATCGGCGCCACCGGTGCCCTGATTACGGTCAAGGCACTGTATGAGTTGCGGCGCATCGAGGGCCGCTATGCGGTGTCCACCATGTGTATCGGCGGCGGCCAGGGTATCGCCGCCCTGTTTGAACGCTGTGCCTGAAGCTGTGACTGGCATCGAACAACGACACGGTGACCGGCAGGTCGCCGCCTGGCTGCTGCTGTGCGCCGCAGTGATTTTTGGCATGATCGTGCTGGGCGGCGTGACCCGGCTGACCGGCTCGGGTTTGTCGATGGTGGAGTGGAAGCCGCTGATCGGGGTGGTGCCGCCCCTGTCAGAGCAGGCCTGGCAGGAGACCTTCGACAAGTACAAGCAGTTTCCCGAGTACCGCAAGAAAAACCTGCACATGACGCTGGACGGCTTCAAGTACATCTTTATGTACGAGTACTTGCACCGCGTGCTGGGGCGCCTGATTGGCGTGTTGTTCGCGCTGCCCATGGTGTACTTCGTGATGCGGCGCCGGCTGCGCCCGGGATTGGCGCCGAAGCTGGCAATCCTGTTCTTTATGGGCGGCATGCAGGGCCTGCTCGGCTGGTATATGGTCAAGAGCGGCCTGGTCAGCGACCCCCATGTCAGCCAGTATCGGCTCACCGCCCACCTGGGTGTGGCCGTGGCGATTTACGGCTACATGCTATGGGTGGCCTTTGATCTGCTGTTTGCCCCGGAAGCGCGCCCCGGGGGCGGCCGGCACCCCGGCCGCCGGCGTCCCGGGGCGCGGTGGTCGCTGTGGCTGGTGGGGCTGGTGTATCTGATGATCCTTTCCGGCGGTCTGGTGGCGGGTACGCGGGCCGGCTTTGCCTACAGCACCTGGCCGCTGATGGGGCCGACCTTTATTCCCGAGGGGCTGTATCGGGGGTCCCCCGCCTGGCTGGCCATGTTTGAGGACATCACCACCATCCAGTTCAATCACCGGATGTTCGCCTACCTGTTGGTTGTGCTGATCAGCAGCTTTGCCTTCGCGATGTGGCGCCGCACGGCGGACGGGCGCCTGAAACTGGGCCTGGTTCTGCTGCTGGGGGCGCTGCTGGTGCAGGTGGTGCTGGGCATTAGCACCTTGCTGCTACATGTGCCGGTGGCGCTGGCTGCGGCGCACCAGGGCGGTGCGGTACTGCTGCTGAGCGCTGCTGTGTTTGTCAGTCACGTACTCGTGCGACAGCGGCGGCTGGTCGGACGCACATCCAGTGCGCTAGACCGGGCGGCCGGCACGGCGGTGTAATCGGCGGACCACTACCACAGACTCGCCGGCGCGTCGTCCTTGCGTCGTCCCAGACCCTCGCGCCGGTCGCCGGCGAGGTCGAAGCGCACCTCTTCGCGGCGGTCGCCGCTCTGGCGGCGGATATACAGGCGTCGATCCGCGCCTGTGTATTTGCGTGTACTGCCTGCGCGGGTGTTGGCGCTGAATGCCGGGGCGCTCAAATCTCGGGAGCCAAACAGTGCTTTATCAGGGGGCATGATCCTGACCTCTGGCGTGTCGTCATTTTAAGCCACAGTGTGACCGAAAACGCGGTGCCGCGCAGCCCCCCGCGCACTATCGCGGCGGCTCCAGACTGGATTTTGTGAACTTCTTCACAAAACGCATGTCCCCTGGGATTGCGCGATCAAGACCTCTCCAGCGAACAGGCGCAGATGCGGCTGATATGACTGTAGGGTAGTCCGGATTGGTCGTGCCAGTCGTTGAACACGGCCTGGATCAGACGCAACTCGCGTTTGCCGCCCGGCTGGTCGCCGATATCGGCTCCGGCGCGCTGCAGGCAGCGCACTACGTCGGGCGTGACGATGAACGTGTCGCGACCCATGTTGCGCAGTACCCGCGGCCCGGTCATACCGCCGAGCCGGCTGCCGCGCCGCTGCATATCGGCGAACAGGCCGACCAGGTCGCGGTCGGGCCAGCGGCCGACAAACCGGCCAAAGCTGCCGTGCTCTACGGCGATATCGAGCAGATAGGCGGCGTTGGGCTGCACGCTCAACACTTTCTGGCGATTGCGGATAATGCGCGGGTTGGCGGCAAGGCGATCTATCTGCTGTGGGCTGAGCAGGACGACTTTGCCCGGCGGGAAGCCGAAAAAGACGTCCTCGAAGGCGTCCCACTTGTGGTCCACCACGCGCCACACGAAGCCGGCCTGAAAGATACAGCGCGTCATCTGTGCCAGCCAGCGATCGTCGGTGTCGGCCGCCAGTGCCCGCGCGCTGCGCACCGCCGGCAGCATCCTCGCCAGTGCCGCCGGCCCGCCCTGGCGCTCGCAGGCGCGCCGGTATATCTGGTCGAAGGGCTCCACCTGTCGACGGCGGTTCAGGGCTGCTTGTGGCTGCCATCGCACAGCGGCTGATTGCCGGTGGCCTTGCAGCCGCAAAAAAACACCTTGCCGGCGGCGCTGGCGTCGTAGCGCACCGGCGCAAAACCGGTGTTTTTGTGTGAGCCGTCGCAAAACGGCTGGCTGGCACTCAGGCCGCAGGCACACCAGAAATACGCCTTGCCGGCCTCCACCTCCACGCCAAAGGGGGTATCCGCTGCTCTGTTGGGTTTGTCCACTGCACTTCTCCTGATTGGCCCCTGTTGTCGCTGGCGCCGTCGACCCGGCTGTCCTGCCCGCCCATTACGCCAACGGTCGTCAAACGACAGTCACCAGGGACGAGCGCCCGGAAGGCGCCAAAGGAAGGCGCCAAAGAGAGTCTAGTGCATCGGCTGGTCCGGGTCACCCGGCGCTGGTTATATCCGGGCAAATGCGACACAATGGCAAGGTGTGGCCCTGTGTCCAGGGGAGTTTGCCCGTATGTTCTGCAAACGGTTGTTGACAGCCAGCCTGATGCTGTCTTGCCTCCTTGCAGTCGGTTGTGGGGGAGGCGGTGGAGGGGGCGACGGCGGTGGCGCGGACGCCCTGCCGCCCGCTCCCCAGCCGCCCGGCCCGGAGCAGCTCGACAGTGCCTCGCGGCTGACCGCCAGGGGCACGCTGGGTATGCCTTTTGCCGATATCGAAGCCATTGCCGCCACTGGCGAGGAGGCCTGGCTAGAGCGGCAGTTCGCGCTTCCCGTGGGCTCGCACCAGGCGGTTGTCGACGAGTTGCAGGGACGGCTCGCGGCCGGTGAATTAGTCGAACTGGAGCGTCAGTTTGGCGACCCCAGGTTTCTGTTCCGGCGGCTGGCCTGGTGGCAGCAGGCGATCACGGCGCCGGATGTGCTGCGCCAGCGCATCGCCCTGGCGTTGAGTGAGATCCTGGTGGTCTCCGACCGGGTGGACGATCTGGCCGCCGATCCCTATGCTCTGAGCAACTACTACGACACCCTGCTGGAACACGCCTTTGGCAACTACCGGGATTTGCTGCGTGCGGTGACCCTACACCCGGCCATGGGTATCTACCTCAGTCATATCAACAACGCCCCGGCGGACCCGCAGAACAATACTTATCCGGACGAAAATTACGCCCGCGAGGTGATGCAGTTGTTCACCATAGGTCTGTTCGAGTTAAACCCGGACGGATCGGAAAAACTCGATGCCGCCGGCGACCCGGTGCCGACCTATGACAGCGATGACATCCGTGAATTTGCCCGGGTCTTCACCGGCCTGTCATTCGACGGCCCCAACGCCCGCTTCTGGGGCCGGGAGCCGGAGTTTCGCCGACCCATGCGCATGTTCGATGCCTATCATGACAGCGCCGAGAAAGTGCTGCTCAACGGTGTCACACTGCCCGCCGGTCAGGGCGGGCTGCAGGATGTCGACGCGGCGATCGACAACTTGTTCCATCACCCCAATGTGGGGCCGTTTATCGGCCGTCAACTGATCCAGCGCCTGGTGACATCCAACCCGTCCCCGGCCTATGTCGCCCGGGTGGCGGCAGCGTTCAATGGCGATGAGGGCGGCAGCCGCGGCGATATGCGCGCGCTTATCCGCGCGATTTTGCTGGACCCTGAAGCCCGCGCCGCGCCGGGCACCGACCCGGAGTTCGGCAAACTCAGGGAGCCCCTGCTGCGTGTCACGGCACTGCTGAGGCAGTTCCACGCCGCCAGTCCGGATGGCTTCTATGCCAACACCGGTTACTACCTGGAGGAACTGCTGTTGCAGCATCCGCTGTCCTCGCCCAGCGTATTCAACTTCTTCCTGCCCGCACACAGTCCCGTGGGCGAGATCGCCGACGCCGGCCTGGTGGCCCCCGAGTTCCAGATTACCAACAGCAACACCGTGGTGGGCGTGTCCAATGTCGCCGACCTGGTGCTGCTGGGCGAGGTGGTCAACGATCTGGACATCCCGCCGTTCCAGGGCGCCACGCTGGATCTGGGAGAGTACCTGGCGCTGGCCGAAGATATCGGGCAACTGCTGGATCGGCTGGATCGGGTTATGACATACGGCACGCTACAGCCGGCGACGCGCGAGGTGATTGAGCAGATACTGCCGCAGATAGATGATCTTGCGTTTCGGGTACAGGCGGCGATCTACCTGATCTTTGTGTCGCCCGATTACGCCGTGCAACTGTAGTGCGCCGACCACCTGATCTGGACAGTAGGTAGTGGCCGGCGCACGGGGAGACTGTGAGATGATATTGAACCGGCGCAAGTTCCTGTCGCACACCTGCACGCTGGGCATGGCGTCCGCCACGCTTTCCTCCTGCCTGCTGCAACTGGGCCTGTCGCGCACCGTGGCGGCCCAGTCGGCCCAGGATTACAGGGCCCTGGTGTGCATCCTGTTGGCGGGCGGCAACGATGCCTACAACATGCTGGCGCCCTACGATGCGGACCAGTATACGCAGTACGCGGCGATGCGCTCGGACCTGGCGCTGCCGCGTGCCGGCCTGCGACCGCTTGGCGGGACGACGACCCGCGGGCGCCGGCTCGCCGTGCACCCGGGCATGGCCGACCTGCAAGCCCTGTTCGCGGACGCGGATGTGGCGCTGCTGTGCAATGTGGGCACCCTGCTGGAACCCTTTGACGCCGCAGCGCTGGCCGCAGGCAGCGCCCGTCTGCCCCTGGGCCTGGGCTCGCATGCGGACCAGATCGCCCAGTGGCAGACGGCAATCTGTGACGACCGGGTGGCGCAGGGCTGGGGTGGCAGGGCGGCCGACCTGCTGCAGGGAGTGAACCGCGCCAACGGCATCTCCATGAACATTTCGCTGTCGGGCAACAATGTGTTTCAGAGCGGGGCCACTGTCACCGAGTACAGCGTCAACGCCGGGGGCGAGGGCGCTGCCGGCATCAACGGCTACAATGACGAAACTGCGTTCGGCGAGTATCGCAAAGCCACTATCGATGCGCTGCTGGCAGTGGAACAGCCCCATATTCTGCGGCGGGAATATGGCAAACGGCTGCGCGCTGCGATCGACGCACAGCAGGTGTTCAATGCCGCGCTGCAGGACGCGGCACCGTTATCCGCCGGATTTTCAGCGGACGATCTGGCGCAGAGCCTGCGCCAGATCGCCCGCATCATCAGCGTGCGGGAGGCCCTGGGCGCCACGCGCCAGACCTTTTTCATCACCGTCGGCGGCTGGGATCATCACGACGATGTGCTGGATCGGCAGGCAGCCATGCTGCCCCTGGTGAGCCGGGGCCTGCGGGAATTCCGCGACAGCCTGGCGCAGTTGGGGGTACTGCAGCAGGTCGCCACTTTCACCACCTCGGATTTTGGCCGCACCCTGACGTCCAACGGCAAGGGCTCCGATCACGGCTGGGGCGGGCATCACATCATCATGGGCGGTGGTGTGCAGGGTGGACGTTTCTACGGCGACTACCCCGAGATATATCCCGGCAACCCGCTGGACGTAGAGCGCGGCGTGTACGCACCGACCACCTCGGTGGATGAGTACTTTGCGGAATTGGCACTCTGGTTCGGTGTGCCGGCCTCAGACCTGGACATTGTATTGCCCAATATACGCCGCTTTTACAGCCCCGGTGCGAACAGTACGCCGCTGGGTTTTCTCGCGGTATGAAACACCACTGCTATGACGCGATGCGGATCACTGCGACCAGCAGCACGGCGATAGCGAAGGACAGCTTTCCTGCAGCTGGCTCCCGGTAAATTTAACGCAAAAAGGTCAGCGCCGTAGCCGCGCGGAGCATTCGCCGGACTCGGTGGCGCAGTTGATTGAAGAGTTGCAGATTGGTCTGGGCGTAGCTATGCATGTCGGCCCCGGTCCAGCAGGCGCTCATAGATGTGGAGGTAATTACCCGCAATTCGCTCTACAGCGAAAGCGGCCGCCGTTTTGCATGCCTCCTGCGCCATGTCGGGCCAGTGCGACCGAGCGGCGATTGCCTCGCTGAGGCTGGTGTTGATGGCCGGCGCGTTAACCATCTCGATATGCCAGCCGGTCCGACCTGGCACGACGGTGCGCCCGGCGACGCCGCAGCGGGTGCTGATGACCGGAATGCCGCTGGCCAGAGCCTCCACAATAACGTTGCCAAAACTCTCGATGCGCGATGGCAGTACCAGTGCGTCCGCCATGCGCATAACAGCGGCGGCGTCGGCCTGCTGGCCCAGGTAGTGGATGGCCCCCGGATGGTCCCTGGCGGCGTTCTCTACCTCTGTCTGTAGCGGGCCCGCCCCGCACAGAGCCAGTGCCACGCTGTGTTCTCCGGCCAGCTGTTGCGGCCAGGCGGCCAGCAACTCCGCCACGCCCTTGCGCGGACTGAGCTGTCCGCAGAACAGTATGACCCGCTGCGCGGTGATCCCGAAGTTTCCCCTCAATGCATGTTTTTGCGCGGCATCGGCGGGCCTGAAACGCTCCAGATCGACGCCGTTGTCCACCCGTATGAGCCTGTCTCCAGGTATCCCCAGGGACCGCAGGTCGGATTCGATCAGATCGTCCAGTACCGCAAACGCGTCGATACGATGTAACGCCCGGTGTAACAATGGTTTGGCCATGGGTGTATTCAGTCGTTGCAACTCACCTTCCCTATGCAGCCCCCCCAGGCTGGGCTTTACCAGGAGCGGCGGCCCCTGCCTGCCCCTGTTCAGTGCATAGCCCAGAATCATCGGCGACAGGGCGTGACCGTGCACGATATCGGTATCCGCAATACGGGGCGCGTGAGCGGCGGCGCCGAGCAGCCGCGCGATGGACACCAGGCCCGGTACCCGCGGGTAGCGAATGGCGCGCACCGGGATGCCCGTCAGTGTGCCACAATGATCATTGACGCCGTAGGGGCGGGTGGTCAGCATCTGTACCCGCGCGCCCCGGGCGATCAGCGCCCGGCTGAGCTGTACCGCCTGCAGCGGCGCGCCGGTGTGATTTTCCGGCGGCAGGCGCTGGCTCAACATGGTGATTCGCAAGTGTCCGTCCCCCGGGTTATCATTCGCCGGTGGGTCTCTACCGACGTTTTCAAGCCATTATTATACGGTGAAACCGAACCCCATGGACTCGACACTCGTCAGTATCGTCATCGTCCCGCGCGAGCGTTTCAGTACCGGGCCCGAGTCCCTGGCGGATGTCCTGTCCAAGACACCCGCCGCCGTTCCCATTGTCTGTGTGGAGGGCAATCCGCCCCGGGAGGTGCGTCGCCAGTTACATGCCGCCGGCGGCGCGCGGGTGGCGTTTGTCGCCTCGCCGCACTATCTGTCGCCCAACGCGGCGCGCAACATCGGCTTGGGGCGCGTGCAGTCGCGGTATGTGGTGTTTCTCGACAACGACGTGTGGGTGGAACCCGGCTGGCTGGAGGCTCTGGTGGCCTGTGCCGAGGAGGAGGGCGCCGACGTCGTGGGGCCGCTGTACCGCCAGGGCCGGCCCGAGGACCGCGAAGTGCACATGGCCGGCGGCATGGCGCATGTGGTGGTGAGAAACGGGCGGCGGCGCATCCGCTCCAGTCACGACCACCAGGGCAAACCGCTGGACGAGGTGCTGCCACTGCTCTCGCGCGCCGAGACGGAGCTGGCGGAGTTCCACGGTATACTGGTGCGCAGCGCCGTCATCCGGCGCCTCGGGGGTTTTGACGAGGGCCTGTTGAACACGCGCGAACACATCGACTTCTGCATGAGCGTCCGGCAGGGCGGCGGCAGAGTGTTTCTGGAGCCGGCCAGCCAGTTGACCTACACCCGGCCGCCGCCCTTTGCCTGGGGCGATCTGGCGTTTTTCAGTCTGCGCTGGTCGGAGGACTGGACGCAACGCACGCTGGATCATTTTTTTGACAAGTGGGATCTCGACCGGCAGCAGATCCCGCATCTGAAAACCTGGACCAAAAAACAGCGCTACCGCTTTCTGGATCCGTGGTATTCCAGAATAACGGCCTTCCTGGGCCGCCGTATCGGCAGGCAGCGCGTGGTCAATATCCTGCGTTGGACGCTGTATCCGCTGGAGGGTGTGCTGAATCGGCTGTTCAACCGCCTGCTGTCACTGAAGAAGTCGGGTTAGGACCCGGTTTACGACAATGGCGGCGGGGCGAGCCGACACCGGCCTGAAACTGATCGTGCAGATACCCTGCCTCAACGAGGAGGCCACGCTGCCCGCGACAGTGGCGGATATCCCCGGTGCGATTCCCGGTATCGCGCGGATTGAAATACTGGTAGTGGACGATGGCAGCCGGGACGACACCGTGGCGGTGGCGCGCGCCTGCGGGGTACACCATATTCTTCGCCACAAGAAAAATCAGGGCCTGGCCAGGAGCTATCAGTCGGGTCTGGAGCGCGCCATTCAACTGGGTGCGGATATCATCGTCAATACCGACGGCGACAATCAGTACTGCGGCGGCGATATCCCCCGTCTGGTGCAGCCCATTGTGGAGCGGCGCGCCGATATTGTCATCGGCGAGCGCGGCGCGGCCCATTCCGGCCCGCTGAAAAGGGCGCTGCAGCGACTGGGAAGCTGGACGGTGAGCTCGCTGTCGGGTGCGCACGTGCCCGACGCGGTGTCGGGCTTTCGGGCTGTCTCGCGCGATGCGGCCCTGCGCCTGATGATCGTGTCGCGCTTCAGCTACACCACCGAGATGATTATCCAGGCCGGCAACAAGGACATGGTCATCGAGTCGGTCAGGGTGCGCACCAACCCCGCCACCCGCCCGTCCCGCCTGTTTCGCAACCTGCCGCAGTTTGTCACCCGCCAGGGGGCGACCATCCTGCGCATGTATGCCATGTACCGGCCCCTGCGCTTTTTTCTGGTGCTGGGATCGTTCGCCATACTGTGCGGTATGCTGCCGGTGCTGCGCTTCCTGTATTACTTTCTGACGGGCGACGGGTCCGGCCACCTGCAGTCACTGCTGCTGGGCGGGGTGCTGCTGACCATGGGCTTCGGCCTGATGATCACCGGGCTGGTTTCCGATTTGATTTCACAAAACCGCAAGTTGCTGGAGAGCGCCCTGGAACGCATCCGCCGGATGGAGGCGGGGGATGGGCCAGACCGCGCTCAGCCGCTGCCGCCGGGGGACGACGCCGGTTGATCCAGCCGGTACAGCGCATCGAACAGCAGCATGGCCAGAAACGTCAGTGACGGCATCAGGTGCAGGGCGATGCGGCCCGAGGCGGTGTAGTGGATGGCGCCGTGCGCAAATTTGGTACCCAGGAACAGCACCAGGTACAGCGCCACGGCGCCGCCCAGCGCCGCCAGCAGCGCCCGCAGCGGCCTGTCGCGCAGTACACCGCGCGGCAGCGCCACCAGTAGCAGGCCCAGCAAGAGGTAGGCCAGCAAGTGCCAGTTGTCGAATACAAACAGTTGCCGCAAAAGCGCCGGCCAGGCCGCGGAATAAAACGTGAGTCGCAGGCTGGCCAGTGAGTGCCCGGCGATCATCAGATCGCGCGGCAACAGGGTCAGCGCGGTGGCGAGCAGCGCTGCCAGCGCAAGCCCTCCCGCCAGCAGTTGCCGCGGTGACAGTTTCATTACCAGCAGCCCCGGCAGCAGGCTCACGGCCCAGTAAAATCCCTCGTTTTTTATCTGGGTACACAGCAGCGCAAAGGTGGCCGCCAGTATCGCCTGACAGGCCTGCCGGCGGACGCACCAGTTGTACAGCGCCATCACCGCGGCGCAGTAACAGCAGGCCAGGATCAGGTCGGCGTAGCCGGCCAGCGCCACGTGAGCGTCCAGCAGCGGCAGGGACAGCAGCAGATAGGTAAACGCCAGGGCGGTCGCGACCGCCACCCCCGCCTGGCGGGCCTGGGCAAAGAACGCGGCGCCCAGCGCCATCACACACACCAGCCAGGGCAGGTTCACCAGGCTTTCGTCCCAGCGCTGCAGCGCCAGGCTGATCCAGACCTGCAACAGCGGCACGGTGGGTGGATAGGCCGGATGGTGATCGGTGTACACCCCCGCACTGCCCGATTGCAGCCACTGCGCGTTCTCCACGAAGGGCGCCATGGTGCCCAGCTCAAACCACACGCGCGCCTTGGTGGCCCAGTGCATGGTGGCGTCCCAGGGAAACAGGGGCCGCCACAGCAGTTCCAGGCCCAGTCCCGCCAGGCGGGCGGCGATCAGGGCGCCGCAGGCCAACAGCAGCACGCGCTGTGCCGCGGTCAGTGCGCCTTGGGTGACTGGGGCTGGCGCGCCGGTGGGCCAGCGCCCGCGGGCCGCGCCGCCGACCAGCAGCGCGGCGCCGCCCGTCAGCGCGGCGGCCAGCGCGGTGCCGCCAAAGGTCAGCGGCAGTCCCGCCAGGTTCAGCAGTCGCATGATTTGCGGCAGCCCCAGCAGCCCCAGCAAGGTGCCGTAGCCGGCCAGTAACAACCTGCGCTCGCGCATCGCGGGCCCGCTCACGGCGCGCACCAGACAGACCCCCAGGGCGCCCGGCAGCACAAGGGCCAACGACAGGCGCAGCCACTCCATCACAGCACCTGCACCAGCACGCCGGTGTCGGTGATCAGTACCGGCTGTACCGGCACCGTGCGCCGGTCGGGCAGATGCAGCAGTCCCGCGCTGCGATCGAACCCGACGTCGCTGGGCTGCAGCAGCAAAATATAGTCGCCGGCGCGCAGCAGCGCGGGATCGGGCAACGGCGGGCCCTCGCGCTCCCAGAACACGTTGAGCGGGTAGAGGTAGTAGGCAAGGCGCATGCCGCGGTACTCGTCGCGCGCGCTGACCAGCACTCGGGCGGGTCTGTCTGCCAGCGCCTGCTTGACGGCCCGGCTGATTGCAAACAGTTCGCGGTCGGGGCCGGCCAGCAGTTTTTCTGTGTTGCTGCTGCCGGCAAACTGCTCCCGGGCGGTGTGCAGCCGCTGCAGTAGCTGCCACTGCCACAGCGTATCCAGCAGCAGCCAGCAGAGCAGAACGATGCCGCCGGCCGCCGGCCAGCGCAGCCCTCTGAAGCCGGGAAACAAGCGCGGCAGCAGGGCGCAGGCAGCCAGTGCGAAGGCGGCCAGCAGCGCGGCGGCGGGCAGGGGATACAGCAAGCTGCCGTCCAGCCGCCCCCCGGTGTGCTGGTTGACCGAGCTGTGACGCCAGGGTCCCGCGCTGGTCCAGGCCGAGAGCAGTGACTGCAGTGCATGGCTGGCGGAGCGTGGGTACAGGCCGATGGTGTGGATGGTTACCGTCTGGTCCGGGGCGCCCAGCAAAAACAGCTCCACCCGCGCCAGTGCACCGTGCCACTGTGGCGCAGTCCCCAGATAAAACCAGGTATCGCGCGGCGCGACATCCTCGCTGCGAGCAAGCCAGTGGCCGGCCGCGCCGCGCACAGCGCGCACCAGCAGTCGCGCCAGCGGCGGCGCTGGGGTATCGCCAAAGGCGACCCGCAGGTAAGGGTATGACGCCGGGTCGATGCCCGCGGCCGGCAGCGCGATAACGGCGCGGCCGTGGTTGTCGAGCACGATCCGGGTAGCGCCCTCGATCGGTTGTGCGCTGCCCAGTGGGACCAGGCTGCTGCGCAGAGTCCACAGGTGCGGCGCGGTCGCCGCGTCCCCGCCAGCGCCGCTGGCGAGATAGCCGGTCAGGACTGACGCGAGGGCGCCCAGCAGCAGTGACAGGCCAGTCAGTGTCAGCACGGCTGCGCGCCGGTTCACGGCAGTTCGTCCAGCAGTCGGGCATAGCGCCGCGCCAGTTCCCGGTGCGCAACATACGACAACGGGCCGGCAGTGGCGAGGTATCTGGTGCGGACCCCGTTCACGCTGCCCACGCCACCAGTACAATAGCGGCGCCGCCCAGCACCGGTGCCGCCAGCAGGTCGCGCCAGCGCAGGGTCTGCGCCAGCGGTTTCAGCGCGCCCAGCAGCAGCAGGCTGATCAGTGTAAAGGAGGCGCCCAGGGCCGCGAACAGACTGTGAGTAGTCAGCTTATCGAGGGCATGCAAGGTCAGGATCAGCGCCAGCAGCGCGGCCGGCCCACTGATCATGACGCCCAGAAACCGGCGGATGCGACCGGTCGAAATCAGCGCCAGGCGAAAGCTGTGCAGGCTGCACAGCGGTATGATGATCCAGCTGAAGCGGGCAAACAGCAGCATCGGCTGATCGAACTTGTTTGGCGGCAACAGCGCTATGAGCTGCGGCACCAGCAGCATACACAGGACCGATACCGCGCCGCCGCACAGGAACGCCCCGTTCCAGCCGATGCGCAGGAACCTGGCCAGATTGGCGGGAGCTGCACCCGACGCGCGATTGATCTCCGGCAGCGCGGCGTTGCTCACCAGCATGATCATCTGGTCGATGATCTGAAATAGCTGCAGTACGATGGCGACTTCGCCGATCAGCCGCAGGTCGTCGGCGAGATGGCGATAGAACACCAGCAGCCCCGGCGTCATGCAAACCAGCAGGAAGGTGGCGCAGCCCAGCGCGGCGCCACTGCGCAGGTAAAAACGCAGAAATCGTGTGTTCCAGCGCAAGCCGATGCGATGAAACCGGTTGTGGTACACACGCCAGGCCACCGCCAGCTTGCACCACCAGACGGCGCACTGACACAGGGCGATACTGAGCAGCGCGGCGCCCGCAGAGGCCAGGGACAGCGCTGCCACCACTTCCACTGTCGTAAAAAAGACGGAAATGTAAAGCCAGTACAGGCTGCGATTGTGGGCCACGAACAGCGCGGAAAACCAGCCCGTGAGACTTCTGGCCAGCACGCCCTGGGAGTAGACGATGACCAGCAGCCGCAAGCCGGGTTGGTCCTCGAACAGCGCCGCGGAGGCGATGATACCGAGGCAGCACAGCGTGCCCAGCAGCAGCCGCAGCGCCAGTCCCGAGCCGATCAGTGCCGCACGACGGGTGGGGTCGGTGCGCACATGCTCGCTGATCAGCAGTTCGTTCATGCCCCACATCGCCAGCGGCATGAACAAGACGTACCAGTTCTGCGCATAGGTGTAGTAGCCGTACAGCTCTACCCCGATCAGATGCACGAACACGGCAATATACATGCCGCGCAGCAAGAGGTAGTAGCCCTTGGTAACTGCCAGGTAGGCGCCGTTGGCCAGCGCCGCGCGCAGGCCCGTGGGCGTGCTCTGTAGCGCACTGCCCATCACGCCGCGACCACCGCGCACGGGTGTCGCAGGCCTGCCGGGGGCGGCGCCTGGGGCCCGGGAGGGCTCACGCGCTGCCGTCCCGGGCGTGCTGGCACAGGGTCTCGACCACGTATTCGGCGAGATTCGGTACGCCGCGGCGGTAGTCGGCAACGCGCTGGCGCCACTTGGCGGCGGGCAGTGTGTCGATGTCTGCCAGTGCCCGCCGCACAGTGTCCACGCTGACATCCGGTACTTTCCACAGCAGTTGCCGGGCCGCCAGGTCATCGGTATAGCAGCGCCTGTCGCCGGTGGCATAGATGGCCGGAACGCCCAGCAGGACGGCCTCGCCGGCCATGGTGGCGCTCTCCCCGATATAGCAGTCGCAGTGCGCCAGCAGGTGATGCACCGCGTGGACGGGACCGCGGTAGGCGCAGTCTTGCAGGTCCGCCGGCAGCGGTGTTTCCGAGGAAACATGCACCCTGCCCCGGGTGGCCAGAGAACGCACGAGCTGGCGCAGTGTCGCCGGATGCCAGCTGCGGTATCCCAGATCGTGATTGGCCTGCCAACTGACCAGGCGCAGGAAGAAGTTGCTGCTGCCGGGCGCCAGCCCCGCGGACAGCGCCAGCTCGCGGTCCGGGGAGAAATTCTGCGGGTGGAAATAGGAGCAATCCTTGGTGCCTGCAAAGCGCGTGGTGCGGCCCCGGGCTATCGGCCCAGCGTAGGATTGGGGCACATAGAGGTGGGAAATGAAAGGCAGCGTCAGCCGGTGCTGCAGCGGAGCGCGCTCGGTGTCGTAGAAACTCACGCTGGGAATGCCCAGCAGTTTGCCGACGTGGGCGATGGCCACGCCGCCAAATCCACACATGACGTCCGGTCGAAACCCTCTGGCCAGGCGCAGCAGAGCCACGTCGCGCCGCACCAGTTCCAGCGCCAGCGCCGCGATGCCGCCGCCGGCGCGGGAGAGCACCTGGTGGTCGAGTTCAAAAGCGTCCAGCAGCGCGGTGGTGACATCCTTGTGTCTGCTGGCGATGCAAACGGGGTGGCCTGCTTGCTGCAGTCGCCGTATCGGGTTGAGGAAAAACAGCACATCCGCCGGGTGGACGATATCAAGGAGCACGCGCATATGTTTGTCGACAGCTCTCACTCACGCCCGGCGGAGTATCATGCCGCTCAGCAGTCCGCACCCGCAGCGGCGCCTGTGGCGCGTCCCGCGCCCGGCAAGCGGTCGTGTTCTGCCAGCAGGTCGTGGATGCGCTCGGCCAGGTGCGGCGGGAGTTGGGACCAGTCGAAGCGCCACTGCCAGTTGCCCCGGGTGGTGCCGGGCGTGTTCATGCGGTGGCGGCCGTCCAGCCCGAGGAAATCCTGCCAGGGGATGATCGCGGTATTGGCGACAGAGGCCATCGCCTGGCGAATCAGCATCCAGGGCATGTCTTCGGGCGGGTGGCCGAAACAGGCGTATACGCGCTCGCGCAGGGCCGGACTGAGACTGTCAAACCAGCCCAGTGTGGTGTTGTTGTCGTGCGTGCCGGTATAGACGATATCGCCGCGCTGATGCCGGTGCGGCAGGTAGGGGTTGTCGGGATTGCCGTCAAAGGCAAACTGCAGTATCAACATGCCGGGCAGGGAAAACTCCGCGCGCAGCGCCTCCACTTCCGCGCTGATACTGCCCAGGTTTTCGGCCACCAGACACAGCTCGGGATAGCGCTGGCGCACCAGCGCGAGCAGTTCGCGGCCCGGTGCCGGCACCCACCGTCCGTCTCGCGCACAAGTCGCAGCGGCCGGTATTTCCCAGTAGGCCTGCAGCGCCCGAAAGTGGTCGATGCGCACGATATCGAACTGTCTCGAGGCGGAATCGAAGCGCTGCAGCCACCACTGGAAATCGCTGTCACGCATGGCCTGCCAGTTGTACTGCGGGTTGCCCCACAGCTGCCCCTCGGCGCTGAAGTAGTCCGGCGGTACCCCCGTCACTGTGCGCGGCTTACCCGCGTCGTCCAGGTCGAACAGGTTCTGGTGCGCCCAGACGTCGGCGCTTTCCAGGTGCACGTAGATGGGCAGGTCGCCAAACAGCAGGACGCCGCGCTGCCTGGCGTAGCGCCGCAACTCGTCCCACTGACAGTGAAACACGAACTGGCGAAAGCGCAGCCGGGCAATTCGCGACTCCAGGTGCAGCGCCCGGCGCTCGCAGGCTTCGCGCTCACAGTCGCGCAGGCCCGGCGGCCAGGTGGTCCAGGGGCGGCGCTGCGAGGTGTCCCGAAAGGCCTGGAAGCGCGCGTAGTGGGTCAGCCAGAATTCGCTCCGGGCCAGAAAGCGGCGATACGCGGACGCCACTGGGGACTGCGCCGCCCCCGCCATCTCCTGCAGGAAAGCGTCGCTGGCGATGTCGAGGGCGGCGCGCTTGTGTTCGGGTCCATCCCGGCCCTGTTCTGCCTGCTGCTCGGCCAGCCAGCCCCGCTCGACCAGCCACTGCAGATCGATCAGGTCCGGGTTTCCGGCGTGCACGGAAAACGCCTGGTAGGGGCAGCCGTCGGGGTGGGTGGGGCCCAGCGGCAGCACCTGCCATATCTGCAGGCCGGCGGCGGCCAGCAGGTCCACGAAGCGCCGCGCCTGCTGCCCGAACTCGCCGCCGTAGCCCTCCCCCGGCAGGCTGCTGGGGTGCAGCAGGACCCCGGCCCGGCGACACTCCAGCAGTGGGTTCATCCGCCGTCTTTGCTGTGGTGGCGCATCACGCCGCCGCGCGCCGGGTCGCCGCCGCCGCGCGAAATAACTTCGGAAAGATAGGCGGGGGCCTCGACGTTGATCATCTGGTAGAGGTTGGCCAGGTGCATGCGGTACAACTGGTCGAACTGGTTGACCGTGGCCGGGGGGTTGTAATCGCCGAACCACCAGAACCAGTCAGAACCTTCACAGATCGCCAGTTGGCGCAGAGCGGCTGCGCTCTCCGCTTCGTTCAGGCGCCCCGCCGCCATCTGTTCGTCCAGGCTGCGTTTGGCTTCGACCAGGATTTCCCAGGCGCGGTTCTTGTCCGGCTCGCCAATCCAGGTGGAAAAGCTGCCGTACACCCAGCTGCCGGCCACGAGCTTGTCCGTCTGCACCGGTTGCGGCGCACTGTCGCGCAGAAAATGCTCGAAGGTGGTCATGCGCAGCAGGGGGTGCTCCGCCAGACGCCGGTACAGGTCACTGAGAAAATAAAAACCGTTCTCGGGGTAGTACTCCCAGGCGTTCTCCCCGTCCAGGATAATGGTGATAAGGCAGTTGTTGCGGTCCGGGCACAGCCCGGCGATCGTTTCCATGTGCCCGATGAGGTTGCCCACCGCATCCTCGGCATGCCAGTCCGAATAGGTGAAGCCGATGAGGTCGGACAGGCCGTCATCGCGAAAGAAGCAGTCCACCGGTGCGTCCCCGAAACGGTAGACGCGGTGGCGGCACGTCGATTCATCTGTTTTATGGCTGTTGTGCAGCACGCTGCCGCCGCTGGCGACCCAGCGAAAACCGCTGTGCGCAAACTGCGTCAGGGCCTGCTCGCTGACGCCGCCCTCCGAGGGCCACAGGCCGGCAGAGGGGCGTCCGAAGGCCCGCTCGAATACCACCCTGCCGCGATCCAGTTGCCACTGCACCCGCGCCGCGCCGCCGGGATAGTCGGTGGTGATCGGCAGTCGCATCTCCGGCGCGGCCTGCGTGGCGCAGCGCATATCCAGCAGCAGGGGTACGATGGGGTGCGCGTAGGGGCTCATGCTCAACTCCACCTGGCCGCGCTCGGACAGGCGGCGGTAGCGGGGAATCAGCGACTGCAACTGCTGCAGAATGATCTCCAGCAGTTGGCGGCGATCGTGCAGGCTGAAATTGTACGCCTTGTCCTGCAGTTCCCGGACGCGCGTGTCCGAGCGCCGCACCGATTCGGCCATCCAGCTCAGGTGGTACCAGACCAGCAGATCGGCCAGGAACTGGTTGGAGGCGTAAACCAGGCTCGAAGGGTGCTTCCGATACCACTCGGCCATGGTCGCCAGGCGCTGGTAGGGCTCGAAGCGCGCGATCATGCGCTCGGGATTGGCCCGCAGGCAGGCCTGCATCAGACGCAGTCGTGCCGGTTCGTCGCCCGGCAGCGCCGGCTCGGCCAGTTCCGCCAGCAGAGCGTCCCTGATCGCCCCGTGACCGGTGAGATAGGCGCTGATCTGGGCGATGTAATCCTCGATCTGCTCCAGCAGTATGGGCGCGAAGTTCACCACCGCACGGGCCTGGGGCACCGCCTCGAGGTGGGCCGCCATGTCGGCGTAGTCCTTGATGGCGTGCAGGTAGACCCAGGGCAGGTGGAACTCACCGGTGCGCAGGTCGCGGTATTCCGGCTGGTGCATGTGCCAGCACAAGACCACGTTCATGGGTTTGTCGGCCGCTGCCCGGTCAGCGGGCGTCGTGTCATTAGGCATACTGTCACCGGGCATAGTGCAGCCGCTGTCCCAGCATGTCCGGCGTCACCAGCACGACACCGCCGGCGGAGACGTGAAAGCGCGCCGCGTCGGCCTCCGGGTCCACGCCAATGCAGGTGTCGGGTGGGATCTTGCAGCCCTTGTCGATCACTGCCTTGCGGATGGTGCAGCGTCGGCCGACTTCCACTTCCGGGAATATCACCGAGTCCTCCACCTTGGAATAAGAGCGCAGCTGCACGTTGCTGAACAGCAGGGAATGGCGCACGTACGAACCCGATACGATACAACCGCCGGCAATCATGGAGTCCACCGCCATGCCGCGGCGGCCGTCGTCGTCGAACACGAACTTGGCTGGCGGCACCTGGTCCTGGTAGGTCCAGATGGGCCACTGCCGATCGTACAGGTTCAGCTCGGGACTGACGCCGATGAGCTCCAGGTTGGCTTCCCAGAAGGCGTCCACGGTGCCTACGTCACGCCAGTAGGCGGGCAGTCCCTGCGGGGCTGCCCGGAAGGGAAACGCCGTGACATTGAGGCGCCGGATGACATCCGGAATGATATCGCCCCCGAAATCGCGTTGTGATGCCGGGGTGTCGGCGTCGCGCAGCAGCTCCTCGATCAGTGTTTCAGTGCGAAATACATAGATGCCCATGGAGGCCAGTGCCGTGGTGTCGCTGCCCGGCATGGGAGTAGGGTGGCGCGGCTTTTCAGCGAACTCGACGATGCGGTTGTGGGCGTCGACGGCCATCACGCCAAAGGCCCGGGCCTGCTCCAGCGGTACCTCGACACAGCCCACGGTGAGATCGGCCGCGGCTTCCACGTGGGCCGCCAGCATGGTGCCGTAGTCCATCTTGTAGATATGATCGCCGGCCAGGATCAGCACATACTGCGGGTTGTGGGTGCGAATGATGTCGATGTTCTGGTAGATTGCATCGGCGGTGCCGGCGTACCAGGAAGTTTCCAGGCGCTGCTGTGCCGGCAGCAGTTCGATGAACTCACCCAGTTCCCCGCGCATGAAGCCCCAGCCGCGCTGCACGTGCCGGATCAGGCTGTGGGACTTGTACTGGGTGAGAATACCCACCCGGCGGATGCCGGAGTTGACGCAGTTGGACAGCGGGAAATCGATAATCCGGAACTTGCCGCCAAAGGGCACCGCGGGCTTGGCGCGCCAGGTGGTGAGCTGCTGCAGCCGGGAGCCGCGGCCGCCGGCCAGTACCAGCGCCAGGGTGTCGCGGGTGAGACGGCTGACGTATCTGCCTGGGTCCTGCTCGTTCATCGCCGTTGCGTCGATCCGGAAACTGGTGAGTTTACTTGCATTTGGTCACGGTCAGGTAATATTGTGGACAACAAAAATGAATCTGTCCTCTTTTCGTGTTGATATAAATCAGTCTCGCGTCCGATGAAAAAAGATGCGGCCGATCCGGCCATTGACGACGACATACGGCGCGTCCTGGCGGGGCGCCACCACGACCCCTTCAGCGTGCTGGGTTGTCACCGGCAGGGCGGGCACTGGCAGGTGCGCGCGCTGCTGCCCGGCGCCGCGGCCGCGCAGGTGGCGACCGACGGTGCCGTCGTTGACATGCAGCGCCTGTCCGGCAGCGACCTGTTCAGCGCTGCGCTCGCGGGCGCCGCCTGTCCCGACTACCAGTTGCGCTGGCTCGCCCCTGACGGCCAGTGGCAGCAGGCCCACGACCCGTACCGTTTCGGGACGGGCATCGGCGATCTGGATCTGCATTTGTTCGGCGAGGGCCGGCACCAGCATCTCTACCGGGTGCTGGGGGCGCACTGCTGTACGCAGCAGGGCGTGCGCGGGGTGCGCTTCGCCACCTGGGCGCCCAACGCCGTGCGGGTCAGTGTGGTGGGCGACTTCAACCGCTGGCACGGACTGTGCCACCCCATGCGCAGCCGGGGCTCCAGCGGCGTGTGGGAGCTGTTCGTCCCGGGGCTGGATGCCGGTGAGAAGTACAAGTTTGAACTGCGCGACCAGCGCGGTGCGCTGCACCTGAAGGCGGACCCCTACGGCAACCGCTTCGAACTGCGCCCGGCTAACGCCGCCCTCGTTTGCGCGCCCTCGGACTTCCAGTGGACGGACCGCGCCTGGCTGGAGCGGCGCGCCCACTGGGACTGGCAGCGCACCCCGCTGTCGATCTACGAGTTTCACCCCGGATCCTGGCGACGCGATGCACAGGGCGACTTTCTCAACTTTCGCGAGATTGCGGTGCAACTGGCGGAGTATGTGACGGCACTGGGCTTTACCCATGTCGAACTGCTGCCGGTCATGGAGCACCCGCTGGATGACTCCTGGGGTTACCAGACGACCGGCTATTTCGCGCCGTCGCAGCGCTTTGGCAGCCCCGACGATTTCCGCTTTTTCGTCGATCACCTGCACGGTGCCGGCATCGGCGTCATTCTGGATTGGGTGCCGGCGCACTTTCCCCGCGACGCGCATGCGCTGGCCCGCTTCGACGGCACCGCCCTGTACGAACACGAGGATCCGCGGCGCGGCGAGCACACCGACTGGGGCACGCTGATTTTCAATTACGGGCGCAACGAGGTGAAGAACTTTCTGCTGGCCAGCGCCAACTACTGGCTGGAGGAGTTCCACCTGGACGGGCTGCGCGTCGACGCGGTGGCCTCCATGCTGTACCTGGATTATTCGCGCCAGCCCGGCCAGTGGCTGCCCAACCGCCACGGCGGCCGGGAAAATCTGGAGGCGATCGATTTCCTGCGTGAACTCAACACCCTGACCCACGGCCGCCATCCAGGCACCTTGACCATCGCCGAGGAGTCCACTGCCTGGCCCCAGGTGACCCGGCCCACCTGGCTCGGCGGACTGGGATTTTCCATGAAGTGGAACATGGGCTGGATGCACGACACGCTGCAGTATATGGCGCGCGAGCCGATCCACCGCCACTACCATCACGACCAGCTGACCTTTGGATTGATGTACGCCTTCTCCGAGAATTTCCTGCTGCCCTTCTCCCACGACGAGGTCGTGCACGGCAAGCGCTCGCTGCTGGGGAAAATGCCCGGTGACGATTGGCAGCGCTTTGCCAATCTGCGCCTGTTGTACACGTATCTGTTCACCTATCCCGGCGCCAAGCTGCTGTTCATGGGCTGCGAACTGGGCGAGCCGGGTGAGTGGCGGCACCAGGGGCAGTTGTCCTGGGAACTGGCGGAGCGGGCCCCGCACCGGGGGGTGCAGCAGGTGGTGGGCGATCTGAACCGGCTCTACCGCGCTGTGCCCAGTCTGCATCGCCGGAATTTCAGTGCCGACGGCTTCGAGTGGATCGATTGCCACGACGCCACCCAGTCGGTGCTGAGTTACCTGCGGCGCGACGGCGAGGATTTCTGTGTGGTGATACTCAATTTCACCCCGGTGGTGCGCCGCAACTACCGCATCGGGGTGCCCGCCCCGGGCACCTACCGCGAGGTGTTCAACTCAGACTCGCGCTATTACGGCGGCAGTGACATGGGTAACGGCCAGGCGCTGGGCAGCGAAGCGGTGGCGTGGATGCAGCGCGCACACTCGTTGTCCCTCACCCTGCCGCCCCTGGCCGCTCTGGTGCTGCGCCCGGCCGGGCCGGGCGACTGAGGCGCGCCATGGGCAGCTTGCTGTTTGTCGCCAGTGAGGCGTACCCGCTGATAAAAACCGGCGGCCTGGCCGATGTCGCCGGTGTCCTGCCCGAGGTGCTGCGCCGCGCCGGTGTGGATGTGCGGCTGCTGCTGCCGGCCTACGCGCAGGTGCTGGCGCGGGTGAAGCAGCCCCGGGTTCTGGCCGAGCTGGAGCTGGCGGGAGTGCCGGTGCGCCTGCTGGAAACCCGGTTGCCGCAGACCTCGCTGGTCACCTGGCTGGTCGATCACCCGTCCTTTTCTGTGCGCGGAGGCAACCCCTACCAGGACCCGGCGGGTGCGCCGTGGCCGGACAACGCCGATCGCTTCATGCTGCTCTCGCGCGCCGCCGCCGCCATCAGTACAGGGCGCACGACCCTGCACTGGCAGCCGGATGTGCTGCACTGCAATGACTGGCACACCGGGCCCGCGATCGCATTGACGCACCGTTCGGCCACCCGCTCGCGCACCGTGTTCACCATTCACAACCTGGCCCACATGGGGCTGTTCGACCGCGCGACCTTTGACCGCCTGCAACTGCCCGCCGATCTGTGGCAGCCGGCGGCCATGGAATACTACGGCCAATGCAGCTTTATAAAAGCGGGGCTGGTTTATGCCGACCACATCACCACGGTCAGCCCGACCTACGCCGAGGAGATCTGTCACGCCCCCGGCGGGATGGGGCTGGAGGGGCTGCTCAGCGAGCGCCGCGAACGGCTGGTGGGGATACTCAACGGTATCGACGTCGACACCTGGAACCCGGCCAGCGACCCGCTGCTGAAGCAACCCTACGATGCGGACTCACTGCAGGACAAGGCGCTGAACAAGCGCGCCCTGCAGCGCGAGCTGGGCCTGCGCGAGTGCGATGACCGGCCGCTGCTGGGCTTTGTCGGTCGCCTCGCCGAACAAAAGGGACTGGAACTGCTGCTGCCGGTGATCGACACACTGCTGGACAGTCCCGCCCAGCTGGTGGTTCTGGGCACCGGCGAGCCCGGCTACGAACGCCGGCTGCAGGCGCTGGCGGCGAACAGGCCGCAGACGATGGCGCTGAGCCTGACGTATAATGAAAGCCTGGCGCACCGGATCGAGGCGGCGGCGGATCTCTTCCTGATGCCGTCGCTGTTCGAACCCTGCGGACTCAACCAGCTGTACAGCCTGCGCTACGGCACCCTGCCAGTGGTGCGGCGGGTGGGTGGCCTGGCCGATACCGTGGTCGACACCGACGCGGACACTTTGCGCACCGGTAGCGCCACCGGTTTCGTGTTTGAGCAGCCCACTCCCGAGGCGCTGTTACAGGCGGCGCGGCGCGCTATCGACCTGTGGCATGACACACAGCTGTGGCGGCAGGTGCAGCTGACCGCCATGGCCCAGGATTTCTCCTGGCAGCAAAGTGCCGCGCGCTACCTGGCGCTGTACGGTTTTGCAACTGATGCAAGAGGTGACAACTGAGTATGCCCGGTTCGACGTTTCCCCTGGAAATCCAGCCGCGGATCCCCGCCGAGCTGGCGCGCCTGCAGGAGATGGCCAGCGATTTGATGTACAGCTGGGATCGCACCATCCGCTCGCTGTTTCATCGCCTGGATCGCGACCTGTGGGAGTCCTGTGGACACAACCCCAAGGCCTTCCTGCGGCGTGTGTCGCAGCGCCGCCTGGACGAGGCCTTGGACGACAGCTCCTATATGGAGGACTACCGCCGGGTCGCCTCGGCCTACGACGCCTATCGGGAGCACCGCGGCCGGCCGGAACTGACGCAGTTGTTCGATCCGCGGGAGGATCTGATCGCCTATTTCTGCCTGGAGTTTGGTTTCCACGAGAGCTTTCCCATCTACTCCGGCGGCCTGGGCATACTGGCGGGGGACCACTGCAAGGCCGCCAGCGATGTCGGGCTGCCCTTCGTGGCGATCGGTCTGCTGTACCAGGCGGGTTACTTCACTCAGACGATCGACGGCCACGGTCACCAGCAGGTCAGCCACACGCGCTCCCATCCGCACGACCTGCCCGTGGTGCCCACCCTGAACAGCGCCGGTCAGCACCTGACGCTCGCCATCGAGTTCCCCGGCCGCATGCTGAAGGTGCGGGTGTGGACCGCCCTGGCCGGGCATATCAAGCTGTTCCTGCTCGACACCAACCTGCCGGACAACTCGATGGCGGACCGGGCCATTACCCACCAGTTGTACGGCGGCGATCGCGAAATGCGCCTGCAGCAGGAGCTGGTGCTGGGCATCGGCGGTGTGCGGGCGCTGCGCGCGATGGCCCTGCACCCCACGGTATGGCACATCAACGAGGGCCACGCCGCGTTCCAGTTGCTGGAGCGCTGTGCGTGGCGCATGCACGAGGGCCTGGACTTCGCCAGCGCCATGGAACTGGTGGCGGCCGGCACGGTCTTCACCACGCATACGCCGGTGCCGGCGGGTCACGACATCTTCGATATCGAGCTGGTGCGGCACTACCTGTCCGGGATGGCGCAGGGACTGGGGCTGGAATTCGAGCAGCTCTATGCACTGGGATTGAATACCGGCCACGGTTTCAATATGACCTGCCTGGCGCTGCGCTGCAGCCGCTTCCACAACGGCGTGAGCCGCATTCACGGCGCGGTGGCCGCCCAGATGGAGGCCGCGCTGTGGCCGCAGGTGCCGCATTGGGAGAACCCCATTACGCACATCACCAACGGCGTGCACCTGCAAACCTTTCTGGCCCGCGAGTGGGCGAGTCTGTTCGATCTGCGCCTGGATGACTGGCGCAACCAGTTGTTGAACGAGGACTACTGGGAGCAGATCGACGACATTCCGGATTACCATTTCTGGAGCATCCACAAGGCCCTGAAGCAGGCACTGTTGCAGCAGGTCCACGATTCGGTCATCGCGCAGCAGCAGCGCAACGGCACCAGCAATGCCGTTATTCGCCGCATGGTACGACATGTGGACGGCTCGGACCGGGATGTGCTGGTGATGGGTTTTGCCCGCCGCTTCGCCACCTACAAGCGCGCCTCCATGCTGTTTAGCGATCCGGTACGGCTGGCCGCCCTGCTCAGCGATCCCGAGCGCCCCGTGGTGATCGTGTTTGCCGGCAAGGCCCACCCCCACGACCAGCCCGGACAGCAACTGATCAAACTCATTCACGACTACGCCATGCACCCCGACTTCATCGGCAAAATTCTGCTGCTGGAGGGCTACGACCTGGCCCTGGCGCGGCACATGGTGTCGGGGGTCGACGTGTGGCTGAACACCCCCGAATACCCCCTGGAGGCCAGCGGCACTTCCGGCCAGAAGGCCGGGCTCAACGGGGCGGTGAACCTGTCGGTACTGGACGGCTGGTGGGGCGAGGGCTACAACGGCAGCAACGGCTGGGCGATCACCCCGCGTGACTCGCGCTTCGATCACGACCAGCGCCACGAGGACGAGGCCAACGACCTGCTCAATATCATCGAGCACGAGGTGCTGCCCCTGTACTACCGCCGGGACGGGGGCGGTTACTCTCCCGAGTGGGTGGCCCTGTCCAAGGCGTCCATGAAATCCACCATTCCGCGTTTCAACTCACAGCGCATGCTGCGTGATTACGTGCAGCAGCTGTACCTGCCGGCCCAGAACCAGCGCCGCAAGCTGGAAGCCAACGGCGCCGAAATGGCGCGCAACCTGGCGTGCTGGAAGCAGCGGGTGCGCGACGCCTGGCCCGGCGTGCACATGCAGCTGATGGTGCAGCCCCCGGGGCACCTGTACCAGGACGAAACCATCCTGCTACGGGTGCAGGCCGACCTGAACGGCCTGGCAGCGGGGGATGTCAGGCTGGAGTGTCAATTGGGGCGCGGTGGCGCGGACCAGGCCTTCGAGGTGCTGCAGCGGGCCGCAATCCCCGCCATCCAGACCCAGGGCGAGCACACGCTGTTTGAAATCGAGCTGCGCCCGGAGATCGCCGGCCTGCAGAGTTACAAGCTCAGGATGTATCCCTACAACGAGGCGCTGAGCCACCCCTTCGAGCTCGGCTGTATGATCTGGATTTGAGCCGGGGACGCCAAAGATCGATAGCAAAACACAAACGCAATGATTGAAATTTTTAATTTTAACTATCAATAATAGCGACCTAAAATAGGTCCTGACGGGCGGCGCAATTTCCGCCGCTCAACCGAACGCCAAGTGCAATTCACAACCAAAGGAGAAACCCATGCCATTTCGGGAACGTGTACCCCAGGTGACTTTCAAGACGCGCGTGCGCGATGCATCAGTAGAGGGTGACAACCCCTATCGCTGGGAGGACAAGACCACGGCCGATATTTTCGGCGGCAAGAAGGTGGTGGTGTTTTCCCTGCCGGGCGCTTTCACGCCGACCTGTTCTTCCAATCACCTGCCGCGCTACGATGAACTATACGAGGAGTTCCGGTCGCAGGGCGTAGACGAGATTGTCTGCGTGTCCGTCAACGACGCCTTTGTGATGTTCCAGTGGGGCAGGCACATGGGCAACAAGAATATCTTTCTGTTGCCCGACGGCAATGGCGAGTTTACCCGCAAGATGGGCATGCTGGTGGACAAGGGCAACCTGGGTTTTGGCATGCGCTCCTGGCGCTATTCCATGCTGGTGGATGACGGTCGCATCGAAAAGATGTTCATCGAGCCGGATTTTGGCGACAACTGCCCGGTGGATCCCTTCGAAGTGTCCGATGCCGATACCATGCTGGCCTATATCAAGGGCGTGGAGTCCGCTGGCGTGTCGGCGCCGCGCCGGGCCTTCGAAGGCTGATACCTGTCCGGCGCGGCGCCCCGGTTCGCGGACGCCGCGCCGTGTGCTGCGCCAGCCTGCCCGGCCGCCCGCAACGACAGGGCAAACCCCGGTGAGTAGACCACAGCGCCTGCTATGCCTCACGCTGGCCGCGGCAGTACTGCCGGGGCTGGCCTATGCCGGCGGCGCCAGCGACACCTTCACCCGCACCAGCCTGCTGCTGATCCTGATGATCACGCTGGCGGATGTCTGCGGCTTCCTCTTTGAACGCATGGGCATGGCGGAGATACTCGGCGAGATCTATGCCGGTATCATGCTGGGCAACCTGGTACTGCTGGATATCGACTTCGATCTCAGCGCGATCCTGCGCTCCAGCGAGTTCATGGTGTACTCCTCTGAACTCGCCCTGGTGCTGCTGCTGTTTCTGGTGGGCCTGCAGTCCGACACGCGCGCCCTGCTGCGGGTGGGCCGCAATGCGCTGTCCGTCGCCCTGACCGGCCTCGCGCTGCCCATTGGCATGGGGCTGGCGGCCGGTGCCGCGCTGGGTTTTGCCGCCGGCCTGCAGAGCTGGTTTGTGGCTGCCGTGTTGGCCGCAACCTCGGTGGGTATTACCGCCAAACTGCTGGGGGACAATGGTCTGGTCAAAACGGCTTCGGCGGAAGTCATCCTGGGCGCCGCAGTCATCGACGACGTGCTCGGCATTTTGCTGCTGGCAATCCTGGCCAGCGTGGTGGTGACCGGCGAGGTGGCCGCGTTGGACTTGCTGTGGATCGTGACCAAGGCCCTGTTGTTTTTTGCCGGTGCGATGCTGCTGGGCCACCGGCTGATGCCCGGTGTGGTGCACATGGTCGCGCTCAACAAGCACTCCAGCGTGTGGACCGGTTTTGCCCTGTGCCTGGCCCTGTCTTTCGCGCAACTGGCGGTCTATGCCGGACTGGCCCCCCTTATCGGCGCTTTCGTGGCGGGCCTGTTGCTCGATGACGTGGATTTCCGGGTGGGCGACGCCCTGCAAAAGCACCGGCTCGAGGAACTGGTCAAGCCCATCAGCGATATCATGATCACCATCTTCTTCGTGGGTATCGGTGCCCAGGTGCAACTGCAGGTGTTGCTCGACCCGCGGATCCTCCTGGTCATCGCCAGCCTGACCGCGGTCGCCGTCGTCTCCAAGGGGCTGGCCGGGTTTGTCGTAAGGGGGCGCGGCTATGACCGGCTGGGTATCGGCTGCGGTATGATTCCCCGCGGCGAGGTGGGCCTGGTCTTCGCCAGTTTTGCCTTTACGCATGGGGTGTTCGCTGGCGACGTGTATTCGGCACTGGTACTGGTGGTGTTGTTGACCACCGTGCTGGGTCCGCTGCTGCTGAAGCCGCGCCTGGTCTATTTTTGACCGGCCGGTCCGGCGCCCGGGGGTGTGTGCGTGCGGCAGGTCCTGATGGCCAGTACGGTGGCGCCGCCCAGTGTCAGTAACAACGCAGTGGCGATACGCAGGCGGTAGTCTTGCATGGCGAAGGCCAGTGAGGCCCCCCCGGCCAGCAGCATGGACACGATCGCCACTACCTTGACGCGGCAGGATAGGCAGCGGTTTTCCTCCCAGTTGCGGATCATCGGACCGAACAGCTCGCTGTCGAGCAGGCGCGCGTGCCATTTTTCCGAGGACCGTGCAAAGCACCAGGTGGCCAGCAGCACGAAGGGCGTACTGGGCAGTACTGGCAGCGCGATGCCCAGCAGTCCCATGGCCAGGAATACGAATCCCAGGGGTTTGTACAGATGATGTTTCAAGCCAGATTCCGTGTTGTTGCGTTCCGCCGGCGCGGTAGCGACGGTACTTTACCAGTTTTGCCGGACAGTGGAACTGCCTGCATGCCCGGATAACAAGCGGGGATTGTCGTCCAGCGTGCGCGGCGCTCGCGTGCGTCACACACAGCTTGCTAGAATCGCCGCATGCGACGCCTGCTTACATCGATGCTGGTCCTGATGCTGTCCGCCTGCTCCGGCTATGAGGTCAAGAACCTGGCCAAGTCGGATATCGATCTGGTGGCGGATGAGTTCATTGACGAAACCCGCGCCAGCGTGCGCGAACTGATGGTAAAGCTGTACAGGCGCAACCCGGACCAGTTGCGGGTGCACCCGGGCATGACCATCAGCGGCCGGATGGCGCAACTGCGTGTGCACGATCGGCGGCTGGATTTTCCGGAGCTGGGCGGCAGACAGGGCATCGATGCGATGAACCTGACCTTCGACCCGGCTTTTCGGGGCGACCGCGTGTTCGCCCTGGTGGTGGGTCTGGGCGGCATGCTGCGCCAGGCCTACGGCTTCAAGCCGGAAATGTTCATTCCGGACCGGCTCAACGCGGCGGCGCTGCTGACCAGTGCGCGCAATGTCGAGGTGCTGTTGTGGAAGCTCAAAAATACGCGCAAACCGGACGGCGAGCTCTATCTCATAACCCACGAATACCGCGGCGTGGTGGACAACCTGAGCTTCGAGCGGCTGTTCGGCAAGCTGATCATCCTGCAGGAAATGATGGCGCGTATCGCCGACGATTCGGATGACCGCACTGTCACCGGCGCCGTGCACGCCATGTCGTCCGTTTTCATCCCGCTGCCGCTGTGACGGGGCGCCGCAGGTATCATCCCTGCGCGCCAAGCGCTGCGGACAGGCAGGACGCGGCCCGTGCACCGCATGTGTCATTGCAATTGTGCGCTGAGGGAATATACTCGTGGGGCCGAAGCGGGAGCGGCCGTCTCAGTGTGGTACGCCGGTTCGGCGGCAGTCTTGCACAATACCATCAGCAATAAGCGGGAGCAGAAAAAAAAATGATCAGGAAGTTGCTAATAGGGGTAATCGGCGTCTCTGTGTTGGGTTTGGCCGCTTGCAAGGGCACCATGCCGACCATGGGAGGCAGTAAGGGCAATACGGTAACCGGCGCCGCCGCGGGCGAGTCCACGGAAGGCAAGAACGAGGGTCTGGAGAGTTGTCCCGCGCCACTGGGCACCCTGGCCGTGTTCGAGGACCGGACCCTGCCCTGGTGGAACGTGTACTCCAGTCGCTACCCGCAACTGGGCAGTACCATTCCGGTCATTCGCACCATGATCCAGCAGTCCAACTGTTTTGTGGTGGTAGAGCGCGGGCGGGCGATGCAGGGCATGAACACCGAACGCGAGTTGCAAAAGTCCGGAGAGATGCGCGAAGGCAGTAACTTCGGCAAGGGCCAGATGGTCGCCGCCGACTATACCATGAACCCGTCCATCCATTTTTCCGAGAAAGGCACCGGTGGTCTCGGCGGCCTGGTGGGCGGCATGTTCGGCGGTATCGCAGGCGGTGTCGCGGGCGGCCTGAAGTCCAACGAAGCGTCTACCACGCTGCTGCTGGTGGACAACCGCTCCGGTGTACAGATCTCCGCTGCCCAGGGCAACGCCAAGAACTATGACTTCAACCTCCTGGGCGGCCTGTTCGCCGGCGCGGCCGTGGGCGCCGGCGGTTTCACCGATACGCCGGAGGGCAAGATCATCGCCGCCTCTTTCGCGGACTCCTACAACAAGATGGTGAGCGCACTGAGAAGCTACAAGGCGCAGACGGTCAAGGGTGGACTGGGCAAGGGCGGCCAGCTGAAGGTGGGTGATTGACCCGGGCGTTCGGGCCACGGGCCGCCCCGCCCGAGTTATGGACCGGGGTGACTATGCGCAGCGGCTGTGGCAGTCGGTAGCGGCTGGCGACTCTCGGGGCTAACTTCTTAACGCCGCACCACTTTAGCGGTGGCGCTGGCACGCGCCGCGATCTCTCCGGCGCCATCGAACAGGGTGCCCTCCAGAAATACCGTGCTGCGGCCGGCTTTCAGGGTTTTGCCCACAACCCGCACCGGTCCCGCCCGGCTCGGTCCCAGGAAGCTGACCTTGATCTCCAGCGTCGGCAGCGCCGCGATGGCATCTTCGGCCGCAACCACCGCGTGAGACATGGTGGCATCGAGCATGGCGGTCACGATGCCGCCCTGCACCATATCCCCCGAATGGCAGAACTGTGTCGAGATATCGAAGTGCATTTCGCAGCTTTGCGCCTGCGCGTCGTAATCGACCACCCGGCCCTTGAGTATCCCTATGCACGGCGGCAGTCCGTTGTTCAGTGCCGCAATCTTCTCCTGTTTGTCCAATGCGTATCCTGTGTAGCGTCGATTGCGTTGGGGTAGATGGTTGTAGGTCCCGGCGCTTCATCCGATTTGAGCGATGGGCTCTGCCACACCACGGTGGCGATAGTGACCAGGAAAACCATGGACACCAAGAGGTCGGCTTGGGCGTAGCCGCGTTCCTCCAGGTTGAGTGTGAACAGCGCCGACACCGCCGCCGCTACGATGCCCTGCTGAGCGATCCAGCTCAGCTCTTGATACCAAAGGTCGAAAAGGGGGATATTTTGCCTTATTCACGTTCCAATCGGGGATACCCTATTTTGTGCGCATAGCCTATTGTAATAATTAGAAAATACAAGGCGGTATTGAATCTTAATACGGACAGTAGTGGACAGGCATTAAAACGCACGTGATCCAATGTGGCGACGGCTGTAACTGGGCCCAGATTATATGCCGTGAGTACGACCGGAAAAACTTTTAGTACCAAAGGACGTCTTTTTATTCATTACCGTTACTCTCGTTTTATTGTTCCAATTGGGGTATGTGTAATAAGTGTCCCATCATATAAATAAACTAGAGGTAGTTTGATGAATTACTCAAACAATACGAATAGAAAATATCCTGTGGCAGCTCTCGGTATGGGATGCCTGCTAATGGTTCAGACTTCGACTATTCATGCCGCTACACTTGAAGAGGTCGTAGTAACTGCACAGAAGCGCGAGCAGAACATGCAGGATGTTCCCGTGGCTATTCAGGCGGTGTTAGGAGAGGACATGCGTGCCAGTGGGATTGAGAAGATGGAGGTGCTGGCACCCACCATTCCGTCCTTGCATGTATCAGAGGCCTTTGGTGGAGACCAGATTTTTCTCCGCGGGCTGGGCCCGGGGGTAAATTTCGGTTTTGAGCAGGCGGTCGGGCAGGTGGTGGATGGCTTTTTTTATGGTCGTAGTCGGTTTAGCCGTTTGCAATTCCTTGATCTCGAAAGAGTAGAAATTTTGAAAGGTCCGCAGGGGGCCATTATCGGAAAGAACACCACCGCGGGAGCTATCAATATAACCACTGCGAACCCCACTGACGAGTTCGAAGCATGGGCGACTATTTCCCAGGAGATCGAAGGCGCTGAGGGTGAAACCTACGAGGGTGCGATTTCGGGGCCATTGACTGACTCGATCAAAGCGCGTCTGGCGCTTCGCTTTGAAGATAAAGACGGATTTCTCGACAATAAAACCACCGGGAAGAATGATCAGAGCCGCAATGATCTAGCAGGACGCGTTAAAGTCATGTTTGAGCCAAGCGATAACTTCAGCGCAATGTTGCAATATGGCTTCAGTGATATCGAACGTGATGGTCGGAATATACAGCCAATTCATTGTAGTGCTGTTATGCGAGCTACGATTGCCTCTCTGGGAATAAATGAAGACTGCAAATTGAACGATACGCGCAGCACTATTGACACACATCAGGGAGTCGGTGGTTTCGAGTTTCAGGATACTGAAGCGAGCACCATGGGAATGACACTCGCATGGGCTTTTGATGCCTTTACCATTACCTCGTTAAGCGGATATGCTGAATACGAGTACACTGATGGCGGCTTTGGGTCGTACACAGGGATTGAAAATTTTGCCATCGACATCACGGAAGACTATAAACAGTTCAGCCAAGAGATCAGAATGGTATCAAACGGTGGTGAAAAAGTTGATTATATCGTCGGAATTTTCTATCAGGATCAATCCCTTGACAGTGACTTCGATCTTAATATTGGCTCATTAGGTCCCAATACGTTCAACAGAAACCGCCGCATTCAGACAGACCAGGAAAGTGATACGATTGCACTCTTCGGACAAGTGTCCTGGCATTTGGCCGAGCAGTGGGATGTAACTTTCGAAGGGCGTTACACTAGAGAAGAGAAAGACGGCCATTCAGTGCAATTTCCTGCGGCACTTTATGGCAAGGATCCAGTTCCCGGACCTGGATCTGGTGGGCCCGCCGGTGTCTTCAATGTTCATGATGTAAAAGATGATTTGTCTGAAAACGATTTCTCTCCCGGACTTGTCTTGCAGTGGATGCCTACTGACAATGCTATGTACTACGCGTCAATTAAGAAGGGTTTCAAAGGGGGCGGTTTCGATCATCAATTGACGGCCAACCAAGAAGACGCATCGGATGGTCGATTTTCTTTCGGTGACGAACAAGTAATTTCAACGGAATTAGGCGGAAAGCTGACAATAGCCGATGGCGCAGCTAGGCTGAACTTTTCAATTTTCCGTAACGAATACGATGAGCTTCAGGTAAGCTCTCAAATCAGCACAGCGACGTTTGCGGTAGGAAATGCCGCATCGGCCATAACTCAAGGTGTAGAAACAGAATTGGAGTGGCGAGTTACCGACGCATTGACCGTAACGGCAGCTGTTGCATTATTGGACGCGGAGTTCGATGAGTTTCCCGGTGGTCCCTGCAGTCAATATCAGATTGCCAATGCAATGTGTCCTGATGGAACCCAGGACTTGAGCAACCAGACCTTGCCGTATGCGCCAGATTATTCTTTTAATGGCACCGTGGAGTATGTTGTGCCGTTAAGTGACAATTTCGAATTGATAGGCTTTTTGCGTGCATATGGAGAGGATGAAAAACAATTAGCCTTGGACATGGATCCCAACACCGTTCAGGACAGCTTTACCAAGGTAGATGCTCGCATAACGCTGGCAGATACTGTGGGGCGGTGGCAAGTCTCTGTAATTGGGCGTAACTTAGGCGATGAAACAACGATTAGCTTCGCCAATGATATCACTCTATTTAACGGTAGCTATTTCGGCGTTACTGAAGCACCAAGAAGTATAATTTTACAGGGAACGCTACGATTTTAATATCTAGGAAGTTTGCAGCTAGTCCCGAGGCTGACCGCTTTAGCTATACGCAGTGGTGTGTTTTGTACAGTTATGTGTAACACACGTAAGTAGTTTTCTGATGCTATCGATCAGGCAGCTGTTGTTTCACTATCAGAGCGACGAATTTCGATTGGAATTCGATGAGTTAGTTATTACAACGGGTGAAACGCTGGCTATTAAAGGACCATCTGGTTGTGGCAAAACAACGCTACTGCAACTAATTGCGGGTATTCTAAAGCCGCAAAGCGGTGTAATTTCATGGCGGGATAAAAGAATATCCAATATGGCTGAAACTGTGTTACGCGACTTTCGTTTGCGAACTTTCGGTATGGTATTTCAGTCCTTTGAGTTACTCGAATATCTTAGTGTTCGTGATAATATTCTCTTGCCGGTCCATATATCAATGTCGCTAAGGTTGAACACAGTGATTCAGCGCCGCGCTGTTGAGCTGGCAGAAAAAGTGGGTATTGCCGAAAAGTTACCACGGAAAGTTAAGCAGCTATCGCAGGGCGAGCGCCAGCGAGTAGCCATTTGTCGCGCGCTACTTTTGCAACCGGAAGTTATCTTGGCGGATGAGCCTACCGGTAATCTGGATCCTGGTAATAGGCGGCGTGTCTTCAATATTCTGCTAAGCTATGCTCTCGAGAATGGTGCAACGCTAATCACCGTGACGCATGATCAAAGTTTACTCGATCGCTTTTCGCGGGTTCTTGATTTTCAGCAGTTAAATCAGTCCTCAGCAACTGTATGAGCGGCATCGTTTATCTTGCGTACCGGTATCTGCTTTACTATCGTTATAAAACGATGATTCTGTTATCCGCCATTACCCTGGTAATCTATTTGCCGGCGGCATTGCAATTAATGCTTAACCAAGCCGCCGAGCAATTGATGAGGCGGGCGCAGTCCACGCCACTCCTGGTCGGCGCAAAGGGTAGTCCACTGGAGTTGGTGTTAAATTCGCTCTATTTTCAATCTGCTCCCCCTGCGACCTTGCCATTTAAAGTAGTCAAGGATATTCGTTCCACCGGTCTTGCCAACGCAATTCCCCTACATGTGCGCTTCCATGCCAAAGGCTTTCCAGTGGTGGGTACTAGTCTCGACTACTTTGATCTTCGAGGTTTGAAACTCGCACAAGGTCGAGCGATGGCGCTCCTTGGCGAAGCAGTAGTGGGTGCGGAAGTTGCCGCCAAACTGGGCTTGTCTGTCGGCGACTACCTGGTAACTTCACCGGAGGTTGTTTTTGACCTGTCCGGAGTGTATCCACTGAAAATGCCTGTGGTGGGGATTCTGTCTTCCCAGTTCAGTTCCGATGATGGCGCAATATTTGTCGATGTTAAAACCAGTTGGATAATTCAGGGGTTATTGCATGGCCACCAGGATATTAACTTTGCTGATAGCTCTTCAATAGTACTTAAAACCAGTGGCGCTAATACAGTCGTCAATGCATCTGTGGTGGAATATAACGAAGTAACCGCGAGTAATATTGGTTCTTTCCATCTACATGGAGAGAGCGAAAAGTTTCCGCTTACGGCTGCGATAGCCGTTGCGAAAGACCAAAAAACGAGTACTTTATTACAGGGGCGTTTTAAAACTGGTGAATTCAAATACCAAATTCTGCGCCCCACAAGCATTATGCAGGAATTACTGAACACCGTATTCACTATAAAATACTATGCGATCATTGCTATGTCGTTTATCGGTATGTCTACCTTTCTCGTAGTCTTGCTTGTCTTTGCCTTGTCTGTGCGTTTGCGGCGTGATGAAATTTCCACCATGGCTCACCTAGGCGGTCAAAGGTCCAGTATCTTCGCACTGCTCTCGATAGAGGTTGCTCTGATTCTACTGTTGAGCTTGCTAAGCGCATCCTTGTTGCTTTTGCTGACGAAGCACCTTGGTGCGACATTGTTGCAGTCGATTGTAGTGGTCAAGTAAAAATAG
>JAGRIH010000048.1 GCA_020443345.1 Halioglobus sp.
TGGCGAGAAAAAGCAGTATTCTCATACGGTGATCGTCATCCTCTACTGACGTGAATGCGCTTGTTTGACCGCTGTCGGCAAGCCGTGGTTCCACGCGGGCGACTGCGGTTACGGGCTGCTTTGCGCTCCGGTTGGCAGGTCCGTTCCCGCACTGTCCGCGTCGCTCTCTGCCCCGGTCAACAGCGGTATCTGGCTGGGCTCCACCACGGGTTCGCCGCGCTCGTTCAGCCGTGTGGCCACCACGCTGCCGCGCAGTTCGAAATCCTTTGAACTGAGCTCAAACAGCGTGTTGACGGCCTCATCCTGGTGTTTACTGCGCATGACCGCGCGCGCCTGGGAACCGTCCACCCAGGCTTTGCCCTTGCCCCAGTAGTGTCCGTGCTGGTTGCGGATAACGAATACATCGGTCATGGCGGCAGGTGTTCCTCGCGCTGGTAGTGCTGCAATCAGCGCGCTAGTTTATGCACTGGCGCGTCGCAAGGCCAGTGTTACCCCGCGCCCAGCAGCACGTCCTTGGCCCGGTTGATCTTGGCGGCGAGGTAGTCGTTGCCGCCGCGGTCCGGGTGCAGCTTCTGCATCAGCTTGCGGTGGGCGTTGACAATATCCTCCTCGGTGGCGGTTTCGTCCAGTCCCAGTACCGCCAGTGCCTCCTTGCGCGCCATGTTGCCGCCGCTGTCGGACGCGGCGTTTTGCTCGCCGAAGTGGGTCTCGCCCGGGAAACGCTGCTGCAGGTAGCTGCTCAGCAGTTGCACCGAGTCGGCGTCCTGGGAGCGGCAGTACGCCAGCAGCTCTTCCAGTTGCGCGCGGTTCATATCCGCCAGGTGCCAGCCTTGATAGGTGCCGCGCAGCACCTCGCCCTGCAGGTTGCCGCTGTCGTGATCGAGCTGCATGCGCAGAATGTCGGTGGCCACGGTGGAGCTCTGCCCCTGGGCCGGCGCCCGCCGGCCCCACAGTGACGCGAGCACGGGGAACGCGCGCAGCAGGGTTGGCAGCAACTGCCGGACGAGGACCAGCAGCCCGGTCAGCGCGGCGCCCACCCAGTGCATGCGGCCGGTCACAGTGAGAAATATCACCGCCACCAGCGCCACCCCCAGTCCCAGCTTGGTGTACTGCATCCGGCGCAGGTGGGGCGGCTGTGAACGGATGCGTTGCAGCAGGATGTAGACGACGGCAATGACCGCCAGCAGCAGTATCAGTCGGGGCACGGATATCCTCAGGGCTTGAGTTGTTGCAGCAGCAGTTTAGCACTGTCGCTGGCACTGTTCTCCAGCGCCGCGGCCCCGCCGGCGGCGTAGCATGCCACGGCGCCCAGCAGGGCCGCCAGGGTGTCGGCGCTGCGCGTGTCAAAGCGCGCATAGGCCCCGCCGCTGAGCCGCGCCATGCTGCGAAAAGTCTGTTCAACGGTGGGCTGTGCACCTTCCTGGAACAAAAACAGCGGCAGCCGCAGCAGGCCGCACTGTCCGGCGAGATCGCACAGGGTGTCGGGGTTTTCCTCCAGGGCGTCGCCGATAAAGACCACCGCGCGCAGCGGCACCTTGCGGTGTTCCGCGCGGGCGTGGCGCAGCAGCCGCGCAATCTGGGTGTGGCCGCCCGCGCAGCGCACCCGGGCCATGTGCCGCGCCAGTGCCGCGCTGTCGGTGAGCCACGGGCCGGCAAAAAATTCGTTGAACCCGCGGTAGTAGCACAACTGCACCGTCAGCGTCGCCACCTTGCGGGTGGCGTCAAACATCTCCTGTTGCAGTTTGCTGGCCCGGTTCCAGGTGGGCTGGCGGCTGGCCGTGGCGTCGACGGCGAACAGCAGGCGCGGTTGTTTTTCTGCGAACTGGGTGATCGCTCGGCTGCGCTGCAGGAAGCGATCGATCTCTTTGCTCGACGAGCGGGTGGAGGGTGGTTTGGCCATGGGGGAAGTGTAACTGGTGGGGTGTCCGGAAGGGAAATGGTGCTGCGCCGTCGATGTGACTATACTTCGACATTATGGCGCTGTTCGATAGTCGCAAAAGGCACAACCCGCCCACCCCCGAGACCGCGCTGCCGGGCCGCGAGGCAGTCATGCCGGTGCCGGCAAAGCACGCGGTGAACGGCAATCCCCTGCGGGGCCCATTCCCCGCCCATCTGCGCAAGGCGGTGTTCGGTATGGGCTGTTTCTGGGGCGTGGAGCGCAAGTTCTGGCAGGTCCCGGGGGTGTATACCACCGCCGCCGGCTACACGGGCGGCCATACCCCCAACCCCACCTACGAGGAGGTCTGTACCGGCCGCACCGGCCACAGCGAGGTGGTGCTGGTGGTGTATCACCCCACCGAGGTCCGGTACAGCGAGCTGCTGACCCTGTTCTGGGAGGGACACGACCCCACCCAGGGCATGCGTCAGGGCAACGATCGCGGCAGCCAGTATCGATCGGGAATCTACACCTTTGACGAGGCCCAGCAGGCGCAGGCGCTGGCATCGAAAGCGGCTTTTCAAGAGGCCCTTGAGGCGGCGGGCTACGGCCCCATCACCACCGAGATACTGCCCGCCCCGCCGTTCTACTACGCCGAGGAGTACCACCAGCAGTATTTGGCGAAGAACCCCGGCGGCTACTGCGGCCTGGGCGGCACCGGGGTCAGCTGTCCAACCGCGGTGACGGGCGCCTGATCAGGGCCGCCCGACGCCCTCAGTCGCCCTCAATCGAAAGCGTCGCCCTCGTCGAAGTCGTAGTCATCGGGTTCCGCGTGTTCCAGTTGCTCCATCAAATTGATGGCGATGTCCACGAAGTCCGAGTCGGTGATAATGCCGATCAGGGCACCCTGGCGCAGAACCGGCAGGCAGCCCAGCTTGGTTTTCTGCAGGTGCAAAGCGGTGCCGCGCAGGCTGGCCCGTTCGTCCACCGTCTGCACCGGCGTGGTCATTATCGATGACAATGCCACGTACTGGTCGCGGTTGTCGGTGTCTTTTGTTGCGTCGCTCAGCACAGAGGAGTCCTCGGCCGCCAGCACGTCGCGCTGCGACACGATGCCGATCAGGCTGCCGTCGGCGCTGACCACGGGAATATGGCGAATGTGGTGTACCGCCATCATCTGGCGCGCACTCGCCAGGCTGTCGTCGGGCCCCAGGGTGTAGGGCTCGCGTGTCATGATTTCCGCCACTGTGAGCATGTCGGGTCCTCGCGTGCAGGTTTTTTTCTCAAGTCGGGCAACGGTAGCGCGCCCGCGGTGCTGTCGCCTTGACCGGGGTCAAAAAAAGGAGGCCCTCAAAACAGCCTCCCCAGAATATTCGTCAGGGCGGTTTCCACCCGCAGTATGCGCGGCCCGAGGGACACTGCGGTGCAGCCTGCCGCCGCCAGTTTGTCCACCTCGTAGGGGATAAAGCCGCCCTCCGGGCCGATGACCAGTACGGTAGCGCCGCCAGCCCCGCGCGGGCACGCCGGATGGTCGCCGGGGTGGGCCAGCAGGGCGCGCCTGCCGCCGGCCAGTGCCGGGAACTCGTCTTCCACAAAGGGTTTGAACAGCCGGTGACACCGCACCTGCGGCAGGACCGTGTCGCGCGCCTGTTCCAGGCCCTGGCGCATGCAGTGTTGCAGGGCTTGTGGCTGCAGCAGGGGCGAGCCCCAGTAGCTTTTCTCCACCCGGTAACTGTTGATGAGGTGCAGGCGCGGTACACCCAGTTCCGCCACCGTGCGCAGCATGCGCCGCAGCATCTTGGGGCGGGGCAGGGCCAGCACCAGGTCCAGCGGCAGCTTGGGCGGCGGCGCCTGGTCCAGCCCGACTTGCAGCAGGGCGCGCAGCGGGCTGATTGCGACTACCACGGCGCTGCCCATCGCGCCGCCGAGTTCGCCCACGCGCAGGGTGTCGCCCACCTCGCTGTGCAGTACGTGCAACAGGTGGTGCAGGCGCTGATCGCGGAGCGCGATGTGCCCTGCGCCGACGCGGTCCGCGCTGGTGAAAAGCAGCAGATTCACCGGGAGTTTAACCGGCCCACAGGTCGTATTCGTCGGCGCCGGTGACCTGCGCTTCCACCAGGTCGCCCGGCTGCAGGCCGCCGACGCCGTCCAGGAACACCCGGCCGTCGATCTCCGGCGCGTCGGCGGCGGAGCGCCCCACGGCGCCCTGTGCATCGGCCTCGTCAATGAGGATCTCTATGGTGCGGCCGATTTTTGCCTGTAGCCGGGCGGCGCTGATCTCCTGCTGCAGCGCCATAAAGCGCTCCCAGCGCTCCTGCTTCAGTACTTCGGGCACCGGGTCGGGCAGGTCGTTGGCGCCGGCACCCCTGACCGGCGAGTACTGGAAGCAACCCACCCGGTCCAGTTGCGCCTCGCGCAGGAAGTCCAGTAGCAGCGCGAAGTCGCGCTCGGTCTCGCCCGGAAAGCCGACGATAAAAGTGCTGCGCAGGGTGATGTCGGGGCAGACTTCGCGCCAGTGGTGAATGCGCTCCAGCGCCTTTTCCGCGGCGGCGGGCCGCCGCATGCGCCGCAGCACATCGGGGCTGCCGTGCTGCAGCGGCACATCCAGATAGGGCAGCAGCCTGCCCTCGGCCATCAGCGGGATGACCCGGTCCACGTGGGGGTAGGGGTAGACATAGTGCAGGCGCACCCACACCCCCAGTTCGCCCAGGGCCTCGCACAGTGCCTGCATATGGGTTTTCAGCGGGCGGCCGTTCCAGAAGCCGGTGCGAAACCTGGTGTCGATGCCGTAGGCGCTGGTGTCCTGGGAGATCACCAGCAGTTCCCGCACGCCGGCTTCCACCAGACGCTCGGCCTCGTTCATCACCTCGCCGATGGGCCGGCTGACCAGGTCGCCGCGCATCTGCGGGATGATGCAGAAACTGCAGCGGTGGTTGCAGCCCTCGGAAATCTTCAGGTAGGCGTAGTGGCGCGGTGTGAGCTTGACGCCCTGGGGCGGCACCAGGTCGGTGTACGGGTCGTGCACCGGCGTGTGCGGCACATACTGGTGTACCGCCCCGACCACCTCCTCGTAGGCCGCCGGCCCCGTGACGCTCAGTACCTTGGGGTGCGCTCTCACGATATCCTGCGCGTCGTCGCCTGTGCCCATGCAGCCGGTGACGATGACCCGCCCGTTCTCGCTGATGGCCTCGCCGATGGCGTCCAGCGACTCGCGCTTGGCGCTGTCGATAAAGCCGCAGGTATTGACCACCACGAGCTGTGCGTCCTGGTAAGTCGACACGATCTCGTAGCCGTCGATTTGCAGCTGGGTCAGGATGCGTTCGGAATCGACCAGGGCTTTGGGGCAGCCCAGGCTGACAAAGCCGACTTTGTTACTGGACATGTTGTCTCGTCATGCTGGGCTCTCGCTGGCAGGTGGTGTGGGGCGCGGATTATACCCCGGGGACAGCGCGCCTAGAAATCCCGCGTACCGGCGGCACTGTAGGTGCCGACCCTGAGCTCCCGGCGCAGCAGCGCGAGCAGTTTCAGCCTGTCCTCGCGGTTGAGAAACTCACCCAGCCGGACGCTGCCGCTGCGGTCATGCACGGCCAGCGTGGGTCCCTCCCAGGGGTGTTGTTCAGGTGTGACTGCCAGCCCGGTGCCCTGGCGCTCGAATTGCCAGGACTGTAGCGGCGCGTGGTAACCCTTGTCGATGCGCACGCTGTCTTTACCGAAGGTAATGACGTGGCGGTACTGCAGTTTCCAGTTGACATAGTACAGGGCGCAGCCGACGGCGAGCAGTTCCAGCCCGGCCAGCGGCAGGATGGGCCAGGCCCCGAGCAGGGCGAAGCCGCCGGCGATGGTCAGTGAGGGCAGCGCCAGCGCCAGCAGTACCAGCACATTGGCGTGCCAGCTCGACGACCGGTTCGGGCTGGCGACGATAGTGAGGTGTGAGGCAGTACGGGAGATGGTGACCACGCTCGTCTCCGTTGATATCCTGCCTGAAATTCTAGTTAAATTCGCCTTGCTCGCCTACTCTGTAAGGCGGGCCCGGGACAAGCGGAGGCTTATCGTGGGAACTGCGCAACTGGTGGAGCCGGAGGCAGTCATCGCGGGCGCCGGTGCAGTGCTGATCGACTGTCGATTCTCCCTGGCGGATCCACAGCAGGGCCGCGCACTGTATCGCCAGGGCCACATTCCGGGGGCCTACTACCTGGATATGGACCGGGATCTGGCGGGCCCGGCGCGAGCGCGCGGTGGGCGGCACCCGCTGCCGGATGCCGCTGCCTTTGCCGCCACCCTGGCGCGCTGCGGCGTGGGCCCCGACACGGCAGTGATTGCCTACGACGACTCGCGGCTGGCCTTTGCCGCCCGCCTGTGGTGGCTGATGCGCAGCCTGGGCTACCGGGCGCCGCGCCTGCTCAACGGCGGTTATCGGGCTTACCTGGCCGCCGGCGGCCGCGGCGCAACCGCGGTGCCGGCTCCGCAAGCCTGCGGCACGGTTCAGGCGCGCACCTTTACCGGCCACTGCGACATCCTCGGCCTGCGCCGGGCCCAGGCGGCCGGCGCACTGCTGGTGGACTCCCGGGAAGAGCGGCGCTATCTGGGGCTGGAGGAGCCCATCGACCCGGTGGCGGGCCATATCCCGGGCGCCATCAACCGGCCCTGGTGCGGTGTAACCACCGAGCGCGGCGCGGTGCTCGATAGCGCCGGGCTGCGCGCGCACTGGGGCGATGCGCTGCAAGCCGGACAGATAGTGGTGTATTGCGGCTCCGGCGTCACCGCCTGTGTCAATTTGTTCTCACTGGCGCTGCTGGGCCGGGACGATGCGATCCTCTACGCGGGCAGTTGGAGCGACTGGTGCAGTTACCTGTGAGCGCCGCCATCTCGGTGCGCTGGCATTGTGTACTGCCGTTAAAAGTCCGGCGGGCACTCGCCGAGCAGCCGCTGCCCCGATGTCGGGTGGGTGAAGGCCAGTTGGGTGGCGTGCAGTAGCAGGCGGTCGGCCATGGCCAGCGCCCGCCTGTGGGCGTACAGGTCGCATCCCAGGATGGGGTGGCCCAATTCGCGCATGTGCAGGCGCAACTGGTGCGAGCGGCCGGTCACCGGCCGGAGCAGCACACGGGTGCGGTCGCAGCCGCGCTGGAGCACCTCGAAACGGGTCAGAGCCGCCTTGCCGCGCCGGTGGCAGATGATCTGACGCGGCCGGTTGTCCCAGTCGCAGGCGATGGGCAGATCGATCTCGCCGCTGTCCTGCTCGATCACGCCGTAGACCACCGCGTGGTAGCATTTTTCCACTTGGCGCTGCTGGAATTGCCGGCTGATGTGGGCATGGGCGGGCTTGTTCAGCGGGATCACCATGATACCCGAGGTGTCCAGGTCCAGCCGGTGGACGATGCTGGCGGTGGGGTAGCGCTGCTGCAGTCGCGTGATCAGGCAGTCCCTGTTCAGCCGGTGGCGTCCCGGAATGCTCAGCAGCAGGTCCGGCTTGCGCACCAGCAGCAGATCGGCGTCCTCGTGGAGAATGGCGATCGCTTCGCGGCTGTGGGGGACCAGGTAGGGAGGGGCGTCAGGCATCGTGCAGGGATTTTACAGCGTTCCGGCGGTGGGCCAACAGTCCAGCCGGCTGTTGTTGGTCTGCCGCTGATTAATTTTGTACACTGTGGCACTGTGATCACTGCTGAACTGGCCCACCCATGAACCCGAATTACCTCGATTTCGAACAGCCCATCGCCGATCTGGAGGTCAAGATCGAGGAACTGCAACTGGTGGGTACCGACAACGAGATCAATATCGTTGCGGAGATCGAGAACCTGCGGGAGAAGAGCACCCGCCTGACCGAGAAAATCTACGCCAACCTGAGCTCCTGGGACATCGTCAAAGTAGCGCGCCACCCCCTGCGGCCCTACACCCTGGATTACATCCCGCGCATTTTTACCGATTTCGACGAACTGCACGGCGACCGCCATTTCGGCGACGACCGGGCGATCGTCGGCGGTCTGGCGCGCTTGGGCGAGCGCACGGTGATGGTCATCGGCCAGGAGAAGGGGCGTGCCGTCAAAGACAAGGTGCTGCGCAATTTCGGTATGCCCAAGCCCGAGGGCTACCGCAAGGCGCTGCGCCTGATGGAATTGGCAGAGCGCTTCAAGGTGCCGGTGGTCACCCTGATCGACACCCCCGGCGCCTATCCGGGCATCGATTCCGAGGAGCGCGGCATCAGTGAATCCATCGCACAGAAC
The DNA here is from genome assembly GCA_020443345.1 of Halioglobus sp. GTDB lineage: Bacteria > Pseudomonadota > Gammaproteobacteria > Pseudomonadales > Halieaceae > JARRPM01. The sequence goes on from JAGRIH010000048.1 coordinate 8,095, forward strand.
CTGGCGGTCATGTCGCGGCTGGCCACGCCGATCGTCTGTATCGTCATCGGCGAGGGCAGTTCCGGCGGCGCCCTGGGCATCGGGGTCGGCGATCACCTGGCCATGCTGCAGTACGCCACCTATTTCGTCATCTCTCCGGAGGGCTGCGCCAATATCATCTGGAAAAGTACGGAGCACGCGTCGGATGCGGCGGAGGCGATGGGGGTGACGTCCTCCGTGCTGCAGGAACTGGGTATCGTCGATGCGACGATACCCGAACCGCTGGGCGGCGCGCATCGCGATGTGGATTTGATGGCCGAGCGCATCCGGGCGCACATCACCGCGCAGCTTGACGCTTTGGAACAGCTGCCGCTGGAAGACGTGCTGACCAAGCGCTACCAGCGCCTCATGTCCTACGGCAACTAAGCGGGGGCCGTGTCGGAAGCGGCGCTGCACAGCGCGCAACTGGGGCCGGAACTGGCCGACCTGCAGCGGGCGCCGCACTGGTATGTCGGTTACAGCGGCGGCCTGGACTCCACCGTGCTATTACACCTGTTGCAGCAGTGGCGGGCCGCCAACCCGGGCGCCCCGGCCCTCACGGCGATCCATGTCAACCACTGCCTGCAAGCCGCTGCCGACGCCTGGCAGGTGCACTGCGAGCAGCAGTGCCATGCACTGGGGGTCCCCCTGATCTCGCGCACCGAGCCGGTGCGCGCCAGCGGACAGGGCATCGAGGCCGCCGCCAGGGCGGTGCGCTACGGCATTTTTGAACGGCAGTTGCAGGCCGGCGCGGTGCTGTTTCTGGGACACCACCTCGACGACCAGGTAGAGACTTTTTTTCTGCGCCTGATGCGCGGCGCCGGCCTGCAGGGCCTGGCCGCCATGCCCGCGCGGCGGCCGCTGGGCCGCGGCGTGCTGGTCCGGCCGCTGCTGCGGGTGCCGCGCACCCGGCTGGAAGACTGCGCCCGCGAGCACCACCTGCGCTGGGTGGAGGACCCCTCGAATACGGACACCGCGCTGGACCGCAACTTCCTGCGCCGGCAACTGCTGCCCGCACTGGCCTCGCGCTGGCCGGCCTACCGCCAGACGGTGGCGCGCGCGGGCGACCATCTCGCCGCTGCAGCGGCCCTGCTGCAGGAACTGTCTCCCGCGCCCGCCACGGTGTACTCCGCCATGGGCGATCCCGGACTGGCGGTGGCGGACCTGCTGCGCGGCTCTGCAGAGCTGGCCGCGCAGCGCCTGCGGGCATGGCTGCAGACCATGGGTCTGCCGGCGCCGGAACGCGCCCCGCTGGAGGAATTTTTGCGCCAGTTGCGGCAGTCATCCCGCGCCGGGCGCCCGCAGTTGGTGTGCAGCGCCTTTGCGCTGCGGCGCTATCGGGATGCGCTGTACCTGCTGCCCGCCGACAGCCCGTCGCCCGGTGCGCACCCCCGCGGGCTGCGCCCCGGGCAGCAGATCGCGGTGGCCGGCGTGGGCAGCCTCAGCCTGGTGCCCGCCGCGCGGCGGGGCCTGTTGCTGAATGCCGGCGAAGCGCTCGATCTGTTGTGGCGTCGCGGTGGTGAGCGCTGCCAGCCGCGCGGCCGGGCATGCGGCACTGCGCTGAAGCAACTGCTGCGCGAAGCCGGTGTCCCGCCGTGGTGGCGCGACCGGGTGCCGCTGCTGTACCTGGACGGCGAGCTGCTGGCGGTGGGCGACCTGTGGCTGTGTGAATCCAGCCGCTGGCGGGAGTCGGCGCCGGCCGGCCGGGCGCTGTGGCGACCGCTCTGGGAGCGCGACGGGCCGCGCTCCGGAGATTGAGGTGGCTCCGGGTTTCTGGTAGCCTGACGTCCCATCTTTTGCAGGTCTCGTGCTACCCCTGAACACTCCCTCGGGAGGGCTTGTGCGCGCTCTGCTGGTCTGGAAGTACGGCGTGGATAAAGGCTTGTCATGACGCGTTACGTGTTCGTCACCGGAGGTGTGGTTTCATCTCTGGGTAAAGGTATAGCGGCCGCCTCGCTGGCCGCCGTGCTGGAGGCCCGCGGCCTGCAGGTCACCCTGCTGAAGCTCGACCCCTACATCAATGTGGACCCCGGCACCATGAGCCCGTTCCAGCACGGCGAGGTATTTGTCACCGAGGATGGCGCGGAGACCGATCTGGATTTGGGCCACTACGAGCGCTTCACCCGCACCACCATGCGCCGCACCAATAACTTCACCACCGGTCGCGTGTACAACGCGGTGCTGCGCAAGGAGCGCCGCGGCGACTACCTGGGCGGCACGGTGCAGGTGATTCCCCACATCACCGACGAGATCAAGCGGCGCGTGGTGTTGGGTGCGGGGGATGCCGACGTGGCAGTGATTGAAATCGGCGGCACGGTGGGGGACATCGAGGGCCTGCCGTTTCTGGAAGCGGCGCGGCAGTTGAAAGTCGAGATGGGCCCCCACCGCGCGCTGTTGATGCACCTCACGCTGGTGCCGTATATCGCCACTGCGGGCGAGATCAAAACCAAGCCCACCCAGCACTCCGTCAAGGAGCTGCGCTCGATCGGCCTGCAGCCGGATATTTTGCTGTGCCGCTGCGCCGTCGACATCGAAGAGAGTGCGCGCAAGAAGATATCGCTGTTTACCAACGTGGAAGAGCGCGCGGTGATTCCGCTGCTGGACGTGGATTCCATCTACCGCATTCCGGGCGTGCTGCGCGATCACGATCTCGACGATTTTGTGGTCGAGCGCTTCGGTCTGGACTGTCCGGAGGCGGACCTGTCCGAGTGGCAGGACGTGCTGGAGCGCGAATTCGCCGCTGATCGCGACCCGGTGCGCGTGGCGATGGTGGGCAAGTACGTGGACTTGCTCGACGCCTATAAATCTCTGAACGAGGCGCTCAAGCACGCCGGACTGCAGACGCTCACCGAGGTCGTGATCGAGCATATCGACGCCGAGGATATCGAACGCCACGGCACCGGCATACTCGACGGGGTGGATGCGATCCTGGTGCCCGGCGGCTTCGGCGATCGCGGTGTGGAGGGCAAGATCACCGCGGTGCGCTACGCCCGCGAGAACGACATTCCCTTTCTGGGTATCTGCCTGGGCATGCACGTGGCGCTGGTGGAATACGCGCGCAATGTCTGTGCTCTGGAGGATGCCGACTCCACCGAGGTAAACCCGGATACGCCGCACCCGATCGTGGCCCTGATTACCGAGTGGATGGATGCCGACGGCATCGCACAGCGGCGCGACGAGTCCTCCGACAAGGGCGGCACCATGCGCCTGGGCGCCCAGACCTGCCACCTGGAGCCGGGCTCACGGGTGCGCGAAATTTACGGCAGGTCGAGCATCAGCGAGCGCCACCGCCATCGCTATGAAGTCAACAACAACTACCTGGACAGACTGTGTGGCGCCGGCATGCGGGTGGCCGGTTGGTCGGAGGATCGCACCCTGGTGGAGATGATCGAGCTGCCGCAGCACCCGTGGTTCATCGCCTGCCAGTTCCACCCCGAATTCACCTCCCGGCCCCGCGGCGGACACCCGCTGTTCACCAGTTATATCAGTGCCGCGAAAGCGCACGCCCGGGACAAATCCGGGGCGGCCTGAAACGGCAGCCGTCCAGTTTTGCCAAAGAGTACCGGCCAGTGACCGATCAGACAGTTTCCCTCGGGGATATCCGCATCGACAACCGCGCCCCGTTCGTCCTGCTGGGCGGGGTCAATGTGCTGGAAAGCCGCGAATTCGCTCTGCGAGCCGCGGAGCACTATGTGCAGGTGTGCGGCAAACTGGACATCCCCTTCGTCTTCAAGGCCTCCTTTGACAAGGCCAACCGCTCGTCTATCCACTCGTTTCGCGGCCCGGGGCTGGACGAGGGCCTGGCCATCCTGGCGGCGGTGAAGGCGGCCTTTGGCGTGCCGCTGATTACTGACGTGCACACGCCGCAGCAGGCGGCGCCCGCTGCCGAGGTCTGCGACATCATCCAGCTGCCGGCGTTCCTGGCGCGCCAGACCGATCTGGTGGCCGCCATGGCGGCCACCGGTGCGGTGATCAACATCAAGAAGCCGCAGTTTCTCAGCCCATCGCAGATGGCCAACGTGGTGGAGAAGTTTGCCGAGTGCGGCAACCGGCGCGTCCTGATCTGCGAGCGCGGCAGCAATTTCGGCTACGACAACCTGGTGGTGGATATGCTGGGTTTCGGGGTGATGAAGCGCGCCTGCGGCAATGCGCCGCTGGTTTTCGACGTCACCCACGCCCTGCAGTGCCGCGACCCGGGGGGTGCGGCATCGGGCGGGCGCCGGGCGCAGGTGGCGGAATTGGCGCGCGCGGGCATGGCGGTGGGGCTGGCCGGCCTGTTTCTGGAGGCCCACCCGGAACCCGACAGGGCCCTGTGTGACGGACCCAGCGCACTGCCGCTGGCGCAACTGGAGCCTTTCCTGCACCAGGTCAAGGCGGTGGATGACCTGGTCAAGTCCCTGCCGCCGCTGGAGATCGCCTAGGGTTTTCGCCCGGGTTTTTCAGGCGAGACTTTCAAACCGTGTTTTTTTAGATGCAGCAGCGCAATTAACGGAGTGACAGCAATGAGCACTATCAAAGACGTACAGGCTTTCGAAGTCATGGATTCGCGCGGCAACCCCACGGTGATGGCCGAAGTGAGCCTGGCGTGCGGCGCGATCGGGGCCGCCTGTGCGCCCTCGGGGGCTTCCACCGGTTCGCGCGAGGCGCTGGAGCTGCGCGATGGGGACAGCGCGCGCTACCTGGGCAAGGGCGTCTTGCATGCGGTGTCAAACGTCAACGGGCCGATCAGGGAGTTGCTGGTGGGCAGTGACGCCGGCGCCCAGCGCGAACTGGATCGCGCCATGATCGAGGCGGACGGTACCGACAACAAGGCGAAGTTCGGTGCCAATGCCATTCTCGCAGTCTCGCTCGCTGCGGCCAAAGCGGCCGCCCGGGCGCGCAAGGTGCCGCTGTACCAGCACATTGCCGATATCAACGGCAGCTCCAGTTTTACCATGCCGGTGCCCATGATGAACATCCTCAACGGCGGCGAGCACGCCGACAACAACGTGGATATCCAGGAGTTCATGGTGCAGCCGGTGGCGGCACCCACTTTTGCCGAGGGTCTGCGCGCGGGCGCAGAAATCTTCCACTGCCTGAAAAAAGTCCTTTCGGCGCGCGGCCTGAATACGGCGGTGGGCGACGAGGGCGGTTTTGCCCCCGACCTGCCATCCAACGAGGCGGCCCTGGAAGTGATTGCCGAGGCCGTGGGCAGAGCGGGTTACCGGTTGGGCAGCGACGTCACCCTGGCGCTGGACTGCGCCGCTTCGGAGTTTTACCGCGATGGCGTCTACGACCTGGTCGGTGAAGGCAAGCAGTTCACCAGTGCACAGTTCAGCGACTACCTGGCAGACCTGGCGGCGGCCCATCCGATTATTTCCATCGAGGACGGCCTGGACGAGTCCGACTGGGACGGCTGGAAACTGCTCACCGACAAGATCGGCGACCGGGTGCAGTTGGTGGGCGATGACCTGTTCGTGACCAATACCCGCATCCTCAAGCAGGGTATCGAGCGCGGTGTGGCCAATTCCATTCTGATCAAGTTCAACCAGATAGGCAGCCTGTCGGAGACGCTGGATGCCATCGCGATGGCCCGCAATGCGGGCTACACCGCGGTGATCTCGCACCGCTCCGGGGAGACCGAGGACACCACGATTGCCGACCTGGCGGTAGCCACCGCTGCCGGACAGATCAAGACCGGCTCCCTGTGCCGCTCCGATCGCGTCGCCAAGTACAACCGCCTGCTGCGCATCGAGGCGCAGCTCGCCGGCCGGGCGCCCTATCGCGGGCTGGCGGAATTTTCCCGCTAGGCTGAGCCGGAGTCGCCCTTGCGCTGGCTGTTGTTCGCACTGTTGGCAGTCCTCGCCGCGCTGCAGTATCGCCTGTGGATTGCCGAGGGCAGCCTGGCGGAACAGTGCCGGCTGGAGCGCCAGGTGCGGCAGCAGACTCTGGTCAATACCCGGCTGCGCGAGCGCAACGCGGTGCTGGAGCGCGAAGTGCTGGATCTCAAGAGCGGCAACCGCGGGCTGGAGCAGCGCGCCCGGGAGCAACTCGGGCTGATCCGGGAAGGGGAGACGTTCTACCAGTTTGCCGACGAACTGCCGGCGCCGCCCCCACCGGCCACCGTCGACGAGAGCGCAGCGCCCGAGGCGGCCGCGCCGTGAGCCGGGACGCCCCGCGCTGCTGGGCCGTGGTACCGGCGGCCGGCAGTGGCAGCCGCATGGGGACACAGTTGCCCAAGCAGTATCTCGAACTGGCCGGGGCCACCGTGCTGGAGCACAGCCTGCGCGCCCTGCTCGGCTGTGCCCAGGTGGCCGGCGCCGTGGTGGCGCTGCCCGCGGGTGACCGCCGCGCGGCCGCACTGCCGCTGATGCGCGCCTGCGATAACATACGGCTGGTCACGGGTGGGGCCCAGCGCAGCGCGTCGGTGCTGGCGGGGCTGGAGGCGCTGGCCGCCGGGGCGGCCGCCGGGGACTGGGTGCTGGTACACGATGCGGCGCGGCCCTGCGTGCGCCCGCGGGATATCGCCGGCTTGATCGCACGGGTCACCGCGAGCGGTATCGGCGGCATCCTGGCGGAGCCGGTGGTAGACACGCTCAAGCGCGCCACGACGCAGGGCCTGGTGGCCGCCACCCTGGATCGGCAGCGGCTGTGGCGCGCCCAGACACCGCAGATGTTCCGGCTGGACCAGCTGCGCCAGGCGCTGCGCGACGCCGCCCGGGCCGGGCGATCGGTCACGGACGAGGCCGCGGCCATGGAGATGGCGGGCTATCCGGTGCAACTGGTCGCCGGCTCCCCGCGCAATGTGAAAATCACCGTTGCCGCGGATCTGGAGCTGGCCACCTGGTATCTCGAGCGGCGCGATGAGCACGACAGTGAGAGCGACATGCCATGCACTTGAATAGAGGGGACCGGCACTGATGCGGGTGGGACACGGCTACGACGTACACCGTTTTGGCCCGGGCAGTGAACTGGTACTGGGGGGCGTACATATTCCCCACAGCCGGGGGCTGGTGGCGCACTCGGATGGCGATGTGCTGGTGCATGCGATCTGCGACGCCCTGCTGGGCGCCATCGGCGCGGGCGACATCGGCCGGCACTTTCCCGACACCGACCCGGCCAACGCCGGTATCGACAGCCGTCTGCTGTTGCGCGATGTGGCCGCGCGGGTGCGCCGGGCGGGTTGGCAACTGGCCAATCTGGACGCCACCCTGGTGGCCCAGGCACCGAAGATGGCGCCGCATATCCCGGCGATGCGGGACAACCTGGCGGCGGACCTGGACAGCGCGCTGAGCCAGGTGAACGTGAAGGCCACGACCACGGAAAAGCTCGGCTTTGCCGGGCGCGAAGAGGGCATTGCCGCCCACGCGGTGGTTTTGCTGCAAGCTGTGGCTCCGTGACGCCGCAGTGGCCGCGGGCGCACGGCGCGCCCTGTGCCAGCGCCGTGCTGCGCCAGTGCCCGGAGGATTTTGTCGTCAGCGAAGAGCTGGGTTTCGAGCCCGCCGGTGAGGGCGAACACGTTTTTTTGTATGTGCAAAAGCGCCAGCTCAACAGCATGGACTTGGTGCAGGCAATAGCGGTGCTGGCGCAGGTGGCACCGGGCGCCATCGGCCTGGCCGGACTCAAGGACCGCAATGCCGTGGCGCGGCAGTGGTTCAGTGTGGGCCTGGCCGGGCGCGCCGAGCCAAACTGGCGGGAACTGGAGCGCGACGGGGATGTCGAGGTGCTGGCCGCCACCCGTCACCTGCGCAAACTGCGCCGCGGCGTGCACCGGGCCAATCGCTTTGCGCTGACGCTGCGCGAGGTGCGCGGCGACCGCGCGGCGCTGGAACAGCGCCTGGCGCGCGTGCGCGAGCGCGGCGTGCCGAACTATTTTGGCCCGCAGCGCTTCGGCCGCGATGGCGCCACCCTGCAGCAGGCGCGGCAGTGGATGCGCAGCGGGCGCCGGGTCACCCGCAGCCGACGCGGCCTGTACCTGTCCGCGCTGCGCGCCTTTTTGTTCAACACGCTGTTGGGCGAGCGCGTGGCGAGCGGTCAGTGGCAGACGGTACTGCCGGGCGATGTCTGCCTGCTACAGGGCACGCGCAGCCTGTTTACCTGTGAGCGTCCCGACGCCGGCGTAAGCGAGCGCGCGCAACGCGGGGATGTCCATCCGGGCCTGCCCCTGTGGGGTGCGGGCGCGTCGCGTGCCGGGAGCGACCGGGCGCGCTTGCAGGCGCAGGTCCTGGAGCCGCACCGCGCGATCTGTGTGTTCCTGGAACGCCAGTCTGTGGCGATGGGCTGGCGGGCGGCGCGGGTGCTGGCGGATGACTTTTGCTGGCAGTTTTGTGATGATGGCAGCCTGCGACTGGACTTTGCCCTGGGTGCTGGCAGCTATGCCACCGCACTGCTGGCCGAGCTCGTGCAGTATAACGAGGGGATATAGCGTTTGATCAGGGGGGTGAACAGGGTCGATCTGAACGGTATCGGGATGACCTCGCAGCGCACCCGCGAGCGCTTGATACAGCGTCTGATAGCGCAGGGCGTGTCCGATTTGGCGGTGCTGGATACTATCCGCACCACCCCGCGCCACCTGTTTCTCGACGAAGCCATGGCGCATCGCGCCTACGAAGACGTGGCGCTGCCCATCGGTTTTGCACAGACGCTGTCCCAGCCCTATATCGTCGCGCGTATGACCGAGCTGCTGCTGGCGCGCGGCCCGCGCCGGCGGGTGCTGGAAATCGGCACCGGCTCGGGCTACCAGACGGCGGTGCTGGCGCGGCTGGTCGAGGAGGTGTACAGCGTCGAACGCATCAAGGCGCTGCAGCAGAGGGCGCGCCGGCGGCTGCGCCAGTTAAAGCTGCGCAATGTCCACATGTGCCATGCGGACGGCGCTCTGGGTTGGGCCGAACGCGGTCCGTTCGACGGGATTCTGGCCACCGCCGCACCCGAGCGCATCCCCGAGGAACTGCTGCAGCAGCTGGCGCCCGGCGGGCGCCTGGTGATTCCCGTCGGAGCGGAGCGCCAGCACCTGCAGGTGGTGGATCGCACGCACGAGGGCTTCGACACGCAAATTGTCGAGGACGTCAACTTCGTGCCGCTGCGCCCGGGCACCCGGCGATGAACCGCCGGTCCGCCCCCGGTGTGTTCCTGCGCGGCATGATGATGGGCGCGGCCGATATCGTGCCGGGCGTGTCGGGCGGTACCATCGCGTTTATCACGGGGATTTACGATACCCTGCTGGGCAGCATCCGCGCCGTCGATGCAGTGTTTGTCGGCAAGCTGGCGCGGCTGGATATCGGCGGCGCGTGGCGCCACGTCAACGGCGGTTTCCTGCTGGCCCTGCTGCTGGGTATAGCCACCAGTATTTTTTCCCTGGCCCGCGTGATTTCATGGGTTCTGGAGCACTATCCGGTGCCGCTGTGGGCCTTTTTCTTCGGACTGATTCTAGCTTCCGCCGGCGTGCTGCTGCGGCAGGTGCAGCGCTGGAGTGCGCCGCGCGTGCTGTGTCTGACGGGTGGGCTGGGGCTGGCGCTGAGTATCGCGCTGTCGCCAGTCGCTGCGCTGAATGCGGGATTGGCCGGGGTGTTCCTGTCGGGGTTCCTGGCCATTTGCGCGATGATTCTGCCGGGCATTTCCGGCAGCTTTATCCTGGTGTTACTCGGTATGTACGGCACTGTGCTGGCGGCGGTCAAAGCCCTGGATCTGCCGTTTCTCGCGGTGTTCGCGCTGGGGGCGCTCAGCGGCCTGCTGTGCTTCTCGCGCCTGCTGTACTGGCTGCTGCACCGCTTTCATCAGGCCACCATGGCCCTGCTCACCGGTTTTTTATGTGGCTCGCTGGTGGTGGTGTGGCCCTGGAAGCGCGTTCTGGGCTGGGTGGAGGGTGGCCACGGACAGCTCGAGCCGGCCCAGCAGGTGCCGATATCGCCGGCCGAGTACCAGGTGCTCACCGGGCAGGACCCGACCCTGTGGTACTGCCTGGCGCTGATGCTGGTGGGCTTTGGCGCCGTCTGGCTGATCGATGCCAGGTGGGGCAAAAGCTAGTCGGGCGCAGTGTGACAGGCGCGCCCGGCAGGACAGTCGCGCTCCGCGCCAGTGGGCCGCTGCGCGGGCTATTGTGTGTCCTGCTGTTGTGCGCCCTCAGTGCCTGCGGCGGCAATGCCCGCGCGCCCATCGAGGACCGCCACGCCAAGTCCCGGGTGCACACGACCTCGGCTGCCTATCGGGTGCAGCGCGGCGACACCCTGTATTCCATCGCCTTTCGCTATGGCCTGGACTACCGCAAGGTGGCGGCCGCCAACGGCATACCCGCCCCCTACACCATCTATCCGGGACAGCGGCTGTTCCTGCGCGAGAGCGTCCCGCTAGCCGCGAAACCGGCTCCGGCGGCTCCGGTGACCCCCGGGCTGCGGGTGGTTGTGCCCCACAGTGTGCCGCTGCCGGGCGCGTCGCCCGCCGCCACCGCGCCCGCCCCGGCCACCCCGGCCGCTGCCGGGGCGGCGGCGCACACGGCCACGCGTCCCCCGCCCGCGAACAGCGCCACGGCACCTGCGGCCCCTGTACCCGCCCCGGTCGCCAAGCCCGTACCGGCGCCGAAATCGGCTTCGACACCGGCACAGCCGGCGCCGGCACAACCGATGCCGGTCGCCGCGGCGGCGCCCTCGCCGGTCATCACCAGCAATCCCCTGGGTACCTACACCGGGCGCGAGGTGACCGCCTGGCGCTGGCCATCCGCGGGGCGCGTGGTGCGCGGCTACTCAACCACCGTGCACAAGGGCATAGACATCGACGGCCGGCGCGGCGACGCCGTAAACGCGGTGGCGGACGGCATCGTGGTCTACGCCGGCACTGGCATTGTGGGCTTCGGGGAACTGCTGATCGTGAAACACAACGAGGTCTATCTCAGCGCGTACGGGCACAACGAGCGTCTGCTGGTGGCCGAGGGCACTATCGTCAGCGCCGGGCAGCAGATCGCAACCAAAGGCAGTTCGGGCACCGATCGAGTGCAGCTGCATTTCGAGATACGCAGGGCGGGCAAGCCCATCGACCCGCAAACGCTGCTGCCGCGGCGATGACACGCGCGGTGGCCGCCCCGCCGCAGCCAAAAAGATTGCGTTCGCTAGCGTTGTTGGTAATGCCCGCAGGTCTTCTTGAAATGCGTCAGCGCAATGGGTTAATCTGATCGGCCCGGCAAAAATACTCTGGGTAGTGCACCCGGAAGGTAAAGGAAAACGAGGTATGGGCATGGAAGCGAAGTCGACTGGTAGCGGCCCGAAAAAGTCAGTCAGATCCAGTTCTTTGAAACGCGGCCCGGCCGGACGCGCCGCGTCGCGACGGTCTTCAACCAGGGCCAACGAGCGGATTTACTCCGGCCGCAAAAAGCCGCCTGGCAGCATTGAGGAGGGCGCCGCAATCACCGCCGAGTTCGACGACGACAGTTTTGATCGCGCCAAAGCCAACACCGCCCGCAAAATAGAAAAGTCACTGGATGCCACCCAGCTCTACCTCAATGAGATCGGGTACTCGCCGCTGTTGAGCCCCGACGAGGAGAAGTACTTTGCCCGTCTGGCGCGCAAGGGCGACACGGACGGCAGGCGCCGCATGATCGAGAGCAATCTGCGGCTGGTGGTGAAGATATCCCGCCGCTATATCAATCGCGGCCTCACCCTGCTGGACTTGATCGAGGAGGGCAACCTGGGTTTGATACGCGCCGTCGAGAAGTTCGATCCCGAGCGCGGCTTCCGTTTTTCCACCTATGCCACCTGGTGGATACGCCAGACCATCGAGCGGGCCATCATGAACCAGACCCGCACCATTCGCCTGCCCATACACGTGGTCAAGGAACTCAACGTCTACCTGCGCGCCGCGCGCGAACTCACCCAGAAACTCGACCACGAGCCCTCGGCGGAGGAAATCGCCGAGCTGCTGGACAAACCCGCGTCGGATGTGAAACGCCTGTTGGGTTTGAACGAGCGCGTCACCTCAGTGGATACGCCGGTGGGCCCGGATTCAGACCGCTCGGTGGTGGAGACGATTGCCGATGAGCGCGAGAGCGACCCGTCCGAGTTGCTGCAGGATAGCGACATCAAAGACAGCATCAGCGCCTGGCTCGACGAGTTGTCGGAGAAACAGCGCGAAGTGGTGTCGCGCCGCTTTGGCCTGCGCGGCTACGAAAGCAGCACGCTGGAGGATGTGGGCCGCGAAATCGGCCTGACCCGCGAGCGTGTGCGGCAGATTCAGGTGGAGGCACTGAGGCGCCTGCGCGGCATCATGGAGGAACAGGGACTCAACGGCGACGCGCTGTTCAACTGACTGTCGGGCAGCCGTCGCTGCTGCTGGCGCGCGCAGTGCGGTCCACAGCAGCGACTGGCGCCAGTCAATTCAAGTAACGGTGCGGTACAAGCCTCTCGTGTGTGGTGGGACGGCGCGTGCCGACGTGCTCTCAGCGCTTCAAGTGCTCCAGTTTGTTGGGCTTGCCGGCCCATTCCTCGGCGTCGGGCAGCGGCTCTTTCATCTCGGTAATACACGGCCACTGTTCGGCCAGTTCCGCGTTCAGTTCCAGGAACACGTGCTGGTCTTCGGGCAGTTCATCCTCGGAAAAAATCGCGTCCACGGGACATTCGGGCTCGCACAGGGCGCAATCGATGCACTCGTCCGGGTGAATCACCAGGAAATTCGGCCCCTCGTAAAAGCAGTCTACCGGACAAACCTCCACACAGTCGGTGTGCTTGCAGTTAATGCAGTCTTCGCCTACAACAAATGTCATGCCTGAAACGCCTCTGGATAAGTCGGTAAGATGCCGTGAAGGTGCATCATTTTACCCGCAAGACGCACAGAATTGAAGGCCCATGACCGTCTCCTGCGGTAGCGGGCGACCTCAGTTCGATCGACAGTTCAGTCGAGCAGAGCGCGCAACTCATACAGCTTTTCCAGGGCCTGGCGGGGGCTCAGACCGTCGACGTCGAGCGCGGCGAGTGCCCGCGTCGCCGGGTGGGGCGGAGGGGCGCTGAACAGGTCCTCCTGTGCCGGTTGCACGGCGCTCGCGCCACCGCGCGGCTGCTGCGTCGCGCCGCGCTCCAGTTCTCGCAACTTGTTCTGTGCCGCCTGCAGCACCGGTCCCGGGATACCGGCCAGTTTTGCCACCTGCAGCCCGAAACTGCGATTGGCGGGTCCCTCCTGGATGTGGTGCATAAATACCACGTGGTCCCGATGCTCGGTGGCGTCCAGGTGCACGTTGGCCATGGTGGGACACTGTTCGGGCAGGCGGGTGAGTTCGAAGTAGTGGGTGGCGAACAGCGTGAAGGACTGCACCGAGCGCGCCAGGTGCAGCGCCGCGGCCCAGGCCAGGCTGAGGCCGTCGAAAGTGCTGGTGCCGCGCCCCACCTCGTCCATCAGTACCAGGCTGCGCGGGGTGGCATTGTGCAGGATATTGGCGGTCTCGGTCATTTCCACCATAAACGTGGAGCGGCCCGAGGCCAGGTCATCGGAGGAGCCGATGCGGGTGAAAATGCGGTCGATGGGCGCCAGCCTGGCGCTGGTGGCGGGCACGTAGCTGCCGATGTGCGCCAGCAGGGCGATGATCGCGTTCTGGCGCATATAGGTCGATTTGCCGCCCATGTTGGGCCCGGTGATCAGCAGCATGCGGCGCTGCGCATCCAGCAGCGTGTCGTTGGCGATAAAGGGCTCCTCCAGCACCTGTTCCACCACCAGGTGGCGCCCCTGCACCACTTCGAAGAACTGCTCGGTACAGAACTGTGGCCGGCACAGTTCGAGGCTGTCCGCGCGCTCGGCCAGGGTGCCCAGCACATCGATCTCCGCCACCGCTGCGGCGGTGTTCTGCAGCGGCGCCAGTCGTTCGTTGAGGCGCTCCAGCAGCGCGTCGTACAGACCTTTTTCACGCGCCAGGGCACGGCTCTTGCTCGACAGGGCCTTGTCCTCGAAAGCTTTGAGTTCCGGCGTGATAAAGCGCTCGGCATTTTTCAGCGTCTGGCGGCGCACGTAGCTGGTCGGCGCCGCGTCCGACTGCGCGCGGCTGATCTCGATGTAGTAGCCGTGCACGCGGTTGTAGCCCACTTTCAAGGTGGAGATACCGGTCGCCTCGCGCTCGCGCTGTTCCAGTTGCAACAGGAATTCCCCGGCGTTGCTGCTGATCTGGCGCAGTTCGTCCAGCTCTGTATCGTAGCCCGGTGCGATGACGCCCCCGTCGCGGATGACCGCCGGCGGGTTGTCGATAAGCGCGCGGCGCAGCAATTCACTCAGCTCGGGGTAGTCCCCGGCCTGGCGGTGCAGGTCCGCCAGACGTCGGGCGTCGGCGCCCGACAGTGCGGCGCGCAGTTGCGGCAGGACCAGCAGCGAACTGCGCAGGCGGGTCAGGTCCCGCGGGCGCGCCGAGCGCAGCGCCACGCGGGTCAGGATGCGCTGCATGTCACCGATGGGTTTGAGCGCCTCGCGCACGCTTGCGTAGCGGTAGTCATCGCCCAGTGCGGCCACGGCGCAGTGGCGCGCCTGCAGTGTGGCGACGTCGGTGAGCGGGCGGTGCAGCCAGCGGCGCAGCAGGCGGCTGCCCATGGCCGTCACGCAGCGATCCATCACCGCAAACAGGGTGTTGCTGTCGCCGCCGGCCAGGTTGGTGTCGAGCTCCAGATTGCGGCGCGTGGCGGCGTCCATGATCACCGCATCGCTGCGGCTTTCCTGGCGCAGCTCGCGGATGTGCGGCAGGTTGCCGCGCTGGGTGTCCTTCACGTACTGCAGCAGGCAGCCGGCGGCGCCCAGGGCCAGATCCAGGCTGTCGCAGCCAAAGCCGCGCAGGTCGTGGGTCTGGAATTGCGCGTTCAGGGCGCGGCGGGCGCTCTGTACATCGAACTCCCAGGCCGGCTGGCTGCGTGCGCCCTTGCGCTGGGTGACAGCGCGATGTGACATGTTCTCGTGATACAGCGTTTCGGCCGGGTTGAGGCGCTGCAACTCGCCGGTAAGCGCCTCATCACCCGTCACTTCCAGTACGCGAAAGCGGCCGGTGCTCAGATCGAGGTAGGCGATGCCGTAGTGCTCGCGTCGCTGCGTCACCGCCAACAGCAGGTTGTCCTGGCGCTCGTCCAGCAGCGCCTCGTCCGACAGCGTGCCGGGGGTGACCACCCGCACTACCCGCCGCTCCACCGGCCCCTTGCTGGCGCCGGGATCGCCGATCTGTTCGCAGATCGCCACGGACACGCCCGCCTTCACCAGCCGCGCCAGGTAGCTCTCGGCCGCGTGGTAGGGCACGCCGCACATGGGCACGGGCTCGCCCCCGGACTTGCCGCGCGCGGTCAGTGTGATATCCAGCAACTGCGCCGCGCGTTTGGCGTCGTCGAAAAACAGCTCGTAAAAGTCCCCCATGCGATAAAACAGGAGGTCCCGGGGGTGTTCTGCCTTGATGCTGAGGAACTGCTGCATCATAGG